>NZ_BDMA01000020.1:0-262304 GCF_002003485.1 Metapseudomonas resinovorans
CTGAAAATCAAGGCCGCCTTCCCCGGGAAAGCGCGATGAACCATAAAAAAGCCCGGCATCCGCCGGGCTTTTTCTTGCCGTATCCCTTAGTAGGTCGGCAGCTCCACGTCGTGGAACAGTTCATCCAGCTCCGCCTTGTTATGGCACTGCACGGCGCGAGCCTGGACGTCGCGGGTCAGGTGCGGGGCGAACTTCTCGATGAAGTCGCACATGAAACCGCGCAGGAAAGTACCGCGACGGAAGCCGATCTTGGTCACGCTCGCCTCGAACAGTTCGCTGGCGTCCAGCACCACGAGGTCGCTGTCGAGCTTGGGGTCCACCGCCATTTTCGCGACGATGCCAACGCCCAGTCCCAGGCGAACGTAAGTCTTGATCACGTCGGCGTCGGCCGCGGTGAAGACCACCTTGGGAGTCAGGCCGCGATGGCTGAACGCCTCGTCCAGTTTGGAGCGCCCGGTGAAACCGAACACGTAGGTCACGATGGGATGTTCGGCCAGCGCTTCGAGGGTCAGCTTGGGCAACTTGGTCAGTGGGTGGCCCTGAGGAACGATGACGCAGCGGTTCCAGCGGTAGCACGGCATCATCACCAGGTCACCGAAGAACTCCAGGGCTTCGGTGGCGATGGCGAAATCGACGGTGCCATCGGCAGCCATCTCCGCAATCTGCATGGGCGTGCCCTGGTGCATGTGCAGGGCGACATCCGGGTACTGCTTGATGAATCCACCGATCACCGGCGGCAGTGCATAGCGCGCCTGGGTGTGGGTTGTGGCGATGGACAGGGTGCCTTTCTTCTCGTTGGAGAACTCCTGGGCAATCTGCTTGATGCTTTCGACCTTGCGCAGGATTTCGCCCGCGGTGGTGATGATGCGCTCACCGGCCGGAGTGACACGGGTGAGGTGCTTGCCGCTACGAGCGAAAACCTCGACGCCCAGCTCGTCTTCCAGCAGACGGATCTGCTTGCTGATGCCCGGCTGCGATGTGTAGAGACTTTGGGCAGTAGCGGACACGTTAAGGTCGTGGTGCGCTACTTCCCAGATGTAGCGCAATTGCTGGAGCTTCATAGGCAATCCTCAAAGCGATTACGCCGCAGGATGTCGGCGGCGTTTATAACCATATTAATGGTTTGCTGAATAAAACTAGACGTTTTTTTGCGCTTTGCACAACCAGCGACCAGCGGTGATCAGAAGTCGTTGTGTCCGCGATGCTGGAGCATCGGCACCAGATACACCGGCACCTCGGAAAGCTGCACCAATCTGGCAGCCGTACGACCCAGCGGTGTATCCAGCGAAGTCCCGTGGCTGTGGCTTCCTACGACGAGGAGGTCCACGGATAGCTTCTGCACTTCTTCGAGAATGACCAGCGGCGGGTCCCCCTGGACCACCCGTACCGCGCGGATCATGTCCAGGTCCTGGACGGCCTCGCCCATCTCATCGCGAAATCCTTCCAGCACCCGCTGCTCGATACTCGACATCACGGTGCCCAGCCCCTTGGCCCGCAGCTCCTTCAGGGTGTCGTCGTCCAGATAGGTTTGCAGCACCGATTCGGCGAACAGCCCGAGGGGCTCCACCGCATGGACTACGTACAGTTGGGCGTTGTAGGCGCGAGCAAGAGACAGGGCGTGTTGCAGAACATATGGGGCATAGAGACCGAGGTCCGTGGCATAGAGAATGGAGCGAATCATGAGGCCTCCTACCGCCTTGCATGGCTGGCCTCACCAGAGCTTAGGTTCTGTACGAAAAGTCGTCGAGCGATGGTCAGGCGAGGAAAAAATCGCTGAGGAAGCGGAGTTAACGAGCTGCTAATGAGTATTCCGAAGCGATTTTTGACGACGCATCGCCGATGCGCAGGCAATTTTGGCGCAGAACCTGGTCACAACTGCGATTCGTTGCTCACGCCATGCGGCACGTGCCCGGTAGCCACTACGTCGCGGGCTTTTTCGCAGTGCCCGGCCTGATCGTCGAAGAACACATCCGCACCGAAGGTTTCGAGAATCGCGGCCTTTTCCAGCCCACCCAGGAAGAAGGACTCGTCCAGCCGGATATCCCAATCGCGAAGAGTACGGATAACCCGTTCATGTGCCGGTGCGGAGCGCGCGGTTACCAGCGCCGTGCGAATCGGGCAGGCCTCCGGCGGGAACTCCTGCTGCAGCCGGTTAAGCGCCGAAAGGAAGGGTTTGAAGGGGCCACCGTCCAGTGGTTCGCGCGCCGAATCGCGCTCGTGGGCCTGGAAAGCCTCAAGGCCGCCAGTCTGGTAGATGCGCTCGGAATGGTCGGAAAACAGCACCGCGTCGCCATCGAAGGCAATGCGCAACTCGTTGCTCGCGGCGCGGCGCGGTCCTCCAGAGAGGATGGTGGCTGCGGCGTATCCGGTTTGCAGGGCGCGACGCACATCTTCGGCATGGGTAGACAGGAACAGGTGACAACCAAAGGCGCGCAGATACGGCTCGGGACTGCGCCCTCCGACAAAGGCCGCGCGGGATATGCCGAGGCCGTAGTGCTGGATGGAATTGAAGGCCCGCAGCCCGGTGTCAGCGCTGTTGCGCGACACCAGGATGACCTCCACCCGCTGTTGGCCCAGTTGCTCGTTCAAGCCAAGCAGCTTCTCCACCAGCGGATAGGCATCCCCAGGCGCGAGCACTTCATCTTCATGGTCGATCTGGTATTGGCGGTAGGCCTCTATGCCTTCCGCCTCGTAGACCCGGTGGCTTTCGTCGAGGTCGAACAGCGCCCGCGAAGAGATTGCCAATACCAGCTTGTCACCCAGCCCCTTGCCCATGAAGGTCCGCCCTCAGCCCTGATTGCGTGCGTCGATGAAGCGTAGCGCCTGATAGAGCGCACGGATACGCGGCATCTCGAAGCCAATGGCTGCAGCCGCGGCCAGAGGGGCTTCATAGATGGCACCGAGTTCAAGCGGGCGCTTCTGTGCGAAGTCGTGATACATGCTCGGCAGGTAGTTGGGCATGCGATCGGTAGAAGCCAGCAGCTTTGCAGCGAAGTTATCCGGAATGCGATGCCCGATGGCGGTCGCCGCGTCCACCACTTCCTGCATGATCGCCTGGATCAGTGCGCGCGTATCGGCGTTGCCCATGAGCGCGGTGGTGCCGGCATCCAGGAGCACCGACAAGCCGTTGTAGGGCACGTTCCACACCAGCTTCTGCCAGCGCGCCTGGTCCAGGTTGGCGACCGCCGCGGAATCGATGCCAGCAGCCTTGAACAGACCAGAGCCCTCCTCCGTCAGCGCCTGACGTTCAGCGTCGCCAACCGCCGGACCGGAGTGGTAGCCGAGGTTCACCGCACCCAGGGACTGGTGCTCGATCACGCCCGGCGCCGAGCGGTGGACGCAGATGTAGCAGAGACCACCAAGCAGATGCAGCGAGCTTGGCAGCAGCCGACGGAGTTCGTCCTCCACCGCCAGGCCGTTCTGCAGCAGCACCACTTTCGCGCCCGGCGCTGCAGCCTGGGCAATGGCCGGCGAGAGCGCGGCATTGCTGGTGGTCTTGGCACCTACCAGCAGCCAGTCGCAAGGCGGCATGTCAGCGGCATCACGGTAGGCCTGGACAGGGAACAGCGCCTGGGCGCCATGCACCGCACTGTTCAGTTGCAGGCCACGCGCGGCCACGGCGTCGTATTCGCTGCGCAGCAGGAAGTGCACATCAAAGCCGGCACGCGCCAGCATCACACCATAAAAGCCGCCAATGGCGCCGGTACCGATAATGCCGATACGCGGTTTGCTCGTACTCATTTAAGGAAGCTCCTCTGCCGGCCGGGCCAAGGCCCGCTCCAGGGACTTTGTCAGATCGTCGCGCCGCAGGCTGGAGTGCAGCGCGCCATGGAAGTTGCCATCTTGAACCACGAATAACGCAGGCAGGTGGAATACCTCATAGCGCTCGACCAGCCCACCATTATTGCCGGCATCGATCCAGCACAATCGGTCCACCGGCAGGCCGGCTCCCGGCAGATGCCCGCGAGCCCAGCGACAACTGGCGCAGCCGATACTGGTGAATATCACCAGTGAAGTGCCGGGCAGGTCGAGCAGACGGCGATCGGCATCGAGGTCGGTCAGTTCCACCTCGGGCACTATAGTGTCTGGTGCGATGCCGGGTTCGAGGCATCTGGAGTTCGCGGTCATGCGTCAATTCCTGCGTCACCCCACGGAGATGCCCGTGGAGCTGGTTCCGCGCAAGGGCAGGCACATGCCCCCGCAGCGGCTGCACGATATCAGCCTGGGTGGGGTGGCATGCAACTCCGTCCGGGCGTTCCGGCGCGGCACCTCCATCGAACTGTGCATCCCGCTGCTGGGCGACCAGGCACGCTTTTCCGGGACCGTCGCCTGGTGCCGCAAACAGGTCGACGACTACATGATCGGCATCGCGTTCACCGATGAAGAAAACATGTTCCGCGCACGCATGGTCGAGCAGATCTGCCTGATCGAACAGTACCGCAAGCAGCGCGAGGAGGCGGTTGGCCATGCCCTCGCGCCGGAAGCGGTGGCGCAGGAATGGATCACCCTGCACGCAGCCGACTTCGCCCCTGTCTGAATTCGTGCAAATTCCACGTTCGGCGCATGCATTCGCCATTGTCGAGGTTACGTGGAAAGCGTTAAGGTTCCCGTCCCCGCCGCGTTTTTACTGCTGTGCTCTCCGCCAAACGGGGATCGCTGGCGGCCTGCACCCGTGACCTGACGACCTGAACGATGAAAAGCACGATGGCTGATTTACAGATCGACGACCTTAACGTTGCCTCCAACGAGACCCTGATCACGCCGGAGCAGTTGAAGCGCGAAATTCCGCTGACCGATGAAGCCCTGGGCACCGTAGCCAATGGCCGCCAGGTGGTCCGCAATATCCTCGATGGCAAGGACCATCGCCTGTTCGTGGTCGTGGGCCCCTGCTCCATTCACGACATCAAGGCCGCTCACGAGTATGCCGATCGCCTGAAGGTCCTGGCTGCCGAAGTGTCCGATACCCTCTTCCTGGTGATGCGCGTGTACTTCGAGAAGCCGCGCACCACCGTCGGCTGGAAAGGCCTGATCAACGACCCGTACCTCGACGACTCCTTCAAGATCCAGGACGGCCTGCATATCGGCCGCCAGCTGCTGCGCGACCTGGCCGAAAAGGGCCTGCCCACCGCCACCGAAGCCCTGGACCCGATTTCCCCGCAGTACCTGCAGGACCTGATCAGCTGGTCAGCCATCGGCGCACGTACCACTGAATCCCAGACTCACCGCGAAATGGCTTCCGGCCTTTCGTCAGCGGTCGGCTTCAAGAACGGCACCGACGGCAGCCTGACCGTAGCGATCAACGCCCTGCAATCGGTTTCCAGCCCGCACCGTTTCCTCGGCATCAACCAGGAAGGTGGCGTGTCCATCGTCACCACCAAGGGCAACGCTTATGGCCACGTGGTTCTGCGCGGCGGCAACGGCAAGCCGAACTATGACTCGGTCAGCGTCGCCATCTGCGAACAGGAACTGACCAAGGCTCGCATTCGGCCGAACATCATGGTCGATTGCAGCCACGCCAACTCCAACAAGGACCCCGCCCTGCAGCCGCTGGTGATGGACAACGTCGCCAACCAGATCCTCGAAGGCAACAACTCCATCGTCGGCCTGATGGTGGAAAGCCATCTGGGCTGGGGCAGCCAGTCGATCCCGAAAGACCTCGACCAGCTGAAGTACGGCGTTTCCGTTACCGACGCCTGCATCGACTGGGAAGCCACCGAGAAAGCACTGCGCAGCATGCACGCCAAGCTCAAGGATGTGCTGCCCAAGCGCCAGCGCTGATCGAAAGCTGGAAACGAAAACGCCGGGCAATTGCCCGGCGTTTTTCTTTGCGCTTCAGCTCAGCCGTTGCGCTGGGCCTGACGCTGACGTCGCTCGATATAGCGTTCGACGTAGGAGCAGGATGGGATCACGGTATAACCATGATCCTCGGCATATTCCAGGGCCGACTCGGTCAATGCTGCAGCAATCCCGCGGCCGCGCAGGACGTTCGGCACAAAAGTGCGATAGATGTCCAAAGTCTGTTTACCCAGGTCCATATAGGCCAGGTATGCACGATGACCTTCCACGGTGGTCTCGAACTGATGACCTGCCTGGTCATGGTGGATGGACAATGCCTCGCTCATCACTACTCCTCTGAGGATCTAAAACCTTACGCGTACCTTATCGATCTTTTCCAGCCGAAGGAACATCTCTGCCGTGCCGGAGCCGAACTGCACGCTGAGGTACGCCTTCCCGTTCTCCACCTTGTGTAATACACCCTGGTAATAGGCGCCATCGAAGGTGATGAACTGTAGTCGCTTGCCGGCATAACCCGGCAGGTCGGCAACATTGACGAACTCATACTGCTGCACGGCACGTCCGTCGCCATCGTTTTCCGGTTCTGCGGTGACCTTCTCCATTGCAACTTGCTCATTGCGCGCTGCCGAGGGGTCAACCCAGGTGAATTCGACCGGCTGGACCAACTCCTGGTTCACCAATACCGCCGGACGCAGCATGGCAACCACATCCTTGGCCTCGAAGAACTGCAGGCCATCCCACGCCATGCCTTCGCTCGGGGTGAGTTCGACGCGAAGCGACTGCGGGTCCTTCAGGTAACGCCCATAAGCATCCAGCATCGATTGCCCGAGGGCGACCTTCTGGCTCCGCAGTACGGTATCGAACTGCTGAACTGCGCTCTTCAGGTACACATCCGGCGTCTGACCGAGTTTACCGGCGCAGAACTGCTGCACCTTGCGCTGGTACTGGTTGTCGTTCAACTCGAAGATCACGCTGGAGAGTTGCGGCGGATTGACCTGCAGGTCGCCCGGCTTCTCCGACATGTTAGACAACGACAGGTTGAGACGCACCTCGCCCATGTCCCGGGTGTCGGAAGTCAGGTTCAGGTTGAGTTTCTGCGCCCCCGGCTGGAACAGATAGGAGAACTCGACGTCGGATTCGAGGGTGCGATAGCCCATTTCCAGGAGTTCGTCAGTGCCGATATTGCGCACTGTGCCGCACGCCACCTCGCTCATTGCAGTGAATACACTGCGCTCGGCCGGAGCATTGTACAGCTGCTGCATGAACGGCCCGTGCACTTCCAGCGCCATGCCCTTCAGGCTGAGCGCCATCTGTTCGGGAAACTTGCCCTCGGCAAGGCGCTCCTTGAAACTGAGGAGTTCGCGCAAGCTCTTGAACTTCAGTTCAGCCTGCTGCACGTGGAGGCTATCTCCCATGACCGGGACGCGAAGTTGAAGGTTCTCGAGGCCAACTCGGCCATCGAAGGAAGAAGTAATGCCGCCATAGGTGATATCCACCATCGGCGACAACTTGCTGATTGCGTCATCCATGATCGATCTGACCGACCACCAGAGTGACAACTTGATGATCAACCCCACGGCCAGAACCGAGAGCACTCCCCACTTGAGAATCTTCGACATAGTGACGTCCTTGAAGTCTGCGCTTCGCTACGGATATCGGAAGCCGTGCAAGCTTATCAGCGGCCCACAGGCACTACTACGGCCGCTCTTTGTATAGAGAGTGATAATTCACGGTTCTCGGAAAAAGTTCCCTTTTCAATGCACGATTTGCGCATGAATGCCCTTGTCCGGGCTCGAGGTAACGCTTGTCAGATTATGGGAGGGAAACGACCCAGAGCGCTGGGCAGGGCCTACACTTGGAATTTCGACTGATCAAAGAACAATCAGCCTGACCGTTTTTTGATCAGCGACCTCGTTAGTTGCTCGTGAACTAGCCGGCAAGCTGAAAAAAATGTGCCTGCCTTGCACAAGGTCAGTTTACTTACTACAAGTTATGGGTAGTATGTACGCCGGCTAATTTCCCAAGCTCGGGGAATTGCTTTATGGAAATGTCCACCTTAAGGGGAACACGATGAACAACGTTCTGAAATTCTCTGCTCTGGCTCTGGCCGCAGTTCTGGCCACCGGTTGCAGCAGCGTATCCAAAGAAACCGAAGCTCGTCTGACTGCGACTGAAGACGCAGCAGCTCGCGCTCAAGCCCGTGCTGACGAAGCCTACCGCAAGGCTGACGAAGCTCTGGCCGCCGCTCAGAAAGCCCAGCAGACCGCTGACGAGGCTAACGAGCGCGCCCTGCGTATGCTGGAAAAAGCCAGCCGCAAGTAATAGCTCTCGGGCTATAGAGCCGATCCAGTTCGCTGGGTCGGCTTTTTTATTGCCCGCACTTTCTGCCCTTCTGTTCCGAGTTACTTTCAAACGCCGCTGCATCGCCAATTCACGGGCAAAAGAAAAGCCCGCTGGCGAATCGCTCAGCGGGCTTCCTTGAAACGACCGGCGCTTACAGCTCGGTATTGGGAATAGTGGCCGCAACCGCCGAGTTGGGCTCGGCAATTTCTACCGGCAGGCCGTCCTCGGCCGCGACTACTTCGCGCACCACATCCCAATCCAGGCGGATGGTGTTGACCAACTCTTCACGCTTGAGCAGCGCGTTGATCACAGCAGTGTGCTTGTCCACTACGGACGGATCGCCATGATCATCCAGCGGGGCATGGGCTTCCAGGTAGACCTTGCCGCCGCTCACGCCGAACTTGTAGGGCTCGTTGATGATGCGAACCGGAGTGCCCACCGGCGCCATGGCAGCCAGTGCCAGAACGTTGTTGTTCAGCATGCGGAAGCAACCGTGGCTGACGCGCATGCCGATGCCGAACTTCTTGTTCGAGCCATGAATCAGGTAGCCCGGTACGCCCAGTTTGAACTTGAACGGCCCCAGGGGATTGTCCGGGCCCGGCGGCACCATGGTCGGAAGCGGATCGCCATCGGCTGCATGCTCTTCGCGGATCGACTTCGGCGGATACCAGGCCGGATTGGAGGTCTTGGCGGTGATGGTGGTGTGCGCGATGGGCGAACCCCAGCCTTCACGACCGATGCCGAGCGGATAGGTATGCACCACGTTCTGCCCTTTCGGGAAGTAGTACATCCTGTACTCGGCAAGGTTGATCACGATGCCTTCGCGCGGCCCGGCCGGGAGGATGTAGCGGGTCGGCAGGATGACCTCGGTGCCCGCACCGGGCAGCCAGGGATCGACGCCAGGGTTGGCGGCAACCATTTCCAGGTAACCCAGGTCATTGGCTACACCGATATCGGCGAAGGTGTCTTCGTACTTGGCCTTGATCACCTGGACCTGGCCGACGATATCTTCGCCGGGCGGCGGCAGGGGCAGCTCAAGGGCTACGACAGGGCCCGCCACCAGCAGGGACGCTAACGACAGGGAGCGGGCGACGGCTGTAAAGCGCGGCAACATCCGGGAATCCTTGGCAAATTGACTGATTAAAAGACTCAGAATTCTACACCGGCGCGCGCCGCGCCGGGAGCCCTCAGGCCTCCGACCAGACCGAGTGCTGCCCCTTGCGGTGTGCATCGAGGGTGGAACGGCAGTTGGAGCACAGCCGCCGATCACGCAGCAACTCCTGCTCCAGACTACTCCAGCGCGGCTGCGCCGGCAGCAAACCGCCGCAAAGGGTCCGATCCGCGAAGCCGTCCAGTTCCAGCTGTCGCGCCACCAGGTGCAGGCGAATCTCGCGGCAAGCGAACAGGTCGAGTTGCTCGTCGGGCTCAATGACTTTGTAGCCAAACAGGGACCAGGCGGGGCGCGGCATGGAGGACTCCAGGGAGGGTGCGCAACATTAGCCGAAAGCGAGCCTCGGGAAAAGCGTCAGAGCATGGGTTCCAGCGTCGGCCAGAGGTTGTCCAGCAGCCTTGGCTGGGCCTGCGCGCGAGGGTGAAGGCCATCGGCCTGCATCATCTCCGGCACGCCCCCGACCCCATCGAGGAAGAAGGGCACCAGCGGCACCTGTTTTTCTGCTGCCAGGCTGTTATAGACGTTGGCAAACGCCGTCGTATAGCGCACGCCGTAGTTGGGCGGTAGACGCATGCCGAGCAGCAGCACGGATGCACCCTGCGCCTTGGCGCTGTCGATCATGGCGGCAAGATTCTGTTGCAATTGCGCAGGTGGCTGGCCACGCAGTCCATCGTTGCCGCCAAGCTCTATGATCACCAGCTCCGGCTTGTGTTCGGCCAGTAGCGCCGGCAGCCTGGACAGCCCGCCGGCACTGGTGTCACCGCTGATTGAGGCATTCACCACACGCTGTTCGTAACCCTTTTCGGCAAGGCGTTTTTCCAGCAGCGAGACCCATCCCTGGCTGGATTCCAGCCCGAAAGCAGCGCTGATACTATCGCCGACGACCAGCACGGTCCCCGCCATGGCCTCCTGCGCCAACAGCAACAGTGACAGGCAGCCGCCCAACAACCAGGCACGCATTGGATTCTCCATGAGCGCAAGCATTCTCGATGCGCGGAACCTTAGCAAAGTGGTTCCCAGCGCGGAAGGCGAGCTGACCATCCTTCACGACCTCTCCTTCGACCTCGGCAAGGGCGACAGCCTGGCCATCGTCGGTAGCTCCGGGTCCGGTAAATCCACCCTCCTCGGCCTGCTCGCCGGGCTCGACCTGCCCAGCGCCGGCGAGGTGCACCTGGCTGGCCGCGCCCTGTCGAGCCTGGACGAAGACCAGCGAGCGCGGGTGCGCGCCGAGCATGTCGGTTTCGTCTTCCAGTCATTCCAGTTGCTGGACAACCTCAACGCCCTGGAAAACGTCATGCTGCCGCTGGAACTGGAAGGCAACCGCGATGCGCGCTCACGTGCCCGTCACCTGCTCGAACGGGTCGGCCTGGACCAGCGCCTCAGCCATTACCCGCGCCAGCTCTCCGGTGGCGAACAGCAACGCGTCGCCATTGCCCGCGCCTTTGCCGCCGAACCCGATGTGCTGTTCGCCGACGAGCCCACGGGCAACCTCGACAGCCACACCGGCGAGCGCATCAGCGACCTGCTGTTCCAACTCAACCAGGAGCGCGGCACCACCCTTGTGCTGGTGACGCACGACGAACGCCTCGCCCATCGCTGCCGCCGACTTATCCGTCTGGAAGGCGGACGCCTGGTCGAACAGGTGGAACCCTGATGCGACGCCTGCCACTCGCTCGCCTGCTGACAATGGCCGCCCGCCAACTGTGGCGCGACACCCACAGCGGCGAGTTGCGGGTGCTGTTCTTCTCCCTGCTGGTAGCCGTAGCCGCCAGCAGCGCCATCGGCTACTTCAGTGCCCGCCTTAATGGCGCCATGCTACTGCGTGCCACGGAATTCCTCGGCGCCGACCTCCTGCTCAGCGGCTCGTCACCGGCCAGCGCCGAGCAAGTCGAAAGCGGCATCCGGCTGGGCCTGAAACATGCCAGCGCGGTGGAATTCTCCAGCGTTATCGCCACCGACAACGGTATCCAGCTCTCCAGCGTCAAGGCCGCCGACGCAGCCTATCCGCTGCGCGGCGAATTGAAGAGCGCCGCACAGCCCTATGGCGAGGAGACCACCGGTAGCGGTCCGAAAGCGGGTGAAGCCTGGGCGGAGGCGAGGTTGTTCGCAACGCTGGACCTCAAGCCCGGCGACAGTATCGATGTCGGGCAGAAAACCCTGCGCCTGACGCGCGTGCTCACCTACGAACCCGACCGTGCAGGCGACTTCTACAGCCTCACCCCACGGGTACTGATCAGCCTGGATGACCTCGATGCCACCGGCATCGTGCAACCCGGTAGTCGGGTGCGATACCGGGAACTGTGGAGCGGTTCGCATGAAGCGCTGGCGCAGTACCGAACGGAGATTGAACCTAACCTGGCAGCGCACCAGCGCATGGAAGATGCCAGACAAGGCAATCGCCAGATCGGTGGAGCCCTCGGTCGCGCCGAACGCTACCTGAACCTGGCCAGCCTCGCCGCCGTATTGCTCTCCGGCGTCGCCGTGGCGCTGTCTGCGGCCAGATTCGCCGCGCGTCGTTACGACGCTAGCGCCCTGCTACGTTGCCTTGGCCTGTCGCGCCGCGAAGCCCTCTTTCTATTTGGTCTGCAACTGGCTCTGCTGGGGTTGCTTGCCAGTGCACTGGGCGCCCTGCTCGGCTGGCTGGCGCAGGTCGTGCTGTTCGAATTGCTGGGCGGACTCCTGCCCGCGGTGATTCCTGACGGCGGCCTCGTACCCGCGCTGGCCGGGATCGCCACTGGCCTGCTCGCCCTGGGCGGCTTCGCACTCCCGCCATTGGCTGCACTGGGCCGGGTGCCGCCCTTGCGCGTCCTGCGCCGTGACCTGCTGCCGCTGCCCCCAAGTGCCTGGCTTATATATGGCGCGGCATTGCTGGCCCTTGGCCTGATCATGTGGCGACTGAGCCTGGACCTGAAACTGACGCTCGCCCTGCTCGGTGGCGGCTTGATCGCGGCCCTGCTGCTGGGCGGCCTGCTGCTGGCCGGATTGAAGGGGCTGCGCAAGGTCCTGGCCAACGCCGCCCTGCCCTGGCGACTCGGCCTTGGCCAACTGTTGCGCTACCCACTGGCGGCGGCCGGCCAGTCCCTGGCCTTTGGCCTGATTCTGCTGGCCATGGCGCTGATCGCATTGCTTCGGGGCGAACTGCTGGATACCTGGCAGAACCAGCTACCCGAGAACGCGCCCAACCATTTCGCCCTGAACGTGCTGCCGGCTGAGAGAGACGCCTTCGCCAGCCGCCTCGCCAGTCTGTCGCCGCATCCTTCTCCGCTTTATCCGGTAGTGCCCGGCCGACTCACGGCCATTAACGGAGAAGCGGTACGCCAACTGGTGAGCAAGGACTCCCAGGGGGAACGTGCCGTGCAGCGCGACCTCAGCCTGACCTGGTCCGCCGAACTACCCGGCGACAATCGCCTGGTAGCCGGGCATTGGTGGAGCGACCTGGGCAAATCCGCCCTGCCAGGTGTTTCCGTCGAATCCAAACTTGCCGAAAGCCTTGGCCTCAAGCTGGGCGACAAGCTCAGCTTCAGCGTCGGCGGCCTGCAACGCGACGCCGAGGTAACCAGCCTGCGCGAGGTGGATTGGGACAACTTCCAGCCGAATTTCTACATGATCTTCGCGCCGGACACCCTGTCCGACCTTCCCGTCACCTACCTCACCAGTTTCTATCTGCCACCGCGCCACGACCGCGATCTGGTGGAGCTGTCCCGTGCCTTCCCGGCGGTGACGCTGTTGCAGGTGGAAGCCATCCTCGCGCAGCTGCGCAGCATCCTCGCCCAGGTCACCCTGGCAGTGGAGTTCGTGCTGCTTTTCGTCCTCGCGGCCGGCCTGGCCGTACTGTTCGCGGGTCTGCAATCCACGCTGGACGAGCGCATCCGCCAAGGCGCCCTGTTGCGCGCCCTGGGCGCCGAGCGCCAGTTGCTGCTGAAAGCCCGTCGCGCGGAGTTCGCCCTGCTCGGCGCCTGCAGCGGCTTGCTCGCTGCACTCGGCTGCGAACTGGTCAGCGCCCTGCTCTATCGCTTCGCCTTCGACCTGGATTGGCAACCCCACCCCTGGCTGCTCCTGCTGCCATTGCTGGGTGCCCTGCTCGTGGGTTCGGCAGGCGTGATGGGGACGCGTCGCGCGCTCAACGCCAGCCCACTGACGGTCCTGCGCGAAGCTTGATAGGCTTCGCTTTCCGAAACCCCGCAGGACCGTCATGAGCCGTTATCGCCCGCCACGCACCGCCGGAACCCCTCTAATCACCCCGGAAGGTGAGGCAAAGCTGCGCGCCGAGCTTCATGAGCTGTGGCATGTACGCCGCCCCAAGGTCACGCAATCCGTGAGTGAAGCGGCCGCCCAGGGCGACCGCTCCGAGAACGCCGAATACACCTACGGGAAGAAGATGCTGCGGGAGATCGACAGTCGCGTTCGCTTCCTCACCAAGCGCCTGGAAAACCTCAAAGTGGTGCGCGAGCGTCCGAGCGATCCCGACAAGGTCTACTTTGGCGCCTGGGTCACCCTGGAAGACGACGATGGCGAGCAGGCTCGCTACCGCATCGTCGGACCTGACGAATTCGACCTGAAGCAGAACCTCATCAGCATCGACTCCCCCCTTGCCCGTGCGCTGGTGGGAAAGCCGCTGGACGCCGAAGTCCGGGTCAGCACCCCAACCGGGGAAAAGACCTGGTACGTCGTAGAGATCGATTATCCGTAGATCAGCGGTCGAGCCGGCCGGTCAGCGCCGAGTGATCAGTCCCTGCCGCGCCACCCGCACCAATTGGCCGAGTACCTCCGGCAACTCCTGGGCAGATGGCGTCTGGATCACGGCCATGTCGAAGCTGTCGCTGGCGAAGCGAGCCAATGACTCGCCTTCGCGAGCGAACTGGATCAGGAAGTTGCGCGGACGGCCCCAACGTTTGGGCCAGCCTTCGAGATAGCGCAGGAGCGTTGGCTGGTGCGAGCCGCCAAGCAGGATTCGGGGATTGCGCAAAACCAGCCCGGTGGTGATCGGGGCTAGTCGGAGCAGGGGTTGGGGACAGGTCATGGTGTCATGTCTCCGCCTCGTGGGGTCCCGCTGGGCAGCGGTGAGAGGCGACACCGAACCAGCGTTTTAGCGGTATTTGGAAGCCTCTGAAGACTTCTGCGCCCCGCAAGTAGCTGACTAAATCGGCGCATGGGGCGACATCCTAGAGAAGCCCGCGCAATACTGTCAAGGCGACCACCACGCCTTGCGAGACGCCCATGAGCACCCCGCCCCTGCGCCTGTTCTTCGCCCTTCCCTGTTGCCCGCAACTGGCCCACGACATTGCCGATTGGCGCACCCGGAACCCTGTTGACGGTAAACCCGTGGCGCCCGACAAGCTTCACCTCACCCTCGCCTTCCTCGGCTCGCAACCCCGTGGCCAGGTGGAAGCCCTGGAAGCCCTGGCGACCAGCCTCGAACCGAAGGCGTTCACCCTGCACCTGGATCGCCTGGCGCGCTGGAAAAACGGCCTGCTGTATCTGGCACCCAGCCGGATACCGCCCGCACTGATCGAGCTGGAACGCGACCTGCGCGAGCAATTGCTGGGCGCCGGCTTCACTCTGGAGACCCGCCCCTTCAAGCCTCACCTGACGCTGGCTCGCCACTGCCCGCGACTTCCCGCGGCCAGCACCCCAACCTTCGATTGGCCAGCCACGGAATTCGCCCTCTTCGCCTCGGAAAACACAGCCAGGGGCACCCGTTATCGCGCGCTCGGACACTGGCCGTTGCGGCCTTCGACCCCAGCCTGACGTTTCGGCGAGTAACAGGAAACTGGCCGACATCTTAGGGTGAACGGATGTAAACATCCGCGAAAAGCCCAACCCAGAGCACTCGCTTGATATTCGCCCCGAATGGCATGGTTCCTGCGCTCCGCCCTGCCTGAAGTGCACGCCCAGGAAGGGCGTGGCCACGCCAGGGAAAGCAGTCAGGCCCTCCCACGCACAACATCGAGAGCGCACATGAAGAACAACAAGACCCTGCTCGCCCTTTGCCTCGCCACTGGACTCGCTGCTTCCGCGCAAGCCCAGGCACTCTGGTTCGGCTCCAGCGGCTATACCCAGACCCGCTACCCGATCGTCCTGACCCACGGCATGCTCGGATTCGACAGCATCCTGGGCGTCGACTACTGGTACGGCATCCCCTCTGCCTTGCGCAGTGATGGCGCCCGCGTCTATGTCACGGAAGTCAGCCAGTTGAACACCACCGAAGCACGCGGCGAAGAGCTGCTTGAACAGGTGGAAGAGATCGTCGCCATCAGTGGCAGCCCCAAGGTCAATCTGATCGGTCACAGCCATGGCGGCCCGACCATTCGCTATGTGGCAGCGGTGCGCCCGGATCTCGTCGCCTCCGCCACCAGCGTCGGCGCTCCCCACAAAGGTTCCGCCACTGCTGACTTCCTTCGCCAGATACCACCAGGCTCCGCGGGTGAAGTCATGCTGGCCGGCATCGTCAACGGCCTGGGCGCGCTGATCAACTTCCTATCCGGCAGCAACAGCGACCTCCAGCAGAACGCCCTTGGCGCATTGGAATCCCTCAACAGCCAGGGCGCGGCCGCGTTCAACGCACGCTTCCCGCAGGGCCTGCCGACCACGGCCTGCGGTGAAGGCGCCTATCAGGTCAATGGCGTGCGCTACTACTCCTGGAGCGGCACCAGTCCCCTGACCAACGTGCTGGATGTCAGCGACGGTCTGCTTGGCGCCAGCTCCCTACCGTTCAACGGCCAAGCCAACGACGGCCTGGTGGGACGTTGCAGTTCGCACCTGGGCAAGGTCATCCGCGACGACTATCGGATGAACCACCTGGACGAAGTCAATCAGACCCTGGGCCTGACGAGTCTGTTCGAGACGGACCCAACTACCGTCTATCGTCAACAGGCCAACCGGCTGAAGAACGACGGGCTTTGAGCCTGCTTCGCGGGGCCTTCGGGCCCCGCTTCTCTCCAGACTGCCGAGTGACCCCGTGAAAAGAATCCTGCTGCTGTTCCCTATCGCCTTTGCCGGCGCCCTGGCCATCCTGCTGCAATGGGGCGGCAAACCGGCCCCTGCCTCACCAGGCGTAGCGCCTCCGAAAGCCGTGACCGCAGCGCCCGCTCCCACCGCCGACGCCTTCCCCACTTCGCAGCCTCTGCAAAGCCCCCTGGCGGGCGCAACCAGCGTCGCGAAACAGCCCGGATCACTGGTGGGAACAGAAGTAGACGGCCGCTTCCACCTCGATACCGCCGGCAACCTGCTGATCACCGAAGACGTCCGGCGCATCTTCGATTACTTCCTCAGCACCCAGGGTGAAGAGTCGCTGGCCAACAGCATCCAGCGCCTCAGAAGCTTCATCGCCGAGCAACTGGAAACGCCGGCGCAAGGCCAGGCCCTGGCATTGCTCGACCAGTACCTGGACTACAAGCGTCAGCTGGTACAACTGGAGCGCGACCTGCCGCTGCTCGCCGACCTCGCCGCTCTGCGCCAGCGAGAAGCGGCCGTCCAGGCATTGCGCGCCCGCATCTTCAGCACCGATGCCCATCAAGCCTTCTTCGCCTCCGAGGAGGCCTACAACGCCTTCACCCTGCAGCGCCTGGCCATTCAGCGCGACGCCGACATGACCCCGGCCGCGAAGGCTGCAGCCATCGACCAACTACGCGCTGGCTTGCCGGAAGAGATGCAGGCCCTGGCCGCGAGCCAGTTGCAGGCCGAACTCAGGGTCCAGGTGGGGGCGCTCCAGGCATCAGGCGGCAGCCCAGAGCAGGTTCGTCAGCTCCGCCAGCAACTGGTGGGGGCCGAAGCAACGGCGCGGCTGGAGAACCTGGACCAGCAGCGCCTGCAATGGCAGCAACGGTTGCAGGCCTACCTGAAGGAGAAAGGCCGTATCGAGGCCAGCGAGGGCCTGAGCCAGAGTGACAAGACGGCTGCGATCAACCGCTTGGAGGAGGAAGGCTTCAATCCGCAGGAGCGCCTGCGCCTCCAGGCCGCCGCCGAGTTGGCAATGGCCAGGAAAAAGCAGCCATGAGACGCAAAAAGGCCCGCATGAGCGGGCCTTTTTTTCAACGTCCTGGCTCAGCTGGCCAGGTTGCGATCCAGGGACATCTTGCCGGCGCCTTCGACCAGCAGCGTGGCGCTGATCAGACCAAGGATCATGGCGTACTCGAAACCACCGTTGGTGATGAAGAAACCGCTGGCCCAGTGCACGCTGAAGATCGCCACGACCATCGCGACGATCAACGCCGCAGCGGCCGGACGCACCAGCAAACCGATTACCAGGGCCAGGCCACCAAAGAACTCGGCGCTACCGGCCATCAGGGCCATGAGGTAGCCGGGAGTCAGGCCGATGCTTTCCATCCACTGCCCAGTACCCGCCAGGCCATAACCACCAAACATGCCAAAGAGCTTCTGCGCGCCGTGCGCCATGAAAGTCAGGCCGGTGATGACCCGCAGCAGGGTGATGCCATAGCCGGCATTGGTGGCGAGGATGGATTTGATCGGGTTGCTCATCGAGGTGTTCCTTGTGTTGTGGGAGTCGATGAACACAAGCTTAGTAGAATTTTTTGATATTAAAACCGGAAAATTCTCACCCACATCATCGAATTGTTCGATTATTTTCGCGCCTTGCCAGCCTTTTTTGAAGGCTCCAATAGATAACGCTCGCGATCGAAGGCCAGGTAGTACTTGTTCACGCTGTTGACGTAGCTCACCACACCCATCCCGGCCTGTTCAGCAGCGATGCGTTCTACCTGGAAGAACCACTGGTTGGGATTCAGGCCCCGCCGCCGGGCTTCGGCGCGCATCCCCTGGACCCGTTGCGGGCCGAGGTTGTAGGCCGCGAGCACGAAGGCCATGCGCTCACGCTCATCGAGCTGGGTGCTGGAGAAGAAACTGCGACGCAGCTTGGCCAGATACCGCGCTGACGCCTGCACATTGTTGTCGAGCTTCTGGATGTTCCCCACCCCCACGCTGCTCGCGGCTCCCGGCGTGATCTGCATCAGCCCGGTGGCGCCGCCAGCACCCTTGGCGGCCGGATTCAGGCTGGACTCCTTATAGGCAAGTGCCGCAAGGCTGAGCCAGTCGAAGTCATGCTGGTCGGCGTAGCGCTGCAGCACCGGGCGCACGCGCTCGAGGCGCTGGCGCTCGGTGCGGGCAAGCGGGTTGTGAACCTTGTAGAGGCGCCGGTAGACGCGCTGGAACGCAGCATCCTGATCTTCAGGTGCGCGATACCCCGCGAGGAAACGGTCGACACTGGCCCGCAACGTCGGCGCATCCCGGCGAACGAACCAGGTCATGTCGCCCTGCCGGTCAAGCACCAGGTGCTTATCCAGGCGCAGCTTGGGCATCACCTTGGCCCATCGTTCGGCAATCGGTTGCTCCACGGCCGTCAGCGGGAAGATGCCGGCCTGGACCATTTCCAGCACATCTTCCACCGCCAGCGTCGAGTCGACCCACTCGATGACGATAGGGGCGAGCTTGCGCGCCGCGAGCTTCTCGTTCACCGGCCGCAATGCCTCACCCGCCGCGCTACCGACTGGCAGTGCAATGCTGCGGCCGGACAACTGCTCCAGGCGCTGATAACGACGCTGCCCCTGACGACTGACCAGCACCAGCGGCACATCCTTGCGCAGTGGCGCACTGGCGCTGATGTTGCTGCCGATGCCCTGGCTGACCAATTCCCCCGGCGCCACGAGGTCACCCTCGCCCCGCTGCAATGCAGCCAGCAACTGATCCTTGGCCTTCGGAATGATCTTCAGCTTGATTTCACGCCCGTCGCGGGCATTGCGATTGAGGTACTGCTGGAAGGCACGGATTCGGTGGTACTCGACGCCGACGGACTCGCCCTTGACCTCGCCGGAGCTGTTGCGGCTCTGGTTCACCAGCACCTTGAGCACACCGCTGCGGCGGATCTGTGCCAGGTCGCGCGCTTCGGCCGGCTGCTGCCAGACTTCCGGCGGCCCAGCCAGGCGAGCGCTGGCCGTGAAGGGCAACAGCGCCAGCAGGCAGAGCAGGAACAGCAGCGGTCGCGTCATCAATTCTCCAGGGACTGGGCGGGACGTCAGCGCGCACCCGAACGTGTAGAGTTGCTGCGCCGCGAAACCTTGGATGGCGAGCGAGGGGCGCGGAGAGTGTCACAGCTACGCGCCTGACGCCAGTCAAAGCGTGGTATTGACTTCAACATAAGGCGCCAAGTTCCTGTAAAGATTGGTTTTTTTAATTGTTTCGAGCATTGTTCAGCTGCTCTGTTCCAATCCGAGGTAGCACCATGCAACTCATCGACATCGGCGTCAATCTGACCCACCCCAGCCTCGCCCGCGATGCCCGCGCCCTGCTGGAGCGTGCCCAGGCCGCCGGCGTCCGCCAGATGGTGCTGACCGGCACCAGCCTGGATGACAGCGAAAAGGCCCTGCTCGTCGCCGAGCAACTGGATGAAAGCGGCCTGCTGCTGTTCAGCACCGCTGGCGTCCATCCCCATGAAGCAAGCGACTGGAACAGCGATAGCCAGCGGACACTGCGTGCACTGCTGGGCGAAGCACGGGTACGCGCAGTGGGCGAATGCGGCCTGGACTTCAATCGTGACTTCTCCCCACGCCCGCAACAGGAAAAGGCGCTGGAAGAGCAGCTGGCACTGGCCGCCGAACTGGGTAAGCCGGTGTTTCTCCACGAGCGCGACGCCGATGAACGCCTGCTGGCCATCGTGCGGCAGTTCCGCGATCAGCTCAGCGCCGCCGTCGTGCACTGCTTCACCGGCGAGAAGCGCGCTCTCTACGGTTACCTGGACCTCGACCTGCACATCGGCATCACCGGCTGGATCTGCGACGAGCGTCGCGGCACCCATCTGCACGCCCTGGTCCGTGACATTCCCCGTGGCCGGCTGATGCTGGAAAGCGATGCGCCCTACCTGCTGCCGCGCAGCCTGCGCCCCAAACCCAAGCATGGCCACAACGAACCGGCCTTCCTCACCGAAGTACTGCGGGAAGTTGCCGTGCATCGCGGCGAAAGCCCCGAAGAGCTGGCCCTCCACACGACCACCTGTGCTCGCGCCTTCTTCGGACTTCCGACCATCGACTGAAGCAGGCAATCAGATTCCTTCTTGATTCGGATCAACTCTGGTAGGAATCTTCCGTCAGAAAATAGTGGCACCTTGCCAATACTCTCCGAGCCACAAGAAGAAAATCATGGGAACCTGGATTCGCGATATCTCCCTGAAATACAAGTTCTGGGCCGTCAACGCCGTGGCCTTCTGCACCACACTCCTGCTGGTCCTCCACGCGCTTTACCTGGAGCAGCAGGGCCGGGCGGAAGATGCCCGCAAAGCCGCCGCGGCCCAGGTCCAGCTACTGAAATCCTGGCCCGCCGCCCAACCCCTGCCCTCCTTGCCCCACGTCCTCGCCTTTGATGCCGGTAGCGCCCCGCAATTGCCTGGCGGCCAGGCGCTGGCCCGCGCCAACGGCTGGGCGGAACTGGAGCATGACGCTCTGCTCGGCAGCGATCCGGTCATCGGCGCCCAGGTGTTCGATCACGCCGACGGCCAGCGCGTCGCCGTACTGGCCAGCAGCCCGAGCCTGACCCAACTGCTCGGCGCCCGCGCCGTGGAGTACGCAATCTCAGTATTCCTGCTGATGGTTGCCCTGCTGGCGGCCTCGCAATTGCTGATCCGCTTCCTGCTCAGCCATCTCAACACCCTCAAGGACGTGATGCTCCACGTCGAACGCAGCGGCGATCTTTCCGCGCGCGTGCCGCTGGACAGCCGTGACGAAGTAGGTCAGATGGCCAGCGCCTTCAATGCCATGCAAGCCGGTTATGCGCGCGTGGTCGGCACCGTCGCCCAGGCCGTGGCACGCCTCGACGAAGGCGCCGCACGCCTGGCTGGGAGCATGGGAGAGGTGCGCCAGGGCATGCTCGGCCAGCAGAGCGAAACCGATCAGGCCGCCACGGCCATCAACGAGATGTCCACCACCGTGCACCATATCGCCCAGCATGCAGCGGACACCCGCGACCAGTCGCAGAACGCCGACCAGCTTGCCGGCACCGGTCAACTGGTGGTGGAGCGGGTCGAGCATTCCATTGCCGGGCTGTCGTCCGGCGTGCAGCAGACCGCCGAGACCATCCAGCGCCTGGCCGAGGACAGCCAGAAGATCAGCGGCGTGGTCAACGTCATCCACGGCATTGCCGAGCAGACCAACCTGCTGGCGCTGAACGCCGCCATCGAAGCCGCACGCGCAGGGGAAATGGGTCGGGGGTTCGCCGTCGTGGCGGACGAAGTGCGCAATCTGGCCAAGCGTGTGCAGGACTCCACCGACGAGATCACCAGCATGATCGGCGCCCTCCAGGCCGGCACTCGCGATGCGGTGGAGTTCATGCGGGAAAGCTCGATCAAGGCCGACGATTGCGTGCAAGCCGCCCACGAGGCTGGTGCCGCCCTGGCCGCGATCACCGGCGCGGTCGCCCAGATGCGCGAGAGCAATACGCAGATCGCGGTGGCCGCCGAACAGCAGAGCCAGGTGGCCGAGGAAATGACCCGCGCCGTGGTGGGGATTCGCGACGTGACTGAGCTGACCGTCAGCCAGACCGTGGAATCTGCCGCGACCAGCAATGAGCTGGCGGAGCTGGCCAGCGAGCTGTCCCAGGCGATTCGCCAGCTCAAACTAGGTGCCTGAGCTGGATCTGCTGCGCGTCGGAATAACTGCGTTGAAAGAGGCTTCGGGCTTGCTCATTTACAGCTCGTAAACTCCGCCCCTCAGCCTCTTTCGCCTTGTTCTTCTCTGGCTCGCGAGATCCAGCAGAGTTGGGCTACGGGCTATCCGCTCCATAGGGAGAAGGCATTCGCCGGCCCATCAGGGCCGGTCTATGCTGCCGACATTCCCCCCAAAGGAGCCGGACATGGGCAAACGACTTCCCAACCTGCATGCGTGGCAATGGCGGACCTACTCCGACAACCACCAGCATCCAGCCAACCTGATCCTGCATGTGATTGCCGTGCCGCTGTTCATCCTCGCGGCCATCACCCTGGTGTACGGGCTGTTCAACCTGAGTTTCCGGCCGTTCGTGCTCGGCATCATTGGCATCGTCGCCTCCCTAGCGCTGCAAGGGCGCGGGCACAAAATGGAAGCGGTGGCACCGGAACCCTTCCACGATCGCAAGGACGCTGTCGGCCGGTTGCTGGTGGAGCAGTTCGTCACCTTCCCGCGCTTCCTGCTAAGCGGCCAGTGGTGGCGTAACTGGCGCAATAAGAGGCGCTGACCCACCTGTAGGGTGGATGACGCTCTTTTCATCCACCGTCGGTGTCGATCCCGACTTCGGCTGGTGGACGTAAAAAGCGACGTCCACCCTTGCACGATGCGCCTTTCGGTAGGTTGGGCCGGGCGGCGTTCCGCGAGCGCAGCGAAGCCCAACGTGGCGCGGTATCAGGTCCGCACCGTTGGGCTTCGCGTAGCTCAGCCGCAACCTACAGTTGTCCCCGCGAGTTGGCATGGCCCGGGGCGATTAGCCAAACACCACCACGGTCTGCCGACTCATGGCCACCAACTCGCCGTCCGGCGTCCACAGGGCTGCTGCCGCATGGCCGTAACCATCGCTGGCGTGCTCGATGCGCGCGCGATATTTGCACCAATCATGGGTATCCAGCTTGGGTAGTGGCTGCACGAATTCGATGGTCCAGGTCAGCGTGCTGCCCGGTGCGGGCGTCGGGAGGTGCGGTACGGTAGCCGGCGGCCAGGCATCAACCAGGGCCAGCAGATGGGCCTCAGTGACAGGCTCCCGCTCCACTTCTCCCCGGAAACGTACCCACCCGCCCATGTCGCGTTCGCGGCTTCCGGAGAACGGCATGCCGCCGATGGCCCAGCGCATGGCCAGGTGACGGGTGAACTCCGGCGTAACGCCCGGGAGGAAAGGCAATTCGAAGCAGTCCGCGGCGGGCTTCATGTCAGGGGCGGGCTCGGCGGCCATCTGCACCACCGACTGGCGGGAGCCGCCGAAGCTGCCTTGCACCAGTGCCACGACCTGGCCCTTCTGCACCACGCGGCAGAACACCTGGCTCACCGCCTTGCCTTCGCGCAACAGTTCGGCCTCGAAACTGGCGGGCACTTCAGGCTCAAGTGGACCGACGAACGTCATCGCGAGGGATCGAACGGGCCGACCCGCCTCGACCTTGGCGCGCATGGCTTCGAACGCCAGCGCCGCAACGACGCCACCGAAGGCCGCCCGCCCCTGTCCCCAGGTGGCAGGCACCACGATTGCATTCGGATTGCTGCGAGCCGCCTGGATCAGTTCGGAGAAAAATTTCATCTGCAGTCCCTGTACTAAATCGTTCAGTCGGCGATCTTAGGGCATTGCCCCACCGGCTCGAAAGACGCGTCACAGGGCTGCCACGCCAACGCCAACGGGATAACGGCCACGACCGCTCAGGCCAGACGCCGCAGCAGCTTCTCCAGAACCCGGTCCGAACGCACTTCGGCGGCATGCAGCGCCACCTGCCAGGCTCGAATTCGCGGACGCAGGTCCGGCTCCAGGTTCGCACGGGCCAGCCACTGCATGTTGTCATGCCATTTGCCCAGGGCCGATTGCGCGCCCACCAGCAGCCTCTGGGTCTTGGGCGACAAGCCGATCAGATCCGGATGGGCTTCCACGCCGTAGCGCAGGCGCTTGATCAGCAGACGCAGGCGATGGCGGTCATGGGAAGGATCCTCCAGCGCTTGTATGAGCCGACGGCAACTCTTGCGAAGTGACTTGCCCACGGCGCCCTGCAAGCCCTTCAGCAACCCCTCGCGCTCGCACACGCGCATCAGATGGGGCCAGGCTTCGAGCACCTGGAAAAGACGAGCAAGCTCCGGCGCCAACAGGAGCTGCGCGTAGCCAAGATGCCGCGCACGTTCGCGGTCAGTCGTCAGTCGATCCAGACCGTGGCTGCGCAACTCGATGATCAGCACCTCCAGATCTCGCAGCGGCCCGCTCAGACCTGCCAGGGCGGCAGCCGCCTCGTTCAGCACATCGACCGCAGGCAGGCCACGAAACGGCCGCAGCAGGCTGCGCAGACGCCGGGTAGCGACGCGCAGGTCATGCAGGGCCTCATCATCCGTGCCCGCCGCCAGGCGCTCGGCACAGGCATGAAGGCGAATCTCCAGACCAATGACTTGGGCGATCAGGTCATCCAGCATTCCGGCCATCGTCAGTCTCTCCAGGGATCAGCCACGCAAAAGTCTGCGGCAAGTTACTCAGCATGGATCATCCGCGCGCACCCCGCAGGCGCCAGGGCAATGCCTTGCGCAGGGCGCGCAGCTGCCTGGCGGGATCGGATGCCCGCTGACTGGCGTATCGGCTGGCCTCGAACGCTGCGAGGAAAGCGCGGATCTGTGCCGCTTGCCGGGGCAACTCGCGACTTGCGCGCTCAGCGAAGGCGCGCGGCCCTTCGCCCTTGCCACGCACCAGGCCATGACGTGCCAGCAGTCGCTCGAAAACCTCGAACTGACGCAACTGCGGGTCACGCTCACGGCGCCAGGGCGCGAACAGGAACACGGCCAGCAGTGCCATCAGCACCGCTCCGGCACCGACCAGGCCGAGGCCGAGCGAGCGTCCATCCAGGCTGCCGAACCAGCGTCGCACCAGTTCCATCTGGGCCTCACCCTGATAGCCCAGCACCCAGCGTTGCCAGCCGTAATTGAGATTGTCCCAGGCCAGGCGCGCCTGGTTCAGCCACCCCAGCTGTCGAAAGCGCAATGGGGACAGAGGTGAGCCCTCGAGGAAGCTCTGTTCGCGGGCCACGGCATCTTCAAGGCCAAGTTCGATACGGTTCGGCGCCACCTGGAAGGTGGGATCGACACTGATCCAACCGCGTCCCGGCAGCCAGTATTCCACCCAGGCATGCGCATCGAACTGGTGCACCAACACATAGTTCCCGGCGGGATTGAGTTCGCCACCCTGGTAGCCGGCGACGACCCGCGCGGGAATCCCGGCGGCTCGCAGGACGAAGGTCATGGCGCCGGCGTAATGGGCGCAGAAACCCCGGCGCGTATCGAAGAGGAACGCATCGATGTTGTTCTCTCCGAGCGGCGGCGGCTTGAGGGTGTAGACATAGGGCTCGCGATTGAAATGCGCCAGCAGTGCATCCACCAGCTGTTGCGGTTCGGCGTGCTCCCGCTTGAGCTCCTCGGCCCAGGCCCGCGTTCGCGACTCGCCGTTCGGCGGCAGCTGCAGGGCCCTGCGCAGCGCGTCGGGGTTGCCCTCGGGCTCACGCACGGCCTGGGGCCAGGAAGTGACCTGGTAAAGCAGCGGACGATCCACCGGTGTGCGTCTTTCGAGGCGGAAGTCGCCCCGGGCGCGTACGCCCTCCTCGTGCGTTTCGGCCACATCCAGGCCGAACAGCCACGGCCTGCCGCTGGGCTGCATGACGATGCTGTAGCGCAGCGGTTCACCTTCGCGGCGCCAGTCCGCCTCCTGGCCGAACTGGGACGTAAGGGACTGGGACCAGCGGCGACCATCGAATCGCTCCAGGGTCAGCGCGCGCCAGTAGAGCTGGCTCATCGGCGGTACCGGTCCTTCGAAGCTGGCGCGGAAGGCCAAATCGCCGGAGCGGCTCAGTTCGGCAATATCCGCCGGACTCATGGCATCCGAGAGGCCAGTGACTCCCTTGTCGCCCGGCAGGGGCAGCGACCACAGCGGCCCCAGGCGCGGAAAGAACATGAATAGCAACAGCATCAGCGGCACCGCCTGCAGCAACAGGCTGCCCGCCGCCTTCAATGGCACCAGCGGGCGTTCGGCGAAGCGGCTCTGCTGCAACCCCACCAGTGAAGCCAGCAACGCACAGAGGGGCAGCAGGCTGTATAGGCCGGCCAGCATGCCGTCGTTGAACAGGTAGGCCGTGACCTGGGTGAAGAACCCGAGCAGGACCAGCACCAGGGCATCACGCTGGGTGCGCAGTTCCACCAGTTTGAGGATGAACACTGCCACCAGCAGCACGACCGCCGCCTCCAGTCCCACCAGTGTGCCCCTGGAGAAGAAGACGCCCAGGGCCACCGCCAGGATCAGCGCGGCCTTTACCGTGCCCCTGGGGTACTGCGCACGCATGCGGAATATCTGGATTCGCCAGGCAGCGCAGCCCAGCCACATGGCGATGATCCACAGCGGCAGATAAGGCAGGTGCGGCAGGATCACCAGCACCTGCGCCACCAGCAGCCAGGTCAGGCCGATCCGGGTAATCGGCAGCCTCGCTTTCATTGCGACGTCCCAAACAGGGCCAGGGCCCGCAGACAGGCTTCCCGGTGCGCTTCGCCGATATCGGCCCCCAGCTCCAGGCCCCCCAGGCGCAGGCCGAACGGCTGGCCACGGGTAGAAAACTGCAGCACCCAGTAACAGAGCAGGCTCAATCGCTGCTCCAGGTCGCCGTCCAGCCGGTCGAGATCGAGCCAGACGTCACGCCCGGCCAGGGCGGCGAAGTCTTTCACGAACAGACCCTGACCACGGGAAAAGGCCTTCCAGTGCAGGCGCCGGCGCGAATCGCCCGGCTGGTACGCGCGCAGTCCCTGGTAGTCGTCCGCTCCCGCGCCGAGTACATGCTGGCCATCGTCGCCGTCATCATCCCCGCGGCCGGGCATCAGCGGAAGGTCGCCCTCCAGGGGGCGCGGATAGACCAGCAGAGCCTGATCCAGGTCCACCCAGCTCCACGCCACCAGCAACCCGAGCGGGTAACGGCTTTCGACACGCAGACGCCGGGGCCGCAACCAGCCACGACGCTGGGTGGGCACATGCAGCTCGACCTCGCAGGCGCCTTTGGCCGCTACGTCCTGTACCTGCAACGGCAAGGGCGGCCAGCCCAACGCGATCGCCTGGTGCTCGCGGCCGCCGCTTTCCAGCGTGACGTGGAAATGCGCCTGCTCGCCGAGGAACACGGGCGCACCGCCAGCCGCCTTGAGATTCAGCCCCGCAAGGTTGCGGAAGGTATGCAGAATGGCCACCAGGAACACCGATAGCAGCAGGAAGGTCAGCGCGTAGGCCAGGCTGTTCTGGTAATTGATCGCCACCAGCAGCATCGGCAGCAGGGCCAGCCCGAAAGCGGCACCGGCGCGGGTGGGCAGAATGAAAATCCGCCGCTGATTCAGGCGCACCTGGTTCGCTGCCGGGATGCGCCGCGCCAGCCAGCGGTCGACCTGGAGTTCCAGCATCAGAGGGCCGGCACTTCGCGCAGCAGCCACTGCACCAGCGCGCCGCCGCCATGGCCGGAAGGATCGGCGCGCTCGCGCAGGCGGTGACCGACCACCGAAGGCAGGACCGCCTGGACATCTTCCGGAATCACATAATCACGCCCCGCCAGTAACGCCCAGGCACGCGCCGCCGACAGCAGCGCCAGGCTGGCGCGGGGCGACAGGCCCCAGGCGAACTGCGGTTGGCTGCGGGTGGCGTCCACCAGGCGCAGCACGTAGTCCACCAGTGCGTCGCGGGCTACCACCTTGGGTACTTCCGCCTGGATCAGCCCCAGTTCGGCGTGAGTGAAGATGGGTTCCAGGCGCGGCAGCAGCTCGCGCCGCGCTTCGCCTTGCAGCAGCGCCTTCTCCGCCGCCCTGGCCGGATAGCCGAGGGACAGGCGCATAAGGAAGCGATCCAGCTGCGACTCCGGCAAGGCGAAGGTGCCGCCCTGGCTGGCCGGGTTCTGCGTGGCGATGACGAAGAAAGGCTCCGGCAGCGGGCGAGTCGCCCCTTCGATGGTCACCTGCCCTTCCTCCATGGCTTCCAGCAATGCGCTCTGGCTCTTGGGTGTGGCGCGATTGATCTCGTCGGCCAGCACCAGCTCGGCAAACACCGGCCCGGGATGGAAGACGAACTGGCTGCTGTCCTTGTCGAACACCGAGGTGCCGAGGATGTCGCCGGGCAAGAGGTCCGAGGTGAACTGAATGCGCTGGAAACTCAGCCCCAGCACCCTGGCCAGGGCCTGGCCCAGGGTTGTCTTGCCCATGCCGGGCAGGTCTTCGATCAGCAGGTGTCCACGGGCCAGCAGGCAGGTCAGGGCCAGGCGCACCTGTGCTTCCTTGCCCAGCACTACCTGATTGACCGCGTGCAGACAGGCATCCAGTTTGGTTCGCATTCGTCGCTCCCTGTGCAATGCGACGATGCTACTGGCAGGCCGGGTAATGGCAAAGCGCCCGGCAAACTTTACTCATGAAACTGTGCGTCAGCTCGCTGCGCCAGCCTCGGCATGCAGGTCACCGGTCAGGAAAGCCGCGCCTTCACGGAACAGGTGTGGGTAAACCTCGGCAAGGTGATCGAAGAACAGCTTCTCGGGCAGGTCCGCGAACTGGCCGTGGTCAGCCATGTATTCCATGTAGCGCTCGCCCTGACTGTTGAACGGGTGGAAGACGCTGTCCTGGCGACCGTCGAACTCCAGCGGCGGCACATTGAACAGACGGCACAGCGCCAGGTTGAACGCCGGTGTGGCCTTGACCCAACGACCGTCGAGGTACAGCTCGGTGTAGCCGTGCATGGCGAATACTTCGCTGCGCAGGAGCTCGAGCAACCGGGGCGTGGCCAGGTGGTTGCGTACGTCGGCCAGGCCGATGCGTGCAGGAATGCCGCAATGCCGCGCACAAGCCGCCAGCAGGATCGCCTTGGGCACGCAGTAGGATTCGCCAGCGCCCAGCGCGTGGCTGGCCTTCAGGGTCTGCGGGTCGCGGCTGAACACGTAGGGGTTGTAGCGAATCTCGTCACGCACCGCGCGGTACAGACTGACCGCCTGGTCGATGGGGTCGCGGCTTGCGCCACGGTGCATTTGCGCGAACTCGACCACCAGGGGGTGGTCACTATCAACGAAGCGGCCGGGCTCCAGGTAGTGCTGCATGGCGTGCTCTCCTGCGGTTGACCACGCAAGTCTATCCAGAGCCCTGCGACCCCGGGTACGACATTCCGGCCAAGCTCGCCGTTCCTGTCGCCATGGTCATGGCTGGCGACTCATCTCGTGACGGTCCCGCGCCGCCATCAAGGAGGATCGACCATGCTGTTGCTCTGGTTACTCGCCCTGGTCCTGGGCGTCGCCTTGCTCGCCCACCGCCGCACGGCCCCCCTGCCCGCATTGGGTCTGGTCGCCGGTTTTCTCCTGCTGATGGGGCTATTCGGCCACTCCCCGGGCTGGTTGCTGTTGGTGTTCTGGCTGTTCTGGCTGGCCGTCGCCCTGCCCCTGCTGCTCCCCGGGCTGCGCCGGCAGTGGCTCAGCGCGCCGCTGTTTGCCTGGTTCCAGCGCGTGCTGCCGCCCATGTCCGAGACCGAGCGCGATGCCATCGAGGCCGGCACGGTCTGGTGGGACGGTGAACTGTTCAGCGGACGTCCGGACTGGCGCAAGTTACTGGAGTCCCCTCGCCCGCAGCTGACCGAAGAGGAGCAGGCCTTTCTCGACGGCCCCACGGAAGAACTCTGCGCCATGGTCAGCGACTGGCAGATCGGCCAGCAGCTCGACCTGCCGCCCGAGGCCTGGGCGCACATCAAGCAGCATGGCTTCTTCGCGCTGATCATCCCGAAGGAATACGGCGGCAAGGGCTTCTCCGCCTATGCCCACTCCCAGGTCGCGATGAAGCTCGCAACCCGTAGCGGCGACCTGGCCTCCACCGTGATGGTGCCCAACTCACTCGGCCCCGCCGAACTGCTGCTGCACTACGGCACCGACGAGCAGCGCCGGCACTACTTGCCACGCCTGGCGAGCGGCGAGGACATTCCGTGCTTCGCCCTCACCGGACCGCTCGCCGGTTCGGATGCCGGCTCCATGCCGGACGTCGGCATCATCTGCAAGGGCCAGTGGCAAGGCGAGGAAGTGATCGGCCTGCGCCTGACCTGGGAAAAACGCTACATCACGCTCGGTCCGGTGGCCACCTTGCTTGGCCTAGCATTCAAGGCCTACGACCCGGAGCATCTGCTGGGCGACGAGGAAGAACTCGGCATCAGCCTGGCGCTCATCCCGACGAATACCCCCGGCGTGGAAATCGGCCGGCGCCACCTCCCCTTGGGCGCGGCCTTCATGAACGGCCCGAACTCCGGCAAGGATGTGTTCGTGCCGCTGGACTTCGTCATCGGCGGCCAGGCCATGCTCGGCAAGGGCTGGATGATGCTGATGAATTGCCTGTCGGTGGGTCGTTCCATTTCCCTCCCCGCCGCCTCCACCGGCGCCGCCAAGTTCACCAGTCTGGTGACGGGCCAGTACGCCCGCGTCCGCGAACAGTTCAACGTACCCCTGGCCGCGTTCGAAGGCATCCAGGAAGCCCTGGCGCGCATTGCCGGCAACGCCTGGCTGATGGACAGCGCTCGCATCCTCACTGCCAGCGCGGTGGACCTGGGCGAAAAACCTTCGGTGCTGTCGGCCATCCTCAAGTACCACCTCACCGAGCGCGGCCGCGAATGCATTGGCCGCGCCATGGACGTGCATGGCGGCAAGGGCATCATCCTCGGTCCGAACAACTACCTGGGCCGCGCCTGGCAGGGAGCGCCCATTTCCATCACGGTGGAAGGCGCCAATATCCTCTCGCGCAACCTGATGATCTTTGGCCAGGGCGCGATCCGCTGCCATCCGTTCGTCCTCAGGGAAATGGCCCTGGCCAGCCGCGATGACCGCGAGCAGGCGCTGGAGGAGTTCGACCAGTTGCTGCTCGGGCACATCGGCTTTGCCGTGGGCAATGCCGCCAGCAGCCTGTTGCTGGGCCTCAGCCTCGGGCGCATCGGCGACGTGCCCGGCGACAATCTCTGCCGCCCCTACTTCCGAGCGCTCGACCGTCTGGCCGCGTCATTCGCCCTGCTCGCCGACAGCAGCATGCTGTTGCTCGGCGGCGAGCTGAAACGCCGCGAGCGGCTGTCCGCGCGGCTAGGCGACGCCTTGAGCTACCTCTATCTGGCATCGGCGGCCCTCAAGCGCTATCACGACCGCGACTATCCTGAGCACCTGCAACCGCTGGTGCGCTGGGCGCTGGAGGAAAGCCTGGGCAAGGCCGAGCAGGCCCTGGACGGGCTGCTCGACAACTTCCCCAATGCGTTCATGGGCGCAGTGCTGAGAGTGCTGGTGTTCCCCCTTGGCCGCCGCCATCCCGGCCCCTCGGATGCGCTGGCCGCCGAAGTCGCCGGGGTGATCGGCCGTGACCGGGGCGATCCGGCGCTGGAGGAACTGCTCGCCGGCTGCTACCGACCGCAATCGGCAAACGACCCGGTGGGCGCCCTGCAACACGCCGTCGACCTCGCCAACAACTGCCAACCCTTGCAGCGCAAGTTGCAACACGCGCTCAGGGCGGGCAGCCTGAACCCCGCCCCCGAGGAACCGCTGGTGGACGCAGCCCTGGCCGCGGGACTGCTGGATGCCGACGGTGCCACGCAGCTCCGCGCCCTCGAGGCGGCCCGGCGGCGGGTCATAGACGTCGACGACTTCAGCAAGGAGGAACTGGCGCCCAGCACTGGCAAGATCCGCTGAGCCCGCAGGCAGGACAGCGGGCGCGGCGGGCCTTATACTCCCGCGCCCGATCCAGCTTCAGGAAGTCCGCCATGTCCAATCCCTATCTCGACCATCATCTCGCCCTGCTCGCTCACCTGCGCAGCATCCTGGTCGCCCTGGGCGAGGCGGAGCAGGTTCCCGAAGAGAACCACGCGCTCTTCGTCGAGCGCTTCGACGACCTGATGAGCGAACTCCCGCGCGACCCTGAAGGCAGCCTGTACCTCGGCCAGGACCTGATCAGCCAGGTCTTCCATCGCTACCCGCAGATCGCCCACCTGGTCCCCCGCGACCTGCTCTGGTTCTTCGGCGGTGACTGCCTGCACTTCATGCCCGACGAAGAAATCGACATGTTCCAGCGCCTCGACGAGCGCCGCTACGAAGCCGAGCAGAATGGCGAACCGTTCGACTGGAACCAGGAAAAGCAACTGCTGGCCCTGCCGGACAACGGCAACAAGCACTGAGCCCTACCGGGGCGGCACTCTGACCGCCCCTTCTTGCCCCCAACATTCGCCACCCATCGCCCGATTTACCGACACAATTGCGGCAAGGTGCCAGCCTCTGCCATCATTGCGAATCATTCGTAAACACTCTTTCAAGTACTTCTCAATGAGGTCAGCGTGTCGGCCGGTAATTCCGCGAATCCGCAACTGGTAGGGCTGCTTTACCGAGACCATCGTGACTGGCTGTTCCACTGGCTGCGCAAGACGGTGCAATGCCCCCATCGCGCCGAGGACGTGAGCCAGGACACCTTCGTCCGCCTGCTCGCGCGAACCGACCTGCAACCTCCCCGCGAACCCCGCGCCCTGCTGGCCACCATCGCCCGTGGACTGCTGGTGGATCAGTTCCGCCGCAACGACCTGGAACGGGCCTACCTGGAAGAACTGGCCCGCGCTCCCGAAGACCTGCACCCGAGCCCCGAAGACCAGGCACTGATCCTGGAAAGCCTGCGCGAAATCGATCGCCTGCTCGGCCAGCTGTCCAGCAAGGCGCGAGCCGCATTCCTCTATAACCGCCTCGACGGCCTCGGCCATGCCGAGATCGCCGAGCGTCTGGGTGTTTCCCCCTCACGGGTTCGCCAATACCTGGCCCAGGGCATGCGCCAGTGCTACATCGCCCTGTACGGAGAACCGGTATGAGCCAGGTGTCCGCACGCGCCCTGGACGAAGCCATCGCCTGGCAGCTGTGCCTGGACTCTGGTGAGGCCACCGATCAGGAGCGGCATGAATTCCGCCGCTGGCTCGGCGCCCACCCCGAGCATGCCCAGGTGTGGCAGCAACTTTCCGGCATCGACCAGCAACTGGCAGCGGCAGCCTCTCCCCACGCCCGACGCGCCCTGCTGCGCGGTGGCGGCGTACGCCGGCGCAGCCTGCATCGCCTGGCTGGCAACGCCCTGGCCCTGGTGCTGGCGGTTGGGCTTGGCCTTGGCCTGCTGGCCCAGCAGCGTCCCCTCGGCGATTACCTGGCCGATGAAAGGACAGCCAACGGCGAACACCGTGAACTGCGCCTGGCGGACAACAGCCTCGTACAACTCAACAGCCGCACTGCGCTGGACATCGATTTCGACGGTCCGCAGCGCCGTATCTATCTGCGCAGCGGTGAAATCCTGGTGAAGACCGGCCACGACGACCCGCGCCCCTTCATCATCGAAACCGACCAGGGCCGCCTGCAGCCTCTCGGCACCCGCTTCCTCGTGCGCCGCGACGGCGAGGCGACCCAACTGATCGTGCTGGAGTCCGCCGTGGCGGCACGACCGCACAACGGTTCAGCCGAGCGGGTGGTCCGCGCCGGCGAGCAGGTCTGGATCGACAACGACCACCTTGGTCCTACTCGCGCCGCCCCCGTGGGTGCCGAGGCCTGGAGCCGGGGACTGCTGGTGGCCGAGGACATGCCGCTGTCCCAGCTGATCGACACCCTGAGCCAGTACCACGATGGTTACCTGGGCCTGGACCCTGGCCTGGACGACCTGCGCATCAGCGGCGTCTTCCCGCTCAACGACAGCGACAAGGCACTGGCCGCCCTGCCCCCCAGCCTGCCCGTACGCATCGAGCGCATGGGTCACTGGTGGACACGCGTAGTGCCGACCAAGGACTGAAGATGCAAGGTGGGCAGAGCGGCGCTGCCCACCTCGAAAACAACGACACCCAGGGACGGGGAAAATTTTTTAGCGTCCCCCTGTCACTTTTCGATTCTGGCTCGGCAAGAAGGCATTGAGACGATTTCTCACTTAGGAGATGTTCGCAATGCAACTTGCTTCCGCACCGTTCCGCCGCACCCTGATGGCGCTGGCCGTCACCGTTGGCAGCCTGGCCAGCCAGGCCCAGGCCGACACCTATGAGCTGCCCTCCGCGCCGCTGGCCAGCACCCTGAACCGCATCGCGGCGGATGCCGGCATCGTCCTCAGCGTCGACCCCGCCCTCACCGCCGGCAAGACCGCCCCCTCCGTGCAGGGCGAGCTGAGCCCGCTGCAGGCGCTGTCCAAGGCGCTGCAAGGCAGCAACCTGCGCCTGGTGCAGAACGGTACCGACAGCTACAGCCTGGCGCCGGTGGCCGACGAAGCGATGAGCCTGCCGGACGTGAACATCGACGGAAGTCGCAGCTACGAAACCGCGTGGGGTCCGACCACCGGCTACCTGGCAAAGCGCACCGCCGCCGGCACCAAGACCGATACGGCGCTGGTCGAGGTCCCACGCTCGATTTCCGTCGCCACCCGCGAGCAGATGCAGGACCGCGGCGTGCATAGCCTTGATGACGCCGTGAAGTACATGCCGGGGATCGTCTCCAGCAGCTACGGCAGCGACACCCGCTTCGACTGGATGCGCGTGCGCGGCTTCGAGCCGACCCAGTTCCTCGATGGTCTGCCGCTGCCCAAGGGTGTATACGCCAACCCGAAACCGGAAACCTGGAACCTCGACCGCCTCGCCCTGCTGCGCGGCCCGGCTTCGTCGGTGTACGGCCAGACCCCGCCTGGCGGCCTGCTGGACATGGTCAGCCGCCGTCCGAGCGCCGAAGCGAGCCATGAGATCGAGGTCGAGTACGGCAGCGACAATCACCGCCAGATCAACTTCGCCAGCACCGGCAAGATCGATGAGCAGGGCCAGTTCCTCTACGGCGTCAGCGGCGTGGTACGCGACGGCGGCACGCAGATCGACCATATCGACGACAAGCGCTACAACATCGCGCCCAGCCTGACCTGGAACATCGACACCGATACCACCCTGACCCTGCTGTCGCAGTTCACCCGCGACGATACCGGCGTCACCAGTCAGTTCCGCCCCATCCAGGGCACCAAGATCGACATGCCGTTCGGCAAGATCTCCCACCACAAGAACCTGGGCGACCCGAACTACGAGTACTACGACCGCACCTACTACGCGCTGGGCTACGCCTTCGAGCATCGCTTCAACGACGTCTGGCAGTTCCGTCAGAACCTGCGCTACACCAAGTCCGATCTGTCGTTCCAGACCATCACCGTCAACAGCTATATCCCGGCCTTCGCCGATTTCGGCTTTGTCGTCGACGACGAGGGCAACACTGGCCGCAGCTCCACCAACGTGGACGAGGACATCAGCCAGTTCGCCGTGGACAACAACTTCCAGGCTGATTTCGCCACCGGCGACATCACCCACACCCTGCTGCTCGGTCTCGACCACCAGCGCAGCAACACCAACTTCCTGTCGATCTTCGGCCAGGTACCGGGCGTCAACGTGACCGATCCGATTTACGGCCTGCCGATCACTCGCCCGCCGCGCTCCGACGCCTTCTACGACTACAACCAGAAGACCCGTCAGACCGGCCTCTACGTCCAGGACCAGATGGCCCTCGACCAGTGGCGCCTGACCCTTGGCGGCCGCGAAGACTGGGTGCACACCGGCACCGAGTTCTTCAACAAGGGCGACGCCACCAACACCGAACGAGACAAGGAGTTCAGCGGCAACGCCGCCCTCAGCTATGTGTTCGAGTCCGGATTCGTGCCGTACCTGTCGTACGCCGAGTCCTTCCAGCCGACCAGCAACGCCACGGCCTCGCCGACCGAGTCGTTCAAGCCGACCCAGGGCAAGCAGTGGGAACTGGGCGTCAAGTACCAGCCGCCCGGCACGGACATCATGCTCACCGCAGCGGTCTACGACCTGACGCAGCAGAACGTATCGGTCACCAACCGCATCGCCGGCATCCCCGTCACCAGCCAGACCGGCGAAGTGAAGGTCAAGGGCCTGGAGCTGGAAGCCGTGGCGGACGTGACTGAAAACCTGAAAGTGATTGCCGCCTACACCCAGGCGGAATCCGAAGTGCAGGACGGTGAGTTCAAAGGCAATCGCTTGCAGCTGATTCCCAACCGCCAGGCTTCGCTGTGGGCCGACTACACCTGGCATGACGGTGTGCTCGACGGCTTCGGCATCGGCGCCGGCGCGCGCTACACCGGCAACACCTATGGCGACCAGGCCAACACCGAGCTGGGTCATGCGGACTCCTACACCGTGTTCGATGCGGCCGTGCACTACGACCTCGGTCGCCTGGACAGCAGCCTCACCGGTGCATCGGTTGCGCTGAACGCAACCAACCTGCTCGACAAGGACTACATCTCGACCTGCGACGGCTTCTACTGCTACTACGGCGACGAACGCAGCGTCGTCGCCAGTGCCAGCTACAAGTGGTAAGGCACTAGGTCGTAACCAAGCACCACCGAGGCCGCCCCATGGGCGGCCTTCGCCATTGGAATGCCGATGAAATCTTCCACCATCCGCCGCTGGTCCTTCGTCCACACCTGGACCAGCCTGATCTGCACCCTCTTCCTGCTGATGCTGGCCCTCACCGGCTTGCCGCTGATCTTTCATCACGAGCTGGAGCACCTCCTTGGCGAAGCACCCGAACTTCGCGAGATGGCACCGGACACGCCGCACCTCGGGCTACAGCAATTGGTTGATGCCGCCCAACGCCATCGCCCCGGTGAGGTGGTGCAGTACCTGGGCTATGAAAAGGACGAGCCCAACGGCGTGGTCACCATCACTGCCGCCACCGCTGGCACCGAACCCAACTCGTCGCATACCTTCATGCTCGATGCCCGTACCGGCGACGCGCTGGCGATGCCCGCGGCCAACGGCGGCGTGCTGATGTTCATCCTGCGCCTGCACGTGGACATGTTCGCCGGGCTGCCGGGCAAGCTGCTGCTGGCATTCATGGGCGTGCTCTTCGTCGTCGCCATCGTTTCCGGCGTGGTGCTCTATTCGCCGTTCATGCGCCGCCTCAAGTTCGCCGAGGTGCGCCACCAGCGCTCGACCCGCACGCGCTGGCTGGACCTGCACAACCTGATCGGCATCGTCACCCTGACCTGGGCCCTGGTGGTGGGCGTCACCGGCGTCATCAGCGCCTGTGCCGACCTGCTGATCGGCGCCTGGCGCCAGGACGCACTGACCGCCCTGGTAGAGCCCTACCGCAACGCCCCACCGCTGACCGAGCGTGCTCCGGCGGACAACGTCCTCAATATCGCCGGCGCAGCGCTTCCGGGCATGCAGGCGGACTTCATCGCCTTCCCCGGCACACGCTTCTCCAGCGAGCATCACTACACGGTGTTCATGGTCGGCAGCACCCACCTGACCGCTCACCTGTGGACACCAGTGCTGATCGACGCGCGAACCCTGGAGGTCACCGCCGTCGCGCAACGTCCCTGGTACATGGATGCACTGGCGATGTCCCAGCCGCTGCATTTCGGCGACTACGGCGGCCGCCCCATGCAACTGCTCTGGGCGGTCCTGGATGTCCTCACCATCATCGTGCTGGGCAGCGGCCTCTATCTCTGGTGGGTTCGCCAGCGGCGCAGCAGCGGGCAACGCTCGTCCGGGGAGGTCACAGCATGAAGTGGCGCCAATCCACCTTCAGCCTGCCCCTGGTCATTGGCCTGCTTTGTGCGGTGGGTCTGTTCAGCGCGCTGCTGGGCGACGGCTGGTGGGACAGCCTGGCCTGGCTGGGTCTGGGCGTACCTGCCCTGCTCGGCTCATGGCCGCTTCTGCGCCGCACGCGCGAATAAACAGGTGCAAAAAAGGCCCGCCTGGCATTGCCGGGCGGGCCTTTTTAATGGGGGCGAGAATGCGGGACCAGGAAGAACGCTGGCCGCCGCTTCGGATCAGCCCTGACGAGCCTGTTCGGCACGTTGCTTGGCGGCGACAGCCTCTTGCTGCTTCTGCTCCAGCTGAACCTTCGCCAGGCGAACCTGCCAGCGTTGGGTGGTGCGATCGCCGCCGCCTGCGGCCATGGCGGTGGTGGCCGAAAGAACGATGGTCAGGGCGGAAGCAAGGGCGATAACAGATTTCATAAATCAAACTCCGGACAACAAACAAGGCAAAACGGAAAGGATCATCGGGGTCCGATCAAAGCCGGTGACTCGGTACGCGCTGATGCGCCGATGGCGAGGGCCAATGATCAATTCGGAAGATAGGACCCACCCAAATGGCAATTAGTTCGCTAGCTAACTTGTTTGCCGCACCCGAAGACACATCGAAACGCGCTGTTGCCGGGAGCCTAGAGCGCCCCGAACCGCCTGTCGGTCCACCTGCTTAAGCCACTGATTGCGAACGAAACGATGGCAGCGCGCAGATGAAATTCAGCCAATGGCCAGCGTCGCGCCGAGTTGCGCCAACTGTTCTCGCAACCAACCCAGTCCCGGCGCCAGTTCCTGCTGACGGTGCCAGATCAGGCTGACCTGCACGGACGGCGTCTCCACCGGCAGCGGCGCCACCTCCAGCGCATAGATGGCGGCGAAGTGCACCGCCAGCCGACGCGGCACGGTGCCCAGCAGATCAGAGCGGGCCACGATGGGCGGGATCGACAGGTAGTGAGGAACCTGCAGGCCGACCCGACGCTTGACCTTCGCCGAGCCGAGCACGATCTCCAGCGGTGAACCACGACCGGCGCGCGGCAATATCAGTACGTGCTGGCTGCCCAGGTAGCCCTCGCGGGTGAGCCCACTCGCGAAAGCCGGGTGCCCGGCGCGACCGATCACCACCAGCTCCTCTTCCATCAGGGGCTGGTAGCAGAGGTCGGGGTTGTCGAAATAGAGGTAGTCGATGGCCAGGTCCAGGTCGCCGGTGGCCAAGCGCGTCACCAGGCTTTGCGCCTCGTCGTCTTGCACCTCCAACACCACCCTCGGCGCTTCGCACTTCAACTGCTCGAGCAGCGGCGGCAGCAGCATGGCCTGGGCGTAATCGTTCATCGACAGCCGAAAGCAATGCTCGGCCGCCGGATCGAAGACCTCCTGGGCTCCCAGCCCGAGCTGCAGGAGGTTCAGCGCCTGGCGCACTGGCGCATAGAGCACCTGTGCATGGGCGGTGGGTGACATGCCGCGCGCCGTGCGCTTGAACAATGGCTCGCCCAGTTGGCTACGCAGCCGCGCCAGGGCGTTGCTCACCGCCGGCTGGCTCATATGCAGGCGCGTGGCGGCCCGCGACAGGTTCTGCTCCTGCATCAGCGCATCGAACACCAGCAGCAGGTTCAGGTCGATGCGGCGCAAATTCAGGCTCATGAATAATGCTCATTTCGACTATCCATTATCGGAATAAAGCATTCACCACTATGCTCCCTGATATGTCAACAAGACTGCCGGAGCAGCCATGAGCCACGACACCCAGGCCTTTCGCGACCGCTATCGGGCGGGCATCCACCCTCTCTACAATGTCTGGCTGCATGGCGGTTTCGTGTTGATCTACGGCGCGGCCTGCCTGGCTTTCTTCATCAGCAGCCTGAACGACGTGAAACCCTGGGAATGGCTGGTAGTGCCTGCAGCCCTGGTCTTCTTCAACTGGGGCGAGTACTCCATCCACAAGAACCTCGGCCACCACAAGACCCGCGCTGGCTCGATGTTCTACAAGCGCCACACCGGAGATCATCACAGCTTTTTCGTCGCCGGGAAGATGACCTGGGAATCCGCGCGGGACTGGCGAGTGATCCTCTTTCCTGCCTGGCTGATCGTGTTCTACAGCGTCGGGCTGTTCGCCGCCTGGTGGCTGCTGTCCTTCGTGAACAGCAACGTCGCCGCCCTCTTCTCCACCACGCTGCTGGCCGGCTACCTGAGCTATGAGGTCTTCCACGCCTGCGAGCACCTGCCTGCCGATCACCCCATCTCGCGCCTGCCATGGATCAGCCACATGCGCCGGTTGCACGAACTGCACCACCGCCGCGACCTGATGCAGACCCACAACTTCAACCTCGTCTTCCCGCTGATGGACTGGCTCAAAGGCAGCCTGCACTGGGAACCACTGGAACAGGAGAGCTCCATGACCCGAATGCAGCACGCCGTGGAAATCGACCGGAACCCGGAGCGGGTGCTGGCCTATGCCAGCACCGCCACCCGCTGGCCCGAATGGCACCCCTCCTCACTTCGCGTGGACGGCCCTGCAGGGCCACTGCCGGCGGGCAGCCATTTTGAGGAAGACATCCACGCAGGCGGGCGTGCGGGGCACCTTAGCTGGGACGTGACCGAATACAGCCCCGGACGCCTCTGGCGTGCGACCGCCCGAGGCACCCATGGACTGGAACTGGTACTGACCTATGAGTGCGAAAGCACCGGCAACGGGACACGGTTCATCCGCACCCTGGAATACGGTTTCTCCGGGCTGGCCATGCAGATCGCGAACTGGCTGGTGATGCGCAACAAGATCGACCGGGAGTCGGTCGAATCCATGACGCAATTGAAGGAGATGGCCGAACGTGCCATCGAGAAGCCCGGAACTCGCCAGCACGATCTGGCCTGAGCCGGAAACGCAGAAACGAAAACGCCGCTCGAATGAGCGGCGTTTTCGTTTAACTGGAGCGGGAAACGAGACTCGAACTCGCGACCCCGACCTTGGCAAGGTCGTGCTCTACCAACTGAGCTATTCCCGCGTAAAACAAAAGTGGCGTCCCCTAGGGGACTCGAACCCCTGTTACCGCCGTGAAAGGGCGGTGTCCTAGGCCACTAGACGAAGGGGACTGAAATTGGAGCGGGAAACGAGACTCGAACTCGCGACCCCGACCTTGGCAAGGTCGTGCTCTACCAACTGAGCTATTCCCGCATGCAACTTTTACAGCCTGCACCTTGCGGTGCATCCCTCAACCCTTACCGGGTCTTGGCAAGCAAGGCCTTGGCCCTGCTTTTGAATCTGGAGCGGGAAACGAGACTCGAACTCGCGACCCCGACCTTGGCAAGGTCGTGCTCTACCAACTGAGCTATTCCCGCATAACACAAAAGTGGCGTCCCCTAGGGGACTCGAACCCCTGTTACCGCCGTGAAAGGGCGGTGTCCTAGGCCACTAGACGAAGGGGACGCGGCCCGGAACTTACAACAGCTTAAACGCTACTTCCGGCTTCTCTGCGCTGCCTGGGCATCGCGTCGAAGTGGCGCGCATTCTAGGGAGGCCATCAACACCCGTCAACCCCTTATCAAAAACTTTTTAAAATCAAAGACTTCTGCTCAAAATTTGATCCACCTCTATGAGCGTCGAGGGCAAGCCTCTACACTCAGCCGCACCTTACAAGAACATCGGAGCCCTGCAGATGTCGCCACTCGTGATCACCCTGTTGATCGTTGTCGGTATCGTCATCCTCATTGTCATTGGCTACGTGAACCATATGGTGGAGAACAGCAAGCTGGAGAAGGCTCGTCTGAAAGCCGACCTCAGCGACCGCATCCGCCGCTGCGCAGACCTTTCCGAAACCCTCCCCGGCCAGATGGTCTCTCCTGACCTCAAGCTCCTGCTGACCCGTCTGCAATTGCAGCTCAGCGAACGCCTGCTGCAAGTGGACAAGGGTGACAACGCCCTCAAGGCGCGCATAGAGCAGCTTCGCGCGCTGGTCGGCCAGGGCGAATCCATCCCGGTGAACAATCCGCCGCAAAAGATCCTCACCGAAGCCAAGGCCAAGGAAATCCGCTTCCAGCTGGAAAGCCTCCACGGCCAGATCACCCGTGCCGCCCAGGACGGCCAACTGCCCGCCAACGAGGCGAAGAGCCGGGTCCGGGATATCCGCGACATGCTCGTGCAGTTGCACGTGGAGTTCTTCACCAACCTGGGTCTCCAGGCCCTCCAGGAGAACCAGCCACGTCAGGCTCGCCTCGCCTTCGAGCGTGGCGTCCAGTACCTGCAGAAGCAGCCGGACCCGGCCCGCTACCAGGATCGCCTGCAACAGATGAAGGCCCAGCTCGCCCGCGCCAACGCCCTGGTACTGGAGAATGCCCAACCCAGCGCCGACGAACCGAGCGAGCTCACCGAAGGTCTGAAGTCACTGGATGACGAAGACATCTGGAAGAAGAAGAACATCTACGACTGATCCGCTCAGACGAGGACCACCCGATGAGCCTGACCCTATTCGGCGCACCGCTCTCCCCCTTCGTGCGCAAGGTTCGCCTTTACCTGCTGGAGAAAGGCCTGGACTACCAGCTAGAGGTAGTCTCGCCGTTCAGCCAGCCGAGCTGGTTTCGCGAGCTGAGTCCGCTGGGCCGGATTCCCGCCCTGCGCGACGGCGACACCACCCTGGCCGACTCCAGCGTGATCTGCCAGTACCTGGAAGAGAAGCATCCCGAGCTTTCGCCTCTTTATGGCCGTGATGCCGGCGAGCGCGCCCGAGTGCGCTGGCTGGAAAAGTATTCCGACTACGAACTCGCACCGCTGGCCACCTTCGGCGTGTTCCGCAATCGCACCCTGAAGCCGTCGATGGGTCAAACCTGCGACGAAGCCACGGTACAAGCCGCCCTCGTCGACAAGCTGCCGCCCCACTTCGACTACCTGGAAAGAACCCTGGGGAACGCCGAGCACTTCGTTGGCGAGCACCTGACCATGGCCGACCTCGCCTTCGTCACCCAACTGGTCAACATGGAACACGGTGGCGAACGCCTCGATGCCGACCGCTGGCCACGCCTGGCCGCGCACTATGAGCGTCTTGTCGCGCGAGATTCGGTACAAGCGGTATTGCCGGGCGAACAGAAAATCCTCGCCAAGCTGGCCGGCCGCGTCTGATATCCCGGGCCGACGAGACGAAGCAAAAAAGCCCGGACAAGTCCGGGCTTTTTCTTTGCCGCGCGATCAGCAATCGGTCAGGCGCAGGAAAATCGCTGCCAGCTGCTCGATACCGGCCTGGTCCTCTTCCTTGAAGCGCGCCAGATTCGGACTATCCAGATCGAGCACGCCGATCAGACGCCCCTCCTTGACCAGCGGAACCACCAGTTCACTGTTGGATGCGCTGTCGCAAGCGATGTGTCCGGGGAAGGCATGTACGTCCTCGATGCGCTGGGTCTCCCGGGTACGTGCCGCCGCACCGCACACGCCCTTGCTGAAGGGAATGCGCACACAGGCGACCTTTCCCTGGAACGGGCCGAGCACCAGCTCTTCATTGCGATTGAGATAGAAGCCCGCCCAGTTCAGGTCCGACAGCTCATTGAAGAGGAATGCGGAAAACTGCGAGCTGTTGGCGATGAAATCACGCTCGTCAGCCAGCAGGGATTCCAGCTGCGCGGCCAGCAGCGCATAGCCCGCAAGGCCGCTACCGGCCTGCTGCAGATCGATCATTTGGAAGACTCCAGCAAAGCGAGCCCAACCCAGTGGCGGGCAAATTGATAGGCACAGCGGCCGTTGCGATTGCCGCGCCCCAGGGCCCAGCGAATCGCCAGTTTTTCCAGTTCCTCGGTCCACTCCCAGTTCAGGCCCGCGGGTTCGGCCAGGACGCCGATCCAGTGACGGACAACGGCGAGGAAGTGGTCCTGGGTGAAGGGATAGAAGGACAGCCAGAGGCCGAAACGGTCGGACAGCGCAATCTTGTCTTCCACCGCCTCGTTGGGATGCAGCTCGCCATCGACCATCTGCCAGTGCTCGTTGTCGCTCTGCTTTTCCGGCACCAGGTGGCGGCGGTTGGAGGTGGCGTAGAGCAGCACATGGTCCGGAGCGCGCTCCAGGGAACCATCCAGCACGCTCTTCAGCACGCGATAGTCGCCCTCGCCCGCCTCGAAGGAGAGGTCGTCGCAGAACACCACGAAGCGCTGCGGCAGGCCGGCCAGTTGCTCAACCACGCGCGGCAGGTCCGCCAGGTGATCACGCTCGATCTCGATCAGGCGCAGGCCAGCACCGGCGTGCTCGGCCAGCAGCGCGCGAACCAGCGAGGACTTGCCGGTTCCGCGAGCGCCCCACAGCAGGGCGTGGTTGGCCGGAAGTCCATCGACGAACTGGCGGGTATTGCCGGCCAGTTGCTCGCGCTGCTTGTCGACGCCGATCAGGTCGGCCAGGGACAGGTCCAGACTCACATCCAGCGGCTGCAGGTAACCACTGCGACCATCACGGTGCCAGCGTGCAGCCAGGCTCTTCTGCCAGTCGATCACCGGGCGAGGCACCGGCAACAGGGGTTCGAGACGGGCCAGCACCGCATCGGCACGCTCGAGAATCTCAAACAGACGGGAATCCACGTTCAACTCCTAGTTCAGCCGCAGCCTTCAGACGCTGTCGGCAGACCGGATAGGCTATGCTTGGCAAGCCCTCGGAACAAGGCCAAATCCCACGTCCCATGGATATTCCGCTGACACAACGGCTGTCGTTCAAGCAGGCCAGCCTGACGGTGCTGGTGGCGTTCATCCTCGGCACCGTTCTCAGCATCGTCCAGGTCGCCAGCGACTACTTCAACGAAAACGAGTCGATCGACCGGGAAATCAAGGCCCTGCTCGAGATCGCCCACAGCCCTGCCGCGCGCATCGCCTACAACATCGACGCCGAACTGGCCCAGGAGCTGGTGCTCGGCCTGTTGCGTTCGCCGGCGGTGATCCGCGCCGAGATCGTCGATAACAACGGCGCGATGCTCGCCAGCGTGGGCCGGCCACGAGCCGAAAGCGATTTCCGCATCTTCAGCGATTACCTGTTCGGTGAGCGACGCGAGTTCGAAGACCCGCTCTACATCGTCCATGCACCCAACGAGACCCTGGGCGTGCTCCGCCTGGAAGTGGACACCTTCGCCTTCGGCAACCACTTCCTGCGCCGCGCCATGATCACCCTGCTGAGCGGCTTCGTGCGCAGCCTGCTGCTGTCGCTGATCCTCCTGGTGCTCTTCTACAGCATGCTGACCAAGCCCCTGGTGGAACTGATTCGCGGGCTCAGCGAGCGCGATACGCGCGCCTCGCCGGACGCCAAGCTGCCCTGCCCACCCAGCCACGAGCACGACGAGATCGGCGTGCTCGTCGGCGTCATCAACCGCCAGTTGGCCAGCCTGGCGACCGAGATGCAGCAGCGTCGCGATGCGGACCAACGTCTGAACCAGTACCTGGCCGAACTGGAGGACATCGTTTCGGCCCGCACAGCCGAGCTGAAGGCCGCGAACAGCCGCCTCAGCCGCTACAACCAGGAACTGGAAGTGGCGCGCGGCACCGCACTGGAAATGGCCAAGGCCCGCGCCGCCTTCCTCGCCAACATGAGCCACGAGATCCGCACCCCGCTCAATGGCTTGCTGGGCATGCTCGACCTGGCCCTCGACGGCCCGCTGAACAACGAGCAGCGCCGCCAGCTGCAGATCGCCCATGACTCCGGCAGCGTGCTGGTGGAACTGCTCAACGACATCCTCGACCTTTCCAAGTTCGAAGCCGGCCAATTGGAGCTGGAGCAGATTCCCTTCGACCTGGGCACATTGCTGGAAGACACCGCCAACCTGCTGTCGCAGAACACCGCCCCCGGTGTGGAGCTCACCTGCCTGGTCGATCCGAAGCTGCCGTCATTGGTAGTCGGCGACCCCACGCGGGTACGCCAGGTGATCAGCAATCTCCTGTCCAACGCCCTCAAATTCACCCGTTTCGGCCGTGTCGACCTGCGCGCGGCACCCAGCCCCGGCGGCGTGCTGATCACCGTCCGCGACACGGGTATAGGCATCTCCGCCGAAGCGCTGCCCAAACTGTTCCAGCCCTTCTCACAGGGCAATGCCGGCATTACCCGCCAGTTCGGCGGAACCGGCCTGGGCCTGGCGCTGACCCGCCACCTCTGCGAAGCCATGCAGGGGCAGCTTGAGGTGAAATCACAGGAAGGCGTGGGCAGCCTGTTCAGCGCCGAACTGCCGTTGGTAGAGCACAGTCCGGCTGAACCACGCGCCCCCATGCAGGGCAAGGTCGTCGCCTTGTGCGGGGCGAAGAGCGGGCTGGCAGAACTACTGGGAATCTGGCTGCCGATCTGGGGCCTGAAGTTCGAGCGACGGGACCGGGATGCCGATCTTGCCGACGTTCAGGCAGACCTGCTGATCAGCGACGACCCGGATTACCTCGAACATGTGCGCCGTACCGCGCAGATCCCGATCCTGCTGGTGACCGGCTACGGCAGCTTCCTGCCACCCCCGCGGGCGGCGACGCTGACGCCGCTGCACCAACTGGCGCGCCCCCTGTCGCGGGCGGCGCTGCACCAGGCGCTGCAACGGGTCCTGCTGAAACTCCCGGAGGAGGTATCGGCCCTTGTCACGCAAGCAGCCGAGCCGCAGCTGCGCCATGCGCGTGTTCTGCTGGTGGAAGACAATGCCGTGAACCAACTGGTGGCCAAGGGCATGCTGGCCAAGCTGGGCTGCGAGGTGTTGCTGGCAGGTCACGGCGCCGAGGCCCTGAGTCACCTGGAGCAGACGACCGTCGACCTGGTGCTGATGGACTGCAACATGCCGGTGATGGATGGCTACGAAGCCACCCGACGCATTCGCCAGAGCGGGCGCTGGCAGGACCTGCCGATCATCGCCCTGACCGCCAACGCCCTGCCGGACGAGCGCGAGCGTTGCCGCGCCGCCGGCATGGACGACTACCTGGCCAAGCCCTTCCGCCGCGAAGAGCTGGTGGCGCTACTCGACACCTGGCTGCCGGCTACCCAGGCAACCCCATGAGCTGACCCAGCAACTCGCCGAGACGCGCGCGCAATTCCGCCATCTCGTTGAGATCCAGGCCGCTGGAGCAGATCAGCTCATCACGCAGGGGCATTACCTTGTCCCGCAAGGCAATGCCCTCCTCCGTCAATGCCAGGTGCACTTCACGCTCATCATGGGCCGCGCGCCGGCGACGCACGAAGCCAAGCTGCTCCAGGCGCTTGAGCAACGGCGTGAGCGTGCCGGAATCCAGCAGCAGCCGCTCGCCCAGAGCCTTGACCGTGGGCTGCTCGGGCGGACGCGCGTGCCACTCCCAGAGCACCAGCATCGCCAGGTACTGCGGGTAGGTCAGGCCAAGGGACTCCAGCAGCGGCCGGTATCCGCGGATCACCGCGCGAGAAGCTGCGTAGAGCTTGAAGCACAGCTGGTTGTCCAGCAGCAGCTCCGGCTCGATGGATGGCGCGTTCATTTCAGCAGGGCTTCGATCTCGGTGCTGATCTCTTCCGGCTTGGTGGTCGGCGCGAAGCGCTTGATGAGCTGGCCATCCTGGCTGATCAGGAACTTGGTGAAGTTCCATTTGATGCCTTGGCTACCCAGCAGGCCCGGCGCACGCTGCTTCAACTGCACGTAGAGCGGGTGGGCGTTGGCGCCGTTCACGTCGATTTTCTTGAACAGCGGGAAGCTGACGCCGAAATTCAGTTCACAGAACTCGCTGATGGCGCCTTCGTCACCCGGCTCCTGCTTGCCGAACTGGTTGCAGGGGAAGCCCAGCACCACCAGGCCCCTGTCCTTGTACTGCTGCCAGAGGCTTTCCAGGCCTTTGTATTGGGGGGTGAAGCCGCACTTGCTCGCGGTGTTGACCACCAGCAGCGCCTTGCCGGCGAAATCCGAGAGGGTCTTCTGCTCACCTTTGATGGTGGTAACGGGGATATCGAGAATCTTGTCGCTCATGGTCGGAACCTGTTCTGGAGGAAATCCAGAAGAAAATAGCTCCCAATTAAATTGCGTGCAATTTAATTTCACTATGAAAAGGCCCGCCTCGCGGCGAGCCTTGTCAGTGGGACCCTTCAGCGTGGCTCGAGCTTCAGCGATACCGAATTGATGCAGTAACGCATGCCCGTAGGTCGCGGACCGTCGGGGAAGACATGCCCCAGGTGGGAATCGCAGCGGGCGCAACGCACTTCGACGCGATGCATACCATGACTGAAATCCTCGAGCTCGGTGATGACGTCCTTGCTCACCGGCTGGAAGTAGCTCGGCCAGCCGCTGCCGGAGTCGTACTTGGCGTCGGAATCGAACAGCGCTTCGCCGCAACAGGAGCAGTGATAGATGCCCGGGGTCTTGGTGGCGTAGTACTCCCCGGTGAACGCACGCTCGGTGCCACCCAGGCGGCAGACGTGGAACTGGTTGTCGGAAAGCTCCTCGCGCCAGCTTTCCAGGGGTTTCTCAAGCTTGTCCATGACAGTCCTCGGCAGTGTTAAAAAAGCCCGGTCCCGACCTTTTCGGGCCAACGGGCCGCACGTATCATGCGCGATTCATCAGACGCCAGTCTGGCAGCGGCGTTACAGGCTGCCAAGGCGCATCGATCCCCGTCGCCCTCGCGCGACTCTTTTCACCTCGGGACAGTTACGCATCATGCAGGTCAGCAAATCGAACAAGCTCGCCAACGTCTGCTACGACATTCGCGGACCGGTGCTCAAGCACGCCAAACGCCTGGAAGAGGAAGGCCATCGCATCCTCAAGCTGAACATCGGCAACCCGGCGCCGTTCGGTTTCGAAGCCCCGGAGGAAATCCTCCAGGACGTTATCCGCAACCTGCCCACCGCCCAGGGCTACAGCGACTCCAAAGGCCTGTTCAGTGCGCGCAAGGCCGTGATGCAGTACTACCAGCAGAAGCAGGTCGAAGGCATCGGCATCGAGGACATCTACCTCGGCAACGGCGTATCCGAGCTGATCGTGATGTGCATGCAGGCCCTGCTGAACAACGGTGACGAGGTCCTGATCCCGGCGCCCGACTACCCGCTCTGGACCGCCTCGGTGAGCCTCGCCGGCGGCAAGCCGGTGCATTACCTGTGCGACGAGCAGGCCAACTGGTGGCCAGACCTGGAAGACATCAAGGCCAAGATCACCCCGAACACCAAGGCCATGGTGATCATCAACCCGAACAACCCCACCGGCGCCGTCTACTCGAAGGAAGTCCTCGAAGGCATGGTGGAGCTGGCGCGCCAGCACAACCTGGTGGTCTTCTCCGACGAGATCTACGACAAGATCCTCTACGACGAAGCCGTGCACATCTCCACCGCCTCCCTGGCGCCGGACGTGCTCTGCCTGACCTTCAACGGCCTGTCCAAGTCCTACCGCGTGGCGGGCTTCCGCTCCGGTTGGGTGGCCATTTCCGGTCCCAAGCAGAAGGCCCAGAGCTACATCGAAGGCATCGACATCCTGGCCAACATGCGCCTGTGCGCCAACGTGCCCAGCCAGCATGCGATCCAGACCGCACTCGGCGGCTACCAGAGCATCAACGACCTGGTTCTGCCCAACGGCCGCCTGCTGGAACAGCGCAACCGCGCCTGGGAACTGCTCAATGACATCCCCGGCGTCAGCTGCGTAAAGCCCATGGGCGCGCTCTACGCCTTCCCGAAGATCGACCCCAAGGTCTGCCCGATCCACAACGACGAGAAGTTCGTCCTCGACCTGCTGCTCTCCGAGAAGCTGCTGATCGTCCAGGGCACCGCCTTCAACTGGCCGTGGCCTGATCACTTCCGCGTGGTCACCCTGCCCCGCGTCGACGATCTCGAACAAGCGATCGGCCGTATCGGTGGCTTCCTCAAGTCGTATCGCCAGTAACGTCCCATGGACCTGCAGATCGACGACTTCTACAAGGATTGCGCCACGGGCCTGCTACAGCTGTATCAGGCCTTTCCAAGGCGGGTCGCGCTCTATGTGGAAGACCTGATCGGCCCGTCCGAGCCGGATGAATTCGGCCTGCCCAGCAAACGCCACGAAAGTTGCCTGGGCGCCCTCCTCTGGCTCGCGGACGAGGGTTATCTGCGCTTCGACAGCACCATTCATTTCGAAGCGCTGGACCAGGCAGTGCTCACAGAGAAAGGCTTCCTTCGGCTTTCCCGCGTACTGCCCGACGCCCTGGACGCCCCGGAAACCCTGGCCGCCAGCATCCTGCGGGTTCGCGCCAGCCTTGCGCAGCAATTGCGCGAAGCACTTCGCAGCGCCGACAGTGAACGACTGGTACGCCTGACTCGGCTAATCTTCGAAAGCAGCGCAAAGGCGTCAGGCGACATAGTTTGAAATAGTCCCCGGTTGAATACGCCAGGGCCGCCCCTTATATACCCCCGCATACCAAACCGCTTTCCGCCGTGAGGAGATTGTTCCAATCATGATGCGCATTCTGTTGTTCCTGGCCACAAACCTTGCAGTCCTGGTGATTGCCAGCATCACGCTGAAACTGCTGGGCGTAGACCGCTTCACCGGCCAGAACTACGGCAGCCTGCTGGTCTTCTGCGCCGTGTTCGGCTTCGCCGGTTCGCTGGTTTCGCTGTTCATCTCCAAGTGGATGGCGAAGATGAGCACCGGCACCGAAATCATCACCCAGCCGCGTACCCGCCATGAACAATGGCTGCTGCAGACCGTTGAGCAACTGTCCCGCGAAGCCGGCATCAAGATGCCGGAAGTCGGCATCTTCCCCGCGTACGAAGCGAACGCTTTCGCCACCGGCTGGAACAAGAACGACGCACTGGTGGCCGTGAGCCAGGGCCTGCTGGAGCGTTTCTCCCCTGACGAAGTGAAAGCCGTGCTGGCCCACGAGATCGGCCACGTCGCCAACGGCGACATGGTCACGCTGGCCCTGATCCAGGGCGTGGTGAACACCTTCGTGATGTTCTTCGCGCGCATCTTCGGCAACTTCGTCGACAAGGTGATCCTGAAGAACGAAGAAGGCCCGGGCATTGGCTACTTCATCGCCACCATCTTCGCCGAACTGGTCCTGGGCATCCTCGCCAGCATCATCGTCATGTGGTTCTCGCGCCGTCGCGAGTTCAAGGCTGACGAAGCAGGCGCCCACCTGGCCGGCACCAACGCCATGATCGGCGCCCTGCAACGCCTGCGCGCCGAGCAAGGCGTACCGGTGCAGATGCCCGACAGCCTGACTGCCTTCGGCATCAACGGCGGCCTGAAGCACGGCCTCGCCGGCCTGCTGATGAGCCACCCGCCGCTGGAAGACCGCATCGAGGCCCTGCGCCGCCGCGGCTGAAACGAATCACACTGACTTGGGCGGCCAATTGGCCGCCCTTTTTTTGCGCAGCATTTTCCACAGGCCACGGCGCAGCACCTTGATGGGTTTCGCTTCGCTCTACGCCATCCTACCTGTAGGGGCGAATTCATTCGCCAAGCAGGGCGCAGCCCTGCCGAAAGATACTCCTCAACGCCGCGCCAGGCGGAACACCGGCTCATGCAGGCTATCCAGCCCGCGAGAGGCGAACTTCCAGTTCTTCTCCAGCACGTCGTTACGCTCCAGCAACTCCACTTCCCAGCCTGCCTCCAGATGACTGCGCACTTCGGATTCGGGCACCGAGAACGGCGGACCATCCAGACGCGCCTGCTCGTAGTCCAACGTCACCATCAGCCCGTCACAACGCGCGGGTAGGATGCGCTGCAGATGCGCCACGTAGTCATCACGCATGGCGGGCGGCAACGCGATCAACGCAGCGCGGTCGTAGAGCGCGTGACACGCGGCGACATCCGCCGCGGTGACGGCGAAGAAGTCACCCTGAAGAATCTCGATGGCGCCAGCGCTGTAGCGACGCAGGGCGCCCTGTTGCGACACCTCGGGCTTCAGCCCCTGCTCGGCGAAGAAATCCTCCACCGCACGCTCGGCCAGCTCAACGCCCAGCACCCTGTAGCCCTGCCCGGCCAGCCACACCAGATCCAGCGTCTTGCCACAGAGCGGCACCAACACCTGGCATCCCCTCGCCAGCCCCAGCTTCGGCCAGTAGCGCTCTAGGTAGGGATTGACCTCGCGCAGGTGGAAGCCGATCTGATTCTCCGCCCAGCGTGCTTGCCAGAACTGCTCGTCCATGACGCCTCCATCAATTCGATCAAATAGCTCAAATATTTATGCTGGATATCGATATATCCAGCCCGGATGATGCCGGCATCCTACCGGAGGAATTCTGAAATGCTACCCAGCCTCTACATCTCCCATGGCTCGCCCATGCTCGCCCTGGAGCCCGGCGAAAGCGGTCCGGCACTCAGGGCCCTGGCCGCTGCGCTGCCACGCCCCAGGGCGATCCTGGTGGTCTCCGCCCACTGGGAAAGCGACCAGTTGCTGCTGAGCGGCGCTGCGCATCCGGAAACCTGGCACGACTTCTACGGCTTTCCACCGCCGCTCTACGCCGTGCAATACCCCGCGCCCGGCGCGCCCGAGCTGGCCGAAGAAATCGCCGGCTTGCTGACTGGAGCCGGACTTCCAGCCAGCATCGACACGCAGCGCCCCTTCGACCACGGCACCTGGGTACCGCTTTCACTGATGTATCCGACTGCCGATATCCCGGTGGTCCAACTGTCCCTGCCGAGCCGCCTCGGCCCCGCCTTCCAGACCCGAGTCGGGCAAGCGCTGGCAAGCCTGCGCCAACGCGGAATCCTGCTGATCGGCTCCGGCAGCATCACCCACAACCTGGGCGAACTGGATTGGCGCGCCGGCCCGGAAGTCGTCACACCCTGGGCGAAGGAGTTTCGCGACTGGATGGTGGAGCGCCTGGAAGAAGACGACGAAGACGCACTGCACGCCTACCGCACAGAGGCGCCCCATGCCGCGCGCAATCACCCACGGGACGAGCACTTGCTGCCGCTCTACTTCGCCCGAGGCGCCGGCAAGCGCTTCGGCCTGGTGCACAGCGGCTTCACCCTGGGTGCGCTGGGGATGGATATCTATCGGTTCGACTAAGAGGCGATGCGCTTGTAGGGGCGAATTCATTCACCATGCAGCCCGCAGGACTGCTGGCGAGGCCGAAGGGGGCAACTGCGTCGCCCTTGGCGAATGAATTCACCCCTACAAAGAATCGATACCTCAATGATCGGACACAAAAAAGCCCCGCTAGTGCGGGGCTTTTCTGTTTACAGCGGCGCGTATCAGTCTTCGCGGTAGCGGCGCAGCTTCAGCTGCTTGCCGGCGACGCGGGTGTCCTTCAGCTTGCCCAGCAGGCGGTCGAGACCTTCTTCCGGCAGCTCGATCAGGCTGAAGGTTTCGCGGATCTGAATGCGACCGATGGCGTCACGGGCAATGCCGCCCTCGTTGAGGATGGCACCCAGCAGGTTCTTCGCGGCGATGCCGTCGCGAGTACCCAGGGCGGTACGGCAACGCACGCGGCCTTCGGCCAGCGGCATCGGCGCACGGCGCTCGCGGTATTCGCCACGCTCACCACGCTCAGCACGCTCGCCACCTTCACGCTCACGACGCTCACGCGGCTGGGAGGTCGGCACCAGGGGCTGCTCGCGCTCAACGTCGGCGAGGTTCAGCGCCTGGCCATTGGTGGCCTTGCGCAGCAGCGCCGAGGCCAGGGCACGCGGGCTGCAGCCGATGTCGGCGATCAGACGGTCAAGCAGCTCGCCGTGGCTGGCTTCAGCATCAGCCACCAGCGGAGTGAGGCTGGCAGTGAGCTTCTTGATGCGCGCGTCCAGAACCTGTTGCGCGTTAGGCAGGCGCACTTCGGCGACTTTCTGGCCGGTCACACGCTCGATCACCTGCAGCATGCGGCGTTCGCGCGGGGTCACCAGGAGCAGCGCACGACCATCACGGCCGGCACGACCGGTACGGCCGATACGGTGCACGTAGGATTCCGGGTCGTAGGGCATGTCCACGTTGAACACGTGGGTGATGCGCGGCACGTCGATACCGCGAGCGGCAACGTCGGTGGCGACCACGATGTCCAGACGGCCATCCTTCAGCGACTCGATCACACGCTCACGCTGGTTCTGGGCGATGTCACCGTTCAGCGCGGCGGCTTTGTAGCCCTTGGCTTCCAGGGCACTGGCCAGGTCCAGGGTGGCCTGCTTGGTGCGCACGAAAGCGATCAGCGCGTCGAATTCCTCGACTTCCAGCAGACGCAGCACAGCCTGGGTCTTCTGGTCGGCATGAACCATCAGGTGAGCCTGCTCGATACGGGCTACGGTCTGGGTCTTGGCGGCAATCTTGACGTGTTGCGGGGTTTTCAGGTGACGCTCGGCGATCGAACGGATCGACGGCGGCAGGGTGGCGGAGAACAGCACGCTCTGACGGCTTTCCGGAAGAGCTTCGAAGATCACTTCGAGGTCATCCATGAAACCGAGCTTGAGCATTTCGTCCGCTTCGTCCAGCACCAGCTGCTGCACGGTGGCGAGCATCTTGTCATCGCGACGCAGGTGGTCGCACAGACGGCCGGGAGTCGCCACGATCACCTGGGCGCCCTGGCGCAGGGCCTTGAGCTGCGGACCCATGGGCGCGCCGCCGTATACGGCGACCACGTTCAGGCCGGGCATCTGCTTGGCGTAGGTTTCGAAAGCGGTAGCAACTTGCAGTGCGAGCTCGCGGGTCGGTGCCAGGATCAGCGCCTGCGGCTCTCGTTTGGCCGGATCGATGCGCGACAGGATCGGCAGCGCGAAGGCTGCAGTCTTGCCGGTACCGGTCTGGGCCTGGCCAATCATGTCGTGACCGGCAAGGATTACCGGAATCGACTGGGCCTGGATGGGGGACGGCTCTTCATAGCCGACCGCAGCGATTGCGGCCAGTACATTGGGATGAATGCCGAGCGCGGCGAAAGTGCCGATTTCCTGGGTCATGGGTCTGCCTCATGTGCATCCGCAAAGACCCTTTGTTCCATAGCTGCACATGCCGTGAAGGACCTTGTGGGTCGCCCTGGCAGCCTGGTAGAGAATTTGCGTGATCGCTTTATTGGGAATGGATGAAACGTCAAGGGTAGCCCGCAGCGCGGACTTGCAGCCGAAGGCAAAGTGCCTCGGGAAAAAACGCAGTACTTGAACGGAGCCGTCGATTGGCCGGCGCGCATCATACAGGATATATCTTGCTCGCGTGCAGATTTTTCTACACCCGCATTACCTCTCCGCCAGACGGTTTAGGCCAATGGACAAGCCTTCCGTGCGGGTCTATATCCCACCTGCCCTCCCGCTATTCCCACAAAGGAACACCATCCATGTCCACCAGTTCCGTCGGCCGCGTCAGTCGTGAAAAGCGCGGCCACATCATGCTGATCGGCCTTGACCGCACACCCAAGCGCAATGCCTTCGACCAGGCGATGCTGGATGATCTGGTACTGGCGCTGGGCGAGTACGAACGGGACGACGATGCTCGCTGCGCGCTGGTCTTCGCCCATGGCGAGCATTTCACCGCCGGGCTGGACCTGGCCAATGTCGGCGACGCCTTCCGCCAGGGCTGGACAGTGCCCGCTGGCGCCGTCGACCCCTGGGGCACCTTCGGCGGCCCGCGCCTGAGCAAGCCCCTGGTGGTCGCCGTGCAGGGCTACTGCTACACCATCGGCATCGAGCTGATGCTGGCGGCCGATATCAACCTCTGCGCCAGCAATACCCGCTTTGCCCAGATGGAAGTCCAGCGCGGCATCTTCCCCTTCGCCGGCGCCACCCTGCGGCTGCACCAGATCGCCGGCTGGGGCAATGCGATGCGCTGGCTGCTCACCGGAGACGAATTTGACGCCCATGAAGCCTATCGCCTGGGACTGGTCCAGGAAGTGCTCGCCAGCGAAGACTTGCTGCCCCGCGCCATCTGGCTGGCCGAGCGCGTGGCGGCCCAGGCCCCACTCGGCGTCCGCGCCACCCTGGCGTCGGCGCACCAGACCCTGGATGACGGCGAGAAGGTAGCGGCCGCCGCACTGCAGGCCACCGCACAGCAGCTGCTGACCACCGAAGATGCCAAGGAAGGCCTGCGCGCGATGCTGGAAAAGCGCGAAGGGAAATTCAAAGGGAAATAGCCAACACCGAGTTCATCCTGCAGCGATCAACCCCCGCACGGCCCCTATTTGTAGGAGCGAGCTTGCTCGCGAACCGCCCAAGCACGAGCGTTCGCGAGCAGAGCTCGCTCCTACAGAAGCACCGAGTTCATCCTGCAGTGATCAACCCACGCATGGCCCTGTTTGTAGGAGCGAGCTTGCTCGCGAACAGACCAAGCACGATCCTTCGCGAGCAAGCTCGCTCCTACCAGACCACCCCATCCACGCGGGCACTCAGGTCGCCGGCCGCACCACATCCAGCAGCGATTGCAGCGAATACCCGAGACTCGGCGCCAGGGCCTCGGCCTTCGCCTGAAGCGCCTCGTGATCCAGCACTTGGTCCAGGTCAGCCGGAACGAAGAGCACCACATTGCCCTCCTTCACCGGGCACTCCCAGTAATGGTGATGGAAAAGCCCGCGCAGCAAGGCGGCGCCCAGAGGCTTGCCGTCGTCCGCCGCCCACTGGTTGATCACCAGCCAGCCACCGGGGCTGAGGCGCTTCTGGCAGGCGCCGAGGAAATTCCAGGCCAGATGGCCAACGCCCGGACCGTGATCGGTATAAAGATCAACGAAGATCAGGTCCGCCGGCTCGGCGCTGTCCAGCAGTTCAAGGGCGTCACCAATGCGCACGTAGAGGCGGGGATCGTCGGTCAGGCCGAGATACTCCATGGCCAGCCGTGGCACATCCGGGCGCAGCTCGATCACTTCCACATCTTCCAGTGGCAGGAACTTCAGGCAGGCCTGAGTCAGCGTCCCGGCCCCGAGACCGAGGAACAACGCGTTCTCCGGCGCTGCATGGCACAGCGCGCCCAGCAGCATGGCGCGGGTGTAGTCGTATTCGAGCCAGGCCGGGTCAGCCGTGAAGACGCAGCTCTGCTCCACCGCCTCGCCGAATTCGAGGATGCGGTAAGGGCCGACTTCGTAGACGCGGATCACGCCGAATTCATCATGCACTTCCGCGAGCAGGCGCTCCTCGGACATCAAGTCATCACTCCTTCAAGGCCGGTGCTGACAATTCGCACCAACCCGGCGCAACACCGGCGCCTATTGCCATTGAAGCCGGAGCTGGTGCTCCCGGCATAATCCGAACCGCGCGCCCCAGGGGCGAAAACCGCACAAGAATAACAGCGCAGAGGTCGAACCCAGCATGTACGCCATCATCGGCGCGGGCCCAATGGGCCTGTGCAGTGCCCGCCAGTTACAGAAACACGGCATTCCCTTCATCGGCTTCGAGCTGAACGGCGATGTCGGCGGCCTCTGGGACATCGACAATCCCCACAGCACCATGTACGACTCGGCGCACCTGATCTCCTCCAAGCGCACCACCGAGTTCACCGAATTTCCGATGGATGCCGAGGTAGCCCCCTACCCGCACCACAGCGAAATGCGCCGCTACTTCCGTGATTACGCGAAACACTTCGACCTTTACAGGCACTTCCGCTTCAATACCCGCGTGCTGCACCTGGAACGCCAGGAGAAGGGCTGGAAGCTGGTCAGCGAAACGGACGGCCAGCGTCGCGAAGACCATTTCGACGGCATTCTGATCGCCAACGGCACCTTGCACACACCGAACCGCCCCGCCCTGCCCGGCCAGTTCGACGGCGAAGTGCTGCACTCGGCGGACTACCGCTCGCCCGCCCTATTCGACGGCAAGCGCGTGCTGCTGGTGGGCTGCGGCAACTCGGCCTGCGACATCGCGGTCGACGCTGTGCATCGCGCTGCTTCGGTCGACCTTTCGGTGCGCCGTGGTTACTACTTCCTGCCCAAGTTCATCCTTGGCCGCCCGACCGATACGTTCGGCGGCGCCGTGAAACTTCCCCGCCGGCTCAAGCAACTGGTCGACGGGCTGCTGGTCCGCGCGCTGGTGGGCAAGCCTTCACAGTACGGCCTGCCCGACCCCGACTACCGGCTGTACGAGTCCCATCCGGTGATGAACTCCCTGGTGCTCCACCACCTGGGTCATGGCGACATCAAGGCGCGCCCGGACATCGCCCGCATCGAGGGGCGCAGCGTGACTTTCAGCGACGGCCGCCAGGCCGAGTACGACCTGATCCTGCAAGCCACCGGCTACAAGCTGGATTACCCCTTCATCGAACGCGCCGAGCTGAACTGGCCCGAGCGTGCCGGCGCACCGCAGCTCTACCTGAACATCTTCCATCCCGAGTACGACGACCTGTTCATGATGGGCATGGTCGAGGCCTCCGGCCTCGGCTGGCAGGGCCGTGCGGAGCAGGCCGAACTGGTGGCCCTGTACATTCGCCAGTTGAAGACCGGCAGCCCGGCGGCTCGCTCCTTCCAGCAACTCAAGCGCGAGCGCGCCGGCCTGCGCCTGGACGGCGGCTACCAGTATCTGGAACTCGAGCGCATGGCCTACTACGTCCACAAGGACAGCTACCGCGCCACCATCGCCCAGCACAGCGCGGAACTGCGCAAGGACCTGACCACCCGCAGCCAGCCCATGGCCGCCCAGAACCTGGCCTGACGCGGAGGCGCACCATGAGAGTCGTCCTGATCACCGGCGCCGCCAGCGGCCTCGGCTGGGAACTGGCGCGCGCCTGTCACGCCGCTGGCGACGCACTGCTGCTGACAGACGTCGATGCCGCCGGCCTGGCTGCACGAGTCGCAGAGTTGGGTGAAGAGCGCGTCGCAGGCGTAGCCGGCGACATCACCGACAGCGGCATCCATGCGCAACTGGTCGACGTCTGCAGCGAGCGCTTTGGCCGCCTTGACCTGCTCATCAACAATGCCGGCATCACCCACCGCTCACCGACCATTCACACCGCACCGCAGGTGCTGCGCCGGGTGATGGCGGTGGATTACCACGCGCCGCTGGAATTGACCCTGGCCGCCCTGCCATTGCTGCGAGCCAGTCGGGGCCAGGTGATTGCCATCGGCTCGATGGCCGGCTGGATGCCGGTGCTCGGCCGCGCCGGCTACTGCGCGGCCAAAAGCGCCCTGACCCAGGCGTTCGAAGTGCTGCGCGCGGAAATCGCCCGCGACGGTGTGGGGCTGCTGATGGTCTATCCCAGCTTTCTCGACACCCCCATCGAGCGCAACGCACTCGGGGGCGATGGCCGTCCCGCGCAACACGCACGCTCGACGGTGGGCAAGGTACGCGGTGCCGACTGGATGGCGAGGGAGATACTCAAGAGCGCGAGCACCCGCCAGCAGCGACTGTTCCCCGACCGCGGGAGCTGGCTCGCCAGCCTGCTGTGGCGGCTGGCGCCAGCCCTGTATTACCGACAAATGAGTCAGCGCTTCGCCGGAGAACTGGGCTGATGGAATTCGCCTGGCTGGTCCTGGGCGGTTTCATCCTGCTTGCCTACACCCTGGAAGCCATCACCGGCTTCGGCAGCACCATCGTTGCCCTGTCCCTGGGCGCCCTGCTGCTGCCGATCCACGATCTGCTGCCGGTACTGGTACCGCTGAATATCCTCATGAGTGGATTTCTCGCCTGGCGCCATCGACGCCTGGTGCAATGGCGCCTGCTGCTGGTGACCGTACTGCCGGGGATGGTCGTCGGCACGCTGGTCGGCTATGGCCTGCGCCCCTGGCTGGACGATGGAGCGATGCAGCTGGGCTTCGGCGTGCTGATCCTCTGGTTCGCCCTGCGCGGGCTTCTCCAGGGCGCTCCCCAGGGCCGCACGCCGACCTGGATGACGCGCCTGCAAACCGGTGCGGCCGGTATCAGCCACGGTCTGTTCGCCTCTGGCGGACCGCTGCTGGTGCATGCCCTGGCCGCTACCCCGCTGGACAAGGCAAGGCTGCGCGCCACCCTCCTCTGCGTCTGGTTCGGCCTCAACAGCCTGCTGACCCTGGCCTTCTTCATCGACGGCAGCCTGGCGCCGGCGCTGCCTCGCGTCGCCGTCTATGCGCCGCTGCTGGTACTCGGGGTGCTCGCCGGGGAATACCTGCACAAGCGCCTGGCCGAAGCGCATTTCCGTACCGCCATCCACCTGCTGCTGTGCCTCTGCGGCGTACTCCTATGCTGGCGCGCCTAGCGCCGCTTCCGGGCCTTTCGGTTACCATGGCGCATCTACCGCAAGCAGCCGTATCGAGACCCTGATGAGCAGCCAAGAATGGAGTCCTGAAAGCTGGAGGGAAAAACCCATCCAGCAGCAGCCCGAGTACCCGGACGCCGCGAAACTGGCGCATGTCGAGCAGACCCTGGCGAGCTACCCGCCGCTGGTGTTCGCGGGCGAGGCGCGTGAGTTGCGCCGCCAGTTCGCCGAGGTGACCGAGGGTCGTGCCTTCCTGCTGCAGGGCGGCGACTGCGCTGAAAGCTTCGCCGAATTCTCCGCCGCGAAGATCCGCGACACCTTCAAGGTGCTGCTGCAGATGGCCATCGTCATGACCTTCGCCGCCGGTTGCCCGGTGGTGAAAGTCGGCCGCATGGCCGGCCAGTTCGCCAAGCCGCGCTCTTCCGGCAACGAAACCCAAGGCGACGTCACCCTGCCGGCCTATCGTGGCGACATCGTCAACGGCATCGGCTTCGACGCCGCCAGCCGCGTGCCGGACCCGGAGCGCCTGCTGCAGGCCTACCACCAGGCCACCGCCAGCCTCAACCTGCTGCGTGCCTTCGCCCAGGGCGGCTTCGCCGACGTGCACCAGGTGCATCAGTGGAACCTCGATTTCATCGCCAACTCGGCGTTGACCGAGAGGTACAGCCAACTGGCCGACCGCATCGACGAAACCCTCGCCTTCATGCGCGCCTGCGGCCTGGACAGCGCCCCGCAATTGCGTGAAGCGAGCTTCTTCACCGCCCATGAAGCACTCTTGCTGAACTACGAGCAGGCCTTCGTCCGTCGCGACAGCCTCACCGGCAACTGGTACGACTGCTCCGCGCACATGCTCTGGATCGGTGACCGCACCCGTCAGCCGGACGGTGCCCATGTGGAGTTCCTGCGCGGTGTCGGCAACCCCATCGGGGTCAAGGTCGGACCGAGCATGGACAGCGACGACCTGATTCGCCTGATCGACATCCTCAACCCGGAAAACGACCCCGGCCGCCTCAACCTGATCGTGCGCATGGGCGCCGAAAAGGTCGGCGATCACCTGCCACGCCTGATCCGTACCGTCGAAGGTGAAGGCCGCAAGGTGCTGTGGAGTTCGGACCCCATGCACGGCAACACCATCAAGGCCTCCAGCGGCTACAAAACCCGCGACTTCGCTGCCATCCTCGGCGAGGTGAAGCAGTTCTTCGAGGTCCACCGCGCCGAGGGCACCTATGCCGGTGGCATCCACATCGAAATGACCGGACAGAACGTCACCGAATGCATCGGCGGCGCCCGCCCGATCACCGAAGACGGCCTCTCAGACCGCTACCACACCCATTGCGACCCACGCCTGAACGCCGACCAGTCCCTGGAACTGGCCTTCCTGATCGCCGAGACGCTGAAGCAGATTCGGCGCTAGGGCATTCGCTTTTCCTGTGGGGGCGAATTCATTCGCGAACAAGCATCCACGTTCGTAGAACGTGGACTTGCGGTAGCTCCCCGAACAGTAGTCCGACCTCGTTAGCTCGGTCTGGACCGTAGGGTGCGCTACGCGCACCGATTCAAGGCTCCGCCCAGGCACCACATCAAACAGCCGGTGCGCACGGCGCACCCTACCGAATCAGCCGGTGACAAAGGACTTGGCTTCCCAAGCTCGAATGAGCCAGCTCCCACAGGCTCCTACTGGGATTTAGCCCAGGCACGCCTGCAACCGCACAGTCCCCGGCCGCCGGCAGGTGACCACTACCTCGTCCAACCCCAGCCACGCCGCCATGCCCTGCAGGTTGTCCGCCAGGGCCTGCATGCCGGACTCGCTGAGGCCATGTTCCTCTTCATGCAACGCGTGCACCGCCAGGCGGCCCTGGGCACGCTCGGCACGCAGGTCGACGCGAGCAGCCAGGCGTTCGTCATGCAGGAACGGCAGCACGTAGTAGCCGAACTGGCGCTTGTGCTGGGGCGTGTAGATTTCCAGCCGGTAGCGGAAGTCGAACAGGCGCTCGGTACGTGCCCGCTCCCAGATCAGCGAGTCGAAGGGCGACAACAGTGCGCTGGCCTTGACCTTGCGCGGCACCTTGGGATCACCCAGGCAATAGGCGGGCTGCTTCCAACCATCGACCTGCGCCGGCTGCAGCGCGCCCTCTTCCACCAGTTCGGCCAGCCGAGCCTGGCTGTCGCTGGTCTCCAGGCGGTAGTAATCGCGCAGATCCCGCTCAGTGGCCACGCCCAGCGCCTGGGCCGCGCGCAGCAGCAATTGTCGCTGGGCATCGGTCTCGGACATTTCCGGCTGGTTGAGGATGTCAGCGGGAATCACGCGCTCCGGCAAGTCGTAGAGACGCTCGAACCCCCGGCGCCCAGCTACGGTCACCTCGCCGGCAGCGAACAGCCATTCCATCGCATGCTTTTCCGCGCTCCAGTCCCACCAGGGTCCGGCTCGCTCCTCGCGCGTGCTCAGCGCTCCAGCCCCCAGGGGTCCCTGCTCGCGTACCGACTGCAGGACGCGCTGGATCACCTCCTGTTGCTCGAACCCGAACTTCGCCAGCTGCTGGTAAATGCCCTGGCCATTGGCCGCCCGGCGCATACGCCAGCGCATCAGCGGATAGAGTTCCAGCGGCAGCAGCGACGCCTCATGGCCCCAGTACTCGAACAACGCCCGGCGCCGGGGCTTGCCCCAGGCCAGGTCGTCCAGCAGTTCACGATCGTAGTGGCCCAGACGGGAAAAGGCCGGCAGATAGTGGGAGCGCACCAGGGCGTTCACCGAGTCGATCTGCACCACCCCCAGCGCGTCCAGCTGCGCCAGCAATTGCCGATGGCGGATCGCGCCACGTGGCGCACGGGCGAAGCCCTGTGCCGCCAGGGCCAGGCGACGGGCTTCGGGAAGGGACAGACTCAGCGTCATAGGGCTTCATGCCAACAGGGGAATGACGCTTCACACTAGCATCAGCCCGCCTGGCTTTCGCGCTCCAGTTCAGCAGGAACGAAAGGCACGGACTGGTCCGGCGCGAGGAAGGTCTGGCGGAAGGTGAAGGCCTCCGGCGTGGGGCCGGATTCACGCAGCCGGGCCAGGCGTGCCGCGGCCTCCTGGACATCGGGCCGATGCCCCTTGGGAATCCACCAGAGCACCTGGTGCATGCTGGAGGCTCGCTCGAACCATTCCTTGCGCCGCTTCAGCATCTCGACATGGGCCGAGCGGTAGACGAAATCAGTGAGGCTGCCCACATCGCGCCAGACCGAAAGGTTGACCAGGATTTCCGGGCCGAAAGGACGCAGGGAGGTGGCATCGCCCTCCTCGTCCTGAAGCCGCCAGACATAGCCCGACGACCGCTCGGCAAGGGCATTGACCGGCACCAGGTTGGCCACGAAATCGGCCATCTCGGGGGAGTCCAGAGGCGCCTTCATCACGGCGATATTCAGTTGGGCAAGCTCGTAGGTGTTCGACATGGTTTCCTTTCCCTTTCATCAAATGTGCGGCCCGCCCTGCGCTTCACCGTTGGCGGGCCGCATCCAGGCGTCACTTCTTCAGCGGGTCTTCCCAGAAATGGCGCTCACTTTCCTCCATTACATCAGCCCGGGACAAACCGATGTCCTTGAGCATCGCATCGCTCATCCGCTGGAGCTGCTCGCGCTCATGCGCCAGTTGCTCCCAGCGCCTTACCGTGTGCCAGACAGCGGCGAGCCAGCTTTCCTGATGAGGCCCGTACCCAGCGTGATGTGAAGTACCGATAAAACCGTGTTGACCTTTCATCTTGGTGTCCTCCCAGTGGGGATGGCGCCAGTTTCCAACCAGGACTAAGATCAATCCAACGAATGTTTCTGATGCAGTGCATCTCAGGATTTGATGAATGAACTACCCATCCATTGATACCGAATTGCTGCGCACCTTCGTCGCCATCGCGGATTACGGCGGCTTCACCCGTGCAGCCGAGATGGTCAACCGCACCCAGTCGGCCGTGAGCATGCAGATGAAGCGACTGGAGGAAGACGTGCTGCAGCGCGCGGTGTTCGAGCGCGACGGCCGCCAGGTCAAACTCACCGCCGAAGGGCAGATATTGCTGGGCTACGCGCGGCGCATACTCAAGCTGCATGGCGAGGTGATGAACACCCTGCGCCAGCCGCACATGGTGGGCACCGTGCGCATCGGCACGCCGGATGACTACGTCATGCGCTTCCTGCCGGGCATCCTCTCACGCTTCGCCCAGGCCTATCCGCTGGTGCAGGTGGAGGTGCATTGCGAATCCACGTCCCAATTGCTGCAGCGCCAGGACCTGGACCTGTCCATCGTCACCCGCATGCCGGGGCATGAAATCGGTGAACTGCTGCGCCAGGAACGCTTCGTCTGGGCCGAAGCCATCGGCTTCAGCCCCCACGAGCAATCGCCCATGCCGCTGGCCATGTTCAACAGTGACTGCTTCTGCCGCGCCTGGGCCTGCAACGCGCTGGACGCCATGGGCCGCGAGTACCGCGTCGCCTACACCAGCCCGAGCCTGTCAGCGATCATGGCCGTGGTGACCGCCGGCCTGGCAGTGACCGCGCAACTGCAGAGCCTGATCACGCCGGAGCTGCGCATCCTCGACGAGAGCGAGGGACTGCCCCAGCTGCCGCTGTGCAACATCATGCTGCTGCGCAATGAGCGCAATCAGTCGCCCGTGACCGACACCCTGGCCGAGCACATCATCGAAGGTTTCCGGATCTGACGCGTCACTTGACCACAAGCAACACGGCACACAGCAGCAGGAAGGCGCAGAACAGCGAACGCAGTACGCGCTCCGGCAAGGCATGCGCCATGCGGACTCCCCAGCTGATGCTGAGCAGGCCACCCAGCGCCAGCGGCAGCCCCATCGCCCAGTTCACATGATCGTGCAGACCGTAGGTGGCGAGGGTCACTGCGGTACTCGGCGCGGCCAACGCCAGCGAAAGACCCTGGGCCATGACCTGGCTGGTGCCGAATACGCTGGTCAGCACCGGCGTTGCAATCACCGCCCCGCCAACGCCGAACAGGCCGCCCGCAGCCCCTGCGATGCCGCCCAGCACCCCGAGCCAAGGCCAAGGGTGGCGCAACTCTGCGCTGGCCTGGGCCTTGGCCATGAACATCCGCGCGAAGTTGTACGCGGCAAGCGCCAGCAGGAAGACGACGAACGCCAGGCGCATGCTTTCCGCATCGACCCGAACCGCAAACAACGATGCCAACCAGGCGAAACCGAAACTGGTGGCCGCCAGCAGGACTGCATAGCGCGGGTCTATGCGGTTGCGCTGGTGATAGCGCCACAGCGCCAGCAGCACATTGGGCACCACCATCACCAGGGCCGTGCCCTGTGCCAGTTGCTGGTCCAGGCCGAAGAGTACGCCCAGCGCTGGAATGGCGATCAACCCCCCACCGATGCCGAAAAGTCCACCCACGGTGCCGAGCAAGGCACCCAGCGCGATGTTCAGTGCAAAAGCCAAAAGATCCATGCCACCTCCGCGTCGATAGAGGGATGCTACCGGCGACCGGTTGTCGCGGAAACGCACAGCGGCGCACAATGGCTTTGCGTATCTCGCAAAGGCAAACCTGATGAACCCTGATGCCCTGACCGAGCAACTGGCCCTCTTTCTCGACGTCCTGGAGGCCGGAAGCTTTTCCGCTGCGGCGCGTCGCCACCCGCTCACACCCTCTGCCGTCGCGCGGCGCATCGATGCCCTGGAGCGCGCCCTGGGCAGCAATCTGTTCGTCCGCAACACCCATGCGGTGAAAGCGACGCCCGCTGGCCTGGCCTTTGCCGAACGGGCAAAACGGGTCTTGGCGGAACTGCGCCTGGCCCGCGCCGAAGCGGTGTCCCTGAGCAGCGCACCGGAAGGGTTGATCCGCATCGATGCGCCGAGCCCGTTCGGGCGCCGGCACCTGGCACCGGCCATTGCGGAGTTTCTCACCCACTACCCCGGCCTCGATGTGCAGTTGCGGTTGATCGACAGCTTCATCGACATGCACGGCGAAAGCCTCGGTCAGGTAGACCTGGTACTGCGGATCGGCCCGCTGGCCGATACGCGCCTGGTTGCCACGCCGCTGGCGCCACTGGTGCGGATTCTCTGCGCCAGCCCGGACTACCTGCGCCGTCGCGGCATCCCCCGCGATCCGCGCGAGCTGCCCGACCACGACGGCCTCGACTGGGACGCGCTGGCGCCCCCTTACGCCTGGCGCTTCGAAGTGGACGGCAAGCTCCAGCACATTCGACCGGGGCGCATGCGCATGACGGCCAACAACGCCGAGACCCTGCTTTTCAGTGCCGTGGCCGGTCACGGAATCGCCCACTTGCCGACCTGGCTCATCAGTGAACATCTGGTGCGCGGCGAACTGGTGCCGCTGTTCTGCGAAGACGGCTTGCCGCCGCCGGAGCCCAGCGGCATCTATGCGCTACGCCTGGAAGGGGAAGCCAGCTCGCGGAGCAGGCTGTTTCTGGAATTCCTGAAGAGTCGATTCGGCCCGGTGCCGCCCTGGGACCTCGCCTTGAGCGGCCTCGGACGCGACTGATCAACGCGGTAGCTGAACCACCCGTGTGCCTGCCAGCAGGTCATGCAGGCAACGGCGATCGCCACGGAAGATGAACAGGTAATCCACCAGCACCAGCAGCACGCCCACGACCGGGATATAGGCCAACAGCCACCAAAGCAGATATCGCTTGAGCAGCAGGTTGCCCAGTTCGGGGACCTGGCCATCGAGGGTGACGATGGCGATCTTCAGCAGCCGCTTGCCGAGCGTCTGGCCGAAGTTCTTGAGGAAATGCCCGTTGACCAGCAGGAACACCGCGATCCCGACCACGAGGCTCAGCAACTGCTGGCCCAGGCTCGGTTCGATGCCCTGCTGGGCGGCGGCGAAGGTGCCCGAGAAATAGGCCACCGGTACGGTCACCAGGCTCATGATCAAGCCATCTATCAGCGCCGCAGCCAGGCGCGTCCAGCGTGAAGCGAGCAGAGGTTCGGCGGCACTGTTGACGGTGAGTTCCGCAGCGGGTGCCTGATAGGGGTTTTGCAGGTTGTCCATGACGCAGTCCTTGCAGTGGTTGACCGGGAAATTGTGGCCTACGCGAGAACACCTTGCTGCGCGATGGGAAGAATGAATTTTGCCCACGAAAGGCTTGCGCGCTAAATTGGTCACCATCACTGCCCATGGAGACCGACCATGTCCGATTCCACCTGCAAGGAGCTGATGCTCGACAACCAGCTCTGCTTCGCCCTCTATTCCACGTCGCTGATGATGACCAAGGTCTACAAGCCACTTCTCCAGGAGCTGGGCCTGACCTACCCGCAATACCTCGCCATGATGGTGCTCTGGGAAGGCGATGGCATCACGGTCGGTGAAATCAGCAACCGCATGCTCACCGATCCCGGCTCCCTCACCCCCCTCCTCAAGCGTCTGGAAGCCGAAGGTTTCATCACCCGCACGCGCAGCAGCAAGGACGAGCGCGTGGTGGAACTGCGCCTTACCGAGCAAGGCCGTGTCCTGCAGGAGAAGGCCAGGAAGGTGCCGGCGTGCATTCTCGCGGCGACCGAACGTACGACGGATGAGCTGACCGTCCTCAAGGAAGACCTCGTGTCACTGCGCAACAGTCTGGGAAAGGCCGTCTGACGGCCTTATACCCATATCTCCACGGTGTTATTCCAAAGTCTTCCAACATTTATCTTGCGCACTAAATAAATCGCGATTAATTTCTGCCTCACGCACTTACTTAGCGCGCAATATTTTAGATAGCAAATTAAACAGACTGAGGAACACGCCATGAAATCGATCAGCACCGTAGTCGCAGGCAGCCTTCTCGCCCTCTCCGTGAGTCACGCGTTCGCCGCTGGCAGCCCGGGCGTCGAACGCAACACCCAGGCCTTCCTCGAAGCCCTGGCCGCCGGCGGTGGCCAACCCCTGGAAACCCTGGCACCCAAGGATGCCCGCGCGGTGCTGGTAGGCGCACAGGCCAGTGTGAAGCTGGAGCTGCCGAAAGCCGATGTCAGCACGAAGACCATCGACGCCGATGGCCAGAAGATCGACCTGACCATCGTCCGCCCTGAAGGCGCCAAGGGTGAACTGCCCGTGTTCATGTTCTTCCACGGCGGCGGCTGGGTGCTGGGCGACTACCCGACTCACGAGCGCCTGATCCGTGATCTGGTGACCAACTCCGGCGCGGTGGCTGTCTACGTCAACTACACACCCTCTCCCGAGGCCAAATACCCGACCGCCATCAACCAGGCCTACGCCGCCACCAAATGGGTGGCCGAGCACGGCAAGGAGATCGGCGTGGACGGCAAGCGCCTGGCCGTCGCCGGCAACAGTGTTGGCGGCAACATGGCCGCAGTGGTCAGCCTGATGGCCAAGGACAAGGGCACGCCGAAGATCCGCTTCCAGGCCCTGCTGTGGCCGGTAACCGATTCGAACTTCAACAACGCCTCGTACAACCAGTTCGAGAACGGCCACTTCCTCACCCGCAACATGATGAAGTGGTTCTGGGACAGCTACACCACTGACCCGAAACAGCGCGCCGAGATCTACGCCTCGCCGCTGCAGGCTTCGACCGAGCAGCTGAAAGGCCTGCCGCCGGCACTGGTGCAGACCGCCGAGTTCGATGTGCTGCGGGATGAAGGTGAGGCCTACGCCCGCAAGTTGGACGCCGCTGGCGTCGAGGTCACCTCGGTGCGTTACAACGGGATGATCCACGACTTCGGCCTGCTCAACGTACTGGCCAAGGTCCCCGGCACGCGCGCCGCAATGCAACAGGCCGGCGAGGCCATCAAGGAGCACCTGAGGTAGGAATGGCAGAAACGAAAAAGCCCGCTTTCGCGGGCTTTTTCCTGTCTCGCTAAAAGGCTCAGGCCTTGACGCGGGACTTGTACTCGCCGGTGCGGGTGTCGATCTCGATGGAGTCACCGATTTCGCAGAAGGCGGACACTTGCAGCTCGGCACCGTTGTTCAGGCGAGCAGTCTTCATGACCTTGCCGGAAGTGTCGCCACGGACGGACGGCTCGGTGTAGGCGATCTGGCGAACGATGGTGGTCGGCAGTTCAACCGAGATCACGCGATCGTTGTAGAACACGGCTTCGCAGACGTCGGTCATGCCGTCTTCGATGAAGGTCAGGACGCCTTCCAGGTCGGCTTTCTCGATCTCGTACTGGTTGAACTCGGTGTCCATGAACACGTACAGCGGATCGGCGAAGTAGGAGTAGGTCACTTCCTTGCGTTCAAGGATGATCGGCTCCAGCTTGTCGTCGGCCTTGAACACGGTCTCGGTGCCGGCACCGGTCAGCAGGTTCTTCAGCTTCATCTTGACGACAGCACTGTTACGGCCGGACTTGTTGAACTCGGCCTTCTGGATGACCCAGGGAGCGCCATTGATGTTGGCAACTTGGCCGGCGCGGAACTCTTGAGCGGTTTTCATACGAATATCCGATGTGGATGGGTGACAAAAAACTGGCCGCGTATCATAGCGGTTTTGTACAAATCTGCACCAGACCCGTCGCGAGGTCCGTGCGCGCGGACTGCTGCCGGCACCAATGATCGGCATGCCGACTGACTTCCGGCCACTGCGCCAGTAGGCCATTCCAGGCTTCGCCCATACCCTCTCCCCGGTTCCAGGCCCGCCAGCTCTCGGTCAGCGCAGCCGCCGCGGCCGACGACAAGCCACCGCAATAGAGGGTGAGGAATGCCTCCAGTTTGTCCCAGTGGGCTCCCTCCTCCTGCTGGTAGATGTGCCAGAGCAGCGGCTTCCCGGCCCATTGGGCACGGACAAAGGAGTCCTCGCCGCGCACGGCATTGAAATCGCAGCACCAGAGGATGCGGTCGTAATCGTCCTGGCTGACGAAAGGCAGGACCTGGATAGCCAGATTTCCACGGCGGAATTCGGCCCCTGCGGCCAGCTTTTCCTCGCCTAGCCAGTCAGCGAGATCGGCCAGCACCCGACCGACGGGCACCAGCAATTGCACCCGCCGATCGCTTGCCGCAAGGACGTCCAACCAACCGGCCAGGGCGGCATTCTCATAGGCGAACAGCGAAATCAGTAGCGCGTCGCCATCCAGCTCCACACCGAGTTCTTCGAGGAAGGCCCGCCGCGCATCAGGATCGGTCAGGAACGACTGGCGCCGCTCTAGTAGTCCGGACTCTCGCAGCAACCCGCCGGTGCCTTCGATGAAGCCGGGGAAGTAGAAAGCCTTCTGCAGGCCGTTGGCCTGGAAAGACGGCAGGCCATGGCAGCCGGCCACCCAATCCTCTGCACTGAGGTACTCCAGATTCAGCCAAGTGGGCTTTTCCGGCCTCGCGGCCATGGCGTCCAGATACGCACCGGGGAGCTGGCAGGCAAAGGCCTCGATCACCACATCCGCCGCCTCGGCCGGCTGCCAGTCCTGGCGCCAGTGGCGAATCTCCACGCCCTGTTGCCACTGGCTATCCGCCTCGGGGTCGGCCTGGGGACAGAGCGGCGCGAAGACGGCGGGCTCATCCACCCAGAGGCGCACCGATTGGCCATGCTCGGCCACCAGTTGACGAGCCAGCCGCCAGGTCACGCCGATGTCGCCAAAGTTGTCGACGACGTTGCAGAAGATGTCCCACTTCACGGTGCGTGATTCCCAAGAAAAAACGCAGTTTAACCAAGACCGGGGACACAAAAACAAAATCGAAGTGATCCACTAAGATTTGGAACTTTTTCATTAACAACTGGAACGGATGGATCGAGAAAACCTAGCGCCGCTGGCTAGGAAGCCAGCGGCGCTAGGTTTTCTAAGGGTGGCCCAAACCAGGCGGTCGAGGCCGAATCCTCGGATACAGTAGGGATCGGGAGCAGCCGACCAGGTCGGCACTGTGGAAGCGCTTGGTCGCCTCGAGTAGAAGGCCTCACGATCCTAGGCTAGGATAATAGCTGACCATAACCCCCACGCCTCGGACGGGATTTTTCCCGCACTGCGCACCAGGGGGTTTGTTTTTTTGCCTGAAGCAAACGAATCGGTTAGCGGAGGTTGTCGCATGACGATGCCTCATGAGCGAACCCGCGCAGTCATACAGACCCGCGAGTTCTTAAAGCAGCTAGAACGGGACTTGTCGGTCAGCGAAGAAATGCGTGGCATGGCCAACCAGTTGCTGCGGCACTATCCCAGCCGGGGCGAAGTGCTGTTGCAGGGACTGCTTGAAGAAAGGCTCTCGGCAAAGCTTCTTATCTCGCCTTTTTTTGCTTCAACACCAACTTACCGCCCTACTAGTTGCCCTTCGGATGGCCACATGTGGGGTAGGCTCTGTAGCAAATTGGCAGCCCTCCTACTGGATTGTCAAAAGTGATTGGCCAGGCCTCTAGAAAGCCAAGGCCCCGTACAGAGGCATCCAATCGGTAAAGCTAGATTTGTGCCGAAACCCGTTCTGATTGCAGGATTGTGGCCGTGGGCAGTGTCATGCGGAGACTTTCGCGATACTGCTCGGCTGGCGATTCGTGGATGACTTCGACGGCAGCGTCGTAGTTTTCTCGAATGACCGACTCGATCTCAGCAATGTCCGCACGGAAGAATTCCTTGCGTCCGTTGACCTTGTTTAGGCGACCTGCGGCAAAACGTTCGTGCAGCTTCGCTTCCAGCGCTGGGGCGTTGTCAGAGAAGACCATCGCATGCACGTCAAACCAGAACGGCACCGATGCGTCGCCCAGTTCGTCAACACGGTCCATCGGTTCCAGGCGGCGAGTCATCCCGATCTTGTAAACCCCTTCCCCAAATGCCCCTACGTTGGAGATCACGTAGACGTAGCCGGCCTTGGCATTCTGTTCGCGATAGTCAATGAGCTTCTCTTCGCTCTCCAACGCGGCCCGGCCCATTTCAACCTCAGCCAATTTCGCCAAGAGTGGCGCGCGCTCCTCTTCAGACACTGCCTTGTCCAGGCGAGCCTGAAGGTCACGCATAGCGGTCGCGAAGTGCTTACGCTCCTTGGCGATCTTCTCCCGAGCCGCGCGAATCTCCTGCTCAAGCTTCTGCTGCTCCCTCAGCTCTTCGCGGGCGCGCTTGGCTTCTTCCTTTTCCTCTTGCTTCTTGATCTGAAACTCGTGGGCAAGGTGTAGCTCATCGAGCTTGTGGGCCAGGTACCGCCGGGAGATCTCCACGTCCATAATCTTGCCCAGGCGATTGCAGGCTTCGAACGATTTGAGAATTCGCTTCTCGCCCAGCTCGACGTTGTCGAACTTCACGTTGTCCACGCAGTAGTCTGCTTCGTTGTTGAACGATCGGATCACCAGCTTGATCATGTCGGTCACGAGCTTACGGCCTTGGGCTTGGCTGCCGTTGACCGTCCAGGCCATGTTCCCAGTGGCTGCTGTGCCGCCCTTGATCATTGTCTTCTGCTGTTCGCGCACACTGTCCAACCGGGACTTGTACTCGTGGCTGGCATTGAGCTTGAACTTCGGCTCATAGAGCGCAAAGCTCTCCAGCAGTAGCGTCTCCTCCCATACGAGGATCTCCCCTTGTAGCTCGGAGGAGCGTTGCTCAAGCTTCGCCTTCTCCTGTTCCGCGCGCTGAACTTCCTGGCGGACAGCCGCAAGCTTTCCCTTCTCTTGCTCAATCAGCTGCTGAACGTCCAGGACGTCCATGGCCCCGATCTTTCTATTGAGCGCTTGCAGCTGTGCATAGCGCGCCTGAAGGTCGGTAAGCTGGATATCCAGGTCATCTGCCCGCTGCCGGTGCTCTGGGCCCTTCCAGTAGTCGCTAAATGACATAGGTTCCTTCTTGGTTGCTGTATCTAAGGGTGATTCAGTTCTGAATGCCAATCTGGAAGATTTATAGCGCAACCTCTACGGTCTGGCAGTTGCTTCTCTGGAGCCCTTAGAACCCCACAGCGATATCTCACCCGCGTGGTCCTAGCCATCCGCTTTTGGCCGACAAGGCCCGGTCGACCGACCGATTCGCTACCAGCAGATTCCGTCGTTCGGCCGAGTCATTAGCTAAAAACGCATGATTAGCTGTCCAGCTAAATCAGCCTTAACAGCTAAAGAAAGTGGTCATCGCCGTGCTGACAATGGCCCCTGGCAGCGGGGTCGACCCATGGAAATATCCTGCTGTCAGTTGAGCGCGCCCTGGATTGAAATCCCGTTTATTTTCAGACTTCTGTTTGCTTTCGCGAGAGGGTTCTTCCAATGCGTATCCAAACGATCAGCTACCTCAAGCAGCACGCAGCAACGCTGGATCTCGACGAACCGCTTTGTATCACCCAGAACGGACTTCCCACGATGGTCGTTCAGTCCTTCGAGCAGTATCAACAAACCCAGGAGGCCATCGCACTGGTGAAGCTGCTCAGCATGGGTGACAAAGACATCGAGAGCGGCCGACTCCTCACAGGCGACGAACTCCTGCAGAAACTGGCGAGTCGCTCCACTCGTACTGACAACTCAGGCCTCTGAAATGGACGTCGGAGCCGGCTACTTTCGGCCAGAAGCGGTTTTGTGCCATCTCACTCAATGCTGTGGGTAAAGGCCAGGCCAATTCAGGCCAGCTCGATTAAGCTCCGTTCATCAGACCGAGTGCCATGTTCTGGAAGATTCTATGGACTGCTTGGACTTGCTGGGGCCAGTCACCGAAAAAGTACTTTCGGCAGGAGAGCGACTGACTGCAGAGTGGGCCCGCCCTGGGCGGACCAAGAGGCCAGGGCGATAAAGCAGAAGTCGACGCCGAGATAGAGTCAGAGCTGCGCCGGAATCTTCTGGTGCTTCTGGATTGCGATTTCTGGGGCGAGGAGACCGGGAGTCGCCTGACCGATCACGAGTACTGCTGGGTCGTCGACCCCAATGATGGGACAAGTGACTTCCTGCAGGGCCGAAAGGGCTCGGCGATTTCAGTAGGTCTTTTACGTAACGCTGTCCCTGTTCTAGGTGTGGTCTACGCACCAGTTACTTCAGACCGCGGCCCTGACTGTATCTCCTGGGCAAGGGGGCTTGGCGGTGTCATCCGCAATGGCCGAATAGGACTGGCCCGGCTGGAACACCTCGACCTGTCTCCTGGCAGCAAAGTGCTGGTGAGCACCGCCGCTGCCAAAAGGCCAGAACTCAATGCTGAACTCTGTGCACCTGCCGAATTCATTCCAATGCCGAGCATCGCCTACCGCCTTGCCCGTGTAGCCGCGGGCGACGCGGTCGCAGGCGCGTCCCTTGTCCCGGTGTCGGCACATGATGTCGTTGGAGCTCATGCGTTGCTGATCGGAGCTCGCGGCGCATTGCTCGACCAGGATGGACTTCCCATCACGTACGAATCTGAGACACGGATGGCGAGGGCATCCTCAAGGTGCTTTGGCGGTGCCCTAAAGGCATGTAGGGAGCTCGCCCGGAGAGACTGGGACAGGCTGTTCACTTTGTGAGGTCCCTCATCACCAGCGACCTCGCTCCGCGCCTCTTGCTTTGTTAGCTCCCGGTCAGCAGCTGTCAACTCGTTGTTTTCTGGAAATCGGTTATCAGCTTCCGATCAGGGCAGAGAATGTGAAATTAAATGTGAAGTTAAATTCCGGTTGGGCGCCCGAAAGGCTCGCGACAGAGCCGTCCCTTAATCTAGTGAAATGTGACGAACGACTGACAACTCAGTCAGTGGCTGATGGGTGGCTTTCAGCGATACCAGCAGCCCCTCCTGACCGTTAGCTATTGTTTGCCACCGACTGCATTCGGCCAGAAGCGGACGGTCTGTTCTCTATATAAAGCCGTCCCCTTTCCCAGTAATTTGGGCGTCACTGCTTAAAAACCGGAAAAAGCTCAGCCGTCCTAATCGAAAAACCAGGAGGGCTGGGCGTGGCTTCGGCGATACCTGCCAGAGTTATGCTGATGGTACAGGAGCAGCTTTCAGGTTCACCTGGGCTTCAAAGATGAGCAGATCCCTCTAACCGTTCGCCTTGCCCATAGCCGTCTCTGGTACGCGGCTCCTGGATCTGGCCTGCCCACGACTTCTTGAAGCAGCTAGAACAGGACTTATCGGTCAGCGAAGAAATGCGCGGCAAGGCCAATCACTTGCTGCGGCACTTTTCCAGTCGGGGTGACGTACTGTTGCACGTCAGTGCCCTTTCCATACAGGCACCCGCTTCTCCGCAAAAGCCAACGCCCCTTCAAGAGCATCATCGCTGCTGAAAACCGTGGGGATCGACGCCTTCAGTTCCGGCCTTGTCGCTTCGACACCTTGCTGCGCGCACGACCACATCAGCCGCTTGGTCGTCGAAACCCCGAGCGGGCTATTGGATGCGATTCGCAGCGCCAGCTCCAGCGCCGCTTCAAGCACCCTCGCCGGCTCTACCACACGGTTGACCAGCCCGAGCTGAAGAAGCCTGTCCGCGTCGATCAACTCCCCGGTTAGCCCCAGCTCCAGGGCGATGGCCAAGGGAATTCGTGCAGGCAGCAGGACGCCACTACCTGCCGGGAACAGACCGTACTTCACTTCCGGAAGTCCAAACTTTGCGTTGTTCGCCGCCACTGCCAGGTCACAAGCGAGGACCAACTCGAAACCTCCTGCAACCGCCGTCGCATTGACCGCCGCAATTACGGGCTTGGAATAGCGCCCCTCCAGGAATGACTCGAAGCAGGAAGTCGATCGCGATCCCTGCATCGAAGGAGCCTCGGCAAAGGCTTTCAAGTCCATTCCAGCGCAGAAGGCCTTGTCACCGGCGGCGGACAGCACCACGACCCGAACCTCCTCGCTCGCCTCGATTTCCTCAAGGGCGCAGGACAACTCCTCCATCAAATCCGGATTGAGGGCATTACGCTGCGCCGGCCGGTTGAGGGTCAGAATCTCGACGGCACCTTCGCGGCGCCGCAGCAGAACGGACATTCAAGCACTCCTATCTATTGAGAAAGGCATCGAATGCAGTCTGGGCTTCATTCGATGAGCAACAGGCCAGGAATTCACGTTCTTCGGCAGCCATTACAGCGTCCAACTCGGTGCGCCCATGACTTGCCAGCAGTGCCTTGGTCTTCCTCAACGCCTGGACAGGCAGTCGGGCCAGCGCCTCGCCGCGTCTAATGGCCACCCCCAGCGCCCCGCCCTCCTCGACCACTTCGTTGATCAAGCCAATCTCCCGCGCAAGGTCAGCCAGGAAAGGTTCGCCAAAGAACAACAGGTTGCTCGCCACCTTGCTGCCCGAGAGCCGTGGCAACAAATAGGTAGCACCACCCTCGGGACACAATCCCAGTCCCACGAAGGGCAGGCGGAAGGTGCTGCCCTTGCCGGCATAGGCCAGGTCGCAATGCAGCAACAAGGTCGTGCCGATTCCGATGGCATAGCCTTCGACCGCCGCGATCACCGGCTTGGACAGTCCGGAGAGAATGCGCAGGAAGTCGATGCCCGGCACGGACGCTGCGTCCTTCAACAGGCGGAAGTCCGCCAGATCGTTTCCAGCCGTGAAGTGCTTGCCCTCACCGCTCAGCACTATGACTCTGATGGCGTCGTCCTGGTCAGCCGCCAGCAATGCCGCCCCCAGTTGCGAGTAGGTCGCCACGTCCAGCGCATTACGCCGCTCGGGGCGGTTGATGGTGATCTGACAGACCCCATCCGCCGGCTGCATGACCAGGACTCCGCCGCCCATCAGGACAGTCCCACCACAGGGATCACCGCACCGTGGATGGCGCTAGCGCGTTCGGAGGCGAGGAAAGTGATCACGTCCGCCAGTTGGCGAGTGGACACCCACTTGCTGGCGTCCGCGTCCGGCATGTCTCCACGGTTCGCCGGCGTGTCGATGATGCTGGGCGCAACGGCGTTCACATTAATTCCCCGCTCCCGCAGCTCCTGGGCCATGGACTCGGTAATACGCGCCACAACGCTTTTGGATGCGCAGTAGGCACCCATGCTCCCCTTGCCGCTGCTGGCCGAAGCCGCCGAAACGTTGACGATCTTGCCACGCCCAGCAGTTACCATGCTCGGCACCACAGCCCGGCAAGCATTCAAGGTGGTAGACACGTTCATGTCCATCATGCGCTCCCACACGGAGGCATCGGCGTCGTGTACTTCCACACCCATGGCAAAGCCACCGGCGATATTGCAGAGAACTGCCGCGGGACCATGTGCATCTACGGCACCGCCGAGGGCCGCCAGAGTCGCTGCGCTATCGGTCAGATCGGCCACCACGAAATGCAGGTTGCCAGTCACCCCCTCATAGGCCGAGCGCAGAACCGCTTCGTTGCAATCCACCAGCAACAGTGGATGACCCGCCTCGATGAAGGCATGGGCAACGGCGCGCCCAAGAGCGCCTGCAGCGCCCGTAACCACGACCAGACTGGACATTCATGAACCTCCTTACGTCTTATATAGCTGACCTATAGTCAGCTTGATTATTCCCCTCGCAGAATGCCTGAAGCACTGATGACATAGGGGATTCCGATCATTCAGGCTTAGCTAGAAGGACGCCTGTCTTGGAAGTAACTATACAACAAAAATAACAGTGTGTTAGTTTTAATCCCAAGCGAGTGAGCCATAGATGGCTAGGCGAAACCTGACGCATGATTCAGGCAACGCCAACGCCCCCCTGGAGAACCCCATGAGCACTGCTTCGAACCGAATCCTTCCCGAGCTGGACAGCCTGAACCGCTTCTTCTGGACCAGCGGTGCAGACGGCCAGCTGCGCGTCCTGCGCTGTGCCGATTGCCGCTTCTGGCTGCACCCGCCGGGAATCGTCTGCCCCAAGTGCCTGAGCCGGAATCTCGCCCCCGAGACCGTTTCCGGCCTGGGCACGATCGAAGCCCTGACCGTCAACCACCAACCTTGGAGTCCAGGCCAGGAAGTTCCCTACACCGTCGCCATCGTCAGTCTCGACGAGCAGCAAGGTCTGCAACTGACGACCAACATCGTTGGCTGCCCACCCGAATCCGCCTTCATCGGCCAACGGGTGAAGGTGGTCTTCGAGGCAGCGGAGGACGTGTACCTCCCCCTCTTCACTCCAGCCTGAGAGAGTCCGCATGCAAGCCGATCACGCTGAAGACCTCGCCAGCATCCGCGAACAGGCCCGACGCCTGCTCCAGGACCAGGCGACACCCGAGCACCTGAAATCACTGCTCAACGAGCCCGGCAGCTTCGACCGGGTGCTCTGGCACCATGCCGTCGAGCAAGGGTGGCCGTCCGTGGCCATTCCGGAAAGTGCCGGAGGGCTGGGACTCGGCTGGAGCGGCCTCGCCGTGATCTGCGAAGAACTGGGTCGGCTCACCGGCTCCCTGCCCCTCATTAGCAATACCCTCGCCGCCCATGCCCTGATTCACGCGGGTACGGAGGAGCACCAGGCATTGATTGACGCCCTGGCCAGCGGTGACACCATCGCCACTCTGGCGCTGGCCGATCCCGCCGAAAGCGGCCTCTGTGGAAGCAGTTCGGCCCAGGTACGCAATGGTCGTATCAACGGCGAGAAGGCCCTGGCTGCTTTTGCTGCCGTCGCCGACATTGCGCTTGTTCAGGCCGGCAATGAACGCGGCAATGGACTCTACCTCGTGCGTCTGGACCAGCCGGGCGTGCAGCGTCGCTTGGTAGAAGGCTTCGATAACTCCCGTGCAACGGCGATTCTCCAGTTCATCCAGGCGGAGGTCACCCCTCTCGGCGGCGCCGAACTGATTGGCGAAATCGGCAATCTTGCCGCCCTGGCCACTGCCTTCGAACAGATTGGCGGCACTCAGGCCTGCCTCGACATGGCCTGCGACTACGCTCGCGAACGCCGCGCCTTTGGCCAGCCTATCGGTGGTTTCCAGGGCATCAAACACAAGCTGGCGGAAATCTACTGCCTGCTGGAAATCGCCCGCGGTTGCGCTAGTGACGCCCTGGATGCGTGGGATCAACAGCTGCCTACGAGACAGCAGCTGACCTCCGCCGCGCGCATTGCCGCCATTCGCGCCTACAACCTGGCCGCCCAGGAGAACCTCCACGTGCACGGCGGCATGGGCGTGACCTGGGAAGCCATGCCCCACCACTTCTACCGGCGCTCTCGCAGCCTGGCCCTGGAACTGGGCAGCCTCGCCTACTGGCGGGAACGCCTCTTGGCTGATCTTGGACTCGAATCCGCAACCGCGCTGGTGGGGTGAACAACATGAATCATGAACTCAAGCTCTACCGCGAACGCGCCCGGGCCTGGCTAGCCGAGCACGCCCCCCGATACTCGGGCCAGGCCCGTCACGGCCTGCCCTTCGAAGATGACCTGGCCCTGGCCCGTGCCTGGCAGGCCCACAAAGTCCAGCATGGCTACGGTTGCATCACCCTGCCCCGCGAGTACGGCGGCGGAGGTGGTAGCGAGCTGGAAAAGGTCATCTTCTGCGAAGAAGAAATGCGCTATGACCTGCCCCTAGTCTACTTCAGTATCAGCCTGAACAATCCGTTGCCAATCTTCCTGCGCTATGCGCCGGACGCGTGGAAACAGAAACTGGGGCCGGCCACCGTGCGCGGTGAACTAATCTGGTGCCAGTTGTTCTCAGAGCCCTCGGCTGGTTCCGACCTCGCCTCCCTGCGTCTGAAAGCCGTGCCTACGGAAGGTGGCTGGCTGCTCAGTGGCCAGAAAGTCTGGACCAGTTGGGCGCAGATTGCCGACTGGGGAGTGGTGGTCGCCCGTACTGACCCTAGCCTGCCTAAGCACGCCGGCCTCACCTACTTCTTCCTCGATATGAAGTCGCCGGGCATCACCGTCCAGCCAATTCACCGCCTGGGCGAGGAAAAGGATCTCAACGAGGTCTTTTTCGATGAAGTCTTCGTCCCTGACGAGCAACGCATGGGTGAGATCAACGGCGGCTTCAAGGTGGCGGTCGAGACGCTGATGATCGAACGCTACGCCGTCACCGACGAGTCCGGTTACGGCCCCACCCTGGAAAATTTCGTCGACCTGGCTGGCAATGCCCGTCTCAACGGCCGGCCAGCGCTGGAAGACGGCGAAGTACGCGCGCGCATCGCCGAAGTTTTCGTCGAGCGCCAAGGCTTGCGTGCCATCCACCGTCGCGCCCTTGAAGCCTTCGCCCGCGGTCAGGCTCCCGGACCGGAGGGCGCTATCCGTAAGCTGCTGCTAGGGCGCACCCGACAGTCACTGGGTGCCATGGCCATGGACATGCTGGGCGCCAATGGTGCGCAACTCGCCCCTCATGGGCATGCGGTAACTGACTTCGCGCGCGCCTGGCTGGATCCCAGTCTGCGCATTGCCGGCGGAACCGACGAGCTGTTGCTCAACACCCTGGCTGAAAGGGTCCTGGGGTTACCCCAGGACCATCGGCCGGACAAGGGCATCCCCTTCAACGCCGCGCCCAAGTGAGGCCACGCCACGGCTGATCTGTGCGCCGCCCCACCGGGCGGCGCATGCGACTCCCGCTAATAACAGGAGCGGAACCACCGCTCGCAGCAAACAGGACTGAACCCATGCATTTCACACTGGATCAGGAAGACGAAAACTTCCGCCAGGAGGTCCGCGCCTTTCTCAAGGACAACCTCCCGACAGAGTTGGCCGAGCGCAACCGCCGTGGCTACCACCCGTTGCGCGAGGACATCCGTCAATGGACGAAGATCCTCAACCGACAGGGCTGGTCCGGCGCCAACTGGCCCAAACACTGGGGTGGCACCGGCTGGTTGCCAGTACGCCAGTTCATCTTCGATGAGGAATGCATCCTCGCCGGCGCGCCGCCGGTGGATACCGCCGGGTTCAAGATGATCGGCCCGGTGATCATGACCTTCGGCAGCGAAGCCATGAAACAGGAGTACGGCCCACGCATCCTCAATGGCGATGTGTACTGGGGCCAGGGCTTCTCCGAGCCCAACGCAGGTTCCGACCTGGGCTCGCTCAGCACCCGTGCCGACCGCGTCGGCGACGAATACGTGATCAACGGCCGCAAGATCTGGACCTCTTTCGTCGAGACCGCGGAAATGATCTTCGTCCTGGTGAAAACCGACCCCGAGGCCCGTCAACGCGGTATTTCCATGATTCTGGTGGACCGTAAGGCACCCGGCGTGACTATCCGCCCGATCCATGATATCGGCGAGAGCCATAGCCTCAACGAAGTCTTCTTCGACGATGTGCGGGTGCCGCTGACGAACCTGGTAGGCGAGGAAGGCAAGGGCTGGACCTACGCCAAGTTCCTTCTGGAGAATGAGCGAGCCTTCAGTGCCGAGTGGCCGCGCAACAACGCCAACCTGGCTCGGCTGCGCAAGTTCCTCAATCTCAGACAGGCCGATGGCCAGCGCTTGATTGATCGCCCTGGTTTCGCCAGCCGCTTGGCCCAGCTGGAAACCGACCTACTTGCCCTACGCTGGCTTTCCCTGCGTGCCCTGCACGAAAAAGCCGGTGGCCAGAGCAAGCTGCCGGTGGGCTCGCTGCTGAAAATCCGTGGTTCGGAGCTCCTGCAGAAGATCGGCGAACTGCAAGTCGAGGCATTGGGGTGCTACGCCAGTTACGTCTACCCGGACCCATTGGGTGACTCCAATCTCGAAGAAGCCTGGGCCCCAGGCCCTGACTACGCGCCCGGCATCATGGCCGACTACTTCTATCGCCGCGCCACCACCATCTACGGCGGGGCCAACGAAGTCCAGCGCACCATCATCGCCCGTTCATTCCTGGAGCTCTGAACCATGGATTTCCAACTCAACGAAGAACAGAGCATGTTGCAGAACAGCGTCCGCCGGTTCATGGAGGATAACTGCGCATTCGACAAGCGCGCCTCGGTGGTCGGCAAGGGCTCCTTCGACTCGGGCCACTGGCAACAACTGGCCGACTTGGGGTTGCTGGGGCTGACAGTGCCGGAGCAGTTCGGCGGGATGAACTGCTCAGCAGTCGAATCCGCTCTGGTGATGGAAGAAATCGGCCGGGTACTCTGCGTGGAGCCTTACTGGGCTGTGGCGGTTCTGGCTGCCCAGACCCTAGTCGCTACCCGTGACGCTAAGGCCGCACCATTGCTCCAGGCGCTCTGCCTGGGCGAAGTACTGCCGGTACTGGCGCACGAGGAAGCCGAAGCTCGAGGTAACACGGCCCTGGTGCAGACCCGTGCCACCGCCATCGATGGTGAGCGTTGGCACCTCAATGGCGAGAAGGTCGCGGTGGTGGCGGGCAACGTCGCCGAACTGCTGATCGTCTCTGCCCGTACCAGCGGCAATCACGACAGTGAACAAGGCATCAGCCTGTTCCTGGTGGACCCCAAAGCGCCGGGCGTGGAACGTCGCGATGTGCGCCTGATCGACAACCGTTGGGCCAGCCACCTTTACCTGCGAAACGTGGAGGTTAGCCAAAAGAACCTGCTGGGTGTCGCCGGCCTCGGCCTGGCCGCCCTGCGCCATGGCATCGAGCAGGCCACGGCGGCGCTCTGCGCCGAAGCGGTTGGCGTCATGGAGCGTTCCCTCTGGATCACCCGTGACTACTTGAAGATCCGCAAGCAGTTTGGCCAGTTGCTGGGGGACTTCCAAAGCCTGCAGCACCGCATGAGCGAGATGCTGATTGAGCTTGAACTGTCTCGTGGAATGCTTCACTACGCCCTCTCCAGCCTTGACAAGGGGCCGGCCGAACGTACCCGCGCACTGTCAGCGGCCAAAGCCCATATCGGCAAAAGCGGTCACTTCGTTTGCGGCCAGGCCATCCAGCTGCATGGTGGTATCGGCGTCACCGAGGAATACGTGATCGGCCATTACTTCAAACGCATGACACTGATCAACAGCGCCCTTGGCAGCAGCATGCACCACTTCGAGCAGCTGGCAGCCCAGGAGAGGTCAGCCGTCGTCTGAGCACGAGTGCAAGCCCGGGCGTCGATTGCTGTCCGGGCATATCGGGCACCCGCCAACGCCGCTGGAGGGTGCTCCTTCACAAGGCATGCTCGGGTTCGCCCGGCCATGCCTTGTTTTTTTTGCGGGGAACAAGCAGGCCCTCCCCCTACATATCGAAGCATCGCTGAGAGGACGCCTGCACCGCTCAAGCAAATCGGCGCAACACCTCGGCCAGCAACTCTGGATGGGACACAAAAGGCTCGTGAGGCGTATCGATCTCTTCCACCTCCTCACACCCCAGCCGCTCGGCAAAGCGCCGCTGCCAGAGTGGTGGCAGGATATCGTCACGTAAGGTCAGGACGTAGCTCGCCACTATCCCGACCTCCCGGTAACCCCGCCTCGACACAGGCTCGAATTGAGCCGCGGGTGGCGTTTGGTCTTGACTGACTTCGTTGAGCAGCCATTCGAGCTGTGCCGGACTGAGATCCCGACCGAAGATAGCGACACTAAGCGCCTCGGGTGACGTGGTCGCCAGATCAACCGGCCAACCCACCTGCTCCGGATTGTCTCCCTGCCGTCCTGTCCCCAACATCTCCATGATGGTCTGGCCTTCTTTCGGCACGGCCGTGGTCAGGTAGACCAGGCGCGAGAACAGTGCTGGGGCATCCACAGCCATCATCGGCAGCAGCACACCGGCGATGGAGTGACCGACCAGGACGCCACCGCGCACTCCGAGGGCTCGAAGCTCGTCATTCAGCTCCCGAGTGATGGAGGTCAGCGTCGCGTCCTGCGGATCGCGATGACGCTTGCGCCCACAGCCTGGCATATCCAGCAGGATGATACGGTCGAAGTTATGACCACCTGCACACAGCGTTGCGATCAGAGGGTCCCAGCACCAGGATCCATGCTGACCGCCGTGGAGGAAGATCAAGTCTGCCATTCTGGGTTTCCTTCTCGCCTAGAAATGAACAAGGCCGGACACCCCCGTTTCGTGGATGCCCGGCCAGCCCTTCAAGCAATCAGCCGTAGACTTCGAACAGCCCAGCTGCGCCCATTCCACCGCCGACACACATGGTTACCACCACGTAGCGCACACCACGACGTCGGCCTTCCAGAAGCGCGCTGCCCACCAGGCGCGAACCGGTCATGCCGAAAGGATGACCAAGTGCAATTCCACCACCATTGACGTTGAAACGCGCAGGGTCGATGCCCAACTTGTCACGGCAGTAGAGCGCCTGGCAGGCGAAAGCCTCGTTCAACTCCCAGAGACCGACGTCGCCTACGGTTAGGCCATGCTTTTTCAGCAATTGGGGAACGGCGGTGACCGGACCTATGCCCATCTCCTCAGGTGCGCAGCCTGTAACCATGAAGCCACGATAGGCGCCCAGGGCTTGCAAGCCACGCTGTTCGGCCAGTCGCGCCTCCATCAGCAGGCAGGCCGAGGCACCATCGGACAGCTGGCTGGCGTTGCCGGCCGTGACACTGCCACCTTCCAGCACCGGCTTGAGATTGGCCAGGCCTTCGGCCGTGGTATCGGGGCGCAGGCATTCGTCCTTGCTGAACAGGAAGTCTTTGTAGCTGACCTCCTTGGTTTCCTTGTGCACCAGTTTCTGCCGGACGTGCAGAGGCACTATTTCCTCATCGAACACGCCACTGGCCTGGGCGGCTGCCGCGCGACGATTGGCCTCTAGCGCGAAGACGTCCTGTGCCTCGCGGCTGACGCCGAACTTCTTCGCCACAAACTCGGCGGTCTCGATCATTGGCATGTAGGCATGTGGCACGACTTCCACCAGCGCCTCGTCCTTTTCACGTACCGCCCACTCGAGGTAGCTGGGGGTCAGAGCACTGACGTTCTCCGAGCCGCCGCCGATCACGATATCCATCTGATCGACCATGATCTGCTTGGCGGCGATGGCCACCGCCATCAACCCGGAGGCGCACTGCCGATCGACAGTGGAGCCGGCGACGTTCACGCCCATTCCAGCACGTAGCGCGGCGGCGCGCGCCAAGTTGCGGCCAGCGGTGCCGGCGCCCATGGCCGCGCCAATGATCACGTCTTCGACTTCGGCCGGGTCAATGCCCGCGCGCAGAGCAGCCTGCAGCAGCACATGGCCGGTCATCGAGGGTGACTTGATGTCGTTCAGCGCGCCACGGTGGGCCTTGCCTATGGGGGTACGCGCGGTGGATACGATGACAGCTTCTCTCATGAGGTTCTCCAGATGGCCGCTTCAGCCACGGGGTGCATTGGGCATGTTGAGGACGGCCTTGGCCAGGATGTCCCGCTGAATCTCGTTGGCGCCTGCATAGATGGTCACCGGCCGGGACATCATCAGAGGCCAGTGCAGGTCAGTATGCAGATCGCCCAACTGGACATCGCCCACAATGCCGCCGTACTCGCCGCTGACTTCCAGGTTGAACTCGGTGATCCGCTGCAACAGCTCGGAGACATAGACCTTCAGCACCGAAGCCTCGGCGCCGGGCTCTATGCCTTCCAGGGCGATGCGATCACATAGCTGGGCGTAGAGCAGGCGATAGTCGTGCAGGTCGGCCTGTAGTCCGGCCAGGCGATCGAGTACGCCCCGATCAGTCGAAAGCTGCAGTTGCGCTACCAGACGCTCGGCCAGGTCCAGCGCGCTGCCTGCCATGGCCGAACTGCCCAGCCAGATACGCTCATGGCCAAGCAGTGCCTTGGCCACGCTCCAACCCTGGTGCAACTCTCCCACCAGGTTCTCGGCAGGCACCCGCACCGCGTCGAAGAACACCTCGCAGAACTCGTTCTCGCCGGCAATGTTGGCAATAGGCCGAATACTCACACCGGGAGCCTTGAGGTCGATCAGCAGGAAACTGATGCCCTGCTGCTTCTTCTCGAACTTGCCGGTGCGCACCAGGGTGAAGATATGGGTGCAATCGGTGGCGTGGGTGCTCCAGATCTTCTGCCCGCTGACGACGAATTCGTCGCCCTCGCGCACCGCCTGGGTGCGCAGGCTGGCCAGGTCAGATCCGGCGCCCGGTTCCGAATACCCCTGGCACCAGACATCTTCGCAACGCAGGATGCGCGGCAGGTAATAGGCCCTCTGCGCCTCGCTGCCCCACTTGATCAAGGTCGGGCCGAGCTGGGTTTCACCGTTGTCGATGATCCGCCCTACTCCTGCGCGTTCCATTTCCTGCTGGTAAATCCACTGCTTGCTGAAGGAAATTCCCATGCCGCCATGTTCTCGAGGCCAGGCAGGGGCACGCCAGCCATGATCGTCGAGCAGCCGCAGCCAGTTGCACAGGTCATCACCGCGCAGGCGCAGGAACGGGCGCCTGTCATTCTGCTTCAAGTGCTTGGGGTAATACTCTTCCAGCCAGCGCCGCAGACGCAGGCGAAACTCTTCGTCACTCCAGTCACGCGGGTCGCTGGACAGGCTCAAAGCCACGTCCAGCCGGTCGCCACGGGCCAACTGATCCTGACGCAGGGACGGATACGCCGCGGCAAAGGCTCGACGGTGGGCCTCTACCGACCCTAGCCAGGCCGCGCCGAACAAAGCCGACCTCAGGTAGAGGCCGATATCCACTTCCTCGGCGAAGCCCATGGCGCCGTGCAACTGCACCGCCTGCTTGCCGGTTATCAGAGCCGCCGTGGCGCAGCGAGCCTTGGCAGCGCTGATGGAGGCCAGGGTCTCGGCGGATAGCGGCGCACGTTCATAACAAGTCAGGGCGTGGCGCCATGCTGCGTTCGCCAGGGAGATTTCAATATGCAGGTCCACGCAGCGGTGTTGCACGGTCTGGAATGCGCCGAGGGGGCGCTCGAACTGAACCCGCTGGCTGACATAGTCGATGGTCTGGCGCAGACAACCCGCTGCCTGTCCGGCCAGTTCGGCACCGAGGGCCAAGCGCCCGGCGGCCAGCGCCTGGCGCAACGCCTTTTCAGCACCCTCGCCCAGTAGCAACGGTTGGGCGAATAGCAACGGCGCCTGCTGGAAATGCACGTGCGCTTGCGTGCCGATGCCAGCCGCGAAGGCTTCAATGCAGACACCAGGAGCATCAGCCGCGACCGCCACCAAGGCCAACTGGCCCTCCAGCTGAGCGGACACCAAGAGCACCGAGTCGGCCTCACAGCCAAGAACGAACTGCTTGCTGCCGCTCAGCACACCATTCTCGACGCTGCAGGTCGGCAGGCCCGGCTCCAGTAGCCCGGCACCTTCCTGCCAGGCCAGCGCGAGCGGGCGTTCAGCCGCCTGCAACCAGTCGGCGAGCTGCGCCACGCCATTGGCCGCGTCCTTGGCGTATGCGGCCTCCAGCAGTACCGACGGCATTACGCAGCAGGCGACGAAAGGCTCGGCCAGCAGCCGTTCCCCCATCACTTCTGCCAGTTCGCATGCTTCTCGCAGGCCAAGTCCGCTTCCACCCAAATGTTCAGGCAGCATGACCGAGGTCCAGCCAAGGTCGGACATGCCCTGCCACAGACTGCGCTCGAGGGGACGTACGCGCCCTATCCAGCCACGCAGGCGAGCCGGCTCGTGGTTGCCAGCCAAGTAGTCATTAGCCGAGTCCTTGAGCAGTTGCACCACACCAGTATCATCATTCATTTCAGCTTTCTCGTCGCTTAATAACTGATAAACTATCAGCTATAATGCCTCAGGGAAGCAACAAGTCAATGCGTTGGAATAGGCTCGCCTCGACAACAACACGTAGAAACTGGAGGTTCCATGCTCAGAGGGTTGGATAAAGGACAGCGCGCTGCGCTGCTGATCAGTGAATGCCAGCAAGGGGTAATCGACCCTGCTCTGTCACCGTTCCAGAGCCTGGCCGAACAAGCCGCGGCGCGAAGCATCGTGCCGCGCATCGCCCGCCTGGCACAGTGCTTCAGGGATGCAGAACTGCCGGTTATTCATTTACACGTAGTGCATCGACCAGGTTACCCCGACCTGCCCCGCACCAGCGCGATCATCGTCCGCTCGGTCAAGGATCAGCGAATGATCGCGGGCAGCCAGGACGTGCTGGCGGTGGAAGAACTGCAGCCCCACCCGACGGATATCGTCCATGCTCGCAGTTTTGCCCTGGTGGCTTTCCACGGAACCGAACTGGACGCCATGTTGCGCCACATGGGCGTGCAGACGCTGGTAGCGGTTGGGGTGTCCACCAATGTGGCGATTTCCGGGCTATCTCTCTGCGGCTCGGACCTCGGCTACCAGGTGGTGGTCCCCGAGGACTGCATCGCCGGCGCCTCGGCAGAGAGCCACGAATTCATCCTGCGCAACTTGCTGCCCCTGTACAGTACTGTGTGCGACAGCGATGCGGTGGTACAGGCGATAAGCTGAGGACCTGCGCTCTGCGTGGGGGCGAGTTCATTCGCGGATGAATTGGCCCCCATTTACCGGACGATCATTGGGATTCCACCGCCCCTGATGCTTCAGCTGGCGAAGCGCTCCCTGAGGACATGCTTGAGCACTTTGTTCAGGGTCTCGTTGCGCGGCAGGCGATCCACCAGTTCCAACTGCTCCGGGATCTTCTGCACCATGATCCCGCTAGCCCAGAAGTAGGCGACCATTTCCTCGAACGCCAGCGGCGGCTGGCCCTCGGCAGGCTCGACTACCGCGCAGACCCGCTCTCCCCGCTCGGCGTCGGGTAGGCCTATCACAGCGACTGCGCGCACTTTGGGATGGCCGTAGAGGATATCCTCGAGCTCCCGCGCGGAGATGTTCTCGCCCTTGCGGATGATCACGTCCTTGAGGCGCCCGGTCAGCGTCACCCGGCCATCGGTGCGCAGCAGGCCGAGGTCGCCGGTGTGGAAGAAGCCATCAGCATCGAACGCATCCGCTTCCAATGCCTTGTCCGTATAGCCCTTGAACACGCCACGACCGCGTACTCGTATTTCGCCGCTCTCCCCCACGGCAGCAAGACTACCGTCCGGGCGCACGATGCGCAGCTCTATGTCTTCGACGGGCAGACCTTCGGAGAAGGCCAACTGATCGTCTCCATGGCCGGGGGAACCGGCACAGATCAGCGGCACCTCGGTCATGCCGTAGTTGTGGGTCAGCACGCAGCCCAGTTCGGCCTTCACTTGGTAGTAGAGCTCTGGCGGCTTGGGCGCGCCGCCGCCGCAAAGCAGGCGCAGCGATGGTATCAGTGGCTCGCCCGGTTGGCGGCGTTGCTCCGCCAGCAAGGCTTCGTAGTGGGCAGTGCTGCCGCCCGTTGTGGTGACACCGAACTGGCGGAAGATGGCCGCCGCTTCTGCCACCTGGAACCTATCCAGCAGCACAGCACTCATGCCACTGGAGAGCAGCATGGCGGTGTACATGGCGCCGCCAATATGGGCGTAGGGGAAAGCCACGGTCCCCACATCGGCGGGTCCGACTTGCATGGCCCGCGCCAGGTTCCGGCCACCGATCATCAGCGTCTGATCGCTGTGGCACGCCCCTTTAGGCTCCGAAGTAGTGCCCGAGGTGTAGTAGACCCAGCGCACTGACTCGCCATCTTCCGGTGTTGGCGGAAGGTCTACCGCCTTGCCCTGGGGCAGGTCGCCGGACATCACGATTATCTGAAGCGGACTCTCCAAGCTGTCGCGAATGCGCTGGGCCATAGCCGGGAAATCACGTTCTTTCGCATCGGGGACCAGCAAGAAGTCCGAGCGGTTGCGCTCCAGCACACAGCGCACCTCGCGTTCGCCATAGAGCGAAATGATCGGATTCTGCACGGCCCCCAGGCGCGCAAGCGCAAGAGCGGTCATCACCGCAGTGATCCCGGTGGGTAGCTGCCAGGTCACCACAGAGCCGGGTCCAATGCCACGCTGCTGAAAGCCGGCTGCCAGGCGCGCCGAGATATCCAGGGCCTGAGCGAACGTCAGGCGCAGACGTCGATGCCCGTCGATCAGCATGATGGCTTGAGGGCTAAGCACCACCCGGCGCTGCAGCAGTGCCCAGAGGGTCGGAGCTTCCAACAGTTGCTGTTCCATGCTGCTTACCAGGCGGCTCGGTGGGCGCCGCCGTCCACGGGTATCAGGCAGCCGGTGAGGTAACCACCGAGTTCTGAGCAGAGATAGGTTGCCAGGGACGCGATCTCCTCCGGCCGGCCCATTCGCTGCACCGGCACACCACGGGACAAGCGCTGGAGCATGTCGTCAAGGGCCATGCCCTTGGCCGCTGCCATCTTGCCCACCTGATCGCGCATATGCTCGGTGGCGATCCAGCCAGTGGCCAGAGTATTGACGGTGATGCCGAAGGCGGCGAACTCGTCGGCCAGTTGCTTGTTCAGGGTCACCACACCGGCGCGGGCAGTGTTGGCCGCCATCAGCCGCAGTCCAGGAGCAGGCTCCTTGGCAGCGGCCGTGCCTATGGTGAGCAGACGACCCCAACGCTGTTCGCGCATATGCGGCAGGGTCGCCCGCGCCAGGTGCACCACGCTCATCACCAGGCCCCGGAAGGACTCGGTGAAGACGTCGGCGCTGTCTTCCAGGAAGTCCCCGGGATCGCCGCCATGGACGTTGGTAATGACAATTTCCGGGGCACCGAATGCCTCGCGCGCCAAGGACACCGCTCGCTGCACGTCGGCGTCGCGGGTCAGGTCTGCGCTCACCCCGATAGCCATGCCTCCGTTGGCGCGGATGGCCGTCACGGTTTCATCCAGGGCTTCCTGACCACGAGCCACCACTACTACTCGGCATCCTTCGGCGGCGAGCATCTCGCTGCAGGCCCGGCCTATACCCTTGCTGCCGCCCGAGACCAGTGCAACACGTCCATCCAATCCAAGCTTCATGGTTCGATTTCCAAGCATTATTGCGGTTTCAGGCGCACGACAGCAGGCCGGACGGCCTGCTGCAAGAGCTTCGCCCTACCCTGCTCCGACGCCCAGACTCTTCTATCAGACCGTGGCCCGGTAGTGTCGGGCTCGGCGATCCTCGTCAGCCAATACCGACTCCGGCTCGATGGTCTCCGGAGGCTCGCTCCCGGATGGCGCAGCCTGGGCCCGTTCACCACTGGTGGAGGATGGCAGGAGGAAGTAGGACAGGGCCGGAATCAACACCAGCGCGCCCAGCATGTTCCAGAGGAACATGAAGCTGAGCAGGATGCCCATGTCGGCCTGGAACTTGATCGGCGACCAGATCCAAGGCAGTACACCCGCCGCCATGGTCAGGCCGACCAGCCCGACGATGCGTCCAACGAAGTCCAGGGAACCCTCGTAGGACTTGGCCAGCGTCATGCCCTGGCGTTGCATGCCGAGCTGCACGCTCAGCAGGTAGAGGGCATAGTCAACGCCAACGCCGACGCCCACGGCGATCACCGGCAGCGTGGCCACCTTGATGCCGATGTTGAGCATCACCATCAGGGCCTCGCACAATATCGAGGTGATGATCAGCGGGATCAGCGCCACCACTACCGCACGCCAGCTTCGGAAAGTGACAAAGCAAAGCAAGGCAACGGCACCGTAGAGCACCAGGTGCAGGGTCCAGAAGCTGCGTTTGACCACGATATTGGTAGTCGCCTCGATCCCGGCGCTGCCGGCCGCCAGAATGAACTCGCGATCCTGACTGTTGAACTCGGCGCCATGCTTCTCCACCTCTTGCACCACGCGATCCAGCGTGGACGCCTTGTGGTCGGCCAGGTACGCAACGATGGGCGTGATGGCGCAACTGCGGTCGGCCAGTTCGGGCCGGTCCGTGGAGAACATGTTGAACGCCTGGGTGCGATTGCTGTTGTTATGCGGGATGGTCATCCACTTGGGGTTGCCCTCGAACATCCCGGAAGTGGCCAAACGTATCCCGTCGGCCGGCGAGAAGGTGGTCTGCACGCCTGGTAGCTCGCGAAGGCGCGCGCTCAGGCGGTCGGCCTCAATCAGGGAGGCGAACTGCGTGCACTCTCCCAGTGGGGTCTTCAATATCACCACGAATTGGTCGGTGGATAGGCCGTAGTTCTGGCTGACGAAAGCCACGTCACGGTTATAGCGGGATTCGGGGCGCAGCTCCGGCGCTCCGGGATTGAGGTCACCGAACTTGACCTGCTGGCTGATCGAAAGACCGGCGCCGGTCAGCACTACCGCGGCGCACACGGCCAAGGTGGCACGCCGGCGCTCGGTCAGGCGGATCAACCAGGTGCGAATGGCCTGCATCGGGCTGCGGCCGGCGTTCAGCTGCTCTGCCGATTGCACGCTGCGCTTGGCGGCCGAGGGGCTGACGCCGAAGTAGGACAGCAGTACCGGAATCAGGAACAGCTTGGTGAATATCAGGATGGCCACGCCCAGACTGGTAGTCAGGGCCATGTCGCGGATCACCGGGATGTCGATGATCATCAGCACGGCAAAGCCGACGATGTTCACCAGTAGCGCCGTCAGGCCAGCCATGAACAAGCGGCGGAAGGTGTAGCGGGCGGCAACGTACTTGTGGGTGCCGCGACCAACGTCCTGCATGATGCCATTCATCTTCTGCGCGCCATGGGACAAGCCGATGGCAAAGATCAGGAAGGGCACCAGGATCGAATAGGGATCGAGCACGTAACCAAGCACGCTGAGCAGACCCAGCAGCCAGACCACCCCGAGCATCGCGCAGAACACCAGCAGCAGGGTACTGCGCAGGCAACGGGTGTAGGCTAGCACCAGAGCACTGGCGATCAGCACCGAGTAGGCGAAGTAGGTCATCACATCGTAGAGACCGTCGATCAGGTCACCCACCAACTTGGCGAAGCCAATGATGTGGATCTTGATCTTATCGTTCTCGAGCGAGCGCACCTGGGTTTCCAGCTGTCGGGAGAACTCCGAGTAGTCCAGCGACTTGCCGGTCTCGGGGTTGATGTCCAACAGCGGTACGAAAATCATCGAGGAACGCAGGTTGTTGGCCACATAGCTGCCGACGATACCGGCGCGGGTGATGTTTTCCCGCAGGCGCTCCATGGAGGCCGGACTGCCATCCCAGCGGTCCGGAATCACCGGGCCACCGCGATAGCCTTCCTCGGTCACTTCGGTCCAGCGCAGGCTGCTGGTCCAGAGGCCGCGCATCCACCCCTGGTCGACGCCGGGCATCAGGAACACGGCGTCATTCACCCTTTGCAGGGCCAGCAGATAATCCTTGTCGAAGATGTCACCCTTGGTGTTCTCCACCACGATACGAGTGGAGTTGCCCATACCGCGCAGCGCATCGCGATGCTTGAAGTAGTTCTGAATGTACGGGTGGGACTGCGGGATCATCTTCTCGAAGCTGGTGTTGACCGGCAGCTTGAGTGCGCTCCAGCCGAAGAACAGCGTCAGCAACGCACAGAGCAGGATGACCATGCCGCGATGGTTGAACACCATACGTTCCAGCCAGTTCCCACTTGCCCTGTCGAACTGCCGCGGATCCGAGATGACAGGCATGTCGAGTGCGTTTGAAAAAGCCATATTCGCCTCTTGTTGTTCTGTATTTCGACTGATGCCTAACGCAGGTTCACCTGACGCGCACCAGAGTATCCAACTGTGACTGCCCTGCCGCCCGGCAGCAGCGCCAGACTGGAGAAGCGCCCCGGCCGGCTGGTAGCAACGGCCTGGAAGCCGTCGAGCTTCGCGTCGCTGATGATGACCCGACCATCGACGCTGGCCAGCAGGAAGCGCCCATCCGGCAGCGCCTGGACATCGCTCAACGCCACCTTCACGCCAGTCTCCATAGGCGACCAGGATGCGCCCTGGTCCATGGACTTGTAGGCCGTGCCACGCAAGCCGGCGGCTACCACAGCCTGCGGAGTGACTTCGACACCGAAGAAGCTGCCGGTGTACCCGGTTTCCACCAAGTCGAAGCGGCCGCTAACTTTGTTGTAGCGGAAGACGATGCCGCGCTCGGAGGCGATAAACACCTGCTCACCAGAGCCGGCTATAGCCAGGTAATGGAGGAATTCCGGATTGTCCACCCGCTCCATCCAGGACACCCAGGTCTTGCCACCGTCTTCCGTGGCCAGCAGGGTGCCGAAGGTCCCAGCCACGAAGCCGTGCTGATCGTCGGCGAACCAGACGTCCATCAGCGCCTGCTCGGGGCCGTCCTTGTAGTTCAGTTTCACACCATCGAGGTAGGCCAGGGCTGCCTGGTCCCCGCCTTCGGCAAGCTTGGTGAAATGCTCCACCAGCTGCGTGGCGGCCTGCCGACCGTCGTACTGCTTGACCCAGCTTTTGCCCTGATCGGCGCTGTGCAGCACCACCCCTTCGTGGCCCACTGCCCAGCCCTGTTGCGGCGTAGGAAAGGTCACGCCCAGCAAGTCGGAGGAAACCGGTGAATCGACTTGGCGCCAACTCGCCCCGGCATCATCGGAGATCATGATCAGTCCCCTGACTCCCACCGCCACCAGTCGATCCCCCGCCGCAGCCACCGCATTGAGGTGGGCACCAGCCAGGTTGCTCACCGCAGATGCCGGACGATCCAGCGGTTCGAGGAAATCGCTCGCCTGACCCGCGTAGGCCGGCAGGCAGCACGACAGGAGGAACATCAGGAACAGATTACGTACAGCAGCCATTTCATCCTCACAGCAGCGCCGGACCGTTGTGCATTCAATCCCTGAACAGTCAGGAAAAAAAAGGGGGATTTCTCCCCCCTACGCTCAAACCTTGCAGTGGGGCGCTCAGCGCACCCCACTACCACCCAGTGCACCTGAAGTGAAGAAGCTCACCGGGTAAGGATCGACCTTGAAGAAGCCGGTCATCTTCGGCGCGCCCATCAGGGAGCCGTTGCCGTAAACGCCTTTGGTCATGTCGTACAAGACGTACTGGCCGTTACGGTAGGCAGGCTTCTCATATTGCTGAATGGACGGCTGGTACATCAGGTGGTGGACCTTGCCAGCCTGGTCCAGCGAGTGATAGACGAGGATGCTCCAACTGTCTTCGTCCAGCAGGAAGCGCTTGACCTTCTGCACATGGCGCTCGCCCGGCTTCAGGGTCGCCTCCACTACCCACACCCGGTGCAATTCCCAACGCAGGACGTCAGGGTTCAGGTGCTTGGGTGTGTTGGCTACCGCCGGGTCGACGCTCCAGGCCTTGTACGTGTTGTAGGGCACGAACATTTCCTTGCGACCGACCAGCTTGAAGTCGAACTTGTCCATCTTGCCGTCGAAGCCATTGATCTCATCGAACAGCAGGATACCGCCGCTGGAGGTACTGACAGTGTCGTACTTGAACTCCGGCGCCAAACGCACGCGCCGCTGACCCGGCACGTAGGACCAGGCCATGGCGTCACGTTCCTGGACATTCAGGAAGTTGAAGCGCATCTGCTTGACGCCAGCCGAAGCCGAAGGCTGGCTGGTGGAGGCGATCAGCGCCCAGTACGGCTGGTTGTCCGGTACCTTCTCCAGGCTGTTGTCCCAGTAGAGGTTACGGTTCTCGATCTTCTGGACGCTGGTCAGGCTCACACCGCCGGAGCTGTCGATCAGATAGGCCGCCTGGGTTCCTTCGGAGAACGGCAGCTCGTACTTGACGTTGGCGTTCCACATGGCTTCGTAGCCGTCTTTCGGAATCGGGAACGGAATCTGCGCATGTGCGCCTTCCAGACCGGGAGCGTTACCTACGAGCTTGGGATTCTTCACGCGCTTGACAGTGTTGTCGTACACCCATTGCGGATAGCAGGCAGTCCGGTGGGTCGGATACACATCGACGCGGAAGGTGTCCGGATAGCGCTTGAACAGTTCCAGCGTGCCTTCGTCCAGCTTGTCCTTGTATTGCGCCAGGTTGGCCGCAGTGACGCTATAGAGCGGCTTTTCGCTAGCAAAGGGGTCGGCATAGGGGGAACCGCCCTTGGCACCCATGATCGGCTTGTAATCGGCTGGCGCCGTGCACAGGCCACCATCCCAGGCGGGAATGGTGCCATCGGCATTACCGGCCTTGATCGCGCCCAAGGGCGTCAGCGTATTGCCGAGCTGGCTGATTTCTTCATCCGTGGGGGCTGCAATGGCCTGGCCGGCGAGCAACACGCCAGCGGTACCCACTATCAACATTTTCTTGTAGTTCATTGACTATTCCCTCACGTCGGGCAGGAAAAGGGGAACGGACTAGAAAGTCGCCTTGTAGGTGAAGGACAACCAGCCATGGTCGTTCTGCACGGCAGAGCCGTTGGTGTAGTCGGTCGTCACGTAGTTACGTGCCGGATTGACGTCGTAATCGGCGTAAGAGTCGATCCACTTCAGGGTGAAGTTGTGCACCTGGCGGTACTTGCCACTGATGCCGATCGAATAGTTGTAAGCACCTTCGCTGGTGCCGCCTAGGGTCGGGCTATTGCCATCCAGGCCATAGGCAACGCTGACCGGCATCGACACATCCCAACCTGGGAACAACTGGGGCCACTCGGGAGTGAAGCCGACCTGCATACCCCAGGAGTCCTTGGTGGCACAGTTCTCGGTAAAGGCGGTGACGCACGCATGGGCACGATCATTGAAACGCGCTTCGTTCTCAGTGATCTTGTCCAGGCGGTTGTAGGTCAGTTCGCCCTGCAGCGTGCCACCTTCCCAGAGCGCGGTCTTGGGCAGCAGGTAGATGCCGTTGACCAGCGCATGCCAGGTATTACCCCGTGCGCCCTCGGCCTCGTCGTATGTCGCCTGGGCGTTGTTGCTCGGCAGAACGGTGAAGCCAGCAACCGAGTTCAGTGCGGCGTCCTTGCGATAGGAGACCTCACCCGCAACGCTCACGGTACCAATGTTCTTGGTCAGGCTAAAGCCGTACAGTTCGGTATTCCGGGCGTAGTTAAGGCGAATCGCGTTAGGCAAAGGCCGGAACACACCTGGCGCAACCTGGGTCACACCCAGTTGGGTAAAACTCCAAGGCAGTTTTTCGTCGAACCTGCGGTAGTAGAGACCGGCGGTGCCCTCCAGCCAGTAGGGGCTCCAGCGCAGGTTCACGCCAAAATCACCACTATTGTCCGGCTCGAGGTCGTCACCGTTGGGAATACGGAAGACCGCGGCCGGTGAACCCAGATCGGAGCGCGCACCGTCGGAACCGGCGAAGTATGTACCGCCCGGGACCAGACGGAAGGGTTTCCAGTCCAACAGATACTGCGCCGACAGCGCCAGTTCATCGGTTAGCTGTATGGTGGTAGAAATCTGGTCGAGAGGCAGGAACAGCTCCTTGGCCTCAGAGCCTGGACTGGTGGCTGCCTTGATGGTATCCACCGGACCTTGGGAGTAAGCGATGCTGTTGCCAATGGAGAACAGCGACTCGCCCCAGTAGACGTTGTGCTGGCCAGCCTTGACGTTTACGTCCATATCGCCAACGTGGAAACCGGTGAAGACGAACGCGTCGAGGAATTCCCCAGACGGGCCTGCGATGTAGCGGTCCGCATAGGAGTTGTAGTGATCGTTGGTGTAGTTGCCGCTGCGGGCCAACGCGTCGTTCGGCTCAGGATTCCCCTGATAGACATCGTCATACCAGCCCGCCGCACTGACGCGGAAGCCGTGCTTTTTCTGCCAAACAACGTCGAGCTCTGTAAGCAGGTCCAGGCGACTGGTTACCATGTCGCCACGGTCGAACTTGTTCTCGGTGTCGTCGAAGAAGGGCGAACGATTGAAATGGTCGTTTTGCCCTTCCATGCGCCAGCCGGCGTTGTAGCGGATGGTGTTGTCCCAGCGGACTTCGAGGTCCGGGTTGCCGGTCTCGAAGGGCATTGCCTGTACGCAGGTGGTACCCGCCGCACCCAGGATCAGGGCGATCGAGCAGGACAGCTTGGAAGGGCTTGGACGGCCAGAAACACCACTGCAAGCACTTCTTGTTTTTGTTCTTTTCACTTGGCTGCTTCTCCGATTCAGATCGGTTTTTATTGTCGATCCCGCACGCCAGGAGGCGGTCGGAACATCGGCAAGGGAGGAGTCGGCCGGCCCACGGTAACGCCCTATCGACCGGAACTCCTGGGTCATAAGCTAACATACAGTCAGCTTTGCGCAACCCCTTCGTCCAGAAAAAATGATCAACCCCAAGGTTTCCGTTTCCAATCAGTAACTTAACCATCCTGATGGCGAGTTGACTGCGCAATAGCCCAGGCCGGCAACTGGCAAAAATTTCTATCGAGGCAAACGCGTTGCCACGTCAAGAATAGCGCCCCAGAGCGGCTTCAACGGGTAATCAGGGCAGGACCTGAGCCACCGCTGCAGCGACGAACGGCGCTCCTCACTCCCCCCACACTCCGCTTCGATCATCATTCTCAACGTCAGCAGCAGCGCCATTCCGCCAGCTTTGTCCTCCAACTTCATTCTCTCGCATAGCCCCTAGCGCTGCCGCTATAACTGATATATCGTCAGCTATACATCATCAACAGACGCGCCACGACAACGTCAGGCCAGATCCTGCCACAGAGGCGAAGGCCAAGAGCGGTAATACAAGGAGGCAACAATGCCCGACGCTCCCTACCCCCATTTGTTCCAGGACCTGGTCCTGCGCAACCTGCGAATTCCCAACCGCACAGTGATGGCCCCGATGTCCACCAACCTGGGCAGCACGGATGGTTTCGTTACCCCCGAACAGATCGCCTTCTATCGCGAGCGCGCGGCCGGCGGCACGGGGATGATCATCGTCGAGTTCTGCTGCGTGGAAGGCGCGACCGGCCGCTCCGAGCATCGCCAACTGACTCTGGAATCCCCAGCCCAGGTGGCCGGGCACCAGCGCCTGGTGGAAGCCATTACCTCCGCCGGCGCGGTTGCCTGCCTGCAGCTGCAGCACGGCGGCCGCGGCGCCAAACGCGACCTCCTGGCAGATGGCATGCCCATCGCGCCCAGTGATGTCGCTACACGCTCTGGTCGACTGATGGCGCGCGCCATGGACGACGCCGAGGTCGAGCGCCTGATCGAGGCCTTCGGCCGCGCTGCCGAACTGGGTGTGCAGGCCGGCTACCAGGCCGTCGAACTGCACGGTGCCCACGGCTACCTGCTGACGTCCTTCCTCTCGCCCTACTCCAACCAACGTACCGACCGTTGGGGCGGGGACGAGGAACGCCGGCTCAATTTTCCGCGCCGGGTAATTCAGCGGGTACGACAGAGCATCGGCGACCGGCCATTGATCTTCCGCCTGTCAGCGGACGAGTTCACCCCTGAAGGCCTTTCCATCGACGACATGGAGCGCATCGCGCCCAAGCTTGTCGCGGCCGGGGTGGATGCCTTGCACGTTTCCATCGGCCTGGGCTGGACCAGTTTCGACAAGGTAGTGGAACCCATGTCCACCCCCGAAGGTTGGCGCCTCCCCTACTCCCGGCGCATTCGCGCCGCCACCGGCATACCCGTAATCAGCGTCGGCCAGATCCGCTGGCCGGAAACCGCCGAGCGGGCTATTCGCGACGGCGACGCCGACATGATCGCCCTCGGCCGGCCGCTGTTGGCCGACCCGGAGTGGGCGAACAAGGCCCGACGTGGCGAACGAGACTGCATCCGCCCCTGCACGTCCTGCAATTACTGCGTTGCCATCAGCTCGGCTGCCGACGGGGCCATCGGATGCGCCGAAAACCCGCGCACCGGCCATGAGTTGGACAGTCTGCCGGACGCTGGTAGCCGACGGGGCCAACGCGCCGTGGTGATTGGCGGCGGCCCTGGCGGCATGGCCGCAGCGCTCATGCTCCAGCAGGCTGGATTCGCCACCGAGCTGCACGAGTCTCGCTCTGTACTGGGTGGCGGCCTGATAGCGTCGGCTGCCCCTCCTTTCAAGGACAAGCTCACCTGGTACCTGGACTACCTGCACCGCCAGCTTGAGCGAAGCGAGGTAGTGGTGCGCCTGGGAAGCCGGGTAGGCCTGGCCGATCTCACCCAAGGTGAAGCTCCGGCCATCGTCCTTCTGGCTACCGGCGGCCAGCCTATCCGTATGCCTATACAGGGCGCGGACGGCCCTGCAGTACGCGACGCCTACGAGCTGCTGATGGGTGACAGCGCGCGCCTGCCCGTCGAGATCGGCGAGCGGCCGGTGCTGGTCTATGGCGGCGGAGAGACCGGTTGTGAAACCGCCGAACTGCTCAGCGAACAAGGTCATGAGGTCGTGCTAGTGAGCCGTTCTCCGGCCGAACAACTCGCTCGCTCGGCGGAGATGATCTACCGGGGCGTACTCAAGCGCCGCCTGCTGGAAAACCCACGCATCCAGATTCAGGACAACGCCAGCATCGAGCGCATCGACGACGACGGTCGCGTGCTGCTGCGCCACCAAGACGGCAGCAGCAGCGAGTTGCAGACCAGTGCCGTACTCATCGCCCAGGGTCGACGCCCTGACGAGAGCCTACTGCGCGGCCTGCTGGAGGCCCAGTTGCCGGTCACCGTGATCGGCGACGCGCGTCGCGGTGGACGTATCGGCGATGCGGTCCATGACGCCTACCGCGCGGTCCACAGCCTTTGCTCCGGAACGGCGCCACTGCGCCCTCTGGCCTGCTGATCGAGAACAGGAAATCTGTTGAAGGAAATTGCCATGCAACTGAATCTCTCCCCGGAAGACGAAGCGTTTCGCGACGAAGTCCGCGCCTTCCTCAAGGCCAACCTGCCCGGCGATGTGATTCGCCGCAGCCGCACCGGCATGCATCCGCCACACGAGGATGACCGCCGCTGGTGGAATCGGGCCCTGCATGACAAAGGCTGGGCCGCTCCCCATTGGCCGGTAGAGTATGGCGGAACCGGTTGGTCGCACCTCAGGACCCACATCTTCGAGTACGAATCCTGGCTGGCGGGCGCCCCTGAGCTGCGCTGGCAGGGTCTGCGCCTGATCGGGCCCGTTCTCTATACCTTCGGCAGCCCGGAGCAGAAGGCCCGATATCTGCCGGCCATCCTCAAGGGCGAGGAAATGTGGGCCCAGGGCTTCTCCGAGCCGGGCGCAGGCTCCGACCTGGCATCGCTCAAGACCAACGCAGTGCTCGACGGCGACCATTATGTGATCAACGGCCAGAAGCTCTGGACTACCGAAGGTCAGTACTGCGAGCAGGGCTTCTTCCTGGTTCGTACCGAGAACAGCGACCGTCCGCAGAAAGGCATCTCGATGATCATCATCGACATGCGCACGCCAGGCGTCACCGTGCGCCAAATCCCCATGATCAATGGCGAGGGTTCTACCTGCGAGGTGTTCCTCGACAATGTCCGGGTGCCGCGCGAGAACCTGATCGGTCAGCCGGGCAGCGCTTGGACCCAGGCCAAGTTCCTTCTTTCCAACGAGCGTACCTCCAGCGCCGACCTGTACAAGGCGCGTGGCGACCTGGAACGCATTCGCACCATTGCCAGCCAGGAACTCAAGGACGGCCGCCCACTGCTGGAGGATCCGAACTTCGCCCGTCGCTTCGGCGCCTTGCGTCTGGAGGTAGAGGCCCTGGAATGGTCAGTGTTGCGGGTAATGCACGAAGCCCCCAGCCGCCATCCTATCGCTGCCTGCGCCTCGGTACTCAAGGTACGCGGCTCCAGCCTGCAGCAGAAGCTCACCGAGATGATGGTGGAAGCCCTGGGTCAGCGCAGCCTGCGCCAGTACCGCCGCGACGAGGCCTACGCCGAGCCGACCGGCAACCCACTCTGGCCGGCCTATACAGCGGGCGTGACCACCGACCTCATGTACCTTCGGGCCTGCACCATCTATGGCGGTGCCATGGAAGTCCAGAAAAACATCATCGCCAAACTGGCGTTCGGATTCTGACCATGAACTTCGATCTCTCTGATGAGCAGAAACTGCTCGCCGACAGCGCCGAGCGCTACATCCGCGAACGCTACACCTTCGAGGACCGCCGGCACCTGTTCAAGAACCCCGAAGGCTTTTCACGCCAGCACTGGAACGCCTTCGCCGAAATGGGCTGGTTGGCCCTGGACATTCCCGAGGAATTCGGCGGCCTGGGTGGCAGCAGCCATGATCTGGCTCTGCTGATGGAACAGCTGGGAGGCGGCCTGGTCGCCGAGCCACTGGTGGACACCGCCGTGCTCTGCGCTCGCCTGCTGCGAGCCTGCGACAACCCCGAGTTGCGCGAACGCCTTCTCGGCCAGATAGCCACTGGCGAAGTGGTACTGGCGCTGGCGCACCAGGAACAGCAGATGCGCCACGAGTACGACTTCGAGCTGACTACCAAGGCCCGTCCAGTGTCCAACGGCTGGAGCCTTTCCGGCGTCAAGCACCGGGTCTTCCACGGCGCCAGCGCCGACCACTGGGTGGTGAGTGCCGAAATCGAAGGCACCGGTGATTTCGCCCTGTTCCTGGTCGAGCGTCACCCGGTGGGGGCGGTGCTGGACAGCTACGAGCTGATCGACGGAACCCGCGCGGCTGACATCACCCTGGACCATGTAGTAATTCCGGAAAGCGCCCTGCTCATTCGCGGCGAGGCAGCCCAGGAAATCCTGGAGGAAGCCCTCGACCACGCAGTGTTGGCTACCAGCGCCGCGTGCCTGGGCTCCATGGAGCAGGTCATGGCCATGACCGCCGATTACCTCAAGACCCGTGTGCAATACGGGCAGCCCCTGGCCCAGTTCCAGGCCCTGCAACACCGCATGGCGGAAATGTTCGTCGAGACCGATCAGGCGCGCTCCATGCTGTTCAGCGCCATTCGAGCAGTGGAATCAGGCGATCCCCTGCAACGCCGCCTGGCCATTTCCGGTGCCAAGGTGGTGGTGTCCCGCGCCCAGTACTTCGTCAGCGGTCAGGGCATCCAGCTCCATGGCGGCATCGGCACTACCGACGAATACGCCGTGGGCCACCACTACAAGGCCGCAGTGGTCTACGACAAGCGCTTCGGCGATAGCGAATTCCACCTCGACCGCTCCAACGCCGACCTGAGACCGGCCGATGGTCGCCCCCTGCGGAGTGCCCTCAATGCATGACTACCTGCCCCTTTCCTTCGCCGACGACCTGGAGCAGCGCGCCCGCTTCTACACCGATGAGCCGGCCTATATTCAGAACGAGCGGCGCATCAGCCACGGCGAGCTCCTGACCAGCGCCAGGCTGATCGGCTCTGCCATCTATCGGGCTGGAGTACGCCGCCAGGACCGTGTCGGCATCCTGTCGATGAACTCCATCGAGTTCGGCGAAATAATGGCCGCCACCCAGTGGGCTGGTTTCATCCTGGCGCCGGTCAACTTCCGCCTGGCGCCAGCGGAGATCGCCAGCATCATCCGCGACGGCGCGCCCAAGCTGTTCTTCTTCGAGGCCCAGTACCTGCCGGTAATGGAGCAACTGCGCCATGAGCTGCCTTCGGTACAGACCTACGTCTGCATCGGAGGCGAAACCGACTGGGCCGTGCATCACGAGGACTTCTTCAGCACCGGGGACGAGGCCGGCCCGCCGATTCGTTCCAACGAGGAAGACATCTGCTGCCTGATTTACACCAGCGGTACAACCGGCAAGCCCAAGGGCGTGATCTGGGGTCATCGCGAATACCGCCAACTGGCTCAGGTGGATACCTGGTTGTGCGACATGCAGCAGCCGGATGTCACGCTGATCGTCATGCCCATGTTCCATCTGGGCGGCATGGTCATCAGCCTGTCCCAGCACGTGCGTGGTGGCGCCGCCTACCTGCAGCGCCAGTTCGAGCCACTGGACGTGCTCAAGGCCATTGAGCAGGAACGCCTCAGCATCCTGCTGCTCGCTCCGACCATGGTCCAGATGGTGCTCGACCACCCGTATGTGGCCGAGGCCGATCTTTCCAGCGTCCGCACCATCATCTATTCCGCTGCGCCCATGCCGGTACCGGTCCTCAAGCGCGCCATCGAGGTATTTGACGGCTGCGGTTTCGTCAACCTCTTCGGTCAGAGCGAGATCTGCATGTTCTGCCTCTCTCCGGAACAACACCGGCCGGATGGCAGCGAGAAGGATCGCAAGCGACTCGGCTCGGTGGGCAAGCCATACCCCAACCTGCTGGCCAAGGTGGTAGATGAGAACGGCGACGAGTGCCCAATGGGCGAACCCGGCGAAATCCTCGCCAGGAGCAGCGCCATGTTCCGCGGCTACTGGAACAACCACGGCGCCACCCTGGAGACCCTGCGCGACGGCTGGTGCCATACCGGCGACATGGGCCGCTTCGACGAGGACGGCTTCCTGTACCTGGTGGACCGCAAGAAGGACATGATCATCACCGGCGGCGAGAACGTGTACTCCCGCGAAGTGGAAGAAGCTCTGCTGCAGCACCCTGCCGTATCGGAATGCGCGGTGATTGGCATCCCCGATGCCAAGTGGGGAGAAAACGTCTGTGCGGTCATCACCTTCAAGACCGGCCACAGTGCCAGTGAAGCTGATCTCATCGAGCACAGCCGCAGTCTTATCGCCAGCTACAAGAAGCCGAAGAAGGTCATAGTCGTAGACGCCCTGCCCAAGCTGGTGACCGGAAAGGTCAACAAGATCGAATTGCGCAATCTCTACGCCAAGCCCTGAAGCACGGCATGCTGCTGAAAACAACAAGAAGAGGCATAGAAAAAAGATGCTCAACCTGTCCATGAAGCCCACCGGCTGGTTCCAGATCGGCTGGAGTGCGGAAATCCCCCCAGGCGGCGTCAAGCCGATGAAGTACTTCGGGCATGAGCTAGTGGCTTTTCGCAGCGACGCCGGTGTACTGACCGTGCTCGACGCCCACTGCCCGCATATGGGCGCCCATCTGGGCTACGGCGGCAAGGTAAAGGGTGACTGCATAGCCTGCCCCTACCACGGCTGGGAGTGGGGAGCTGAGGGGCAGAACACCCTGATTCCGGGCGAGGAGCGCAAGATTCCAAAGAAGATGCGCAAATGGCATGTAGTGGAGCGCCACGGCATCCTCTTCCTCTGGCATGACCCGTCGAACCTTGGAGGCCAGCCCCGTGAAGGCTGGGAGCTGCCGGATACCTTCGCACACCCGGAACTTCCGGCGGATCCCAAAGATTTCTATCCCTGTTATCCCGATGCCATCGTCTTCAAGCCCGACGAGCGTATCCATCCGCAATTGATGACTGAGAACGCAGCGGATACCGCGCATTTCCGCTATACGCACAATGCCCCGGAAGATCCTGTGCTGCTGGACTTCGACACCAGTACCAGGGTGTGGAAGTCGCAGATGGGCTTCCTCAATAAGCACACCAAGGAAATCGCCCTGCGCCTGCACGCGCGCAATGCTGGCGTGGGCCTGTCCTTCACCATCTTCGAACACGGCGCGCTGGGCCGCCGACTGGTGCTTTCCTGCACGCCGGTGGACGACGAGAGCTCGGATCTGCGCGTCAGCTACTTCTTCCCACGCGATCCGAAGTCGCCTGACGTAATGCCCCAGCACGTGCGTGAAATGGCCCGACAAACCGAGGAGCTGTTCGAGGAGGACGCGCGCATGTGGCGTCACCAGCGCTTCCGCCAGCAACCGATCTTCGCCAAGCGGGACGTCGCCGGCTACCGCGCCCTGCGTGAATGGTGCAAGCAGTTCTATGAGGCCGAAGGCTACCCGAGGGGGCCGCTGAAGGTGATGGAAGACGAGCAGTAACCCCCACCAGCATTGAGGTTTTGCCATGAATTTGTCGTTTACCGAAGAACAACTGATGCTGCGAGACACGGTCGCTCGGTTGTTCGCCAGCGAATCCACCCCGACTCGCGTGCGCGAAGCCGAAGCCGACGGCTTCGACCGGAACCTATGGGAAAAGCTGGTGGAGCTCGGCATCCCCATGATGCGGGTCCCGGCCGAAGCCGGTGGCAGCGACATGGGAATGCTGGAAGCCCTGCTGGTTGCCGAGGAAGCCGGTCGCCATCTCGTCAGCGCGCCCATAGCCGAAAGTCTGCCTGCGGCACGCCTGCTGGCCCAATTGGACGGTCCCGAAGCGGCCGAGTTGCTGTCGCGTATCGCTCAAGGTGCGGTGGTCAGCCTGCTACCACAGCCGTTGGACGAAACAGCGCCGTTGGTGCTACCGGGCGCGCGCGCCGCCGAGGCAGTGCTGGCCATGGAGGGGAAGCGGATTTTTGCCTTGCGCGGAGAGGCCCTGCAACGGCAACAGGTCAATCTAGGCAGCGACAGCTGCGTCGTGCTGGACATCAACGAATTGGCCAGTTTGGAGCGCCAGCACCTGGCCTCCAGCGATGGTGCGCGCCGCACCTTTCTCGCGGCGGTGGAAGAATGGAAGCTGCTCAAGGGTGCCATGCTCGCCGGACTGGCTCGCCAGGCTATCCAGTTGGCCGCCGACTATTCTTGCGAGCGTTCGCAGTTCGGCAAGCTCATAGGCAGCTTCCAGGGTATCGCTCATCCCCTGGCTGACGCTCTGACCGAAATCGAAGGTGCCCACTTGTTACTCTGGCATGCTGTCTCCGCCATCGCTCGCAACGAGCCAGATGCCTCCGCCCTGGTGCCCATGGCCTGGTGGTGGTCCGGACAGTCCGCAAACCGTGCCGTGGCCCGAGCCCTGCACAGCTTCGGTGGCTACGGCGTGTCGCTGGAGTACGACATCCAGCTGTACTATCGCCGCGCTCGCGCCTGGTCCCTGCTGACCGGCGATCCGGTACAGGAGTTGGACGCCATCGCCGATCGTCTCTGGAATCCGGAGTCCGACACACCACTGCCCGAAGCCGGCGAGGTGAGCCTGGAATTCGGCTACGGCGACGCGGCGGCGCGCTTCGCCGAAGAAGTACGTACCTTCTTCGAGACCAACCTGACCGACGACCTCAAGGCCCACGCCCACCACTCGGTGGACGGCTACCATGCGGGCTTCAACCGCCAGTTGGCCGAGGCCGGATTGCTCTACCCGCACTGGCCGGAAGAATGGGGTGGTCGTGGCAAGAACGCCTTTGACATGCACGCCCTGCAGGAGGTCTTCGAGTCGTTCAACTGGCAGCGCATCACTGGCCCCATCACCAACCAGGTGGCGCAGATCGTCATGCGCTTCGCCTCCGAGGAGGCCAAGCAAGAGGCGCTGCCCCGCTTCGCCCGCGGCGAGGCCCTGGCCTGCCTCGGCTTCAGCGAACCGTCCTGCGGCTCCGATGTTTTCGCAGCCAGGACCCGCGCCACCCGCACCGTCGAGGGCGACTGGCTGATCGAGGGACAGAAGATTTTCACCACCGCGGCGAACCTGGCCGATTACTGTTTCCTGCTCGCACGCACCGATCCGGACGCACCGAAACACGCCGGCCTGACCCTGTTCCTGGTGCCGATGGACCTGCCGGGCATCGAGGTGCACCCGGTGTACACCGTGCAGGACGAGCGCACCAACATCACCTACCTGAGCGGCGTGCGCCTGCCCGACCGCTACCGCGTCGGCGAGGTCAACGCTGGCACCTCGGTGATGGCCGCGACCCTGGAGCTGGAGCACAGCGGCGACCAGTACCGCATCAGCTTCTGGAACATGTACCGTCACGCTGTGGACTGGGCCCGCGAACAGGGCCGCCTGGGCGAGCAGGATGTGCGCCGCCGCCTGGCCAAGGTCGCGGTGCACACCACCATCGCTCGCGACCTCTGCTACCGCGCCACCTGGTCGGTCCAGGCCAAAGCCCCGAACCGCGCCGCCTACGGGCCCATGTCCAAGCTGTTCTCCACCGAGCAGTATCAACGCGATGCGGTCGATCTGATGGAGCTATGCGCGCCCTACTCGCTGCTCCGCGACGACCACGGTGTCGGCCTGGTCGAACTGGGGTACCGCCAATCCATCGGCATGACCATCTACGGTGGCACCAGCGAAATCCACCGCAGCCTGATTGCCGAACAAGGGCTGGGTATGCCCCGCTCCCGGACGTGACCGATATGGACCGATTCCTTACAGACCCTGCACGATGCTGACCTCGAATGCCGCCGACGACCGTCTGCAAGGCGATGTCCTGTTCCGTCCACTGGCCGATGCCACCCGGCGAGCGATCTTTCGATTGCTGCTGGACGGCCCCAAGACGGTAAAAGTGATCACCGCCGAACTGCCGGTCACTCAGTCGGCGGTATCCCAACACCTGAAGGTGCTCAAGCTCGCCAATCTGGTGTTCGAGCGGCGCCTCGGCCGTATGCGGCTCTATGCGGCAAACCCAGCGGTGCTGGAGAGGCTATCGTTGCAATTCAGCGACCTGCGGGACAGGGTGTTGGAAACGGTAGAAGCGCAACACGCACCGACGACGCAACGCGAATTCGACGAGATCGACAGCACCATGGAGCACTGGGCGCAGGCCTGGCCGGAGCATGACAGCCTATCGGTGGGCATTATCGTCCGCCTGCGCCTAGTGGCCACCTACCTGGAAAGTCTCTCGGAGCGAGCCGCGTCCCGCTTCAACCTGAGCAGCGCACAGGTGCTGTTGCTGGCCACACTCGATCGCCCGGATGCGCCACGGGAATGCAGCCAAGCCGATCTGGTGCGGATCTGCCCTATCCCCTTGCCGGCAACCTCGCGGCACATCGAACGTACCGAGCAAGTTGGCCTGATCAGTCGCCGTCGCGACCCAGCCGATGCCCATGCGCAACTAATTAGTCTTACCGAATCCGGTCGCGAGCTGATCCACCGGCTCCTCTGTTCACAGCGCGAACTCGAGCATTCGCCGGTGTATCGCATGAGCGTGGAGGAGCGCTTGCAGTTGGCCAAGCTACTTCGCCCACTGCTTCGCAACCTCAAGCGAGAGCTCGACTAGGGAAACGCTGAAGAAGACTTCCCGTTTCGGGTGATCAAGCGCCAGTTCGGTTACGTGAAGGTGCGCTTCCGGGGACTGGCGAAGAACACCGCGCAGTTGGTGACGCTGTTCGCCCTGTCGAACCTGTGGATGGCACGTCGGCATTTGCTGGCAACCACAGGTGAGGTGCGTCTGTAATGCGGAAACTGACTGTCGCGAGGTGCCCGCGGCGGCGAAAAAGATAGGGAAGCGCTGATGATCCGAGTGTTTTTGATCAATTGACCGCTTTCAAAAAATCGGCGGACGCTGAAGTCAGCCAGGAATACATGGCTATTTCAGGCCATCCCTAGCACGCCTCCCGACAGCGCCCCACCAACAACTTCTTCAACTGTCGGCGAACATCTCGCGCAGTTTGTTCTTCAACACCTTGTTCAGCGAGTCATTGCGCGGAAGACGCTCCATGATCTCGAGCTGCTCAGGGATTTTCTGTCGCATTACCGCGGCTTGCTCGAAGTAGGCACGCATTTCCTCGAACTCCAGCGGCTCGGCGCCAGGACGCAGTTCGATCACTGCACAAATACGTTCACCGCGCTCGAAATCCGGCAGTCCGATAACGGCAGCATCAGATACCTTCGAGTGGGCACACAGCAGGTCTTCGATTTCCTTGGCGGAGATATTCTCGCCCTTGCGGATAATGATGTCCTTAAGCCGTCCGGTGATCGTCAAATACCCGTCTTCCCTCTGCACCGCCAGATCTCCAGTCCGGTAGAAACCATCGGCGTCGAATGCTTCCGCATTCTGCGCCGGGTCCGCATAACCGAGAAACACGCCACGTCCCCGAACCCTAACCTCTCCGACCACGCCCTGAGGCGCCAATGTACCGTCCGCTTGCACAATGCGAACTTCCAAGTCACTCCGCGGAACGCCGTCGGTGAAGGCCAGTTGCTCTTCGCTCGACTGGAGCGGGGCGATGGTCAATGCCGGGCATTCGGTCATGCCGTAGCTGTGGCAGATAGTCACTCCCAACTCCTTCCTAGCGCGCAGGAATACCTCCGGCGGCCTCGCCGAGCCGCCGCCGCCGAGCACGCGCAGCGTTGGATAAAGCCGCTCGCCGGGCTGGCCCACCTGCTCGTTGAGAAAACCCAGGTAATGTGCGGTGGCGCCACCACTGAGGGTCACCCGGTAGCGCTGGAAGAGCTCTCGTGCCGCAGTTGGAGAAAACTGCTCCATCAGCAACGCCGAACCACCGCCAATCATCAGCATGGCGAGGTACATGGGACCGCCGATATGCGCGATGGGATAGGCGATTGTGCCAACGTCCGTCGGCGAGAACTGGTAGCTCTCGGCCAGGCCACGGCCTGCCTCGATCAGTGCGGCGTCGCAGTGCAATGCCCCCTTGGGCGCCGAAGTCGTGCCAGAGGTGTAGAACACCCAGGCTGGAACGTCGTCAGCCTTTGGAGGTAGCGGCAATTTGGCCCGTCCCATACTCGGAAGACGCGCAGGCAATGCCAGAACCTTCAAGCGAAGACCCTCCCGGGTGGCCGACTGGTGGACGGTTTCAGCCAGCCTGTTGCCCTCCCCTCGCTCTGAAACGATGAAGCAAGCGGGGCGATTCTGCCGCAAAACCTGGCGTACCTCGTGCTCACGATAAAGGTGTATGACAGGGTTCTGCACCACCCCCAGGCGGGACAGTGCCGCGATCAGCACCGCCGCCTCAAGCGTGGTGGGCAGCTGCCACGTCACTTTCATTCCGGGGCGTACGCCCTGGTCGAACAAGTAAGCGGCCATCCGTTCGGCTTGCGCTGCGTATTCGGCGAAGCTCAGGCATGTACCCTGAGTATCGAGCAGCATGGGTGCATCGGGGGTAGCGGCCACGCGGTAGCGCAGCAACGCGGTGAAGCTTGGCGCCGTCGGCAAGGTAGCCTCGGAAGTCATCAGCATCGCGATATCTCATGAGTAGGCCGACCTGGAAGACCGAGAGGCCATCCGTTCAGTGGGTCGGCGATAAGGGTTGTGAATGCCAAAGCGACAATGGTCAACGCACGCCCTGTCCGGCCAGGGTTGCCGGCTGAGTGGTTTGCGGTGGGCGTACGGCCGTCACCATGATTTTCGAGCTGACGTTGTCGTTGGAGTATGCGCCTTTACGCAGGTCATACACCTGTGAGGCGCAGGAAGCGAACTGCGGCTCCACTGCATCGTAGGCCTGCACGCAGATGTTCTGGCCGGTACGCGCTAGGGTGCCGGAGTAATCCCAGTTGTCGGTCAGCACCAGCTTCCAGGTGTCACCGTCGTAATAGAACACGCGCTTGTCGTAGACATGTCGTTCACCGGCCTTGCGGGTGCCTTCAATCTGCCACACACGCTGCAACTCCCAGCGCACCAGATCAGGATTGAGGTGTTGTGGTCCCAGGACCTGTTCAGGCTTGGCCGCGTAGTAGTCGTAATTGTTGGCTGGTACGAACATCTCTTTTTGGCCGACCAGCTTCCAGTTGAACTTGTCCGGACGCCCGGAGTACAGGAGCACCTCGTCGTAGAAGATGGCGCCACCGAAGGTAGAAACCGCGGTGTCGTACTTGAAGTCGGGTGCCAGCCGAACTCGACGCTGACCAGGGGTATAGATCCAAGTCTTTTGCTCTTGCTCGGCATAATTGGTCGAGTAATGGATCAGGGTGCGCCGGCCGTTGCTCTGTGCTGGAGACCGGGTTTGCACGAACAGCTTCATGTAGGGGCCGCTGAAGGATGCCTGCTGATTAGGTTTGTAGTAGGGGGACTCGTAATAGTTGTCCTGGGTGGTCAGCTCGATGCGGCTGCCTGAGGTGTCGACCAGGTAGCCCGGCGAGTGGCGAAAGTAGGCTTCCGGTGTCCATGAAAGGTTGTGGTTCCACAACACCTCAGCGGCAGTCTTCGGAATGGGGAACGGGACACCGCCCTGGGCGCCGCTGACACCATCGCTCTCACCGACCATCTGTGCCGAAGTGGCATTGGCCAGGGTGCGCTCCAGTACCCATTCCGGGTACCAGGCGGTGCGTCGAGTCGGATACACCTTGACGGCAAAGGTCGGCCATCGCTTGAGCATGGTCTTGGTGCCTTCGCTGAGCTGATCGGCGTACTGGTCCATGTTCCTGGCGGTGATCACCAGCGTCGGCCGGTCCTCGGGGAACGGATTGGGTCGTACGCCGCTGCCAGGCTTGTAGTCCGCAGGCGGAGTGATTCGTGCGGCCCCCGGATCGTAGGCGGGAATCGTGCCGGCGGCATTCGCCGCCTGTACGGCGCCGAAGCGAGTAAGGGTGGTGCCCAACTGCTTGGCCTCCTCGACATTGACTGCAGCCCAGCTGGACTGGGCCGCCACCATCAGGGAAAGGGCAAGGCTAATTCTTTTTGTCATGGTCATGTCCTCGGAATCCGCGCCGGCCGAGGGCCGGCCGGCGCATTGACGGGCCTGGCGGTCAGAAGCTGGTCTGAATGGAGAAAGCGATCCAGTCTCGGTCGCGAGTGCTAAAGCCGTCGCGGCCGCTGGTGGCCACACCGTTGGTGACCCGGCTGTATGGCGCGTAGGTAGTCACGTACGTGAGCGCGGTGGTGACTCTTTCGTGGATGTCGGCCTGCAAGCCGATGGACAGGGTGTAGGTGTCCTCCTGGCCGCTGGCGGAGGTGGCACCGTTGCCATGTATGCCGTAGCGGACATTGGTCGGCAAGGCGAGGTTCACCCCCGGCAGCACCTGCAGCCATTGCGGGGTGACCTGCAGGGTGGCGCCGACGAAGTCCCGGGTCGAGCAGCCATCGTCGGCATCCAGGCCGAGGGGCGCACACCCATCGTCCTCGCCGCGATACAGCTCCTCGTGAGCGGTCACATCGAGCAGGCGCGAGTACGACAGCTCGGCGGTCCATGTGCCTGAACTGTAGAGTGAAGTCTTGGGCAGTGCGCCGATCATGTTGACCAACATGTGCAGGGTATCGCCGCGCGGCCCCTCATTGTCCGCAATGCTCACGCCCAGGGCGTTGAGCGGCGCATCATGACGCATCGACAGCTCCACGCCGAGACTGGCGTCGCCCAGGGACCTGTTCAGGGAAAGACCGAAGAGGTCGATGTCCTCCGGATACACCAGGCGGTAGCCGCCTTTGACCGACTGCGGCGCTAGCCAGGGCATGGGGTCGTCGAAACGCCGGTAATAGGCTGCCAGCTCGCCATCGAGGAACTCCGGCGTCCACGAGGCACTTAGTCCGAAGCTGCCGTACTTGTGGTCCGGCTCCAGAGGATCGAGGCGCGGAATGCTCACCCCCGGGGATAGCGGGCGCCGGTCCGGGCCGGCGAACAAATAATCGGTACCGGCAAAGTAGGTGCCGCCTTCGGAGAAGCGCGTTGGCTTCCAGTCCAACTGGTACACGCCGGCGAGGGATAGCTCGGGGGTCACCTGGCTCTGCAGCGAAAACTGGGGCACCGGTAGAAACACTTCCTGGGCGGTGGAGCCGGGCACCATCGCCGACTTTCGTGCATCAAGCGGCGACTGGCCATAGGCGATGCTGTTGGAGTAGTGGTCGTACACCGAGGTACCCCAGTACACCGTGTGCTGGCCGAAACGCAAGTTGACCGGCGTGTCGCCGACCTCCATCGAGCCGAACGCGAAAGCGTCGAGAATCTCCCCCGACGGCCCCTTGTAGTAGCGTTGGACGAGGCCGGAATAGCGGTCGTTCTCGTAGCTGCTCTGCCAACCCTGGCTACGCAGCTCCGGATTCTGTTCGACATTGCGGTCGAAGCCAAAGTCATACCACCCGGCGGCGCTCAGGCGCACGCCGTGGATCTGCTGATAGGTGAGATCGATCTGGGTAAGAACGTCGGCGCGGTTCATGATCATGTCTCCACGGTCCACCCGGTAGTCGCCTTCGTCGCGGTTGGGCGAGTCGGCCAGACGGTGATCACGCTCATGCAGCCGGACACCGCCCGTGTACTTCACCGTGGTGTCCCAGTCGAGGCGAAAGTCCGGATTTCCCAGATCGAATGTCATGGCCTGCACCGGGGCAATGCCAAGACAAATAGCGGACAAACAGCTGGGAAAAATAAATAGACGCGAACGCACATATGAAGATGCGACCACAATTGCCTCCTTTTTTATATTTATTGGAGTAGCCCTTTAATCCACACGCGGGCAACGAGAAGCGAGTAAATTTCACTATGAATTAAATGTCAAATCCATCTAATTAGTCATGACTAATGTTTAATTTTTCACAATAAAATCATTCACATAGAAACACATCAACGGATACATTCTCGAATCGCATTAGCCCCCACTAATGCAATACACAATTCTTCCATCTGTATTTTCTTGACACATGATTCAGTCGGAAATTAAGTTCCAACCGTAGGTTCAGTCGTCCTCCTCGGCTATGTAAATCCGCGCTGACCGGAGCTGAATTCAAATATCTATAAGAATAAAAAAGGAACGAACACATGCACACTCGTGTAACTTCGATCAGCATCGGCGAATTCCGCCGTGGTTGGCATATCGTTCTTCTAGGTTTAGTGGGTTTGGCCACCTCGGCCAGCGTGACGGTCATGTACGCCTTCGGCGCCATGGTGCTGCCGCTGCAGGAAACCTTTGGTTGGAGCCGCGGTGACATTCAGTCTGCAATGACCTTCTACGCCATCGGCTCGGTAGTGACCATGCAGCTTGCCGGCTGGTTGAGCGCCTGCTTCGGCCTGCGGCGCATCACCCTTGCGTCGCTTGTCGCGCTCGCTGCCTTTTACCTGTTGCTGACCCGCATCGACTCGCTGCCCATGCTTTACGCTGGCTGCGCATTGATTACCCTGGCCGGCGTCGGCACCCTGCACGTTACCTGGACGCAATTGATCACCCTGTGGTTCGTGCAGAGTCGTGGCGCGGCCCTTGCCATAACCCTGACCGGCTCAGGCATGGCCGCCACCTTCCTGCCGGCGATCGTCACCTGGGCCGTCCAGAACTGGGGATGGCAGGCCGGCTTCGTGGCGCTTGCGCTCCCACCTCTACTGCTTGCCCTGCCATTGGCCCTGCGCTGGCTGCATGATCAGGGCCCGCAACAAGCCGCCGGGATAGTCACCGAAGGCGAGCGTAGCGGTGTCAGCTTTACCGTCGGGATATGCACGCCGGCATTCTGGTTCCTGGCGCTGTCACTGGTGCTGGTGATTCTCGGCATCTGGGCGATGCTCATAAGCATCATGCCGATGCTGCAGGACAAGGGCCTGTCCTCTTCCACTGCCAGCCGCATCTTCGGCACCTATGGCGTGGCATTGATCCTTGGCCGCCTGCTGGTGGGTTTTCTCATGGACCGCTGGTGGGCACCCGGCGTGGCCTGCATCACACTGGCCATGCCGGCGCTGGGTTGCCTGATATTCCTGTTCGCCGAACCCTCGATAGCCGCCATGGCCGTTGCAACCATGCTGGTGGGAATAGGCGTGGGGGCCGAAATCGACGTCGCCGCCTTTCTCGTCGCTCGCTACTTCGGCCTGCGCGACTACCCGCGCCTGTTCGGCCTGCTTATGGCGCTGCTGGCGGGAGGTGGCTGCTTCGCCCCTTACGCCTTCGGCGAACTGTACGACGCCACGAACTCCTACGAGCCAATGCTCTGGATCTGCACCGTGGTGTTCACCATAGGCCCGCTGACCCTCCTATGCATGGGCCGCTATCCAGACCTCGGGTCCGCCAGCTCTGCCTGCCAGCCTGACGTCGTGCCGAAATCGGACCCTGCCTGCTGACCATCGGCCCAACTACGATCCCCAACAAGCCTCGACAGCATCGCATCGAGGAGAAATTAGCTATGAGGACGCTGCAATGCTCAATCTCTCGATGAAACCCACCGGCTGGTTCCAGATCGGCTGGAGCGCGGAAATCGCGCCCGGTGGTGTCAAACCCCTGAAATACTTCGGTCATGACATGGTGGCCTTCCGCACCGAAAGCGGAGAGCTCTCCGTGCTCGACGCGCACTGTCCGCACATGGGCGCCCACCTGGGCTACGGCGGCAAGGTAAAGGGCAATTGCATCGCCTGCCCTTACCACGGCTGGGAATGGAATGGCGATGGCGCCAACACCCTGATTCCGGGCGAAGAGCGCAAGATTCCGAAGAAGATGCGCAAATGGCACGTCGTGGAAAGCCACGGCATGATGTTCCTCTGGCACGATCCTGCGAACCTGGGCGGCAAGCCGCGGGAAGGCTGGGAGCTGCCAGACGTATTCGCCCACCCGGAACTCCCTGCCGATCCTGCAGATTTCTACCCCTGCTATCCGGACGCCATCGTGTTCAAGCCCAATGAGCGCATCCACCCGCAGTTGATTACCGAGAATGCTGCCGACACCGCCCACTTCCGTTTTACCCATGGCGCCCCTGAGGACCCGTTGCTGCTGAACTTCGACACCAGCACCCCTGTCTGGCGTTCGGAGATGGGCTTCCTCAACAAGCACACCAAGGAAATCGCCATGCGCCTACACGCGCGTAACGCTGGCGTGGGGCTGGCCTTCAGCATTTTCCAGCACAAGTTACTTGGCCGTCGGCTTGTGCTCTCGTGCACGCCCATTGACGAAGAGACGTCCGACCTGCGTGTCACCTACTTCTTCCCTCGCGACCCGGCCTCACCCGAGGTGATGCCCGAGCATCTGCGGGAGATGGCACGACAGACGGACGAGTTGTTCGAAGAAGACGCCCGCATGTGGCGCCACCAGAAGTTCCGCCAGCAACCTATCTTCGCCAAGCGCGACGTGGCCGGCTATCGGGCCCTGCGCGACTGGTGCCAGCAATTCTACGAAGCCACCGGCTACCCGCGCGGACCGATCCAGGTCATGGAAGACGACATGTAAGACAGCCCCGCAGGGTGGCCTCCGCCACCCTGTCTCTACATAAGGAATCGATCATGCTCGGCGGACCCAAAATCACCCATATCGATAACAAACCCGCTAACGAAGTGCTGCGCATCGAGTACGACGACGGCCGCGTAGCCTCTGTGTGGGAACGCTTTCTGGAAATGTCTCCACGCTACTTCAGTTTCTACAACACCTGGGAGCCCGGCTCTCTGGCCCCCCGCCACGGCCATCACGGCGACCATGTGGTGTATGTGCTGGAAGGTGAAATAACGGTGGGCGACGTTCGGTGCACCAAGGGCAGTCATATCTACCTGCAATACGGAGACACTTTCGGCCCCTGGGTGGCTGGCCCGGAGGGCGCCCAATTGCTGGGAATCATCTACAACGGCGATGGCCGCGCCTTTTTCGCCGACGAGGATATGGCCCATTTTCAGCAACTGCTCGCCGAACGCGGTGCACGGATGGGGGCCACGCCCGCACTCAACGGCCTGCCCGCCTGGCGGGCGGACCGTCATGCCAACCCCTTGCCAGGCCCCGTGCGCAAAACCTGAACCGTTCGAGTCGGTCCCGACGCGCCGGAAGACAGCCCGCCCAGCACCGAATCCCCATGAGGCAAGCCCATGACAGCCAGTGAACAGCGCCTTATCGACGAATTGAACATCCAGAAACTGACGGCCGCCTACAGCCACGCGATCATGCGTCTCGACGCCCGAGCAGCCGCCGCCACCTACGCCGAAAACGGCATCCTTTCCGCGTTCTACGCTCCCGACATCATCGGCCGCCAGGCCATCGCCAAGATTCTCACCACGACCCTCTCCCCCATCCAGTTCATCTGCCAGACGTCCACCGCTGGGGTGATCGATGTGGACGGCGATCAGGCACGAGCCAGTTGGACCATCACCGAACTGCTGCGTTTCAGGGACAAGGATGAACTGGCCTGCTGCTTTGGCCTGTACGAGGACGTTCTGGAACGCCACCCGGGCGGCTGGCATTTCGTCAGCCGACGTTTCGTCCCCTTCTACCGGGGCAGCATTCCTTCGACGGGGAAGACTTACCAGGTGCCCCCGTTCAAGCATGACTACTCGCCCTGGCCACTGCTGATCAATCTTGACTGATCGTCACATCCGGCATCGGCGTTGGCGGTAACTTGCATTGAGCCCAGCGAGGTATTGCTGCTCAAGAGGTGGCTGTGGAGGGTGATTCACCCAGCCCCTCCTCTCGCAGAGCGCGCCACAAGGATAATACGGCCGACAGTTTACAGGGACGGCGTCGTCACGAGCCGGGACGCCCCAGGCCGCCGACAGGGGCAGGAAGATCCAGTACGCTGCGCCAGCCGGGAGCAGCAGCAGCGATGCGCGGCAGGAAGTTCAGGGCTCGTGCGGCATTCAGGGCGGCGACGTGATCCGGTGCATCGGGGTCGGCCAGCAACCCGAGTTCGCACTGAATGCTCGGTGAGCCCTCGATGACCACCCGCCAATTGAGTGTTTCCTCCGAGTCACGCCAGCCCGGACCGATATCCAGGCGCGTGGTCTGCTCATTGACCAGTTCATAGAACGGCGCGCCTTGGGCGAAGGCGGTGAAGGTCCAGCGCACACCGGCAGCAGTCCCCCTGGCCACGGCAAGCCCGCTGGGTTGCAGGACCATATCGGCTTTCGATGCGCCAAACTCCTTGTTGGTCAGACGCAGTTCATCCATCACCACACCCAGCCCCTGGGCCACCAGGGCGGCGGACTGCGCGATGCCCCACATCCACAGTTGGTCGATCTGCCCAGGAGCCGCCGCAGGGTCGAAAGGCACCTCGGGCAAGGGTTGGCCGATACCCAGGTACTGCCCCATCTGTATCGCGGACGGATAGTGGGGTATGTAGTTGCGCTGCATGGCCCTGACCATGCGGATATTGCTGGAATAGCCCGAACAGAACAGCGGCAACACATCGCTGATCAGGCCGGGAATGTTGCCGCCGGCGACCAGGGCCGCACCACCCTGCTCTGCTGCCTCCTGCAGCATCCGGTGTTCCGGCTGGCTCGGCAGATACCAACCACCTATGCCGGAATAGACGCTCGTCCCGGCTCGGAGAAATCGGGCGATGATCTCCGGCTCCCACTTCAGACCGTGCCAGGACATTACATCGGCACCCAAGGCCGTAAGCGCGGCGATATCACGCGTAGCCGCGAGGCCGATCGGGCCGGTCTCAACTATCTCGCCGACATCCCGTCCATCCTTGTCCTCGCTGTGTACCAGCACACCCACCAACTCGAAGCTTGGGTTGCGCAGCAACTGACGCACCAGTTCACGACCAACACCGCCGGTGTAGCAAACGATCACTCGCAAGGTCATCTGTTATCTCCCTACTGTATTTACCGCGCTCCTGCGCATCGAGCGGCGCAAGGCTCGGAATCCGAACTCCGGATAAGCGAAGGCCCCGGTTGTCTGAACCGGGGCCTTGTCGGACTGCCAGGGTTTACGGTTGCCTTGGCCTACAGGCCGACGAATTCGGGCGCACGTTTGTTGAGGAAGGCATCCACCGCCTCTCGGTGGTCACGGGTGAGGTACAGGGCAGCCTGATTGTCCATCTCGTAATCAAGCGCATCACCGAGACAAGTAACGCCACGAGCAAGGGCCGAGCGCACCAGGGCGACGGACAATGGAGCGTTGGCGGTGAACTCCGCGGCGATCTCCAGACTCCGCGCCAGCAGGTCGGCGCCCTCCTCCAGGAGTTCGTCCACTATTCCCAGCTGAGCCGCTTCAGTCGAGGCCACCACCCGTGCGCTGTAGAAGATTCGCTTGGCCTGGGCCAGGCCTACACGTTGCGGCAGCGTCCAGAGCAGACCGAGGTCTGGAATCAAGCCCACCTTGGCAAAGGACGACACGAACTTGGCGCTGGGAGCTGCCACCACGAAATCAGCCGCCGTCGCAAGGGAGAAGCCTGCGCCTGCGGCGTAGCCTTCCACCATGGCCACCACGGGCTTGGTGCCTTCGACCACGGCACGGATCACCCGATGCCCGAGTACCATACGACCGCGCCCTACCGGCAGTGGCCGCTCGGCGGACATGCCGGATACATCGCCACCCGAGCAGAAATGTCCATTCGCGCCCCTGAGTACGATCGCGCGCACCTCCGCGTCGTCGTTCAGGGTCTCAAGGCACTCGGCCAGAGCAAACAGCATGTCCCGCGACAGCGCATTGCGGGTCTTCTCGTTGTTCAGGGTGACGACGGCAACCGCGCCGTGCCTTTCCTGCAGGACCAATTCACTCATGTTCCGCTCCAGAAGCCAGCAGTCCGCGCAAGATCGCAATCACCGCGAGAGGCTGGTCAATCATCATGTGATGGTAGGTTCCGGGTATGCCGAACGGGCCGCGGCCAAGGGGCAACAGCTCGACGGCCTGCTGGGCGTCCTTACGGCTGACCACCGGGCTGCATTCGCCATAGATCACATCCACTGGACGCTGCACGCGGGGCAGCAGGCTGACGCCAAGCTCCTCGTGGGCAAGACCAATCGGCAGATTGAGGTCGAACTTCCAGCACCAGCCCTGCTGCTCTTCACGCAGCGAGTGGCGGGCAATATTGGCCAGGATCGGTAGTACCGGATTCGGTTGCTCTGGCATCAGCCGGTATCTCTGCAAGGCGCTGGGCAGATCCGGGTAATAGCGCTTGCTGCTGGTATTGGCGGTATCGACGGGAACCTCGGCACCGGGCAAGACGATGTACGAGTCCAGCACCAGCAGACGTTTGAACAAATCGGGACGATCGGCGCAGGCGCGCAACACCCGCGAACCACCGTAGCTGTGACCGACGCCGATCACGGGGCCGAATCCGGCACCTTCGACCAGGTCGATGATATCCAGGGCACCGAATTGCTCTGGATAGCTCTGGCGATGGTCGCTGTCGCCCATTCCAGATAGGTCCAGAGCGACCACTCGGTAATCTTCGCTGAAGTAAGGTGCGATGGCGTCCCACCAATGGGCGTGGCCACGCATGCCGTGCACCAGCAACAACACAGGCCGCTCCGGTCTCTCCTCCCCCCAACTCAGGTAATGCAGGCGCCGACCGTCCACCTCAAGAAAGCATGGACGGCCCGGACGCTGCATTGCCCAGGCAAACCAGGCGTGTACTTCCACCTGCTCACGCTCCTGTGCAATGCCCATCAGTACTTACTTCTTGTTGAACACAGGCTTGCGCTTCTCGCGGAAGGCCGCGATGGCCTCCAGGTGGTCCGGGTGCTGCGAGGAGATGTTCTCGTAGGCCATACCCACGTCCATCATGCTGGCGGCCATCTGGCGCAGCGGCACGTTGATGGTGGTCTTGCTCCAGCGCAGCGACTGCACCGGCATGGCGGCCAGCTTGTCGGCGTAGGCGTCGACGTAGTCGTTCAGTTCCGCGGCCGGCATGGCCTTGTTGATCAGGCCAAAACGCTCGGCCTCGGCCGCGCTCAGCTTCTCGCCGGTGAACAGGTAGTGCTTGGCGCGGGCGTAGCCCATCAGGTAGGGCCACATGATCTGGCCACCGTCGCCGCTGATCAGGGCGACGTTGTTGTGCGGGTCACCAAAGCGCGCGGTGTCGGCGGCGAAGATCACGTCGCTGAACACGGCAACGGTCGAACCCAGTCCGATGGCATCGCCATTGACCTTGCAGATGATCGGCTTGTCGCACTCCAGCATGCCGTTGACGATGCGCTTGGCTTCGCGAACGCAGCGGTAGAACTCGGCCGGGTTGTCATGCAGCCACTGCATGTACTCGATATCACCACCTGCACTGAAGGCGCGCCCAGCGCCGGTGAGGACGATGATGTCGCTCTCCTTGTCCTCAACCAGGTCATAGAACAGCCAGGACAGTTCGGTATGCGATTCCCCGGCGAAGCTGTTCAGTTTCTCGGGCTGGTTGAAGGTAACGTTGAGAACGCGGCCACGGCGTTCGAAAGTCATCGTCTTGTAGTCAGCGAAATTCATCGTCGCTCTCCAGGTCATGCGGGCTGTTGGTTTTTTCGTAAAGCTGACATTTGGTCAGTTCTGTGTAGAATGTATAGCACTACACATGGGCTGGCAAGCAACTCGAAGTATCGATCTCAAAGTCAAGCCTTTAGCCAACCTTGCTGAAATGGCGGGAGATGGCGATGTAGTTGGGTAAATGAGGAACAAGAAAAAATAACTGACTGATATTCCACTCTAGCCAGGAACCAACAAATGCGAATCTTTGCGGCAACCTCTCGATACGTTCAGGGCGCCGGCGCGCTGGACGACCTCGGCCGGCACTGCAGGCCACTGGGCAGTCATGCCTTCGTGATCACCGACGCGGATATGGCCAGGCTGCTGGGTGCGCGCGTACTGGCCAGTTTCGAAACGGCGGAAATGGCGAGCTCGCTGGAGGTATTCCCGGGAGAAATCACCCATACCGCCATCGCTGAGCTGGCTGGGCGGGCCCGTGATTTCGGCGCGGACATGATCGTCGGCCTGGGCGGCGGCAAGGCGCTGGATACCGCGAAGGGCGTAGCGCTCAAGCTTGGAGCACGCAGCGTCAGCGTGCCCACTATCGCGTCCAATGATGGACCCGCCAGCGCCGCCATTGCCGTCTACGATGAGCACCACATCATGCAGGACATCCTGCACCTGCCGCGCAACCCTGAGCTGGTGCTGGCAGATACCCAGGTGATCGCCAATGCTCCAGTGCGCTTCCTGCGCGCCGGTATAGGTGACGCCATCTCCAAGAAGTTCGAGGCGGAGGCATGCGCCGCAGCCGGCGCCACTACCCTGCTCGGCACCCCGGCTTCTCTGACTGGCCTAATGGCCGCTGACGCCTGCTACCGGATTATCCGCCAGCATGCGGCCGGTGCCGTGCGAGCGGTGGAGCGCAAGGAGGTCAACGATGATCTGGAAGCTTTGGTAGAAGCCACGGTGCTGCTCAGTACCCTGAGCTTCGAAAATGGCGGCCTGTCACTGGCGCACGCCCTGGCACGCGGCTTCTCGTATCTGGAACGCGCCCGAGGCACTCTGCACGGCGACCACGTTGCCTACGGCTTGCTGGTGCAGCTAGTGATGGAGCAGCGCAGTGAACACTTCATCCACGAACTCTGCTCCTTCTACCGGGAGGTTGGCCTGCCCACTCGCCTGGCGGATTTCGGCCTGGAGCAACCTACCGTCGCGGAGATTCGCGAGCTGGCGGAGAAATCGATGGTCAGCCCCAGTGCCGCCCGTTTCGCTCCGGCGGTGGACGCCGATCAGTTGGAAGAGGCGATCCATCAGGTAGAAGCCATTACTACGGTTCAGGCATAACCAAGGCACCAATAAAAAGGGGGAGCCAAGGCTCCCCCTTTCATTGCGATGACTCAATCAGCCAAATCGCGCCAGCAGCGCCGCCATGCCGGGCGAAGGCACCATCTTGCCGGGGTTGTAGAAGGGCGACAGCACTTTCAGCAGACGCTTGCGACTGGCCTTTGAGATTTTCGCCTTGAGGGTCTTCTGCCGCTCGATGGAGCGCTCGCGCTCTTCAGGCGTCATGGATTCACGGTCCACACCATTGAGGTACGCAGCCACTCTGGCGGTGTGGGTGCCGATATGCTTGACCGCGAAAATGAAGGCCCACACCCGGTACAAGTACGCCAACGGGCCGCTGCCATAGAGCGCCTTGTAGGCCTGGAAGCAGACCTCGCGATGCTCGAACTCTTCGGCCAGGTGCCATTTCCACAGGTCTACTGCTTCCTGGTCGGCCCCCTCCAGGTACTCCTCGAGCTCCTCGAAGAACACCTGTCCGGCGGATGAACCCATGGCCTCGAATCCTTCGCAATAGGCCACATTGAAACGCAGGGACCTGTTGGCGAGGAAGTTGGCGTAGTCGTCGCGATAGGGCTTCTCCAGATCCTGCATACCGGCATAGCCGGATTTGTAGAGCATCTTGTTGAAAGCCACGTGCTGCTTGCAGTGCTGCACTTCCTGCTTGTTGAAAATCTCGATGCTTTCGCGCAAGGCCTGGTGCTCCTCGCCGAGCACGTCCTTGACCTTCATCATCACCTTGACCAGGTAAGGCTCGATATGGGCAGGTACCGTCGAGAAGGCGTTATAGCTTTGGGCAAACTCGCGCACAGGCGCCCAGTGTGGACGGATGCTGGAAAAATCAAAGGCGGGTTGGCGGACTTTCATCCCACTGTTCCTCTTGTTGTCATGTGATGCATCCGGTATGAGGACGGATGCTCGTCAGTCGTGGCGGGATACTGGACTGACCCAATAAATGACTAGTAGTCAGTTGTATGCTTATACCTATCCCGCGTCAATCTGCGTGGCGACGATCGGTTGTCTGGCGATTCAGCCCCTGCCCCAAAGGCGCAGGTCTTCGACGAAAGCCGCCGGACTTTCCATGGCGGCGAAATGCCCGCCCTCCCCCAGACTGCTCCAGCCAGCCAGGTTGTAGACCAGCTCCACCCGGCTGCGGGGCGGTGCTGGCGACAGCGCATCCCCAGTGCATTCGAGGAAATGGGTCGGAACCTCACAGCGCTTGTCTTCGGGCAGCAGGGTGAAGCCGTCCTTCACCACGCCGGGATAGAACCAGGTGGCGCTGGTGAAACTGCCGGACATCACATAGATCAGGATGTTGGTCAGCAGGCTGTCCAGGCTGAATACCGCTTCGAAGGGACGCTTGCGCAGATCAGCCCAGTCGTGGAAACGCTCCAGAATCCAGGCTGCCTGGCCCATGGGATTGTCAGCGGCGGCCCAGGCAATGGACTGCGGCTTGGTCATCTGTACAGCGGCATAGCCACTGTAACCGCGCTGGGCACCTTCGGCCCGCGCCTGCCAGGTTTTCTCGGCATCATCCCGTGGCGGTACCAGGGAACGGAAGCCGAGCATGTTGAGATGGATGGCCTCGACATGGGCCCCATGGTCCAGCCCGAGCCAGGAGGTCACTATGGCGCCCCAGTCGCCGCCCTGGGCGCGGTAGCGGGGGTAGCCAAGCACTTCGGTCATCAATTTGTTCCAGAGCGCGGCGGTCTGGCGCTGGGACGTGACCCCGCCCGGTTTGCCACTGAAACCGAAGCCAGGCAGGCTGGGAATCACCAGGTCGTACGCATCCTCGGCCTTGCCACCATGGCGCGAGGGATATGCCAGCGGCTCGATTGACTGCCAAAACTCAAAGTGCGAGCCAGGCCAACCGTGAGTCAGCAGCAGCGGCCGACGTCCCTCGGCCTCGCCCTTCACATGGACGAAATGCACCAACTGGCCGTCGATCTCCACCTGGAACTGCGGATAGCGGTTGAGGACCGCCATGCAGGCCTGCCAGTCGAATGTCTCGACCCAATAGCGCTGCAACCCAGCGAGGAAGTCAGCATCGCAGCCAAGGGACCAACCGGCTCCGGCGGGCGCCGATGGCAAGCGGCAATCGGCAACCTTGGCAATCACACGTTCGATCTCGTCGCGCGTCCACTCGACCTGAAAACTCTTCATTTTTATTGTCTGCCTGTTCAGGGGGTGAGTTACGGCTGCCGGAGCAGCCTCGACGATCAGGACCAGGACCAGTCCGGATCGCGCTTTTCAATGTAGGCCTTGCGCGCTTCCTGGGAGTCGTTATAGCGCGTCACCCGGCCGGTGTAGTCCTGCTCGATGCGGTAGCCATCTTTCAGGGACAGGTCTTCCACCCGGCTCAGAGACTCCTTGCCCAGGCGCAGTCCGATGGGGCTATTCCGGGCAACCTGCGCGGCCAACTCCATGGCAGCGTCCATCAGCTGCGCCGGCGGCACCACGGCTTCCACCGCGCCCAGACGATAGAACTCCTGGGCAGGCACCGTCTCCCCGGTGAAGAACATGCGCCGGGTTTTGAAAGGCCCGACCAGACGCTGCAGATGACGGGCGCCACCCAATACTCCGGCCTTGATCTCGGGCACGGAGAAGCTGGCGTTCTCCGAGCACACGATCATGTCGCAGCTGGCCACCAGGACCAGCCCGGCACCGATAGCCTTGCCATTGACAGCGGCTATCACCGGCAGCGGGCACTCGAGGATGGCCCAGAAGCATTCGCGCACCACGGCGCCCGGGTCGAGCAGATCGATGCTGCTGTCGTCTTCCACCAAATGGCGAGCATGTCGGCGCGCCGAATCGTTGAGGTCGATGCCGCCGCAGAAGATCTTCTCTCCGGGAGCGGTGAAGACGATCACGCTGGCTTCGGTGGAACGCGCCAGCGCATTGAAGGTGGCTGTCAACTCGCGAATAGCCACCGAGTCCAGCGCGTTGACCGGTGGGCGGTCAAGGGTGACGGTGGCGATGCGCTCGCGGATCTCGACTCGCACATGGCGAGACTCGGGCAGGCTGGCAGGGATGTTCATGGGTGGAATTCTCCGGTAATCAGGCCGGCGGCCTTCTTGTTATGAAGAGTGATCAGAGGCAGTCGGCTGTGCCCAGGATCATGGTCGCCTGGCTGGACAGGGTTCCGCCGTTGGCGTGGGCCAGAGCCAGACGCGCGTCCGCCACCTGGCGATCGCCGGCCTGGCCGCGTAGCTGCAGGCACGACTCGACCAGGGTGAACAGCCCGTACATGCCTGGATGACAGCACGACAGGCCGCCACCGTTGGTGTTGACCGGCAGCGAGCCGCCCGGGCCTATGTTGCCGCCGGAAACGAAGCGCCCTCCCTCGCCTTTGGGGCAGAAGCCCAGGTCCTCGAGGAAGAGAATGGTGTTGATGGTGAAGGCGTCGTAGAGCTGCACCACGTCGATGTCCTGCGGCCCGACGCCGGCAATGGCGTAGGCGCGCTGGCCGGATTCGCGGGCGGCGGTGACGGTAAGGTCACCGGACTGGTCGACGCCCGAATACCAGGTGGCGGCAGCCGCTCCCAGTACATGGATGGGCTGGGCGTGAAGGTCGCGCGCGCGGTCGGCGCGGGTCAGCACTATGGCGGCTGCGCCGTCGGTGACCAGGCAGCAGTCGCGGACGCTGAGCGGGTCAGAGACCATCCGCGCCTTCAGGCAGTCATCGATGGTCAGCTCGTCACGGGCGAAGGCTTCGGGGTTAAGCCGAGCCCAGTTGCGCGCGGCCACCGCTACTTCCGCCAATTGCTCACGGGTGGTGCCGTACTCGTGCATATGGCGCGATGCGGCCAGGGCGTAGGACGACAAGGGGGTCAGCGGCTTGTAAGGCTTCTCATAGGGAGACGGCAGGCGCATGGACATCAAGCCGCCGGAAGCCGTGCGCTGGTTGCTGCCATAGATGATAAGTGCCGTATCGCAGTAGCCGGCCTCCAGCATCAGGCTGGCGGTTATCACGTGGGAATGGAACGCCGAGCCGCCGGTGCGGTTGTTCTCGGTGAAACGTGGGGTGATCCCCAGGTATTCCGCGGCGCTCAGCCCGGACAGCGCATCGTCCGGGGTGCAGACGAACAACGCATCGACATTGGCCAGCGCCAGGTTGGCGTCCTTCAGCGCCAGCACCGCTGCCTGCGCGGCCAGGTCCAAGGGACGCATGCCGGGGGACTCGCCCATGCCATAGGTGGCTGCACCGACTATGGCCACGCGGCCACGAGGAAATTGCTCCATTGCCCTACTCCGCTGGCGACCTTTCGAGGGCCGCATTGTTCTGGACTCGATCCGCATAACTAACATAGTATCAGTTCGCAGCTAAGCTACTCCATGCTCGGAGCCGGTGCAAGTCGCACCGAGAACAGGACAGGTGTCTAGCTTTCAGTTTCCAAGACGGACAAGGCCATTGCATGAGCGAGTTATCCCGCAATATCCCTCCCCTTTCCGCAACCCGCCCCGAATGGGTCGAGTGGGCGCTGGCGCAGTCAGGTCGTTCGCATTTCATCGACGCCAATGGCTCTCGCCTGCACTTTCTTTCTTGGGGGTTTGAGGACACGTACAAGCCCACCCTGCTGTTCGTCCATGGCTTTCGCGGCCACGCCCATTGGTGGGACTTCATCGCACCCTGGTTCGCTGAGGAGTACCGAGTCGTGGCCATGGACCTCTCCGGCATGGGAGACAGCGCCCACCGCACGCAGTACGACGCCACCACCCTGGGGCGTGACATCGCCGCCATCGCAGAACACATCAGCCACTCACCAGTAATCGCGGTCGGCCATAGCTATGGTGGATCGCGCCTGCTGAGGGCGTGCGGCGAGCGACCCGAACTGTTCCAGCGCCTGGTGATTGTCGACAGTTATGTACTGTTCGAGGGCGAGAACCTGCCTCCCGAGCCAATCAAGGTCCGCGGCGACCACGAGTACCCGGACCTCGCCAGCGGCGCCGCGCGCTTCCGCCTGATACCCGCCCAGGCGGACGCGATGGCATGCCTGGTGGAACATGTCGCCGGTCATTCCTTGCGGCGAAATGGCGAAGGCTGGCGCTGGAAGTTCGACATCGGCCTGCCACCGGGTGGTGCCCGTGAGACCGACGGCGGGCAAATGCTGGCCCGTGTGACTCGCCCGGTTGATTACCTCTATGGCGAGCGCAGCGTTGTGGTCAGCCGGCAGCGTGCCGAGCGCATCGTCCAGGCCCTGCCCCAGGCCCGCGGCCCCATCGCCATTCCAGCCGGCCATCACCACCTGATGTTCGACCAGCCCCTGACCCTGATCAGCACCCTGCGCGCGCTCCTCGCCACGCAACCTTGAAGACCACAGGAAGACCAAGATGGCCATCGACTACGAAAAACTCCTCGACCTGCAGATCCCTGACACCCAGCAGACCTATACCCACAAGGACAGCATCCTCTATGCCCTGAGCCTGGGTTATGCCAGCGACCCGCTGGACGCCAGGCAGTTGCCCCTGGTCTATGAGGCCGACCTGCACGCCGTGCCCACCATGGGCGTGGTCCTTGCTCACCCCGGCTACTGGCCCAGGACCATGAACACTGGTCTTGACTGGGTACGCATCGTCCACGCGGAACAGGGCTTGACCCTGCACAAACCGCTACCGGCCGAAGCACAAGTGATAGGAAAGTCGCGAGTGGTGGACATCATCGACAAGGGCGCCGACAAGGGTGCGCTGATCACCTATGAGCGACGCATCCTCGAGCGCGCCACCGGCGAGCCCCTGTGCACAATCACCCAGACCATGCTCGCCCGTGGTGACGGCGGCTTTGGCGGCCCGCAACGTAGCGTCGCGCCACCCCCGACGGTCCCGGAGCGGCCCGCGGACCACTGCGTGGACCTGGCGAGCCTGCCAAACATGGCACTGCTCTATCGGCTCAACGGCGACTGGAACCCGCTGCACGCCGACCCGGAAGTCGCACGCAAGGCTGGTTTCGAGCGCCCCATCCTGCATGGCCTGGCGACCTGGGGCATCGCCGGGCGCGCCATCATGCAGGCGGTGTGCGATTTCGACGGCAGCCGCATCGCCTCGATCTTCGGCCGGTTCACCGCGCCAGCCTATCCAGGCGAAACCTTCCGCACCGAAATCTGGGTCGACGGTCGCACCCTGGCCTTCCGAGTTCGGGCCGTGGAGCGCGACGTTATCGTAATTAACAACGGCCGCGTCGAGCTGCGCGCCTGAACTGAGGGATATTCCATGACACCCAAGGATATTCAACTCGATGGCAAGGTGGCATTTATCACTGGAGGCGCCGGTGGAATAGGAGCGGGTATCGCCCGCAACCTGGCTAATTTTGGCGCTTTGGTGGCCATCGCCGATATTGATGTGGAAGGCGGCGAGCGCCTGGTGGCAGAGATTCGAGAACAGGGCGGGGACGCGCTGTTCTTGCAGACCGATGTCAACCATACCGAGCAGATCAGTGCGTCTGTCGAGGAGGCGGCCCGATACTTCGGGCGGCTCGACATTCTCGTGAACAATGCGGGCGGCGTGCGCAGAAGGCCGTTTCTGGAACAGACGGAAAAGAGCTGGCGCAAGCACATCGACTTCAATCTGATCAGCACCCTAGCGGCGACTCAGGCAGCGGCCAAGGCCATGGTCAGCTTCGGCCGCGGCGGCACCATTATCAACGTTGCCAGCAGCGAGGGCCTTCGGGCAGCGCCGGGCTTCGCCGTTTATGCGGCCTGCAAGGCAGGGATGATCAGTTTCACCCGCTCCATGGCGCTGGAACTGGCCGAGCACAATATCCGCGTGCACGCCCTGGCTCCGGACATGATCCTCACACCTGGCCATGCGCCCTACTTCGAGGCGGCAGGCGAAGCCGGACGCGCCGCTCGCGACCGCTACATCCCTATGGGGCGTGTCGGCACTACAGATGAACTGGCGGGAGTGGTGATCTTCCTAGTGTCCAACCTGGCGACTTTCGTCACCGGCCTGACCCTGCCGGTAGACGGCGGCGCCATCGCATCCAGTGGCTGGACACGTTCGCCGGCGACCGGAGCCTGGGACCTTTACCACGCACCGGAGTGACGGCTTCGCGCAGGTCGGCCCCCGCTTGCCGACCTGCGACCCTCCTGCCCTGGCAGTCACTCACAGTCTCAGAGCTGAGACACCGGCAGCTTCACCACCAGCCCATCCATCGCCTCACTCAACACCACCTGGCAAGCCAGCCGGCTGCTCGGCAGTACGTGCAAGGCGCAATCCAGCATCAACCGTTCCTCCTCGACGGGCTCCGGCAAGGCTTCCGCCCAGGCGCCCTCAACATAGCAATGGCAGGTGGCGCAGGAGCAGCTGCCGCCGCAGTCGCCGAGAATTCCCGGTACCAGGTTGGCCAGGGCCGCCTGCATCAGTGACTGGCCAGCTACCGCTTCAATTCGGTTCTGCCCGCCATCGTACTGGATGAAGGTAATGGTCGGCATGGAGAATCCTCCGGGGCTGTTGTTTTTCGTTCCCGGTTAGTAATATAACTAAGTATTCGCCAGTTTTCCAAGCGGACCGCCAAGCCGATTTGCAGCCGTGAATGGTAAAGGCGAAGAAAAGCTATCAACGCTGGCGAATCACGAGGGCTTACCCATCACAACAACAATACGAGGGACCCATCATGACCGCTCCACTCAGCGAACTTCCGGGGCACGTACCCGCCGACCTGGTTCGCCACTTCGACCTCTATGAACCCATCGAGGGAGATGACGATTACCAGACCTGGTTCACCAAACTGCAGGCCGCTGGCACGCCTGACATATTCTGGACGCGGCACAATGGCGGCCACTGGGTAGTGACCCGGGGCGAAGACTTCGATCACGTCCTAAAGACCCCCGAGACTTATTCTTCGCGCATCAACGTGGTACCGCGCGAGCGGCTCATGCCTATCGTCAGCAAGCCGATCCAGCTGGACCCACCGGACCATACCCGCTACCGCAACCTCCTTACACCGGCCTTCTCCCCCAAAGCGGTCGTACCCCTGGGCGAAAAAGCGCGGGCGCTGACCATCGAGCTGATCGAAGGATCTCTTGCCCGTGGGCGATGCGAGTTCGTCTCGGAGTTCGCCCGCCGCTTGCCGATCGGTATTTTCATGGACATGGTCGCCCTGCCGACTGCAGATCGTGAGCAGTTGTTGGAGTGGGTGGACGAAATGATCCGGCCAACGCAGGTGGACAGCCTCGACGCTGGTAATCAACTGATGCGGTACGCCTTCGACAAACTTCAGGAGCGTCGCGCCGAGCCGGGTAGCGACCTGCTCTCGGGGCTGACTCGGGCCCAAGTGGACGGCCACCCCCTGCAGGATGAAGAACTGGTGGGCATGTTCTTCCTGCTGTTGCTGGGCGGACTGGACACCGTGGCCGCCATGCTCAGCTTCATCATCCGCCATCTGGCCTCCCATCCGGAGGCGCGCCGCGAGCTAATCGAGCACCCCGAGCGAATTCCCGCAGCAGCAGAGGAACTGATGCGGCGTTTTCCGATTTCCACTCTGGTGCGCGTGGTAACCAAGGATCACGAATACAAGGGCATCGCTTTCCGCGAGGGCGACCTGGTACTGATGCAGACCTCTGCCCATAGCGTCGACGATCGCTTGTTCAACGATCCGCTGGCAGTGGACTTCGAGCGCAAGGTGGTGTTCCACGGCACTTTCGGCAGCGGCGCACACCGCTGCATCGGATCAATGCTGGCGCGCGTCGAGGTCCGTGTGTTCCTTGAAGAGTGGCTCAAGCGCATTCCCGAGTTTCGCCTCAAGCCAGGCCAGCCCTTGAGAGTGGAGCCCGGCATGGTGCTGGCCATGCCGCGTCTTGAGCTCGAGTGGGATATCACCGAAAGCCGCCCCTGAGCCCTATCGAACAACAACAAGAGGCTATTCCCATGAGCACATCGAGTCTGCAAGGCAAGGTTGCAGTGGTAACCGGCGGCGCGCTTGGCCTTGGTCGCCAGGTCACCGCCCAATTGTTGGAACAAGGCGCTCGCGTCGCCATCCTCGGTCGTACCGCCGCAACCCTGCAACGCGCCGCCGACGAACTGGGCGAGCACCTGCTGCCCGTGGTAGCGGACGTTGCCGACCCTCAACAGGTGCGGCACGCGTTTGCCAAGATCGTCACGGCGTTCGGTGGTGTCGATATCCTGGTCAACAACGCCGCCGTCTACCAAGCCTTCGGCCTGGACGAGGCCAGCGACGAAGAGTTGCAAACCACTTTCGCGGTCAATGTGCTCGGACCAGCCTACTGCATACGCGAGGTGATCCCTCTGATGCGCCAGCGCGGTGGTGGTGACATCGTCAACGTTTCATCGGAGTCGGCACGTGCTCCCTTCCCGCTATTGGCGGCCTACGCCGCCTCCAAAGGCGCGTTGGAAACTCTGTCCGCTGGGCTTCGCAACGAACTCCGGGCGGACGGCATCCGAGTCACCGTGTTTCGGTCCGGGCACATGAACGGCGACAACGCCAGCGTGCACTCCTGGCCCGAGGGCCGTCTCCAGCGTTTCCTCAAGGCGATTGAGCTTTCCGGGCACGGCCGCTTCGTTGGTGCAGGCATGGCACCACAGACAGTCGCCAGGGCGTTGGTCTCGACTATCGCCCTGCCTCGCGAGGCGAATGTCGACTTTCTTGAGGTGCGTCCGGCCTAACGACATGGCGGCACCATTGCTCCGCTGGGCCGCCAAGCGATAAGCACCGGACAGTACTTTGCTGGCAGAATGTCGTACGCCACGAAACATTTTTCAGAAGAAGAAGGCATTTCATGTCCGTCAAACCCAGAGGGCGGCCCCGCAAGGAGCTCGACGTCCCCCTGCTAGAGGCCGCAGCAGCCGAGTTCCTCGAACATGGCTACACCGACGCCAATATCGAACGCATCGCCGCCGCGGGCAACACTACCAAACCGGCACTGTACCGCCGCTATCCGAGCAAGGAAGCGCTTTTCGAGGCGACCCTTAGCCACCTGGCGAAGGACTTCGAGTTCGATCTAGGCTTCCTCGACCCGACCCGACCGGTGGAGGACGCACTGTATGATCTTGGCCGACTGTTCTACGAGAAGTTGGGCACCGCCAAGGTAATTTCCATGACCCGCCTGAGCGCATTCACCAGTACTCGCTTCCCTGAGCTGATCCTGGCGTTTCGCGCCGAGGTGATGAAGGGCTTCATGGGTCCCCTGACCGCCTACTTCCAGTGGCTCAACGACCAGGGGGTAGTGCACATGCGAGATACCTTGGATGCCGCCATCATCTTCACCACCCTCACAGGTCGCCCTCACGAGCGGCTGATGGGTGTGGTGATGCCCGAGGAGAAGGTAGAGCCTTATCTTCGCGAACTCGTGCGATTCTTCCTTGCCGGATACGCGCCGGGAAAACCTCGGACTTAGCTCGGCGACCAAGCTGCAAAGCCCGACATTTGCCGGGCTTCGCTCCGCTCAAACCTTCTTCTGGCGAGGTCTTCCCGACCGGCGAGAGTAGAAAGCGCTATTTGACTGCTTCCAGCTTCCGCAAAGCCACCAGTTCGTTCTCCCCCACTCCTATTTCACGAAGCACTTCATCCGTGTGCTGGCCGAATCCGGGCCCCATACGGAGCTCGCCCACGGGCCGCTCATCGAACTGGGCGGGCGATACGCCCGTCAGGTAACGGTCCGCCACCGAGCTTACGAAGCCGTTCTGCAGCGCCTGGGCGTCGGTCAGCACCTCGTCCGGACTCTGGACAGGCGCCCAGACACCTTCCAGGGACGCAAGGCGAGCGCACCAGTCGGCGTAGTCGCGACCGGCGAAAACCTCGTTGAGAACGGCGATCAACACCCTCGAGTTCACATGCCGCGCCGGGACATCCACGAAGCGCGGGTCATCCAGCAGATCCGGACGTTCTACGTGCGCGACGAAGTCAGGCCACCATTTGTCCATCAGCAGACACAGGCTGATCCAGCGCCCATCGCGGGTGCGATAGTTGTTGGCCAGGGCGAAATCACTGTCCGCCTGGGCCTGCACCGGGATCGTCGGCGCACCGATGCTGGTCGCCAGCAGGGATTGCGACATCAGGTAAGTGCCCACCATGTAGAGGGCATTGTCCACCACAGCTCCCTGCCCCGTGCGCTCACGACGGAACAGCGCCGCGGCTATGGCACCGGCCAGCGTGACGCCGCCGGTAAGATCGCCGATGGAGCCGGGTTGGCGCGGCGGCATATCTCCCGGCAGCGTCTGGCCATTGGCGGCGCCCGCGCGGCACCAGGCTGAGGGATAATCGAAGCCGCCGTCATTGGCCAGCGGCCCTCGAAGGCCGTAGCCGGTGCCACGGGCATAGATCAGCCTGGGATTTCGGGCGAGCAGGTCGGCCGCTTCTATTCCCAGCTTCTGCCGGGCGTCCGCGCGCAGGTTGGTGAGGAAGACATCGGCGCCGTCGATTAGCCGGTACAGCTGCTCGCGGCCTGCCGCCTGGGTAAGGTCCAGGGCAATGCCGCGCTTGCCACGGTTGGCTGCCTCGAAGAAGGGATTGATAGCACCATCGGCCCCCGGCAACTTCATATGGCGCGCGGCGTCACCTCCCTGGGCGCGCTCCACCTTGATCACATCGGCGCCCCAGTCGGCCAGCACCATGCCGGCGGCCGGCACGAAGGTGTGCTCGGCCACTTCGATCACCCGTATTCCATTCATCACGTCGTACATGGTCTGCCTCGCTGTGGATGCTGGTCTTATCAGCCGATGGGATAGGTGATGGACTTCTCCAGCAGGAACTCATTGAGCCAGTCCTTCCCCAACTCCCGGCCGATGCCCGAATGCTTGAAGCCACCAAAGGGCGCCTTGACGAAGAAGTCGCCAGTGCCGCCATTGATGGATACGCCACCGGTACGCAGCTTGAGTGCCATGCGGTACGCGGTAGCACGGTCGGCGGACATTACCGCGCCACTCAGGCCGAACTTCGAGTCGTTGGCCAGGCGGATAGCTTCGTCGTCGCTGTCAAACCCGATCACGACTCCGATTGGGCCGAACACTTCCTCCTGGGCCAGCGTCGAGCTGTTGTCGACGTTGTCGAACAGGGTCGGCTCGTGGAAGAAACCACGCGGCAGGAACGCCGGGCGCCTGCCACCAGCCACCAGGCAGGCGCCGGCGTCCAGCCCCATCTGCACGAACTGCTCGGTCTTCTGTCGCGCACTTTCACGAATCAGCGGCCCCACCACCACGCTGGGGTCAGCCGGGTTACCCAACTTGAACTGGCCCAGCACCGCCTTGACCGTCTCGACGAAAGCCGGGCGGATCGAGTTGTGCACCAGGTAACGGGTCAGCAGCGCACAACCCTGACCGGCATGCAGAGACATGCTGAAGGCAGCGGTGCCGGCAGCCTTGAGCAAGTCGGCGTCTTGCCGGACGATCAGCGCCGACTTGCCCCCCAGTTCCAGGTGGACCTTCTTCAAGGTGCCGGCGGATTGGCGGAGGATCGCCTGCCCCACCTTGTCCGAGCCAGTGAAGGTCACCAGGTCGACACGCGGGTCTTCGGTGAGCATGGCGCCCACCTCAGGCCCGCCATTGATCACACTGAGCACGCCATGGGGCAACCCGGCCTCGACTATCATCTCGCCCAGCAGCAGCCCGGAGAAGGGAGTGAACTGGGAAGGCTTGATCACCACGGTATTGCCCGTCAGCAAGGCTGGCACCGCCTTCACCACATTGAGCAGGAAGGGATAGTTGTAGGGCGTGATGCCCACCACGACGCCGTAGGGCTCATGCACCACCATACCGGCGGCCAGAATCTCGCCCCCCGCCGGGTCAAAGGGGTTGGGTTTGAGTTCGATGGGCGTACCGTGGGGCTCAAGCTTCTCGGCCAGGCTGATGGCGTAGTCGATGGCTTCGATGGCGCCATTGAACTGGGCGCTGTTGAGCAGCAGCTGGGCCGCGCCAACCTCGGCGATCAACAGTGCCTTGATGCGTGCCTCGCGCGCCAGGATGGCAGCGCGCATGCGTTTGACGGCGGCGATCCGCTCGGCCATCGGCAGGCTCGGCCAGGGTCCCTGGTCGAAGGCCTGGCGCGCCGCAGCAAGTACCATTTCCACTTCAGCACGGCCAGCTAGCGGTGCCTCGCCGATGACTTCTTCGGTGGCCGGATTGAGGATGGGCTCGTACCCCTGAGTCGGCAGGACCCATTCGCCGTCGATGAGGAAGGACTTGATATCGGTGTATGGAACACTCATTGCTGCTGACCCTCAAGTTCGTGGAGTTCCAGGTGGCGCGGCGCTGCATTGGCCCGGCCGATCCCGGCCCCCGCCTGGATGATCTCTGCGGCACGCAGGGCAATGGCCATGGCCGGCGCATTGGTATTGCCGGACACCAGAGTCGGCATGATGGAGGTGTCCACCACACGCACGCCGCTGACACCTCGCACGCGAAGCTCGGGGTCAAGCACGGAGGCGGTATCCCCGCCCATTCGGCAGGTGCCGGATACGTGGTAAGCCGTCTGGCCGATGGCGCGGGCGGCGTCGAGGACTTCCTCGTCGCTCTGTGCGGCCCTGCCGGGGATATCCTCGCTGACGATGTAGGGCGCCAGCGCCGGCTGGGCGCAGAGTTGGCGCACCCAGCGTATCAGGGCGATGGCGGCGGCCTGGTCGACCTTCGAATCCAGGAAGTTGGCGTCTATGACCGGCGGCACGTCCGGATCGGCGGAGCGGATGCTCAACTGGCCCAGACTCTCCGGGCGCATGAAGTAGCAGTAGAAAGTCAGGCCCGGTAGTTTCTCCGGCACCACTGTTTCCCCCTCCTGCGCCAGCGAGTGCAGGCTGACGCCGATCTGGGCATCGGCACGGTCCAGCTCCGGTCGGGTCTTGATAAACCCGCCGGCCTCATGGGCGGCGTGAGTGAGCGGACCACGGGAGTGGGCGTAGTACTTCCACAGCGAACCCAATAAACCCAGGCCTCGGAAGCAATGGTTCAGGCTGCCGCCAGTGACCCGGTACTGCATGGCCAGGCAGACATGCTCACGCAGGTTACGCCCCACGTTCGGCGAGTCGCTGATCAGTGGGACACCGTGCTCAGCCAGTAGCTCGGCCGGACCAACGCCTGAGAGTTGCAGCAACTTGGGCGACTGGATGGCGCCGGCGCTGAGGATCGCTTCACGACGGATTCCGATCTGCCGCTCACCGCGTTTGTCGCGAACCTGCAGACTGACAGCGCGTCGCTCGCTGAAGTTGATCCGCAGAACCTCGGTGCCAGTGAGAATGCGCAGGTTCGGGCGCTTGCGGATGGGATGGAGAAAAGCCCGAGCCGCGCTGAAGCGCTTGCCCTGCCAGGTGGTCTGTGGCTGGTAGCCGAAGGCACCCTGCTCCACCGTAGCCACGTGATTAGTGTCTGATACCCGCTGCACACCAGACTGTTCGGCGGCCTGGATCACCGCCTCGCAGAGCGGCGAGCCCGAGGGATGGATGGAAACTTTGAGTGGGCCGCCGGCGCCGCGCGCCTCCGAAGCGCCAAGCTGGTGGTCTTCCAGGGCGACGAACTGACGGGCCATGTCCTTCCAGCCCCAGCCGGTGCAGCCGGCCGCTTCCCAGGCGTCGTAGTCGGCCGGCGTGCCGCGGACGTAGACCATGCCATTGATGGAGCTGGAGCCACCGATGGCGCGCCCTTTGAGCCAGACCTCAGCGGGCATTCCTTGACCCCGGGACACCTGGTAGTCCCAGACGTGCGGATTGCCCGGAGCCAGCAGCTTGCCGATGCCACGCGGCATCCTGATCAGCGGGCTGCTGTCGTCCGGGCCACTTTCCACCAGCAGGACGGATACCGACGGATCTGCGGATAGCCGGTTGGCCAGTACGCAGCCAGACGACCCCGCCCCCACGATGACGTAGTCATATTGCTCTTGCATGGAAGGCACCTGATTGTTGTTATTTTACGTTACCTGTAAGTAACATATCATCAGTTTTCAGGCTTTGCCACTGCCTTCCTACGGAACGGGTGAGCCAATCACTCTGGCCCTTCCGGACTACGCTCCCAGAGCACTTCCTTGACTGTTGGTGCCGCCACCTCGCCTTCCATCCAGTACAGGATGTCGAAATAATCCTGCTTCAGTTCGTCCTTCAGAACCTCTTCTCGTTGCTTGACCTTGACGACATACATGCCCTGAACGTTCTGGTGATCCAGTGCGCGCCATTTCTGTTCGTCCTTGAGCAGACGATAACTGTGATCTTCCAGAGCGGCGATAACGGCCGAGGACTCTGCCGAACCAGCGCGCGTCACAGCTTCGGCCCACTGCCGGACAATGCCGTAGGCCGACGCCGCGGCGCTTGACGGGTAGCTCTGGTAGCGGCCGCTATAGTCGACAACAAAGCGTTTACCCCGCAGGTTTCTCTCACGCTCGGGGACCCGCCAGGTCCAAGTATCGGTGCCAATCACACCACTCATCAGTGTCGGCCCGGCCTGGTCGACCACGTCCTGATTGAGGTTGGGCACGACAACCAACATGCGGTCCTTGAGTTTCAGGTGGTCGACCAAACGCATGGCATTAACCACGTCTGTACCGTAGAGCATGAGGATCAACACCTCGGCATCGCTCTGCGCCGCCTGCTTGAGCGCATCGCGATAGTGTCGCTGGCTGGACAGGTCGCGGCCGCGCGAAGCCTCGCCCAGGCTACCGCTTCTACCATTGGGGATGACGTCGTCGCTGGTGATGATGAAATAGCGCTTACCCGGCAGAGTGGTCTCCAGGTATTCCATCAGCAGGTTGTTGGCCATCCGAGCACTTGCCCCTTCGCGGAACAGGTAGGCATGGCCAGCGCGGCCAGTCACCCGATTGGCGTAGGCGGTGGGCACGAAGTACGGCAAGCGCAATTGCCGGGCGCGCTCGCCGGCGGCAATAACCTCGTCACTGGATGCACCGCCCATCAGCATTACGGCACCGTCGGCAGCCAGGCGCTCGACATTCTCCGCCGCCCGCTCGGGTGTGGAGCCGCTGTTGCGGCTGACCAGCTTGAGCGGCCGCCCCAGAATGCCGCCCTCTCGATTGATCTCCTCCACTGCCATCAGCGCCCCGCGCTTCTGTGACAGCCCCTCCCACTTGTAGCTTCCGGTACTGGGGTAGCTGAGACCAATCACTACGGGCTCTGCAGCGTAGGATTGGGCTTGCAGCCAGAAAAAAGACAATGCGGCGGCCAGGACTCTCATGTCCGTCTCCTTGAGATTGTTGTTCTTGTCGTTATCTCGCACGCGCCTGGTAATCCCGCCCGATGAGGGCGGGCCATCATCCAGGAGTCACTCTCGCGACAGCAGCACAGCACCGGCCAGCGGCCCGCCACCATTACTGGCCACGGCAAGTTTCGGAGCACCCGGCACCTGGCGTGCCTCGCCCTCACCGCGCAGCTGTACTACGGCCTCGTGCACATGGCCGAGACCATGCAGGCGCCCGGCGGAAAGCTGTCCGCCGTGGGTAGCCAGGGGCAGCTCGCCGTCGAGTGCAATGCGCTGGCCACCCTCGACGAAATCTCCCGCTTCGCCCCGGCCGCAGAAGCCCAACCCTTCCAGCCAGAGCAGGGAGAGGAAACTGAAGCCGTCATAGAGTTCGGCGAGGTCAACGTCCGCTGGTTTGTAGTCTGTCCGGCTCCACAGGCGTTTCCCGCAGGCTTCGGCTGAATACCGGGTGAGGTCATCCATCTGGTCCCAGGCATCACGACCGCTGAAGGGGCCGCAGATGGACTCGACATACACTGGTTTACTGCGCAGATCCGGCGCCGTGTCGCGGTGCGAGATAATGAGCACGGTGGAACCATCCACCGGCACATCGCAGTCGAACAGGCACAGCGGTGTTGAGATCATTCGCGAGGCCATGTACTGGTCCAGGCTCAATGGGTCACGGTAGACCGCCTTGGGATTGAGCATGGCGTTGCGCCGAGCGTTCAAGGCGATGGCCGCCAACTGCTCGCGACGGGTACCAAACTCATGGAAATAGCGGCTCGCCGCAAGGGCAACCCAGTTAGCTGCGGAGGCCGCCTGGAAAGGCACCAGGAATTCGGCGAAACCCGACACCCGCGCTGCCGCACCTCCCACGGTGCTGGAGCGCACACCCTGCGCCAGGGCGCTCGATTCGGTAACGGTACGGAAGCACAGCACATGGCGCGCCTGACCAGAGGCCACGGCCATGCAGGCATTGATCAGAGCACTCATCTGGGTAGCCTCGTTACCCGCGCAGTACCAGTTCAGCTCCAGCCCGAGGGCCTCTTTGACCTGGCCGATGGACACCGGCGAGAAGGCTGGCATATCGGCGCGATAGCCCGGCCAACTGGCCACACCGTCTATCTGGCTGCGGTCCAGGCCGGCGTCTGCAAGCGCCGCGAACACGGCTTCAAGGGTAAGATCCAGACCTGTGCGCCCCAGCCTGCGCCCCACGGCCGACTGGCCGATGCCGGAAATGATCGCTGTTCGTTCCAGAGCCGACACCATGGAGCTTCCTCTTTGCTTGTTATCGGGTTTCAGGCGGGTTCAGGGGGACTCTTCGAGAGAGTATTGACCCCCCATCCAGACTGCGGCAGACTCTAAAAAATGTCAAACAGTCAGTTTTTAACTGCCAATGGCCATAGCGGCCAATGCTAAGGAAACCTGACTGCAGGCCATGGTAGCGGGACTGCCTCTCGATCCAGGCTCGACGAGAGGCACCTACAAAAACAACATCGAGGTCCAGATATATGTCAACACGCGAACCCGGCTGGAGCACTGATCAGGTCGACACCATCAATGCAGTGCTGCAACGCTCGACTGAAAAGTATGGTGAACGCAAGTTTCTCGATTTCCTCGGTGAGACCTACAGCTTCGCTGATCTCAACCGGACCGCTTGCCGCCTCGCCAATGGCCTGCGCGCCCTGGGGGTGAGCAAGGGCCAGACCGTAGTTACAATCCTCGACAACTCGGCCGACGCAGTATGCATCTGGTTCGCCATCAACAAGCTGGGCGCCATCAGCGTACCGGTGAACACCGCACTCAAGGGTGAGTTTCTCCGCCACCAGGTGTCGGACGCCGATTCGGTTCTGGTGATCGCGGAAAGCGACTATGCCGAACGCGTGGCGAGCATCGCCAGCAAGTTGCCCAAGCTGGAAACCCTGGTCTATCGCGGCGCGGTACCGGACCTGGTGTTCGACAAGCAGCTACTGTCCTGGACAAGCCTGCTCAGCGATGACTCCAGCGAGCCTGGTGTGGATGTGCAGCCCGGAGACCTGGCCATGCTCATCTATACCGGCGGCACTACTGGCCCATCCAAGGGCTGCATGATCAGCCACAACTATGCCTGCAGCCTGGCCCGGCAAATGCTGGTGATCACCAATCGCCAGGAAGACACCATCACCTGGTCTCCGCTGCCGCTGTTCCACTTCAATGCGGTGGCGACCACCGTGCTGTCGAACATGATGGTCGGCGCTCAGGTTGCGCTTTATACCCGTTTCTCGGTTTCCAATTTCTGGCCGGAGATCGAGCGCACCGGAGCCAACGATGTGCAGCTGCTGGCCTCCATGATGCCGATGCTAGCCGGCGCTCCGGACAACGACTCGATGAAACGCTGCTTCGGCCAGCTCAAGGCGGTCTGGGGTGCGCCCTTCCCGGTGCCGGTGCAGCAGCAGTGGAAAGAACGCTTCGGTGTCACTCACACCATCTGTGGCGGATTCGGCCTCAGCGAATGTTCGCTACCGACCATTCTGCCCTTCGGCACGCCGATGCGCCCGAACAGCTCCGGCAAACGCAATACCGAGTACTTCGACGTGCGCATCGTCGACGACAACGATGTAGAGCTGCCGCCCAACACCCCCGGCGAGATCATCGTCCGCCCGCGCAAACCCCACGTGATGTTCGAAGGCTACTGGAAGCGCCCGGAGGACACTCTCAAGGTAATGCGCAACATGTGGTTCCACACGGGCGATATCGGCATGTTCGACGAGGAGGACTATTTCTACTTCCTCGATCGCAAGAAGGACTATCTCCGTCGCCGGGGAGAGAATATTTCCAGCTTCGAGGTGGAAAGTGCCTTCCTCCAGCACCAGGCGGTGGACGAAGTGGCCGCCCATGCAGTGCTCTCCGATCTGGGCGAGGATGAGCTGAAGGTGACCATCACACTTAAGCCCGACGCAGTACTGAACGAGGTAGACCTGTGCCACTGGGCGGCCGATCAGATGCCCTACTATGCGGTGCCGCGCTATATCGAGTTCCGTAGCGCCCTGCCGAAGAGCCCGCTGGGTCGCGTCTACAAGTTCCAGCTGCGTGATGAGGGTGTCACCGCCGGCACCTGGGACCGTGAGAAGGCCGGCTTCAAGCTGCAGAAACGCTGAGGGGCCGCCGCGATGAAAGTGCAGGCCTGGTTCAAGGGCGCCAATGGCAACCGCCTGGCGGCGGACCTTTCAGGTGCGGAGGATGCCCCCACGGTCATCCTCCTCCACGGTGGCGGACAAACCCGCCACTCCTGGGCGCGCGCCCACCAGGTCCTGGCCCAAAAGGGCTACCGCGTAGTGTCGATCGACGCCCGCGGTCATGGCGAATCCGATTGGGCAGCAGATGGCGACTACAGCCTGGAGGCCCAGGTCGCCGATCTGCTGGCGGTGATCAAGGCCCTGGGTGGTCGTCCGGCCCTGGTCGGCGCCTCCATGGGCGGCACCCAGTCGCTGGTGGCATGCGGTCGATATCCCGAAATCGCAAAGGCCCTGGTTCTGGTGGACGTCACGCCGCGACTGGAGCCCGAGGGAATCGAGCACATCGTCGGCTTCATGTCCCAGCACCGGGACGGCTTCGCCTCTCTGGAAAAGGCCGCTGAAGCCGTTGGGGCCTACAACCCCAACCGCCCTCCCCCGCGCGACCTCAGCGGCCTCGCCAAGAACCTGCGCCAGCGCGACAACGGCCGCTGGTACTGGCATTGGGACCCGTGCTTTATCGCCGGCGACCACGTGGACAAGGTAGCGCGCATCAGCCAGACAATGAAGGCGGCAGCCTCCACGGTCAGGGTTCCCACCCTGCTAGTGCGCGGTCGCCAGAGCGACGTGGTCAGCCCGGAAGGTGTGGAAGAGCTACGCAGCATGCTGCCGCACCTGGCCTACGTGGATATCGAGGGCGCCGGTCACATGGTCGCTGGCGATAAGAACGACCACTTCAACTCGGCCATCATCGACTTCCTGCGGGAACACCATCCGTTGATACAGGACGAGCAGGCAGAAGTAGGGCTGTAGTTTTCGAAGTGCTGCAATCCCACATTGCCCACCGCCCCTCTCTCAAGAAGAGAGAGGGGCCACCCAACCAAATAGACCCGCTCTACTCGCGCTCCCCAACAAGGCAGTCCTGGGCAATGGATGCCACCAGGTTACGCGACTTGTCGAACACCCGGGCCTGTGTAAGTCCGCGTCCCCTCTGCATGCTTGGGCTTTCGCAGACAAACAACAGCCAGTCATCGGCAACAAGCGGTCGATGGAACCAAAGGGAATGATTGAGACTGGACACGAATAGCCGCTCCCGCGCCTGTTCGATGGGCACGTGATAGCTGATAGCTGCCGAGTTGATCCAGTAGTCGCTCAGATACGCCAGGACTTGAGCGTGCAGGGCAGGAGATGATGGCAGGCTCTCGCGCAGTTTCAGCCAGTAGGCGATTGCTGGCTCTTCGGCACATTGGCGCAGGTAGTGTTGCGGCTGGACAATGCGCAACTCCACGAACGGCCTGACAAAGCGCGCCCAGCGGCCGTCTTCGACGACATCCAGCGCCAGCAGTTGCTCCGGCCCGGGCAGTTCAGTCGCGGTTTCCATATGGAAGAATCCGCTGATCGGCGCCTGCAGCGTGACCTGCGCATCCACCACCCGGCGTTCGCCCTGCTGACCGCTAACATGCAGGCTGGTAAAACGTTTTCCTTGCTGCAGGGGCGTCACCCTATAGTGCAGCGGTTGGTCTGTGCGCGCGCCCTGGAGGAACAGACAATGCAGTGTCGCGGGCACCAGCTCCGGGTCGTAGCACTGGGCGACGGCCAAGGCCTGTCCCAGCAATTGACCGCCAAATACTCGGCCATTGAGGTTGGTGTCATGAGTGCTGGCGAGGAACGACCCCGGAGTCTCCCGCTCCAGCACGAACAGCTCCGCTAAGCTCTCCTGGCTCCAGTTTCTGGGCCTTACCACTGCTTCTGCAGTCATGAAACGTGTACTCCGAAAACTGGCTCTCGCGCCTTGGTTGATGGTCTCGAAACTAACCAATAAACTGACACATAGTCAATTATTAGAAAGCCAGGACAGTGATGAAGGAACACGACGCCACCACGCAGCTGATCGAAACCATTTGTTCCGCCAAGGCCAGGAATGCCAGGTTGAGAATCAGGGGGGGTGATAGCAAAGGCTTTCTTGGCCTGAGCAAAGTCGGAGAATCCCTGGACAGTCGCAATCACAACGGCATCCTCGAACTCGATCCCGCACAGTTCTGGATTCGCGCTCGGGCTGGCACCTCATTGCGAGCACTCAACGCCACGCTGGATGAATACGAGTTGATGCTCGCCTTCGAGCCTCCGGCCTTCTCGGCAGACGCCACGGTCGGTGGCATGGTCGCCACTGGCCTGGCAGGCCCTCGTCGCCCCTGGGCCGGGGGGGTGGCGGAGCACGTCCTAGGGGGTAGCCTGATCGATGGGGATGGCCAGCTGCGCCACTTTGGCGGGGAAGGCATTCCAAGCCGGCTGGTGGCCGGCAGCCTGGGCCGCCTGGGCTTGATCTCCGAGGTATGTCTGCTAGTGCGACAAAAGCCTCGTCGGACGCTCAGTCTTCGTCTGGAAATCAGCCAGTCCTTGGCGCTACGCCAGTTCCGGACCTGGATGCGCTATCCCTCCCCGCTCAGCGGCGTATGCCACACCGGCGATGCGCTTTACCTGCGCCTGGAGGGCACCCCGGAAGCCGTGCAACGGGCAAGGAGCCTGATCGGAGGCGACGAAACCAGCTCCAGCCTGTGGGATGATCTGCGCGAGCAGCGCCTAGGCTTCTTCCGCGACCCGCGCCCGCTCTGGTGCATCCAAGTGGGTGCAGATGCGCCACAACGGGAGCTACCGGGGGCGGTGCTACTGGATTGGGGAGGAGCCCAGCGCTGGCTGAAGAGTGCCGAGCCGACACTGGTGATTGAGCGCCACGCCCAGGCACTGGGTGGCAGGGCGATCTGCTTCACGCCGGATGGTTGCGCGCCCGGTCTCAGTCAGCTGCCGGAAGCAGAGGACATGCGGGCGCTCCGCAAGCAGCTGGACCCGCAAGGTCTGTTCGCCGGCTAGGCCGCCGGCGACTTGCGATTCACGTACTTGAAGGTACCCGACGCGGTAGCGAGCAGCTCTCCCGCCTCATTGCGCACCTCACCGTCGCAAAATGCCAGGGACTTGCCGCTGGAGCGCAGGAATCCCCGAGCGACCAGCAGGCCACCAACGCCGCCACCAGGGCGCATGAAGTTGGTCTTGAGCTCCACGGTGACACAGCTGCGGCCACTACCGTGCCCCAAGGTGCAGCAGGCCAGTACGGCATCCATAAGGGTCATCAGCAATCCACCGTGCGCGGAAGCTCCACCGTTCATGTGGTGATCCTTAAGACGAAGGCGCAAAGTGGCACCCTCCTCATCGAACTCCGGTGTGCCAAAGATCTCGAGGTGGGTCAGCAAGGGATCCATACCTTGTTGCGGCGGGACACTTGCCACATAGGTGCTCACTTCCTGGGCGTTTCTGCCGCTCATCTATGCACTCCTTAAGCCTGGCTGCGGGACAGGCCCGACAGATCGTCGCCTGACTGATCAGCAGCCTGCTGAGCTGGCGCTGGCTCGTCGAATTTCGGGTATCGACCCAGAGTGAGTATCAACACTGAGCCCAGGGCGAACGTGATGACACAGTGGGTGAGCAAGCCGGAGTAGGAACCGGACTGGGCGTAGAGATAGGCAAAGTACAGCGGTGCCAACGTAGCCCCCAGACCGATGAAGCCCATGTGCAGACTGAAGATGCGGCTGTAGTCACGCATACCGAAGTAACGCGCCATGAGAAATGCGGCGATGTCCATCTCCGCCCCCGCACCTACACCTACCAGGACCGAGGCCAGCATCAGGCTGGTCATGTGGGTATCCGCTCCGGCGAACATCAAGCAGCCAAAGGCGGGCAACACCAACACCACGAAGGCAACCCCCGGGGCCCAGAGGCGGTCCACCAGGTAACCCACCACCACCCGACCGAGGATCAGGGAGATGCCATAGACACTGAAAGCCAGTCCCGCATCGGTGGCTGACAGGCCCTTATCACGCAACATGGGGACGGTACTGGTGACCATGCCGATCATCGAGGTCACCGAAAGCACCAGAGCCAGATTGCACAGCCAGAAACGCGGCGACACTGCTGCCTGACGCAGGGACATGCCTGGGAGCCGGAGAACAATTCCGGGCTCGGAGGCAACGCGGGTAATCGGGCTATCGTTACGCATCCACAGCAGCGACAGCGGCCATGTAATCAGCAGCGGCATGGCGCCCAGCACCCAGAATCCGGCACGCCAGTCGGACTGGGCAATCACCCAGCTCAGCACCGGCGGCAGCACCAGAGCGGCTAGCCCCGTACCACTGAGGATGATGGCCAGGGCCAAACCGCGGTTGCGGTCGAACCAGAGGTTAACTAACTGTGTCCAGGTCACCATGGTGGTTCCCATGCCGACAAACGCCAGTAACGAGTAGCCGGCATAGAGCTGCCAGATCGGGCCGGTCATCAGGCTGATGGCGAAGTAACCGAGGGCCAAGGCAACCAGCGAGGAGATGGCCACCGGACGCAGGCCATAACGGCGGATCAGCCAACCACTGATTTGCACTGCGACGATGGTAAAGGCGAAGAGAAATGCGATGGCGGGCTGAATCTGCTCGCGGGACCAGCCGAAAGCCTCCTGCATTGGCAGTACCAGGGTACCGAACGAATACAGCGGAGCGACCCCCACCGATGTGCCAATACCGAGAAGTGCCAAGATGAGGATGCGCCAACCCTGGCGAAACTCGGTGAGGTCAATCGCCAGGGAAGGACCGGAATGGTGCTGGGAACTCATGCGTGGATACCCCGCTCAGCCTTGTAGTTGTTTTAGCCGGATTCTATACCCGCAAATTCAATAAATGACACTCTTTTATTTTTTGCATTTCAATGCGATCTGCGTGATCTAGTGCGGCGAAACTCATCAGCAGTCGCTGCTGGACAGGCATCGCCGCATTTCAGAGGTCAGCGTTTGGCAAAGGTCAGGTTTGCCTTGACCCGGTCCCAGGTCTGCGGGGTAACCCCGTCATCGCGTAGCTGGTACTTCAGGATGCGCCCTACCGGGCTGCGCGGCAGGCTGGTGCGGAACTCGATGAACCGTGGTACCGCGTAGTACGGCACACGATCGATGGCCCAGCGGCATAGATCCTCTTCGGTGAGCGTGCTGCCCTCACGCAACACGGCGGTTACCTTCACCTCGTCCTCCGACAGCTCGGAGAACACCGCATGGACCGCCACTTCCTCGATCTCCGGATGGGCGATGAAACTGCGCTCCATCTCGAAGCCGGAGATGTTCTCGCCACCACGACGCATGTAGTCCTTCTTGCGGTCGAGGAAGAAGAAAAAACCATCCTCGTCCATCTTCCCGATGTCGCCGGTGTGGAACCACATGTTGCGCATCACCTTGAGAGTGTCGGCCGGGCGGTTCCAGTAACCCTCGAACATCACGTGGGGTTTGAGTGGTCGCACGATCAGTTCACCGGGCGTGCCATAGGGCAGTTCGACGTCAAAATCATCGACCACCCGGATGTCAAACGAGTCGCAGCGCCGCCCGGCGCAGTTGGGTTTGTCCGGTTGGCCGAAGGGCAGCATGGTGACAATGGCGCACTCGGTAAGGCCGAAGCCGGCCCCACCTACCGTGTGGCGTACGCCAAAGCGTTCGCGCCAGCGAGACTGCAGCTCCGGGGGGAAAGGTGCCGAATAGACCTTGTTGAGCTTGCCGTAACAACGCTTCATGGCCTCGTTGTCCGGAGCGTCAGCCAACAGCGGGCCCATGGAAGCCAGCAGGTTGGCCTCGTTGGCGCCGCTGCGTTCGATATCGGCCCAGAATCCAGAAACCGAAAATCTCGGATAGATCACGGAGCGGGCACCGATCATCAGGTTGCACAAGACGGTCGTGACAGTCGCATTGAGGTGGAACAATGGCAGTGGCGTCCAGGTGATGGACTCAGGCGTGCGTCCGTGGGCTTCAATGATCTGCCGCGCCTCGTTGCAGGCATTGTTGTGGCTGATCATGCAGCCCTTGGATGGGCCAGTGGTGCCGCCGGTATAGATGAGCATGGTCAGGTCACTGGGTAACACCTCGACCTGGGGGTCGCTGCTGTCTTCGCTGCGCAGCGCCTCAAGGGAGACCAGAGTCTTCCCGCCGAGGTCCGTTGCAGGCGCAGCACCACGGTGGGCAATGTGCTTGAGGTTCGGCAGTTGGTCCTTTACCAGGGCAATGCGCTCGGCGTACTCGGTTTCGGCAATTACCAGCTCGGCGGTGGCGTCGGCAATCTGGTGTCGCAGGAATTCGCCCTTGAGGGCTGTGTTTACCGGCACGCTGATGGCGCCCAGCTTGTTCAGGGCGAACCAGAGCAATACAGCATCGGCGTTGTTGTCGAGAATGGTCACGACCGTCTGGCCCTTGACCACACCCAGGGCTTCCAGGCCGTTGGCCAGCCGGCAGCTTTCCCGCTGGATGTCGGCAAAACTGTAAATATCGCCCTGCACGTCGAGGAAGGGACGCTCGCCATGCTCCCGCGCTGCGCGGCGCACCACGTCGTTAACGGTGTCCATTTGGCCGACGGACCAGCCCGGCAGCGCCTTGTCGTTGAGTTGGGTGGAAAAGCTCATGGTTTCAGACTCCGGATGGGTATTGGCCGACCAGGCGTTGCCAGCGCTGTCCTGCCAGCGCCAGGGAACCTTCGTGGGTCAGCACGTAAAAGTGATCTTCGCGGATGGCCGCAAGCAGCGCTTCAGCTACGTCCTCGGCGCTCAGCGCTGCTTTTTCCAGCGCCTGTTGAGTGCCCTGCTGAAAGGCCAAGGCGGCAGCCGAGGGTTCAGGTGCCCGCGACAGGGAATGGTCGCGACCCGGTCCCGTGAGGCCGGTACGGACCAGACCCGGACAGAGCACCGAGACCCCGATACTCGTCCCTTCACTGGCAAGCTCCAGAGCCAGGGATTCAGACAGCGCCACAAGGGCCGACTTGGCCGCCACATATGGCGCAATGAAGGGAATAGCCATCAGCCCGCCCATGGAGGCGGTGTTGACGATGTGGGCTGCGCGGCCCTGCCGCAGCAGACGCGGCACGAAGCTATGCAGGCCATGGATAACACCCATCAGGTTGACGTCCAGCACCCGCCGCCAGTTGCCCAGGTCGTGCTCCCAGCTGTTCCTTGGCCGGTCGCCGGTGATACCGGCGTTATTGCACAGAATGTCCAGCCCGCCCACGGCATCTACTTGGCGAGCCAGGTCCTCCACCGATTCGGCATCGGAGACGTCAACGGGAATGGCCAGCACCTCGCCGCCCAGCCTTGCCAGGCTATCCCGTGCCACTTCCAACTCCGGTCCGGGCAGATCACCCAGCACGACACGCATGCCTTCACGCTGGAAGGTGCGCGCCATGGCTAGACCGAGGCCACTGGCCGCGCCAGTGATGACGACGGTCTTGTTCGCAAACTCGCGCATCGCTCACCTCCCTCAGCGGACCGGCACAGTGCCGCCGTCCACACAGAGGGTCTGGCCGGTAATGAAACGCGAGCCCTCCCCGGCGAGGAAGACCATTACTGGCGCTAGGTCCCGCTCGGCGTCTCCGAGCTTGCCACCCAGGGGGATGATGCGGCTGAGCATCTGGTCGTGGGCGGCGAGTTCCTCGGCACTCATTTTGGCCCGGTGGGCGTCGTACATGGGCGTCCAGATCATTGGCGCGAGAGCGTTCACCGTAATGCCGTGGCGCGCCCACTCCTGGGCCAGGGTGCGAGTCCAGGCCAACACGGCGCCCTTCGAGGCCGCGTAGTGGGCAGCGCCGGGCATGCCACCGAGGCCGGCAGCGGAGCCGAAGTTGATGATGCGCCCGCCCCGGTCCTTCAAGTAGGGAAACGCCGCCTGATTGGTGTGCAGCGTGCCACGCACGTTGACGTCGAAGATCAGGTCCCAGTCCGGCTGGCCTATGGACTCGGCCGGTGCTGTGCGCTCCACCGCCGCGACGTTGGCCAGCACATCGAGTCCGCCCAGCCAGCCCACGGCCTCGCGGAAGGCACCCTCCACTTGCGCCTTTTCAGCAATATCGCAATGGAGGAACAAGGCCTGGCCCGGATGGCTGGCCACCAGTTCATCGACCAGAGCCTTGCCCTGCTCATCCAGTACATCCAGGGAAACCACACGCGCGCCTTCCGCCACGTAGGCACGCACCACGCTGGCGCCTATGCCGCGGGCACCACCGGTGACGATCGCATTCCTGCCTGCCAGCTGCATGGCATCGACCTCTTGTTCTTGTTGTAAGGGAAGTTGATAACGCTCGTTGATGGGCGTCAGCCCACCATTCCTATGGCAAGCCGCCATCCACCTTGATCAGCGAACTGGTGGTGTAGGTGGAATACGGGCTGGCCAGGTAGAGCGCAGTGGTAATGATCTCCTCCGGCTGACCTGGTCGACCCAGCGCGTTGGCACAGCTCTGGCGCATGTCCTCGGTCCAGGCCTTGGCGATATCCGTAAGGAATGGGCCGGCAGAGATGGTGTTCACCCGTACCTTGGGCCCATATTCCTGGGCCAGGCCGACAGTCATTGCGTTTAGCGCGGCCTTCGCGCCGGCGTAGGGCACTATCTGCGGAGAGGGACGGATGCCACCGGTGCTGCTGATATTGATGATGGAACCACCCTCTCCCGCCGCCATACGCTGGGCTACCAGCGCGCTCAGACGGAAAGGTCCCTTGAAGTTGAGGCCGAGGACCTTGTCGAAAAGCTCCTCGGTCACTTCGTGGCTGGGCACCGCCGGAGACATGCCGGCGTTGTTCACCAGCACATCGATTCGACCGAACTCGGCATAGACCACATCCACCAGGCGCTCCACTTCCGCCCACTTGCCCACATGGCAGGCTACGGCCAACGCGCGCCGGCCCAGCGCCCGTACCTCCTCAGCCACGGTTTCGCAGGCGTCCAGCTTTCGGCTGGCGATGATCAGGTCGGCACCCCGCTCGGCAAATGCCTTGACCATCTGGTAGCCCAGCCCTCGGCTGCCCCCGGTGACCAGAATGACCTTGCCACTGAGGTCGAACAGCTTGTCGCTCATCTTTATTCCCCCAGGATGTCGGCGTAACGGTCACGGGCGGCGGCGATCTTCGGCGGCAAGTGCTCGGAGGGGAACAGCCCCTCGGCGGCCTTGTAATTGCGCAGCAGTTCGCGGGCGACGGTGATCTGGTGCACCTCGGTCGGACCATCGGCCAGCCCCATGGTGGGCACGTTGTTCCACATGTAGGCCAGGGGCGTTTCAAAGGTCGCACCGAGTGAGCCGTGCAGATGGATGGCGCGGCGGACGATCTCGTAGTAGATCTTCGCCATCGCCACTTTGACCATGGCGATATGGGCACGCGCCTTGCGCGGATCGCCGTGGCTGTTGTCGATGATCCAGGCGGTCTTCAGCACAAGAAGGCGGAATTGCTCCAGCTCGATCTGAGTGTCAGCGAGCATGGCCTGCACCGTGCCCTTCTCGGCCAAGAGGGTGCCCTGGGTGTATCGGCTGAGGGCGCGCTCGCACATCATGTCCAGCGCGCGCTGGCACTGGCCGACGGTGCGCATGGCATGGTGAATGCGGCCGCCGCCAAGACGTGCCTGAGCCACCGCGAATCCGCCACCGATTTCGCCGAGCATATGGTCCAGCGGCACCCGCACATTGTCATAGCGCAGGTAGCCTTCGGTTGCCTCATCCTGCTCCAGGCGCTCACCCATGTGCGGCACGTTGCGGATGATTTCCAGGCCCGGGGTCTCACGCGGCACGATGAACATGGACATGCGGTTCTGGATCGGCGCGTCCGGTGCGGTCACCGCCAGCACTAGGATGAACTCGGCGTAACGGGCATTGGAGGAGTACCACTTCTCGCCATTGATCACCCAGTGTTCGCCATCGCGCACGGCAGTCGTGGTGAACACCCGAGGATCCGCACCGCCCTGAGGCTCGGTCATCGAGAAGCAGGAGACGATGTCGCCATCCAGCAGCGGCTGCAGATAGCGCGCCTTCTGCTCGGGGGTGCCGAACATAGCGAGGATCTCTGCGTTGCCGGTATCCGGCGCGGCGGTACCGAAAACGGTGGGCGCCCAGAGGGATCTGCCCAGACGTTCGTTCATCAGCGCCAGCTTGAGCTGGCCATAGCCCTCCCCGCCCAGGTATGGATCGAGGTGGCACGCCCAGAGCTTCTGCTGGCGTACCTTCTCCTGCAGGGGCCTGAGGATCGCGCGGGATTTTTCGTGGCGGGTGTCATAGACCACGCTAACCGAGGGATAGAGCACATCCAGCGGCTCCACTTCCTCACGCAGGAATCGGTCGATCCAGTCCAGCTTGGCTTGAAATTCGGGGTCGGTGGAAAAGTCCCACATCTGTCATTCTCCAGGCAGTTTCGGCGGGCCGCATCAGGCGGCTGCGATGAGTTGTCGGGCCTTGGCCATCAGCCAGGTGGCGTAGTCGTGCAGATAAGCGCCCATTTCCTTGGGGGCCTTGCCGATCAGCGAGCGCGCATAGGTGCCTTCGAGCAAACAGGCGAGCTTGTAGCAGGCCAGCACGAAGAACCACGGCATGCTGGTCATGGAACGGCCGCTCAGTTCGCCGTAGAGGCCGATCAGCTCAGCGCGGCTCATGAAACCATCCCAAGGCTCCACCACCGGCTTGGCGCCAGCACCACCCTCGGGGTCACCCGGCTCGCGCCATGAGGTCAGCACCCAAGCCAGATCCAGCAGCGGATCGCCAAGGGTGGATAGCTCCCAGTCGATCAGCCCGGAAATTCGGGGGGCCTCCAGAGAGAACATGACGTTGGGCCACTGAAAGTCGCCGTGGATAATGCCGATGCGGCCGTCCGCGGGGACATTGTCGGAAAGCCAGCGACCCACCTCGTCGACATGGGGCAGAGAGGTCTCGCTGTAACCGGGGGTGTCTCGGTAACCGTCCAGTTGCGAGCGCCAGCGCTCCACCTGGCGACCGTGCCAATCATTGGGTCGGCCGAAGTTTTCGAGGCCGAGAGCCTGATAGTCCAGCCCACCCAGGGCAGCAGCGGCGCTGACGAACTCCTCCCCCATGCGCCGACGCCAGCTGGCATTCGTGGCATAGAGTCCCTGCAGTTGGCCCGCCGGAGAAAAACCCTCCAGGGGCTCCATCGCATAGAAGTTGACGCCCATCACCGAGCCATCGGTACTGGCCGCCAGCAGGCGTGGGTGGGGCACGGCGCTGCCTGCGATCGCCGCCAAGACACGAGCTTCTCGCGCCATGGTCTCGTTGCTGTTGGCGCGCAGATGACGCGGCGGGCGACGCAGCACGAAGCGGGCGTCGCCGCGCTGCATAAGGAACAGATTGTTCTGCGAGCCACCGGTGAGCTGGGTGACTTCTGTCACCGGACCACTACCAGGCAGGCCTGCTAACTCGATCCAGGGAGCCAGGGCCGCCCAGTCGAGAAGCCCGTCGAAATCGGGAAGGGTCGAAGTCATCTGGTTCGCTCCCTGACTACCCACACCGCCCGATTGGCGGAGCGGCGTGAATTGCTCGTTGTCGCGAACATCGACCTACCTCCCGTTTACCTGGTTCTTGTTGTTATGCCGGCCCTCCTGCGGACTGCTCTTTGTCCAGTTCGAGGTTCCGGCGTATTTGCCTCAGCACGCTCAGCGTCTGTTCCAACTCCACGACTTCCAGCCCACGGGAGATGCGCTCGGTCCACTCCGCGCTTTCCCGGTTAGCCTCTGCGTAGGCGTGGCGCCCCTTGTCGGTGGGCACCAACTGCTTGGAGGTCTTGTGATGAGGGTTGTCCACGTAGAGGACATGCCCGTCCTCCACCAGCACATCGGCCACCCGCTGCACCGCCTGGCGGCTATAGCCCAGACTGCGCGCAATTCGCGCCACGGTTGGCGGCTCCTGCGCCAGGACCACCGAAGCCAGGACGATGGTCTGGGCAGAACTACCCAGCGCCGCCGGCTTCCTCGCACTCATCACCCGACCATGCAGACGCAGCACCTCATCAACCAATTCGGCCAGGCGGGCACCCTGCTCGCTGTGGACCGAATGGTCGAACGTCACTGCACCACTCGTTTCGGACGTCTTGCTCAAACTATGACACCTCTTTTCCACATTGACAACATGCTGTCAATTTATCTCATATTGAATTTCCTTTGATCCGGCACGCCGGACTAGAGGGGAAGGCTATGCGGTGCTTCAACCCCGGGCAACAGGATTGAGAACGCGTCAGCCTATCCGTAGGGAAGCAAAGAGACGGATGCAGGAGTTGGTGGAGATGTGAAAGGCAGTCCCGGAGAACGACCGGGCCGGAAAAGAAAAGGCCCGACTAATGCCGGGCCTTGGGCTCATAAACCGTTTGCCATGTATCCCCCATCCGCCGCCAACACATGGCCGGTGACGAACGATGCTGCGGGCGACACCAGGAACAGGATGCATGCCGCGATCTCCTCCGGCCGGGCCCAGCGCCCCAGAGGCGTCCGCGCGAGCACCCGCGCATTACGCTCGGAGGCATGCTCCTGGATACCGCGAGTCATCGGGGTGTCGGTCCAGCCCGGCGCCACGGCGTTGACCCGGATACCCTCCTTGCCCCAGGCCACCGCCAGGCTGCGGGTCAACTGGACCACGCCCCCTTTGCTGACGGAGTAGGCCGGCGCAGTAGGGCTACCGAAGAAGCTCATAACAGAGGCCAGGTTGACGATGGCGCCGCCATCTCGCGCCAGCAACTCGCGGGCGGCATAACAGCAGCGCATGGAACCATTGAGGTTAATCTCCACCGTTTGCAGGAAACCCTCCTCCTCGAACTCCGCTGCACCGCGACCGATACCGGCAGAGTTAACCAGGATATCCAGACGCTCGAGTTCGGCGAAGTAGCGCGTCACCGCCCCACTGTCGCGTACGTCGAGCAGATCGAACACGGCGCCAGCAAGCTCGGAGTCCGCGCGACAGGCTTCTATTTCTGCCAGGGAAACTCCCGTGGCGCGCACGGCACACCCTGCTCGCAGCAGTTCAACCACAGTCGCCAGGCCTATACCGCTGCTGCCGCCGACTACCACCGCCACCTTTCCAGTCAATGCTTCGCTCATGCTTCGTTTCTCCTGGCCACCGGCCAAATCAGTGACAACACGTCAGTTAGTAAATCTTGATACGCGCCAATTCCAGCCATCTTGACGCACATCTATAACTAACATACAGTCAGTTTCACTAATCAACCAGACCGATCACAGAGGTCATGATGCGTAACGTCAATTACCCGATCTACGATGTCGACCGGCACTTCTACGAGCCGCCGGAGGCCTTCCTGACCCACCTGCCCAAGGAATACCGCAAGGAATTCCAGTACGTGCAGGTCAACGGCCGAACCAAACTGGCCGTCGGTGGCGTGATCAGCGACTACATCCCCAACCCGACCTTTGATGTGGTGGCTGCGCCGGGTGCACACGAGAAGTGGTACCGCGGAGAGAACCCCGAAGGCCTGTCACTGCGCGAAATCGGCGGCGAGCCGGTGCCCTCGGATCCGGCCTTCTTCGATGGTGCCGCTCACCTGAAAGTGATGGACGAGCAGAAGATCCATGCCGCACTGTTCATTCCCACCCTGGCCTCAGTGATTGAAGAACGCCTGGCCGACAAACCGGACGTGATCGCCGCGCTGATGCACGCATCCAACCGCTGGTTGGCCGAGGGCTGCGGCTTCGCCCGCGAGAACCGACTGTTCCCGGTGCCGATGATCAACCTGTTCGATGTCGATCGCGCCGTCGAAGAGCTGGACTTCGTCCTGAAGCATGGCGCTCGAGTGGTAGGCATCCGACCTGCCCCGGTCGCCGGCACCAAAGACCCGATGGAGGGACGCGCTCCGGGCATGCCGGAGTTCGACCCATTCTGGGCCAGGGTCAACGAGGCGAAGATCTTCGTCATGCTGCACGTCTCCGACTCCGGCTACGACAAGATCAACCGCTGGTGGACCGCTGGCGGCAAGGGCGAATTCCGCCCCTTCGAGAAGGATCCCTTTGCCGAGACCCTGGACTGGATGGGTCGCGCCATCTCCGACACCCTGACCTCGCTGGTCTGCCACGGCGTCTTCGACCGTTTCCCGGACGTGCGCGTGGCCTCGCTGGAGAACGGCAGCTCCTGGCTGGAGCCGCTGCTGGAACGTCTGGCGATGAACTACAAGAAGATGCCAAAGGCCTTCAAACAAGACCCGGTGGAAAGTTTCAAGAAGCACGTTTTCATCTCGCCGTTCTACGAGGACCCGGTGCTGCGAATCTGCGAGATCATGGGTGACAACCGCGTGCTCTTCGGCAGCGACTGGCCGCACCCAGAAGGCCTGAGCCACCCGTGGGACTTCTTCAAGGACATCGAGGATCTCAGCGATGCCCAGGCTCAGCGTGTCATGAGCACTAACTTGAAAGGTTTGCTGGAGGGCGTCCGCGACTGATTCGGTGCGGACTTCGCCAGCGACGGGGCATGGGCACAATCCATGCCCTTTTTTATGGCATTACGAGCAGAGAAAGACCTCCAGTGACACTCCCATCCTTGGCGAACATGGAAGCCCGCCGCAGCAGATCGCGCTCAAGCCCAGCCTTCGAGGCGCAGGGTCGCCCGCACCAACCGCTGCTCTTCCTGCTCGATCTCCTTGAGGCTGTCGCGAATGCCGTGGATGTGATCGCGGGCCGCGCGCTGAGCCTGGTCGGGCAAGCGCTCGGTCACTGCGTGGTAGAGACGGGAGTGCTGGCGATCCAGCTGTTTCAGGCTGAGCGGCCGGTGGTAGAGGTTGTTAACCGAGGCAAACACCGAGCTCAACATCAGGTCGGTCAGCGATTTCAGGGTGTGCACCAGCACCGGGTTATGGGAGGCCTCGCACACCGCCAGATGGAAGGCGTGGTCGAGGCGTGCATGTTCTTGGGAGTCCAGGCCCTCCGGAGCAGCATGGGCCGCAAGCATTTCCTCGTAGCGTCGGGTAATCAGCACGAAGTCTGCCTGAGTACCGCGCAGCGCGGCCAACCTGGCGGATTCGCCCTCCAGCAGAGCGCGCACTTCCAGCAGGTCGTAGAGGGTGCGCGGCTGGGAGCTGAACAGGTGCATCAGCGGGCTGGCATCGCGTGGCCCGGTCAGCTCAGCCACATAGGAGCCACTGCCCTGGCGGGTTTCGATGATCCCGCGCCCACGCAACACCTTCAGCCCCTCGCGCAGCGCCGAGCGGGAAATGCCCAGCTTGTCGCACAGGCGTCGCTCGGAAGGCAGCGACTGGCCGCTTTTGAGCACGCCATCGACGATCAATTGCTCGATGCGTTCGGCCACCACATCGGCGACCTGTCGGCGTTCGTCAGTCTTTTCGCCCGACATTGGCCTCTCCTTAAACTGGTAGGACCAGTTGTTAAACACCATTTCAAGGCTTGTACGAAACTCCCTACAGCATAGAGGCCGCATTAGAAGCAATGAACCACGTTAGCTCTATTCGCCACAGAAACTGGTAGGACCAGTTGATAGACCAATGGACGGCCAGCTGAAGCGGGACCAATGATGGTTCTACAAACGCCCCCGCAAACGCTGGCGCCACAACAACAAGACCGATGAGCCTGCCATGAACATCCTCTACGACGAGCGCGTCGACGGCGCGCTGCCGAAGGTCGACAAAGCCGCGCTGCTGACCGAACTGCGCGAACGCCTGCCCGACCTCGATATCCTCCACCGAGAGGAAGACCTCAAGCCCTACGAGTGCGACGGGCTCTCCGCCTATCGCACCACGCCCATGCTGGTCGTACTGCCTGAGCGCATCGAACAGGTGGAGCAACTCCTGAAGCTCTGCCATGAACGCCGAGTGCCGGTGGTGGCTCGTGGCGCCGGCACCGGTCTCTCCGGCGGCGCCCTGCCGCTGGAACAGGGCATCCTGCTGGTGATGGCGCGCTTCAACCGCATCCTGGAAGTGAATCCGGCCGGGCGCTTCGCCCGCGTCCAGCCTGGCGTGCGCAACCTGGCCATCTCCCAGGCAGCAGCGCCCTTCGACCTCTATTACGCGCCGGATCCGTCTTCGCAGATCGCCTGCTCCATCGGCGGCAACGTCGCGGAAAACGCCGGCGGTGTGCATTGCTTGAAGTACGGCCTGACCGTGCACAACCTGCTCAAGGTGGACATCCTCACGGTGGAAGGCGAGCGTCTGACCCTGGGCTCCGATGCTTTGGACAGTCCCGGCTTCGACCTCCTGGCACTGTTCACCGGTTCGGAGGGCATGCTCGGTGTGGTCACCGAAGTCACGGTCAAGCTGCTGCCCAAGCCCCAGGTAGCCAGGGTGCTGCTGGCGGCCTTCGATTCGGTGGAGAAAGCCGGCCGCGCGGTGGGCGACATCATCGCCGCCGGCATTATCCCCGGCGGCCTGGAGATGATGGACAACCTCGCTATCCGTGCCGCCGAGGACTTCATCCATGCCGGCTACCCAGTGGACGCCGAGGCCATCCTGCTCTGCGAGCTTGACGGCGTGGAAGCGGACGTCCACGACGACTGCGAGCGGGTGCGCCAGGTGCTGGAGCAAGCCGGCGCCACCGAAGTGCGCCTGGCCCGCGACGAAGCCGAGCGCGTGCGCTTCTGGGCCGGGCGCAAGAATGCCTTCCCGGCGGTGGGCCGCATCTCCCCGGACTACTACTGCATGGACGGCACCATTCCCCGCCGCGAGCTACCCGGCGTGCTGCGCGGCATCACCGATCTCTCGGCCGAGTACGGCCTGCGGGTGGCCAACGTCTTCCATGCCGGCGACGGCAACATGCACCCGCTGATCCTCTTCGACGCCAACCAGCCCGGCGAGCTGGAGCGGGCCGAGGCCCTGGGCGGCAAGATCCTCGAGCTCTGTGTCGCGGTGGGCGGCAGCATCACCGGCGAACACGGCGTGGGGCGCGAGAAGATCAACCAGATGTGCGCCCAGTTCAACGCCGACGAACTGACCCTCTTCCACGGCGTGAAAGCGGCCTTCGACCCGACGGGCCTGCTCAACCCCGGCAAGAACATCCCCACCCTGCACCGCTGCGCCGAGTTCGGCGCCATGCACGTGCACCACGGCCAACTGCCCTTTCCCGAACTGGAGCGCTTCTGATGAGCCAGACATCCTTCGATGCCAGCGCCTGGTTGCTGGAGCAGGTCAACGATGCCCTCGCCCGACGTGAACCGCTGCGCATCCAGGGCGGTGGCAGCAAGGCGAACCTCGGCCGCGCGGTGACTGGCGACCTGCTGGAGACTCGCGCGCACCGGGGTATCGTCACCTACGACCCCACCGAGCTGGTGGTGACGGTGCGCGCCGGCACGCCACTGGCAGAGCTGGAGCAGGCACTGGACGAGCAAGGTCAGCTGCTGGCCTGCGAACCACCTCACCTGGGTAGCAACGCGACTGTGGGCGGCATGGTCGCCGCCGGGCTGTCCGGCCCGCGCCGGCCCTGGGCGGGATCGGTGCGCGATTTCGTCCTCGGCACCCGGGTGATCTCCGGTGGCGGCAAGCACCTGCGCTTCGGTGGCGAGGTGATGAAGAACGTCGCCGGATACGACCTGTCGCGCCTGATGGCCGGCAGCTTCGGCTGCCTCGGCGTGCTCACGGAGGTCTCCCTCAAGGTCCTGCCCAAGCCACGCGCCGTGGCCAACTTGCGCCTGGCGGTGGACGTGGCGGATGCCCTGCGCCGGCTCGCCGAATGGGGTCAGCAGCCGTTGCCCATCAGCGCCGCCTGCCATGACGGTGAGTTCCTGCACCTGCGCCTGGAGGGCGGCGAAGGCTCGGTGGCCGCCGCCCACGACCGACTTGGCTGCGAAAGCGTAGAGCCGGGTTTCTGGGAGGACCTCAAGGAGCAGCGCCTGCCCTTTTTCAGCGATAGCCGTCCGCTCTGGCGCATTTCCCTGCCCAACGACACGCCGGCTCTGGACCTGTCCGGCGCCCAACTGGTGGATTGGGGCGGTGCCCAGCGCTGGCTCAAGTCCGAAGCTCCCGCTGAGGAAATCCGCGCAGTCGTGAGCCGCAACGGCGGCCACGCCACCTGTTTCGACTCTTGCGACAGCCCTTTCCAGCCGCTGCCGGTGGCGCTGCTGCGCTATCACCGCCAGCTCAAGGCGCAACTGGACCCGCAGGGGATCTTTAACCCCGGGCGGATGTACGCGGAAGTCTGAGGCCGAATATGCAAACCCATCTGAGTGAACAGGCCCGCGCCCTGCCGCGCGGCGAAGAAGCCGAAGCCATCCTGCGCAGTTGCGTGCACTGCGGCTTCTGCAATGCCACCTGCCCCACCTATCAGCTGCTGGGCGACGAGCTGGACGGTCCGCGCGGACGCATCTACCTGATGAAGCAGGTGCTGGAGGGCCATAAACCCAGTGCCAGCACCCTGCAGCACCTGGACCGCTGCCTGACCTGCCGCAATTGCGAGACCACCTGCCCCTCCGGCGTGCAGTACCACAACCTGCTGGATATCGGCCGCGCGGTGGTCGAAGAACATGTGCCGCGCCCCTTTACCGAGCGCATGCTGCGCGCCGGCCTGCGCGCAGTGGTGCCCCACGCTGGACTGTTCAAGGCAATGGTGCACACCGGAAACGCCTTCCGTCCGCTGCTGCCGGAGGCACTCAAGGCCAAGCTGCCGCGTGAGGTTCGCCCGGCCCGCCCACGCCCTGCCGTCCGCCACGCTCGCCACGTGCTGATGCTCGAAGGCTGCGTGCAACCGGGGCTTTCCCCCAACACCAATGCCGCCGCCGCCCGGGTGCTGGACCGCCTGGGTATTAGCGTCGAGCCAGCGCGTGAAGCGGGTTGCTGCGGCGCTGTGGACTATCACCTGAACGCCCAGGACGCCGGCCTCGACCGCGCCCGGCGCAATATCGACGCCTGGTGGCCGGCCATCGAGTCCGGTGCCGAGGCCATCATCCAGACCGCCAGCGGCTGCGGCGCCTTCGTCAAGGATTACGGCCATCTACTGAAGGATGACCCGCACTACGCCGCCAAGGCCGAGCGCGTCGCCCAACTGGCGAAAGACCTGGTGGAAGTATTGCGCGATGCGCCGCTGGAAAGTCTCGGTATCCGCGGTGACCTGCGCCTGGCCTTCCACTGCCCCTGCACCCTGCAGCACGCGCAGAAGCTCGGCGGCGCGGTGGAAGGCGTACTCAGTCGGCTGGGCTTCCACCTGACGCCGGTACCCGACGGGCACCTCTGCTGCGGCTCAGCCGGTACCTACTCCATCACCCAGCCGGAACTGTCCCGGCAACTGCGCGACAACAAGCTCAACGCCCTGGAAAGCGGCCAGCCCCAGGTCATCGCCACCGCCAACATCGGCTGCCAGACGCACCTGGACGGCGCCGGCCGCACTTCAGTGCGGCACTGGATCGAGCTGGTGGACGAGGCCATGCACTGACACCTGCAGGAGCGAGCCTTCTCGCGAACGACCCAGAACAACTTCGCGAGCAAGCTCGCTCCTACCCAGATCGAATCTACCTGCGAACTCAATTTGAGGATTAGCCATGCAGCACAAAGCCATCCTGAGCCAGACCGAAGTCGCCCGCATTCTCGCGGCCGCCCGCACCGAGGCCGAAGCCAATCAGTGGAAGGTGTCCATAGCCGTCGTCGATGACGGTGGTCATCCGCTGGCCCTGGAGCGCCTTGACGGCTGCGCGCCAATTGGCGCCTACATTGCCACTGAAAAGGCCCGCACCGCCGCCCTCGGCCGCCGCGAATCCAAGAGCTACGAGGACTTGGTCAACGGCGGGCGCAGCGCCTTCCTCTCCGCACCTTTGCTCACCTCATTGGAAGGCGGCGTACCCGTACTGGTGGACGGCCAGGTAGTCGGCGCCGTTGGTGTGTCCGGCGTCAAGGCCGACCAGGATGCCCAGATCGCCCATGCCGGCGCCCGGTGCCTGGCCTGACTTTCAACGGAGATACAGCATGACCGAACACGTGAAGCGCCACCGCCTGCAGGTGGCTACCGAACTGGCCGCCTTCATCGACAACGAAGCGCTGCCGGGTACCGGCCTGGACCAGGAAACCTTCTGGCGGGACCTCGATGCCCTGGTTCATGATCTGGCGCCAAAGAACCGCGCCCTCCTGGCCGAACGTGACCGCCTGCAAAGCGAACTGGACAACTGGCACCGAGCCAACCCAGGCCCGATCCATGATATGGCAGCCTATCGAGCCTTCCTCGGCGAGATCGGCTATCTGGTGGAGCAACCAGCGAAGGTGCAGGCCGCGACCACCAACGTCGACCCGGAACTGGCCGTACAGGCCGGTCCACAGCTGGTCGTACCCATGTCCAACCCGCGCTACGCGCTGAACGCCGCCAACGCACGCTGGGGCTCGCTCTACGATGCACTCTACGGCACCGATGCCATCCCCGAGGACGGCGGTGCGGAGAAAGGTGCCGGCTACAACCCGATTCGCGGCGAGCGAGTGATCGCTTTTGCCCGCACCTTCCTCGACCAGGCTGCGCCGCTGGCCGAAGGCTCCCATGCCGAGGCCAGCGGCTATCGGGTGGACGGCGGTCGGCTGCTCGTCAGCCTGGGGGATCGCCAGAGCGGACTGCGCGATCCCGAGCGTTTCATCGGCTATCAGGGTTCGGCCGACGTACCCAGCGCCATCCTGCTGAAGAACAATGGGCTGCACTTCGAAATCCAGATCGACGCCAACCACCCGATCGGCAAGACCGATGCCGCCGGGGTCAAGGATGTGCTGCTGGAGGCCGCCCTCAGCGCCATCATGGATTGCGAGGATTCGGTGGCCGCAGTGGATGCGGCAGACAAGGTGCAGGTCTACCGCAACTGGCTGGGCCTGATGAAGGGCGACCTCACCGAGGAAGTCAGCAAGGGCGGCAAGTCTTTCACCCGTCGCCTGAACGTCGACCGCAGCTACACCGCCGCCGATGGCACGGCCCGGAGCCTGCCGGGTCGCTCGCTGATGTTCGTGCGCAATGTCGGCCACCTGATGACCAACCCGGCCATCCTCGATGGCGAAGGCCACGAAGTTCCCGAAGGCATCCTCGACGGCGTAATCACCACCCTCGCCTCCCTGCATGACCTGAAGGTCCGTCGCAACTCGCGGCGCGGCTCCATCTACATCGTCAAGCCGAAGATGCACGGCCCGGCTGAAGTGGCCTTCGCCGATGAACTCTTCGGCCGTGTCGAAGACCTGCTGGGCTTGCCGCGCCACACCTTGAAGATGGGCATCATGGACGAGGAGCGGCGCACCAGCGTCAACCTCCAGGCCTGTATCGCCGCCGCCTCGGCGCGAGTGGCCTTCATCAACACCGGTTTCCTCGACCGCACCGGCGACGAGATGCACACCGCCATGGAAGCTGGCCCCATGCTGCGCAAGGGCGATATGAAATCCACCGCCTGGATTCAGGCCTATGAGCGCAATAACGTGCTGGTAGGCCTGGCCTGCGGCCTGCGCGGCCGCGCGCAGATCGGCAAGGGCATGTGGGCCATGCCGGACCTGATGGCGGCCATGCTGGCGCAGAAGATCGCCCATCCCAAGGCCGGCGCCAACACCGCCTGGGTGCCCTCTCCAACCGCGGCTACCCTACACGCCTTGCATTACCACCAGGTGGATGTGCAGGAGGTGCAGCAGGAGCTGGAGCGCATCGATCTCGCCACCGAACGCGAAGGGTTGCTCACCGGCCTACTGACGGTGCCGGTGGCCGAGAAGCCCGACTGGAGCATCGATGCCATACGCGAGGAACTGGAGAACAATGCCCAGGGCCTGCTCGGCTATGTAGTGCGCTGGGTGGAGCAAGGGGTCGGCTGCTCCAAGGTGCCGGACATCCACGACGTGGGCCTGATGGAAGACCGCGCCACCCTGCGCATCTCCAGCCAGCACATGGCCAACTGGTTACGCCATGGCGTGGTCAGCCGCGACCAGGTTCTTGAAGTGCTACAGCGCATGGCCAAGGTGGTTGACCAGCAGAACGCTAGCGACCCGAATTACAGGCCCATGGCGCCGGACTTCGACTCTTCCGTTGCCTTCCAGGCCGCTTGCGCGCTGGTCTTCGAAGGTTGCGCGCAACCCAGCGGCTATACCGAACCGCTTCTGCATCGATTCCGCTTGTCGTTCAAGAGCAGAAACTGACCTTTTCGCACCAAGCCGGCAAAGCCATCCGTTATTCATGGATGGCTTGCCCCCTCCGCTTTTACCACCTTCAGTCCCGCACCGGCTTAGTCCCGGACGGCCAGAGTGCCGTGCCTGCCAGCAGTACCGCCAGTACCCAGAACGGTACTGTTGAGCCGATGCCGAGCAGCAGCGTCCCGGCCAATGGGCCGACCACGATACCAAGCCCCTGCATTACCCCGATCGAACCCGCCGCTGCCCCCTGTTCGTGAGGCTCCACCGCATTCGTCGCCAGGGCCGCGAAGGCCGGGAACAACCAGCCCATGCCTAGTGCGGAAATAAAGAAGCTGACAGCAAGCAACATGACCGAGGAGGTCAGAGCGGTCATGAAAAAACCTGCCGCCGCAACCAAGCCGCCGATGCGGATGAGCCGCTGCGCCGACCAGCCTAGGCGACGCACCAGCAATTGCGCCAGGATCATAGCGATACCGGTCAGCGTCAGCGCGAGACTGGCGGCCCTGGCTGCGGAAACCGGCTCTAGATGCAAGCGGTCAAGGGCATAGAAACCCGCGGTCATCTGCGCGGCACCTATGGCACTCACCACGACCAGACAGACCGTCATGGCCCGGCGCAAACGAGGATCGGCCAAGCGCAGAGGCACCTTGCTGCGGTGGCGCGGGTGCTCATGACGCGGCAAGGTGTACCACAGGGCAAAAAAGCCGATTACAGGCAGCAACGCGGTGACATAAAGCGGCAAGGTCAGGTTGGATTGCGCCAGCAGGCCGGCCAGGGCCGGGCCAGCCACCATGCCGAAGGCGCCGGAGGCGCCCAGAGCCGCCAATGCTCCGGCCCGTTCGGCCGGGGCGTAGTGATCGGCGATCAGGGCCTGGGCCGTGGTAGGGATCGCAGAATAGAAAGCACCGACCGCGCCCCGGGTGAGCACCAGCCCGATGAATGCCAGTAGCGCCGGAGGCAGCAGGCGCAGCGACAGAACGATGACCGCGCACATGCTCCAGTACGCCAAAATCACGCCTGCTGCGCCCAGCAGCAGGGTATGCCGGCGTCCGTGGCGGTCGGCCATCGCTCCCCAGAACCGGGCCAGCAACATCCACAGGATGCCACCCAGGGTGACGGCAAAGCCCGCCTGCCAGGGTTGCAGGCCAAGCAGGCGCGAGATCGGACCGGCCAGGGAGACGAACGAGACCACGGCCATGGTGCAGGCCATGTTGGCGAACAGCAAGGGTGGCAGGGACAGTACAGCGGGAGCCGAAGTTTCGCTCATCAGTTGGATCCTGTTTTGGGATTCTGCGTCCGCCACATCACAGACAAGCCGAGAGCGCGGAGGCGTCATGTGAGTCATCAGATGCGGAAAGTTCCGATCACCTGTTGAAGATTCCCCACTTGTCCGAGCAATTCCTCACTGGCTTGCTCGGCACGGGCTGCGTCCTTGGCAGTTCGTTCGCCCACCTGACTGATCCCCACCAGGTTCTTGTCGATTTCCTGGGACACCGCAGTCTGCTGCTCGGCCGCCGCGGCGATCTGCTGGCTCTGGTCGACAATGGTGCCGATGGCGCCAAGGATGTTGTCCAGCGCCGCCTCCACATGGTCGGCCTGACTGGCGGTTGCCCCGGCCATCTGGTGGCTCTCGCCCATGGCCTTGACCGTTGCACCAACCCGGTTACGCAGGTTGACGATCATCTGCTCGATCTCGGTGGTGGACTGCTGAGTGCGCTGGGCGAGAGTACGCACTTCGTCCGCCACCACCGCGAATCCACGCCCCTGCTCTCCCGCTCGCGCCGCCTCGATAGCGGCATTGAGTGCCAGCAGGTTGGTCTGTTCGGCGATACTTTTGATCACGTCCAGCACCTGGCCTATGGCATTGCTGTCGGCAGCCAGCTGATTGATGACCAACATCGACTTGTCGATCTCCCCGGCCAAGGCCTGGATGTTCTCTACCTGACGACGAACCATGCCACGCCCGCGCACAGTCTCGTCATTTGCGCTGCGGGCACAGTCAGCAGCGGCCACGGCGCTACGTGCCACTTCCTGGGCCGTGGCAGACAGTTGGTTCATAGCCGCAGCAACCTGTTCGAGCTGGCCACGTTGCTCAGCCACGGCTCGAGAGCTGGCGGCCGAGACTGACTGCACCAGCTCGGTCTGCTGACCGACCTGCAGGGCAACACCACTGACTCGGCGGATCAGGTCCTGGATCTGCCCCACAGTGCCGTTGAAGATAGTTCCCAAGTCAGCCAATTCGTCGCGGCTGTCGCCATGGAAGCTTGCCGTCATGTCACCGGCTGCCACCTTGTGCATTACCCTCCCCAACTGGCCGAGCACACCACGAGTAGAGAGGTAGAAGGCGCTATAGAGGTAGAGGATCAGCAAGAAGATCGCCGCCAACGTTGCCAGCAGCAATGTCATTTGCCGACGGGCCTCGGCGACACGAGCCTCGAGCTCTTCGCCAAGGACATTTAGCGCAGTTGCACCTAGGCGCTGACTGGTCTGGCTGAACCCGGCCATTTGGTCGAAGAAGGCGGTCCACGGCGTCTTCAGTTCTGCGGCATTCAGGACTTGCTCATCCACCAGCATACGGGCGCCGGTCAGGCCATTGAGACTCTCACCTACCGCGTGAGCGAGATCTTGGTAGCCCTTGGCGCTCGCCAACAGATCCTCGGTCTTGAGTCCGTACTCACCACCCAGCTGCCCCAGTTCGACCACCAAGTTGTCGAGCAGAATGGTGTCGTTGGAACTGAGGAAGCCCTGGCCCAGCGCCGCCGCGCCCTGGGCACGGGCACTGTTCAGAAGTTGCATCGCCTTTGGTGCGGCGATGCTGACCAACTCGGCCACCTGGCGCACAAGTGGCTGCGGATCCTGGCTGAGACCGACCTGAGCTACCAGGTAGATCAGGAACAGCTCGCAACGCTTGGCCATCTGACCTGCGAGCTCCATTTTAGGAGCACCGCCATCGGCCCCGGCCAAACGCTGCAACCCTTCCCGCAGCTCATCTCGCTTCTGCCCGAACATGCCCGCCTGCTCGAGGTCTGCGCCGCTCCATTCAAGTCGTTGCGCCAGTTCCACCGCACGAGCCTCGGCCGCACGAATGCGTTGATCGATGTCACTGCTCTTGTTCACCTGGCTGACCCGCACTCGAATCAGGGTGAGGTCCTTCAGCTGGTCCAGTTGGTACTGCAGTTCGAGAGCCTGCTCCACCAGCGGCAGGCTACCCAGCAAGGCGCTGGCGTCGCTCCACTGGCGCTGGGCATCACGCACCAGGTAGTAGTTGGTGCCCAACAAAGGCACGAAGAACAGGGCGCTGATCAGGCTGAACTTCATGGCGAAGCTCAGACGATTCATCAGCAGTATCCCGGGATTCAACACAACCTTCATCACGATGCCCTCATTGTTCTTGTTCAAGTGGCGTGGGTTGCAAGCCTCGGCGCTGGCAATGCCAACGGCGAATGCGGAATAATAACTGACTAGTAGTTATTTTTATAGCATGACGCCAAGCATGAGGAACGAAGATGAGCGAGCATGAAGTGGTAATCGTCAGCGGGGTTCGCACTGCGATCGGGGATTTCGGCGGCAGCCTGAAAGACCTACCGCCAACGGAACTGGGCGCCCTGGTGACAGAGGAAGCCCTGCGTCGAGCCGGTGTATCTGGTGAAGAAGTAGACCATGTGGTGTTCGGCAACGTGATCCACAGCGAAGCCCGGGACATGTACCTCAGCCGGGTAGTGGCCATGCAGGCTGGAATCGGCCAACAGGTTCCTGCCCTGACGCTGAACCGCCTGTGCGGTTCGGGCCTGCAGGCGATCATCAGCGCTGCCCAGGGCATCCTCCTTGGCGACAGCAAAGTCGCTGTGGCCGGCGGCGCGGAGAATATGAGCCGCGCACCCTACTCCAGCGCTACCAATCGATTCGGAGCGCGCATGGGTGATGTGAAGCTGACCGACATGCTTACCGGCGCGCTCACCGACCCTTTCCACAATGTTCACATGGGAATCACCGCAGAGAATGTCGGCAAAGCCCACAGCATCTCCCGCGAGGAGCAGGACGCCCTCGCACTGGAGTCCCACCGTCGAGCAGCCGTCGCCATTGAGCATGGTCACTTCCGCGAGCAGATCCTGCCGATCACCCTGAAAGGCCGAAAAGGCACGGTGCAGTTCGACACCGACGAGCACGTGCGCCGCGATGCTTCGCCGGACGACTTCACCAAGTTGAAACCTGTATTTGATCGTCAGTTCGGCAGCGTCACTGCTGGCAACGCTTCCGGACTGAACGATGGTGCCGCCGCGCTCGTGCTGATGGAGCGCGCCACCGCCGAGCGCCGAGGCATCAAGCCGTTGGCTCGCATCCTCTCGTATGGCCATGCCGGGGTGGACCCGTTGCAGATGGGCATCGGCCCGGTGCCGGCCTCGCGCCAGGCACTGGAACGCGCTGGCCTCAGCATTGCCGACCTTGACCTGATCGAAGCAAACGAAGCCTTCGCCGCCCAGGCATGTGCCGTCACCCGCGAACTGGGCCTGGACCCAACCAGGGTCAATCCCAATGGCTCGGGCATCTCCCTTGGCCACCCGATAGGCGCCACCGGCGCCATCATCGCCATCAAGGCCATCTACGAGTTGCAACGCACTGGCGGACGCTACGCCCTGGTAACCATGTGCATCGGCGGCGGCCAGGGCATTGCCGTGGTACTCGAACGCCTCTGAAGGCTTCCCTCCGGATCAGAGAACCGGCCCTTGTGGCCGGTTCTTCTTTTTCGGCTCACAAACAAATAACTGACAGATATTCATTTATTGATCTAAATCAAGAGCCGCGAGAACCCGTCGGAATGTAATGGCTGCGGGCCTTCGACCCAACCACAACAACCGAGGATCAGCGCGTGAGCACTATCGACTACCCGATCTACGACTGCGACCAGCATTACTACGAAACACCGGACGCCTTCCTGCGCCACCTGCCCAAGCAGTTCCGCAACGACTTCCAGTACGTACAGATCAACGGCCGCACCAAACTGGCGGTGGGCGGCGTGATCTCCGACTACATCCCCAACCCGACCTTCGAGCATGTCGCCGATATCGGTTCCCACGAGGGCTGGTACCGCGGCAACAACCCCAAGGGACTATCCCTGCGCGAGTACGGCGGCGCCCCGATTCCCTCTCGCCCCGCTTTTCACAACGGTGCCGAGCACCTAAAAGTGATGGACCAGGAGGGCATCCACGCGGCCATCATTCTGCCGACTCTGGCCTCGGTCATCGAGGAACGCCTGGAGCACAAGCCGGAAGCCATCCAAGCGCTGTTCCACTCGCTCAACCAGTGGGTCGCCGAGGAATACGGTTTCGGCAACGGCCGCCAGTTCCCGGCCGGCGCCATCAACCTGTCTGACTGCGAAACCGCCTGCAAGGAACTGGACTTCTTGCTCGCCGCCGGCGCCCGCTGCGTGCTGATCCGCCCCGCTCCGGTGGCCGGTATCCGTGGCAGCCGCTCCCACGGTTTCAAGGAGTTCGACCCATTCTGGGCGCGCATCAACGAGTCGAAGATCTTCGTCATCCACCACGTCTCCGACTCCGGCTACAACCGCATCTACCGCTGGTGGACCGCCGGTGGCAAGGGCGAATTCCGCCCGTTCGAAAAGGATCCGTTCAACGAGATGCTCGACTGGATGGGCCGGCCGATCGCCGACTCGCTGTCGGCACTGGTCTGCCATGGCGTGTTCGACCGCTTCCCCGACGTACGCGTGGCGGTGCTAGAGAATGGCTCGGCGTGGCTGGAGCCGCTGCTCAAGCGCTTCGAGCACGTCTATTCGAAGATGCCCAAATCGTTCAAGCGCGACCCAGTGGAGAGCTTCCGCGAACACGTGTTCCTGGCGCCCTTCTACGAGGACCCGGTGGACAAGGTAATCGAACTGCTCGGCGCCGACCGCGTGCTATTCGGCAGCGACTGGCCGCACCCGGAGGGCCTCAAGCGCCCGCTGGACTTCTTCAAGGACATCGCGAACCTGTCCGACGCCGATACCAAGAAGATCATGCACAGCAACCTCAAGGGCCTGCTCGAAGGCGCCCGCGACTGAGTCCAGCGACAACAACAAGAGGGTACGACCATGGACATGAACGATCTCATTCTGATCAGCGTCGATGATCACGTCATCGAACCGCCGAACCTGTTCGACAAGCACCTGCCGGCCAAGTACAGGGATGTCGCGCCGCGCCTGGTGACCGACGACAAAGGCGCCGATACCTGGGTCTACGACGGCCAGGTGATCCCCAACTTCGGCCTCAACGCCGTGGTCGGCCGCCCGCCGGAAGAGTACGGCATGGAACCGACCGCCTACAGCCAGATCCGCCGTGGCACTTTCGACGTGGCCAAGCGCGTGGAGGACATGAACGCCGATGGTGTGCTGGCCTCGATTTGCTTCCCGACCTTCCCGCACTTCGCCGGTAACCGGCTGATCGCCTCCAGCGACAAGCAGGCCGCTCTGGCCATCGTGCAAGCCTACAACGACTGGCATATCGACGAGTGGTGCGCCGCCGCCCCTGGCCGCTTCATCCCGCTGGCGATCCTTCCGTTGTGGGACGTTCAGGCCTGCGTGGCCGAGCTCAAGCGCGTGGCGGCCAAGGGCTGCCGCACCGTGACCTTCCCGGATAACCCAGCGGCCGTCGGCCTGCCGAGCATCCACCTGGGCTACTGGGACCCGCTGTGGCAGGCGGCCGTCGAGGAGCGCATCGTCATCAGCAGCCACATCGGCTCCGGCAATCAGGCGCCGCACTCGTCGATGGACTCGCCGATCGACGCCTGGATCGTGACCATGCCCATGGCCATCTCCGGGGCCGCTGCCGACTGGCTGTTCTCGCCGGTGTTCAAGAAGTTCCCCGATCTGCGGCTGTCGCTGGCCGAGGGTGGAATCGGCTGGATTCCCTACCTATTGGAACGCGCCGATTTCGTCTACAAGCACCACCATGCCTGGACCAACGCCGACTTCGGCGAGTTGCTACCCAGCGAACTGTTCAAGCGCAATGTGCTGACCTGCTTCATCGACGACCAGTTCGGCCTGCACAGCACCGACTTCCTGAACATGGACATGGTTGCCTGGGAGTGCGACTACCCCCATTCGGACTGCGTCTGGCCGAATTCGCCAGAAACCGTCTGGGGGGCAATCAAGCACCTGCCCAAGGAGATGATCGACAAGACCACCCACCTCAACGCGATGCGCGAGTTCCGCTTCGACCCGTTCGCCATCCTCGGCCGCGAGAACTGCACCGTGGGTGCCCTGCGCGCCCAGGCCAGGCACGTCAACGTGACGCCGGTTCCCGGCATGGGCGGACACAACCCGTCGAACCGCCATGGCCACCCGGTCACCTCCGGTGAAGTGGTCAAGCTATTCGCCTGACCTCCCCGGCCTGGGCGCTAGCAGTGCGTCCAGGCCGCTTGCCGTTGCTCCCGAAACCATCCGCAAGGAGATTCCATGCGCGTTCGCAGCCCCGCAATCGATTTCGCCAACGTACGCCCCGACTGGGCGCCGAACCGCGAGTTCGCCCAGTACTACAACGCCGCATCCACCGTACCCGCCCACATCGAACCCTTCCTGGTAAAGGTGATGATGCGCGCCCGCGACGAACTGGCCTCTCGGCCTGGCCAGCAGCGCCTGCTGGAGGAGGTGGACATCTTCATCAAGCAGGAGGTGCAGCACTGCAAGCGCCACCTAGCCTTCAACCAGCGCCTGTACGACAGCGGCTACGCCGGCATGCGCAAGCTGGAGGCCACCTATGAGGCCGACTATCAGCGCTGGCTTAAAGACAAGCCGCTACGTTTCCTGCTGGCCTACTCCGAAGGCTTCGAGGCCATGGGCTCGTCCAGTGCCGAAGTGTTTTTCACCGATCTGGACGATTACCTGGAAGGTGCCGATGAAAGCGCTGTGACCCTGTGGAAATGGCACCTCGCCGAGGAATTCGAGCACCGCAGCGTCTGCTACGACGTGTACAGGGCGCTCTACGGACACGGCCTGCGCGGCTACCTGTACCGCCTGTATGGCTTCATCTACGCGATTGCCCACATCGGCCGGCACGTCAAACGGATCAATGCTTACCTGCTCGAGCAGGACCGCCGCAATCTATCGGAGGCAGACCACGCCGCCTCGGTCGAGCGCGAGCGGGTGGTCAAGCGGCACCTCGCCAGGGCCAGTCTGCCTCGCCTGCTCAAGGTATTCTCGCCACTCTACGACCCGGCCCTCAAGAAGGCTCCTGCAGGTATGGCGCAGTATCTGAACCTCTGAGGCGGACTTGCTCAGGTTGCTATTGCTTCCATCGCCTCATGGCCCAGATGAAATCCGGAGAGCAGGGCTAGTTTGCCCTCCGGCATTCGTCGAAGCCACGAGCATCCCCTTTCTCGCTCCTATATGTTCAGGAATCGCTGCGCGGCAAGGGCTCGCTGAGGTAATGGGAAACCCGAGGAGCCTCACTGCCCACGTGCAGCGCGCGAACACTCTCCTCCGCCTCCCGGTCAGCCAGTGTGGCGCGGGTTTGCTGCCGTAGGTAGTCCGACCAGGAGTCCACCATGAAGCGTTCCATGTACCAGGCCGGACGCTCCAGCTCGCGGTAGACGCGCCAGAAACTGGCGCCGTCTCGACGACGGTTGACGCCCATCGCATGGATGCGGCGGAGGAACTCCGTGCGTTCTTCAAGACGGATCTGGTAGGCGATCTGAACGGTCACTGGGCCGTCCTGAGGTTGCAGCTCGGCGAAGGCAAAGGCCGGCACCTCGTGACTGGAAGGCGTCACCTCGGCCTCCTCTCCCAAGCGAGCACGATAGCGGCGCATGATCAGCAGAGACACCACCACCATCAGGGACGCCACAAGCAGCGCATCGGGGGTGCCGATCCGAGTTGCCACCGCCCCCCAGGCGGCTCCGCCTATGGCCAGGGAACCCTGGAACACAAGCATGTAAATGGCCACGGAGCGAGCGCGGATCCAGGGCGGAACAGTGGACTGGATCGCTACCAGGTTGATCGTGCCGACACACAGCCAACCTATCCCGGCGAAGAAGAGCGCCATGCACTGAACCATCGTACTCGGTACCTCGGCCACCACGAGCATTCCCAGCGCATAGACAAGGCTGGAGATCAACACCATGCGGTTGATTTCCAGATGTGCTCGCAGCATAGGCAGAACCAACGCCCCGCACATGGTGCCGACACCAATACTGCCCAACAGCAGGCCGTAGCTCCCTGCACCGCCGGACTCGCTGGCAACTACCGGCAGCAATGCCCAGAGCCCGCTCCCCGCGCCGACGAAGGCAATAGTGCGCAGGCACTGGGTGCGTACCACCTCCGAGTAACGCGCATAGCGCAGAGCACCACGCAATCCGGCCCAGAGGGTCTCCGCGGGCATCGAGGCATCCTCGGTAGGGCGGCGCATGCATGCCACCACCAGCACCGAGCCCGCCAGCAACAATGTGCAGATGATGAACACGCTGACGATGCCTGAAGCCGCCATCACCCCGCCGGCCAACGCGGGCCCCACCGCCCTGGCAGAGCTGTAGGAGACCGAGGACAGCGCCATGGCCGAGGCCATGAAGGCCCGCGGCACCGCTTCAGCCTGAGTGGTGTACCAGGCCGGTCCCTGCAGAGCGAAGCCGATACCGAAGGCGAAGGTCAGCGCCAGCAGCGACCAGGGGCCGATCATCCCGGTGATGCAGAAACCCACCAGCGTCAACGCCACCAGCAGCATCCCGGCATGGGTCAGCAGCAGATAACGACGCCGGTCGAAGATATCCGCGAAGACTCCACCCGGGAGGCCAAAGAAGAAGGACGGCAGGCTGATGGCGGTCTGCACCAGCGCCACCAGCATCGGCGAGCTGCTCAGGGACACCATTAGCCAGGCCGCGCCGACGTTCTGCATCCAGATCGCCAGGTTCATCGCCAGGGCACCCAGCCAGAGCCAGCGAAAGGCAGGAAAGCGCAAGGGCGCCCAGAGGGAGTTCGAGCTGTCGGTCATCAGGTTTTCCGTATCTGCGAATGCGGCCTCGGCTTGACTCGCCGTTTGAATGCCCGCATATTCAAAACTAACTGATCGCCAGTTTTTACCTTAAGCAATGTCTAGTCAACAAGGGCATAAAGGGCGAGCAGAAGAATCAATGACAACCAGACAGTTTTAATTCGGCGCCGGCAGCCAGACTCCAGGCGCCCATCAGGGATTGCACACCATGGCCCTATGCCCCGATCTCGAATTCCAAGGGTTCCTCAAGCAGGGGCGATTCATGCTCCAGCGCAGCCGATCCAGTCAGCGTCACTTTTTCTATCCGCGAGTACTGGAGCCCGGAACCGGAGCCACTGACCTTGAATGGGTGGAGGCCTCGGGCCTGGGCACGGTCTATGCGGTCACCGTGGTGCGCCCCAAGCCTCCGACCGAGCCCTACACCGTCGCCCTGGTCGACCTGGATGAAGGCCCGCGCCTGATGTCCCGGGTCGAGGGTCTTCCTGCCGAGCAGGTAAGCATCGGCATGCGGGTCAAGGCGCGCATCAGCGCCGAGCCAGAGCAGTTCTTCGTCGTTTTCGACCCCCACAGCAATTAGGCGAACATCATGGCCAACAAGAATCCGATGTCCCTCCAGGGACGCACAATCATCATCACCGGCGCCGGGCAAGGCATCGGCCTGGGCATCGCCCGCCTGGTCATCGAGTTGGGCGGCAATGTGGCGGCGGTGGACCTCAATGCCGAAGCACTGCAGGCAGCGGCCGATGATCTGGGCGAGCACTACCTGCCGCTGGCCGGCAGTGTGGCCGACGCCGATTTCGTTCAGGGTGCCGTAGAGCAGGCCATCGCCCGATTCGGAGCAGTCCACGGCCTGGTCAACAATGCCGGTATCGGCCGCCCGGCGATGATCGAGAAGATGACCCTGGAGCAATGGCAACTGGTGCTGGATGTGCACCTCACCGGCTCATTCCTCTTCACCCAGGCCGTCGGCCGCCACCTGCTGGAACGCAGCAAAGCGGGCGACAAAGCTCCCGGCTCCATCGTTTTCATCTCCTCCGACGCCGGGCGCCGGGGCAGCCTGGGGCAGATCAACTACTCGGCAGCCAAATCCGGGATGTTCGGCATGGCCATGACCGCCGCCCGCGAGTGGGCCAAGTACGGCGTCCGCGCCAACGCCGTCTGCTTTGGCATGGTGGAAACCGCCATGACCGAAAAGGTGCGTAACGATCCGCGCTTCCTCGACACCTACCTGCAGCAGATCGCCCTGGGCCGCTTTGCTTCTCCTGAAGAAGTATCGGTACCGGTCTGCTTCCTGCTCTCCGAGGGCGCTTCCTACATCACTGGCCAGGTCCTTTCGGTCAATGGCGGCTACACCATCGCGGTATGACCATGAACGACATCTCCCCTGAAGTACTCGGCGGTATCCGCATTCTCGACATGACCCGAGTGATCGCCGGCCCCTACGCTGGGCAGATCCTCGCTGACCTTGGCGCCGAGGTGATCAAGGTCGAGCGCCAGGGCGAAGGCGACGACATCCGCCGCATAGGCCCGCCCTGGATCAAGGGCACCGAGAACCAGCCACACCAGGAATCCACCTACAGCCAGGCGGCCAACCGCAACAAGCGCTCCATCACCGTGGACTTCGCCCAGCCTGAAGGGGCTGAGCTGATCCGCCAACTTGTGGCCAACTGCGACGTGCTGCTTGAGAACTACCGCACCGGCACCCTGGCCAAGTACGGCCTGGGTTACGAGGACCTGCGCAAGATCAACCCGCGCCTGATCTACTGCTCCATCACCGGCTTCGGCCAGACCGGTCCCTACTCCAACCGTTCCGGCTACGACTACCTGATCCAGGCGATGGCCGGAGTGATGTCGGTCACCGGTCACCGCGAAGGCGACCCCGGCGATGGGCCGATGCGCGTGGGCATTCCAGTGGCAGACATCTGCGCCGGTCTCTACGCCGCTATTGGTGTGCTCGGTGCGCTGAATCACCGCAACAGCAGCGGCGAAGGCCAGCATATCGACGTGTCTCTGTTCGACGCCCAGGTCGCCACCCTGCTCAACACTTTCTCGGCCTGGTTCAACGGAGGGAAGGAACTGGGCAGGACCGGCAATGATCACCCCAGTGCCTCGCCCTATGGGGTCTATCCGGTCGATGATGGTTTCATCCTGGTGGCCACGTTCAACGATCGCGAGTTTGTCCGCCTGGCCAAGGCAGTAGGCCGCGAGGACTGGATCGAAGACCCGCGCTTTGCAAAGAACGGCGCCCGAGTGGCCAACCGCCGCGAACTGTCACAGCAACTCACGGAGGCGCTGCGAGGACGAACCAAGGCCGAGTGGATCGAGCACCTGAATGCCAACACCGTGTCCTGCGGCCCGATCAACGGCATGCAGGACCTTGAGCTGGATCCCCATGTGATCGATCGGGAAATGATCGTTGCCCAGGAGCATCCGCTGAACGGCACCGTGCGCTCGGCAGCAAGCCCGATGCGCTTCTCCGCCACCCCCGTGCGCTACAAGCTGGCGCCGCCGGCCATTGGCGAACACACCGACGCAGTCCTGGGCGAATGGTTGGGCCTCTCGGCCGAGCACATCGCCAAACTGCGTCAGCGCAACGTCATTTGAGGGACCTGCCGTGACATCCGCATTCAGTTTCAAGCCCCTGCAACTGCCCTCCTCTCTCGAACCCTTGCGCCAGGAAGCCCGTACCTTCCTGACCGAAGCAGCGAAGGACTGGTCCGGCTGGAAGGTCGGCCATTCCTGGACTGGCTTCGATCGCGAATTCAGCCGCGAAGTCGGCAAACGTGGCTGGATCGGCATGACTTGGCCGAAAGCCTATGGCGGCCATGAGCGCTCCGGCCTGGAGCGCTATGTGGTGGTGGAAGAGATGCTCGCAGTGGGCGCCCCCCTGGGCGCCCACTGGTTCGGCGATCGCCAGAGCGGTCCGTTGCTGCTGCGCCTGGGTACCGAGGCTCAACGCCAGCGTTTTCTGCCACTGATCGCACGAGGCGAGGCTTCATTCTGCATCGGTCTCAGCGAGCCGGACTCGGGTTCCGATCTGGCTTCCCTGCGCTCCCGCGCCACGCGCGTGGAGGGCGGCTGGCGTCTGAATGGCCGCAAAGTGTGGACCACCAATGCGCACCTCTGCGACTTCATGATCGGTCTGTTCCGCAGTGGCGGCCAGGCCGACGCCGAGAAGCACAAGGGCTTGTCGCAATTCCTCATCGACATGAGCGCTTCCGGCATCGAAGTCCGACCGATTCACGACCTGACCGGCGAGGCCCATTTCAACGAAGTGACCTTCGATAACGTCTTCGTTCCCGACGATATGCTGGTCGGCCGCGAGGGCGATGGCTGGGCGCAGGCCAGTGGTGAACTGGCGTTCGAGCGCAGCCAGCCGGACCGCTACATGAGTTCATTCCCCCTGCTACCACTGACCATCGATGCGCTGCGCGGTGCAGGCACCGACGACCGTCTCGCCTCCCGACGGCTGGGCGAAGCGGTCGCCGAACTGGCTGTGCTGAGGGAAATGTCCCTTTCCATAGTCGGACAATTGCAGGAAGGTCATTCTCCCGCCAAGGAAGCCGCGCTGGTCAAAGACCTCGGCAACCTCCATGAGCAGCGCATGCCGGACCTGGTCCGCGAGCTGCTGGACTGCCCGTCCAGCATCGACGCCGACGACCGACTCAGCGAACTACAGGCATTCCTGGTGCAGAACGTGCCCTCCTTCTCCCTGCGAGGCGGTACCCGGGAAATCCTGCGCGGCATCATCGCCAAGGGGCTAGGACTGAAATGAGTAACAGCGAAATGAACATCAGTGAAATGCTCGCCGAGCAGGTCCAGCGCCTGTTCAGCGACAGGATCGACCGCGATACCTGGGTGCATGCCGAAGACGGCCAACTGGACAGCGACCTCTGGCAGGAAATCGAAGCCATGGGCATCACCCTCGCCCTCAGCGACGAAAACGCCGGCGGTGCCGGGCTCAACTGGGCCGAGAGCGAACCGGTGCTGCGCCTCTGCGGCGTTCACGCCGTTCCCGTGCCGGTAGGCGAAACCACCATCGCTGCCTGGGCGCTCGCCCGCGCAGGGCTGGAGGTTCCTGAAGGCGTACTGGCGATCTCCGGCGAAATCTTCCGCTTGGATGCCCAGGGCAGGCTGCTAGGCCACGACGCCCAACTGAGCTGGCTGCCCGTGGCCGGTCATGTGCTGGTTGCAGCCCTCCGCGACGATGTCATGCACCTCTGCCTGGTGCGCGCCGACGCCGGTCGACAGCAGGCCATCGACACGCTCGACCGCCTGCCCTGCGCCAGCTTGCAGCTGGAAGGCACCATCCCGCTGCAAACTGCCGAAGCACCGTTCCTCGACGAGCTAGGCCTGCGCCCGCACCTCGCAGCGCTACGCAGCATGCAAATGGCCGGGGCCCTGGCCAGAGTGCTGGACCTGTGCGTGGAATACGCCAATACCCGCGTGCAATTCGGCAAACCTATCGGCAAGTTCCAGGCGATCCAGCAGATGGTCGCCGAGCTCGCTTCCCAGGCCGCTGCCGCCCAGGTCGCAGGCCTCTATGCCGCACGCCAGGTGGATGCCGGCAATGCCAGCTACGGTGCCGCCGTGGCCAAGAGTCTGGTAGGCCGGGCCGCGACCCGTGCAGCGGCCATCGCTCACCAGGTGTTCGGCGCCATTGGCGTGACCGACGAACACAGCCTGCACTACTACACCCGTCGTCTCTGGCAATGGAGGGCCGAAGCCGGCAGCGAGCATTGGTGGTCGGAGCGGATTGGTCGGCAGGTACTGGCGAATGATGGCGCACACCTGTGGCAACGACTGACCACGTCCATCGACGCTTGAAACGAGAGCCCCCCTCTTCCCTCGGGAGAGAGGGGGCGGTACGCGTAACGGGATCGTTGGGGGAGGTTGGTGTGAGCCGCGCGGATCTGAGCCTGCGGCGAAGCCCAACAATACCTGGCTCCGAGCCTGGAGATGTCGGACTTCGCAGAGTGCCTCCCGACCCGACTTACAGGATTCCTGGGTGATCAGCGCTCACAGGCCAGGGTGATCGAAACCGATTCGGCAAAGCGCAGTGCATGCAGCTTGTCCACTTCCACTTCGGCATACCGCACACGCGGTTCGCTCATCACCAGATCGAGTATTTCCTGGGTCAGGCGCTCCAGCAATGCAAAGCGATTTTCCTCGACGTGGCGGATGATCGCCTTGGTGATCGTGCGATAGTTCAACGCCTGCTCGATCTCGGTGCCCTGCACCGCCTCACTCGCCAGGTAGTGGATGCACAGGTTGATCAGCACATCCTGTCGGTTGAGGATTTCCTCTTCCTTGATGCCGATATAGGTGCGCAGGAGCAAATCCTTGACGCGGATGCGGGCCATGCCGGATTGAAGGCCAGGCATACCTACTTCCGCCCTATCAACTGAAGAAACTCGGAACGGGTGTTCTGCGACTCGCGGAAAGCACCAAGCATCACCGACGTACTCATCACCGAGTTCTGCTTCTCCACGCCGCGCATCATCATGCACATGTGCTGAGCCTCGATTACCACGGCGACGCCGGCGGCGCCGGTGACCTGCTGGATCGCCTCAGCGATCTGGCGGGTAAGGTTCTCCTGGATCTGCAGGCGCCGCGCATACATGTCGACGATGCGCGCCACCTTGGACAGGCCCAGCACCTTCCCGGTGGGAATGTAGGCCACGTGGGCCTTGCCGATGAAGGGCAGCAGGTGATGTTCGCAAAGGGAATAGAGTTCGATTTCCCTGACGATCACCATCTCGTCGTTGTCCGACTCGAACAACGCGCCATTGACAATCTCAGCCAGGGTCTTCTGGTATCCGTTGCAGAGGAATTGCATCGCCTTGGCGGCGCGTTTGGGAGTATCGAGCAGGCCTTCGCGGGCGGGGTTCTCGCCTACGCCGAGCAGGATTTCCCGGTAATGCTGGGTCATGGGTTCGCTCATCTGCGCCTCTCCCAATGATTACGTTGAACAGGCGCCCAGCCACCACTGGGCGCCTCGAACTCAGATGCGCTTGAGGATGGTGACCACCCCGGCGCCTCCCAGCCCGATGTTGTGCTGTAGCGCGACGCGGGCGTTCTCCACCTGGCGATCGCCGGCTTGACCGCGCAAGTGCCAGGTCAATTCGGTGATCTGTGCCAGACCGGTAGCGCCCAGCGGGTGCCCCTTGGACAGCAGGCCGCCGGATGGGTTGGTGACCACGCGGCCACCGTAGGTGTTCTGCTCGTCGATGACGAACCTTTCCGCACCACCCTCCTCGCACAAGCCGAGCGCTTCGTAGGTGATGACCTCGTTTGGCGAGAAGCAGTCGTGCAACTCAACCACATCAATGTCACTCGCACCCACACCAGCTTGCTCATATGCCTGGGCCGCAGCACGACGGGTCATGCCGGCGCCGACAACGTCCAGCATGCTGCCGGACTCGAAACTGTCAGAGGTATCGGTTGCCAGACCCATGCCGGCAATCTCCACGCAGCTGCCCAGGCCGTGCTTGCGCGCGTAAGCCTCGGAAACCACCACCACGGCAGCTGCGCCACAAGTTGGTGGGCAGCACATGAGGCGAGTGACCGGTCCGAAGATCTGCGGCGAGGTCATGACCTGTTCCAGGGTCAGTGGCTCGGTAAACAGCGCATAAGGGTTGCGCAGGGCATGGCTGCGAGCCTTGACCGAGACGCGCCCGAACAACTCGGCTGAAACGTTGTACTTCTCCAGGTATTCGGCACCAGCACCGCCGAAGTACTGTGGGCCGCTGGGGGCGTTGTCGTCCCAGCCGCGAATCTTGCGCACCGCCTCGTCGATCTTCACCGTGATTGGTGTGCGCAGCGCAGCGTCACCGGTAGACATGGCACCCGGGTTCATCTGCTCGAAGCCGACTGCCAGAGCAACATCGACCACACCACTGGCCACGGCCTGGCGCGCCAGGAACAACGCAGAGGAACCGCTGGCACAGGCGTTATTGACGTTGATCACAGGAATACCGGTGATTCCCACGCGGTACAGCGCGGTTTGCCCGGAGCAGGTATCACCGGCGACGAAGCCGGCATAGGCCTGCTGTACTTCGGAGTAGGCGATGCCTGCGTCCTTCAGCGCCAGGGCAGCAGCATCGCCCCCCATCACGTCGTACATCTCGCTCTTGCCGGGTTTGGTGAACTTGATCATCCCCACACCGGCAACCAATACCTTGTTACTCATGTTGAACTCCCTGGGGCCGCTCGCCCCGCATCTGTGGGGCGGTTACTTGGCGAAGTCCATGATGGTCAGCGCTGCCTCGGGGCGGAAAACCTTGTCCTCGGCCGCGGCCAGGCTGCGGGCGTCGAATGCCGCGTCCTTGCCACCGCCGGGAATGCCCTCGGCGGACAGTAGCTTCAGCTCACGCACACTCTGGCCGGAGGCGAACAGGCAGTGGCCGGTGCGTTGGCCGGACAGCTCGCTGACCATGTAAAGCACCACCTGGGCAACATGCTCGGGCGCCATCTGGGCCTTGGTAGCCTCGTCCATCAACGGTGCAGTCAGGGCAGAAACGGCTGCTGGAGCGAGGGTCCAGACGCGAACACCGAATTTGGCGCCCTCGATGGCCAGCACATTGGAGAAGCCCCAGGCGCCGCACTTGGAAGCGGCATAGTTGCTCTGCCCAAAGTTGCCGACCAGGCCAGAGGTGGAGGAGGTGTTGACGATCACCCCGCCACCGTTTTCCTTCATCCAGGCAAATACGGGCTGGGTGACGGCGTACATGCTCTTCAGGTTGACCTTGATAACCGCATCCCAATCGCCTTCCTCCAGTTTGAGGAAGGACTTGTCGCGCAGGATGCCAGCGTTGTTGATCAGAATGTCGGCGCGACCGAATTCGCCAAGGGCGGTGGCAAGCAGCGACTGACCGCCTTCCACCGTGGAGATGTCCTGGGTATGCGCCACGGCGCGGCCACCGGCTTCGCGCACAGCAGCGACCACCGCCTCAGCCGTGTAGCTACCGTTCTCGTCTCGACCCAGGTCGTTGACCACCACTGCCGCACCCTCGGCGGCCAGGAGTTGTGCGTACGTGGCGCCCAGGCCACGCCCGGCACCGGTAATGATCGCGACCTTTCCTTCCAGTAGAGTCATTGTCTGTCTCCGAAATGTTCTTGTTTGGGTGGGCTCCGGCCCTTGCCCGGAAGCTCCCGCCCCTCGGCGCGGGAGAGTTTTCATCGCAAAGCAACTGAAATGCCATCAGAAAAGGCAGAACAATCGCCCGCCCTTAATGCCTCACACAGGCATACTACATCATGTAACTGACTGTTTGACAGTTTTCAAGCGAAGCGCAATGCTAGAGACAAGAACCGGCCTACCGAGGAATACGACGTGCCTCTCGACTACCACCGCATCAAGAACTGGCCCATCACCGACGGCCGGCAGAGCTACAGCACTCGCGACACCATCCTCTACGCCCTTGGCGTAGGGGCGGCCACCAGCAACCCATTGCCGGCCGGCGACCTGCAGTACGTCTATGAGAAAGGCCTGAAGGCACTGCCCACCATGGCCACCATCATGGCCAGCGGCGAGTTCTGGCTGGCCAACCCGGAAACCGGCATCGACCTGACGAAAGTGCTGCATGGCGAGCAGTTCCTGCGCATCTACAAGCCACTGCCGGCCAAGGGCACACTGATCGGCCGCGACAGCGTGGACGAGATCTACGACAAGGGCGCCGACAAGGGCGCTGTGATGTACATGTCACGGCGCATCTACGACGCGGAGACCGAGGAACTGCTGGCCACTTCCACCTGGTCCACCTTCATGCGTGGAAATGGTGGCTTCGGCGGCACCGCCGAAGGTCAGCCCAAGCCTCATCCGCTGCCGGACGACCGCCCCTTCGATCTCAGCATCGAGCTGCCCAGCCGCCCCGAGCAGGCCACCATCTATCGCCTGTCCGGAGACTTGAACCCGCTGCACATCGACCCATCCTTCGCCGCCAAGGCGGGCTTCGACAAGCCGATCCTTCACGGCATGAGCAGTTACGGCATGGCCGGCCGCGCCATAGTCCGCCTGCTCTGCAACGACGACCCGCACCGTCTGCATGCACTCAACCTGCGCTTCGCCTCGCCCATGTATCCCGGGGAAACGCTAAAGGTCGAGGTTTGGCACGAAGGCCCCGGCAGGGCCAGCTTCCGCGCGCGAGTGGTAGAGCGCGATCTGATCATTCTCAACAATGGCTACGCGGAATTCGCTGCCTAGCCGCAACGAGGAATAACAAGATGAAATACTCGGACATCAGCTACGAAGTGATCGGCGCCGTCGCGCGCATCTGCCACAACCGTCCCGGCCAGGCCAACGCCGAATCGGAGAACCTGTTGGCCGAACTGGATGACGCACTGGACCGCGCCAAGCGAGACGATGCCATTCGCGTGATCATCATCGGCGCCAAGGGCAAGCACTTCTCTGCCGGCCATGACCTGATGGATGGCATGGAAAAGCGCGGCAACTTCTCTCCCGAACAACACTGGCTGTGGGAAAGCGAGCACTACCTGGGTAACGCCCTGCGCATCTGGGACTTTCCCAAGCCCACCATTGCCCAGGTGCAGGGTGCCTGCATTGCCGGCGGCTTCATGGTGGCCAACATGTGCGACATGGTGGTCGCTGCCGACGATGCCTTCTTCAGCGACCCGGTAGGCCACAGCCTGGCCGCCGCCTCGGTTGAGGCCCTGGTGCATCCGTGGGTAATGGGACTGCGCAAGGCCAAGGAATTCCTCTTCACCGGCCAGAGGATCGGCGCCGCCGAAGCCAAGGAATGGGGCATGGTCAACCACGTGGTGCCCCGCGCCGAGATGGAAGACTTCACCTTGGAGCTGGCCAACCGCATTGCCGCAGCGCCCCCCATCGGCATCCGCATGCTCAAGCGCTCGCTGAACCGCTCCGCGGACATCATGGGCTTCCGCAATTCGCTGATGGCGCACTTCGATACCCACATCCTCAGCACCTCCACCAAAGAGCACTTCGAAGTCGCGGCCGCCGGTATGCGTGCCTCGATGGAAGCCGCCAAGAAAGCCCAGTCCTGACTGCACCGGGGCGAAGGCGCCACGCCTTCGCCCCTGCCCTTCCCTTCACGCACTTCCGGAGTTCCAGGTGTCCCTCGACTACCAAAAGCTTATCGACTGGCCCTTCCCCGCCGTGACCCGACGCTACAGCCAGGAAGACTGCATCCGCTTCGCCCGTGGTTTCGGCGCTGGCGCATCGACGAACTGGGTCGAAACCGACCGCCCCTACCTTGAGCCCGGCAAAGGGTTACGGGTACTGCCGATGTCCGCCGTGGCCCTGGCCGACGGCGAGTTCTGGCAGATGGATCCACGCACCGGCATAGCCTGGCAGCAGATCGTTCACGCCCAAGAAACCCTGCGATTGCATCGTCCACTGAGCAGCGAAGGCGAACTGGTAGTCACCCAGAAGATCGATGAGATATTTGATCGTGGCGCCGACAAAGGGGCCGTCATGCTGCAGACACTGACGCTCAGCGAGCCTGCAGGCGAGGCCATCGCCAGCATCGAGGTCACTACCGTCCTGCGCGGCAATGGTGGGTTCGGCGGCAAGCCACAAGATACGCCGCGCCCCACTCCGCTACCGGAACGGGCCGCTGACCTGGTGCTGGAGATTCCTACGCCACCTGAGCCGGACACGCTGTTTCGGCTCTCGGCGGATATCGCCATTGCGGCTCAAACCCAGGGCAAACCCCAGGCGATGATCCGCGGAGTCGGCTGCTTCGGCCTGGCAGGCCGCGGTGCGCTTCGAATGGTTTGCGACAATGACGCCGCGCGCCTGCGTAGCCTGTCGGTGCGCTACGCCGGTCCGATGTACAGCGGTGAAACCATGCGCATCGAGCTTTGGCGGATGGAGCCCGGCCTCGCACTGTTCCGCATGCATGCGGTGGAGCGCGACAAGCCGGTACTCAGTCATGGTGTCATCGAGTTCGAGGCCTGAAAAAGCACCGCTGACAGGAAAGCAGACTCAGCCCTCGGCGGCTACTTCCGGCGCCGGGGCGGCAGCCTTCGCCTTGGTAATGCGCGGCTTACGCGCACGAGGGGCGGGAACAGCTTCAGCAGCGGTTTCCTCCGGCATGCCGGAGCGCAGGGTCTGCACGACAATGCGCGCAATGGCGGCATTTACCCGCTTGGAACCCAGCCCACGCTCCATCACTACCGGATCAGTGGCCGCCAGCCGCTCCATGGCGGCCTGCAGAACGGTGGCTTCGGCATAGGCATCGCTCTTCTTGCGACTACCCACGGCTGGGTTGACCGTGAGGATCAGCTTGGCGAAGCGTTCGATAAACGGGATATAGGTGTTCATCCGCAGTTCTTCGAAGCGTGGGTCGCCACGATCAGCTTCGAGGTTACGGTAGCGCAGCACTTCACGATGGCGGCTCCAGACCCCGTTCAGCGCCTCGATCAAGCGCAGCGCCTCTTCCTCGAACCGTTCAGGAGCCCAGGGCTCCTCCAGCAGCCGCGAGACTTTGGCCATGTCTTCGCCGGCCTCCAGAGCCAGTGAATAGAGCACGTCCTGCACGTCGTCGAAGTACATGTAGAAGCTGGCGGAGGAAGTGCCCGCGGCCTTCGCAATGGCCACGGCGGTGATGTCCACCAGGGCGTGGGTGAAAAGCAGGCGCCGAGTGGCGGCCATCAGACGCTGGCGGGTTTCCTGGCCTTTGCGGCCCAACACCTGCCCCTGCTTGTTCATGCTGACTTCAAATGCCATGGCATGGTCCCTTTGACTCGAAATTCAAGATTGGCGCGCCCGCCCCGGCACTGATGTGCCCAGGGCCCTTTGGCCTTACCGGCTCTTGCTGGGCGCAAACGCCCCAATAATAAACAAAATGACAGCTCTCAGTCGAACCTATAGAAAGCCACCGCACATTTCAATAGCCCGAAAGCTGCTGGCCCCAAGGACTTTACGTCATCGACGAGTATCGATAATAGTCCGAACGGACTAGACATAACTGACACATTTACAGTTATTATAGATGAACGAGCCAAATGCGCAGGCCTGAGCCAGCGCCAGGAACCCAGAAGCCAATTCAGGAGGCGACATGCCGAACATGGTTGCAGACAAAGTCGTGGTCATCACCGGGGCCGGTAGCGGCATTGGTCGGGAGTTCGCCCTGGCCTTCGCCGCCCAAGGCGCGCGCATCGTGGTCAATGACCTGGGTCGTACCGAGGCTGGGGGCAGCGCCGCGGAAGCGGTAGTCGCGGAGATTCGCGCAGCAGGAGGCGAAGCCGCGGCCAGCGTCGACAGCGTCGCCGAATGGGATTCCGCCCAGCACATCGTGCAGACCGCGCTGGACAACTTCGGCCGGGTGGATTGCGTGATCAACAACGCCGGCATCGTCCGTGACCGCTTCTTCTTCAACATGAGCCTCGAAGAATGGCAGGCGGTGATCAACGTCCACCTCAACGGATCCTTCTATGTCGCCCGCGCTGCGGCCCCGCACTTCAAGGCCCAGGCCAGCGGCGCCTACATCCATATGACCTCCACCAGCGGACTGATCGGTAACCCCGGCCAGGCCAACTACTCGGCAGCCAAGCTGGGCCTGGTAGGCATGTCGAAGACCATCGCTCTCGACATGGCACGCTACAACGTACGTTCCAACTGCATCGCGCCCTTCGCCTGGACAGCCATGACCGCCTCGGTGCCCACCGACACGCCGGACGCCGCCGCACGTATGGAGAAGCTGAAGACCATGGAACCCCGCAAGATCGCCCCGCTGGCTGTGTACCTGGCCAGTGATGCGGGTGCCGGAGTATCCGGGCAGATCTTCGGCGTGCGCGCCAACGAGATCTACCTCTACTCCCAGTCGCGCGTAATCCGTTCGGTGCACCGCAGTGATGGCTGGACCCCGGAAAGCATCGCCGAGCACGCCATCCCCGCGATGAAGAATTCCTTCTACGAGAACATCCCCTCGCCCCAGCTCACCACCTGGGACCCGATCTGACAGCCCCTGACCAGAACAACAAGGAACGCAGCATGAGCGAGATCGAAACCATCGGAACCGGTTTTACCTGGGACGAACTGCCAGTTGGCCGCAAGTTCAAGACCTACGGGCGCACCATCACCGAGACGGACATCGTCAACTTCATTTCCGCCACCGGCATGTTGGAGGTGCTTTTCACCAACAAGGAGTTCCTCCGCGATGCTGGCTTCGACGGCCGCCTAGTACCTGGCGGCCAGGTGTTCTGTATGGCCGAAGGCCTGCTGTTCCAGACCGCGTTGCAGGGCGTGGGCGTGGCCTTCCTGAACATGGAACTGGACATCAAGGGCCCCACCTTTGCAGGCGACACCATCCATGTAGAGGTGGAGGTAATCGAATCCCGTCCGAGTAAAGGCAAGCCAGGCATGGGTCTGGTGCGCACCCGCAACCAGGTGGTCAAGCAGGACGGCAGCGTGGTCATGGTCTACACCCCGCTGCGCCTGGTGAAAGGCCGCGAAAACCTGCATTCCTGAACCATTCCCAGTTGCAGTGCAGCCGCCAATAGCCGGAGATGAAGATGAAGCAAGTGCGTTTGTACGGCCCCCAGGATCTGCGTATTGACGAGGTGCCGATGCCACAGGCCGGCCCACGGGATGTGGTGGTGAAGGTCGCTGTGTTCGGTATTTGCGGCAGCGATATCGGCTTCGCCAGGAATGGCTATATCGGCCGTCCGGGTCCGCAACCAATGCCCCTCGGGCATGAGCTGGCGGGCACCGTACATCAGGTTGGCGAGGCCGTGCAGGGCGTTGCGGTCGGCCAGCGTGTGGTGGTCCATCCGATGAAGGGAAGTAATCGCATCGGCACCGGCGACCCTGAGCATGGGGGTTTCGCCGAGTTCCTGCTGGTGCGCGACGCAGTGCCTGGAGAATCGATCTTCCCGATTCCCGACGCGCTGGCGTTTGAGCGCGCGGTACTGACCGAACCCGTAGCAGTCGGCGTCCACGGCCTCAATCTTTGCCAGGCCGGACCGGAAGACTGCGTGGTGCTATTCGGTGCAGGCCCTATCGGCCTGGGTGTTGTTGCTGCCCTCAGGCACCGTGGTGTCGAACGAATCGCGGTCGTCGACATCATCGACGAGCGACTGGAGCGTGCCCGCCAGCTAGGCGCCGAGCGCTGCATAAATCCGACCCGGGAAGACCTGGCTATGGCACTGCAAGCAACTTTTGGCACCGTTCCCGGCAAGCTTTCGGCGCAGCCGTTGGTGGATTGCTCCTTGTACATCGACTGCGCCGGCCAGAGTGCAATGCTCCAGCAGGCGGTCGCCATGGCCAAGGACATGGCGCGCATCCTGGTATTGGCCACCCATAAGCAGCCGGTGGAGCTGGATATGGTCCAGGTCATGGTCAAGGAGCTCGCCATACGCGGTTCCTTGTCCTACCCCGAAGAGTTCCCGGAGGTCCTTGCGATGCTGGGCGACGAGCGACTGTTCCTCGGAGCTATGCATAGCCACTCCTTCGATTTCGACCGTTTCGCCGAAGCCTTCGCCATGGCACAGGACCCTCACCAGTCCGCCAAGGTACTGGTGCAAGTGCGCTGAATACAAAGGCCGCCCTCGATCGATTCGCACGGCATTTCGAGGGCATCCGCAAACAACAAACGAACATCCTGCCATTAGTTGACAAGTCTGAGCCTGGAGTGGATATGAAGAAGTGGCAATGCTTTTTCTGCAGTTTCATCTATGACGAATCCCTTGGTCTGCCTGACGAAGGCATTGCGCCGGGCACTCGCTGGGAAGACGTGCCGGATGACTGGATTTGCCCGGAGTGCGGCGCCACCAAAGAAGACTTCGCCATGCTGGAAATCGCCTGATCCGCGTCTGACGCTCCTGGAGAATCGCCATGACAGTCCCAACCCAAGCATGCGCAGTGATAGTCGGCGGCGGCCACGCCGGCAGCGAGGCGGCCGTCTCGTTGCGGCAGAACGGCTTCGACGGACGCATCCTGATCATCAGTGATGAGCCTGGCCTTCCCTATCAGCGTCCACCGCTGTCCAAGGCCTTCCTTGCAGGCACCCTCGGTGCCGAGGCGCTGCCGATCCGTCCAGCGGCCACCTACGAGAAGTCCGGCATCGAAATCCTCAACGGCGCTTCCGTCAGCGGCGTGGACCTGGAGGGTCACTCGGTGCAGCTTGCCGACGGCAGCAGCCTTACTTGGACCCACTTGGTCCTGGCTACTGGCAGTCGGGCGAGAAGGCTCCAGGTCGCAGGGCTCGGCGAACGCCAACCGGATAACCTGCACTATCTGCGCAGCCAGGCAGATGCCGAACGCTTGCGAGACCAGTTGGTAGAAGGCCAGCGCCTGGTGATTATCGGCGGTGGGTATATCGGTCTGGAAGTCGCGGCAGCAGCTCAGAAAGCCGGGTTGCAGGTCACGGTGTTGGAAGCCCAGCCGCGCGTTCTGGCACGTGTCACAGCTCCCGAAGTATCGAGCTTCTACGAGCAGGTGCACCGCGCTGCTGGTGTCGAACTGTGCTTGAGCGCCCAACTGGAGCAGGTCTGCCTGGATGTCACGGGGCAGGCGGTGGAAGCGCTGATCACTACCGATGGCACGCGCATTCCGGTTGATCTCATGCTGGTGGGTGTGGGCGCCATCGCCAATACCGAGCTGGCCGAGCAGGCTGGCCTGGCGGTGGAGAATGGCATTCTGGTGGACGAGTTCTCCCGCACCGGCGCCGCCGACGTCTACGCGATCGGCGATTGCAGCAATCACCCCAGCGCGCTCTACGGCTGCCGTATGCGCCTGGAGTCCATACCCAACGCCATCGAACAGGCGCGCGCAGCGGCTTCGTCCATTACCGGCAAACAGGCACCCTACAGCTCGCTCCCCTGGTTCTGGTCGGACCAGTACGACCTCAAGCTGCAAATTGCAGGCATCAGTCAGGGCTATGACGAGGTGGTACTACGCGGCTCCAAGGCACTGCGCTCTTTCGCGGCCTTCTACCTGAGCAAGGGGCGGCTGATTGCCGCCGATTGCATTAATCGTCAGCAAGAGTTCATGGCCATCAAGAAGCTGGTTCAGGCAGGCTTTGCTGGTGACGTCGAACTGTTGGTCGACGAGTCGGTCAGTCTCAAAGACCTGGCCGCGAGCCTTCCGGCCTGACACCCGCCATGTCCAGGATCGAGGAAATCCGTAGCAGCGCCATCGAACTGATCGCCCTGCATGGCTTTGGCGCGGTATCCCTGCGCCAGCTGGCCAGGAGCTGCGGCCTGCAGGCCGGTTCGCTCTATGCCTACTATCGAAGCAAGGATGATTTGCTGCAGGACCTCATCGCCAGCTACCTGGAAGACCTGCAGCAGTCCTGGCAAGAATCGTCAGGAAATCATGGAGACCCGGTACGCGCGCTCGCGGATTTCATCGCACACCACCTGGAGTTCCAGAGCGCGCGCCGCGCCGAGAGCCTGATCGCCAGCATGGACCTGCGCAATCTGCCAGAGCACGGCAGGCATCAGGTGATCGCCATGAAGACATGCTATGAGCGGGAGCTGAAGGACATTCTCGATCGCGGTGAGCATTTGGGCCTGTTCAGCCAAGACACCATGACCAGCACCGCCATTCTCTCCATGCTCACCGGCCTCTGCTTGTGGCAGGAGGCCGAGGAGGATGACCCCAGACAATTGGTCCGCGTCTGCCAGCGGATTGCACTGCAGATTGCCGGAGCGAACCAGTATCCCGGCGCCTACAACATTCAGTCGCCGGCTTTCTCGTAATAGCCGACAGACACCAGGTAGTCGCCGACCTTGCGGTAGTAGGTGTGCTTACGCTCCACCTTGCGGCTCAGCGGGTTTTCCCAGAGATAGTCGTATTCGCCTGCACTGCTTTTTTTCGCTGCCGCGAGCATAGGTTCGCCGACCGGTTTGCCCTGCGGGTCTTTGACCCGGCGGAAGTCAGTGCCTACCAGACGTTGGTTGTAGCCGTGGGCTACGTAGCGAAACGTGTTCATATCGACAACGAAGACGTAGAGATCATCCTGGAGGAAAGCCAGATTCTCGCTGTTGATCGCCGCAAAGGTCTGTTGTGGCCCCGACGATACGGCTGCCGCTGCCTTTTCCAGGAGATCCAGCGCATGAGCCGGGGATGCCTTGGAAATGAAATAGCCGGCACCCAGCAATACATCGTCAACACGCTGGAACAGCACGCGCTTGCGCTCGACTCGCCCAGTCTGCCAGTTGGTCCAATGGTACTCCGCCTCCTGGATGCCCTGCCCCTCCTTGACCTTTAAGGCCTCGTCGAAGGACTTCTTGAGGTCAGGCGGCAGTTGCTCAAGCAGGTTGCTGCCGATCAAGCTGGCGGAAGGCCCCCCACTGGCCAGCATTACGCCATTGATGTCCAGCACATAGACATAGTGGTTGCCGCGCACGAACGGCCCCTGTCGACTGAAGACCGGCAAGGCCTGCGCCTTGTGCTCGCGGTAGTAGGCCACGGCGCTTTCCAGCAACGCCCGCGCCTCCTGCTTTTCTGCCTCATAACCACCGGGCGCAGCACTTGCGCCTCCAGCGACCACAATGCCAACCAATATCCCCACCCAGCCCATAATCCTGCCGAATCCCATAGTTGCCCCACCCCTGCCAAGTTGTCTGTAGCCGACAAAAAATGACATTGTATTACTTAGTCGGCAAAGGCTCCAGCCAGCCTCCAGCCACCCGTCGCGCACATCAACGGCGTAAGGACTATCAGGCCTGTAGTCTATTGACAGGAAATCACTTCAGCTGGAAGGTTTGGAGTCAATCGGCAAGGGTATCAAGCAGTCATGCGAAAATAGCAATAACTGACTATTTGTCTGTTTTGCTATTGATGAACGTCCCGACTCGGGGTAACGTTCGACATCGCATACAACAACAAACCTGAAGCAGTCCGAACCTGCCTGGTGAGGGGCCGCTTGAGCGATGGAGATAACACATGAAACTCGATGATCTCGTTCTAGTCAGCGTCGACGACCACATTGTCGAGCCGCCCACCATGTTCGAGCAGCACCTCACCACTGCCCAGAAGGCTTTCGCCCCCAAGGTACTGAAAGACAAGAACGGCGCCGACTACTGGCTGTTCGAAGGCCGTCGTGCAGGCAACATCGGCCTCAATGCCGTGGTCGGCCGCCTGCGCGAGGAGTATGGCTGCGAGCCGATCTCCTTCGACCAGATGCGTAAAGGCGCCTGGGACATCCATGCGCGCATCGACGACATGAACGCCAACGGTCTGCTGGCCTCGCTGAACTTCCCCAGCGTGGTGACCTTCGACGGCAGCCTGTTCCATCAGTTCGAAAACAAGCAGAACGCCCTCGCCCTGCTTCAGGCCTACAACGACTGGCACATCGACGAGTGGTGCGGCAGCTACCCGGGCCGCAACATCCCCAACGCCATCATTCCCTACTGGGACCTCAACGCCTCGGTGGCCGAGATCAAGCGCGTCGTTGCTAAGGGCTGCCACGCCATCTCCTTCTCCGACAACCCTTCGCTGAAGGGCCAGCCGAGCATCCATGACGCCCACTGGGAACCGCTGTGGAAGGTCTGTGCCGAAAACAAGGTGGTAATCAACATCCATATCGGCTCTGGTGCACAGGCTCCCCATGCCTCGATGAATTCGCCCATCGACTCATGGATCATCACCATGCCGATCTCCATCGTGAACTCGGCTGCCGACTGGCTGCACCTGAAAGCGCTGCAGCGTTACCCGGACCTGAAGATTTCCCTGTCCGAGGGTGGCATCGGCTGGATCCCCTACTTCCTCGAGCGCGCGGACTTCGTCCATGAGCACCACAAGGCCTGGACCTACGCCGACTTCGGCGGCAAGAAGCCGAGCGAAGTGTTCCGCGAACACTTCCAGACCTGCTTCATCGACGACCGCTTCGGCCTGAAGAACCTCGAGGACATCGGCGAAGACAACGTCGCCTACGAATGCGACTACCCGCACTCCGATACCGTCTGGCCGGAATCTGCTGACATGCTGTTCGACTCCCTCAAGCATCTGCCGGACGCCAGCATCGACAAGATCACGCACGGCAACGCCCTGCGCCTCTATAACTTCGATGCGTTCGGCAAGATGGGCGGCCGAGACAAGTGCACCGTAAGTGCCCTGCGCGCCCTGGCGAAGGACGTGGATACTACGCCGAAGTCCTACGGTGGCCCGGCCCCCCTCAAGGAAGGCGAAGTGCGTCGTCGCGTGACCTCCGGCGACATCATCAAGATGTTCACCGCCGTGGCGAAGGAAGACGGCAAGATCATGGCTGAAGAAGCCTGATCGCCTGCACGAACGAAAACGCCCCGCTAGGCGGGGCGTTTTCTTTTGGGTCATACAGGGTCGCTTGCCGCTACCAGCTGCCTGCGACCAGGCTATCGCGACCCACTTTGCGAATGTCAGCGGTGCCACTCAGTGCCAATGTCGCATCGAGCTCCCGTCGGATTATGTCCAGGCATTTGCCCACGCCGGCTTCTCCTTCCGCACCCAGGCCGTAAAGATAACTGCGGCCGATCATGACTCCGCGGGCACCCAAGGCGCACGCTTTGAAAACGTCTTGTCCGCTGCGCACACCACCATCCATCCAGACTTCAGCACGCGTTGCCACCGCATCTACGATGGAGGGTAGGACACTTATGGACGACGGTGCTCCATCCAGCTGGCGGCCACCATGATTGGACACAACCAGGGCGTCGGCGCCACAGTTCACAGCGTATTGAGCATCCTCGGCATCAAGAATTCCCTTGAGCACCAACGGGCCATCCCAAAGGCTCCGCACCCACGCGACGTCGGCCCAGGTCACGGTGGGGTCGAACTGGGTGCCGACCCACGCGCGCATGGATGTCTCGTCACTCACGCCCTTGGCATGGCCAACGATATTGCCGCAGCTGCGGCGGGAAGTACGCAGCATTTCCAGGCACCAGCGCGGCTTGCTAGCCAGGTTGGCGAAACGCACCAGAGTGCGCTTGGAATAGGCGCGACCATTGCGTACGTCCTTGTGTCGCTGACCCACCATGGGCAAGTCCAGGGTCAGCACCAGCGCCGAGCAACCGGCCGCTTTGGCGCGCCGGATCAACGAGCGGGCGAACTCGCGATCACGCATCACGTAAAGCTGGAACCAGAAGGGTTTGTGAGTAGCAGCGGCGACGTCCTCGATGGAGCAGACGCTCATGGTGCTCAGCGTGAAGGGCACGCCAAAACGTTCGGCCGCGCGGGCCGCGAGTATCTCGCCGTCGGCTCTCTGCATGCCAGTCAGACCGGCCGGCGCCAGGGCCACCGGCATGGTGACATCCTCGCCCAGCAGGCAAGTCTTCAGGTTACGCGCGCCAACGTCGACCGCAACGCGCTGGCGTAACTTGATGCGTTGGAGGTCCGCCTCGTTGGCGCGGTAGGTCCCTTCGCTGTATGAACCGGCGTCCACCAGGTCATAGAACATTCGCGGCACGCGACGGCTGGCAAGTCGCTGCAGGTCTTCGATGGTTGCAACTATGGTCAAGGTGTCGCCCTCGGATTCAACGCCGGCGCGGGGCGCGGCGCTCGGGAAGGAAAAAAGTGTGCCTGCCGGCTGGATTGCGCCGGCAGGATGGCCCGGGCCACCGATCTGAGAAGGGCCCGGACCCACACCAAGAACTCAGCGGATGCCGGTTCCGGCCAGGGAGCCGGGAGAGAAGAAGGTCGTGGGGTAGCGCGCGACCCGGTAGAAGCCGGTGGACTTGTCCGCGCCCATGCGTGCGCCATGGGTGTATACGCGCTTGGTCAGGTCGTAGAGGACGTTGGGCGCAGTGCGGTACTGCGGCTTGTCATACTCCTGGAATCCCGGGTAGTAGGTGACCTTCTGGATGGTCCCGATGTTGTCGAAAGCGTTGTAGACGGCCACCGACCAGCTGTCCTCGTCCAGATAGAAGGTCTTGGTCTTCTGCACGTGTCGTTCCCCCGGCTTGAGGTTGGCTTCCACCACCCACACCCGGCGCAACTCGAACCTCAGGTAATCCGGGTTGACGTGATTCGGGGTATTCACCACCTCGCTGGGCGCGGCATTGAACTTGTAGGCGTTCGCCGGAATGTACATTTCCCGCTTGCCCTTCAGCACGAAGTCGAACTTGTCCATCTTGCCGTCGAAGCCGCTGATCTCATCGAACAGCAGCACGCCGCCGGAACTAGTGGAGACGGTGTCGTACTTGAACTCGGGCGACAGCCGGACCCGGCGCTGTCCCGGCACGTAGGACCAGGCCATGGGATCACGGATCTCAGTGTCGAGAAAGTTGTGCCGGAGTTGCTTGACCCCGGCGCTGGAAGCGGGCGCCACGGTGGTGGAGATCAAGGTCCAGTAGGGCTGCTCGTCCGGCACCGCCTCCCGATCGTTGTCCCAGTATGGTTTGCTCTGCTCGACCCGGTTGATGGAGGTGAGGGTAACGTTGCCCGCCGCATCCACTAGCCAGTTTTCCTGGTCGCCCTTCACATAGGGTGCATCCACCCGCACCGACTGGTTCCACATGGCCTCGTAGCCGTTCTTTGGGATCGGGAAGGGAATCTGCGCATGGGCATTCACCAATCCCGGCGCCCCGCCCACCAACTTGGGATTTCGGACGTTCTTGATGGTGTTCTCGTACACCCATTGCGGGTAGCAGGCCGTACGATGGCTGGGGTAGACGTCGATGCGAAAGGTCTCAGGATAGCGCTGGAATAGTTCCTTCGTGCCCGCGTCCAGCTTGTCGGCGTATTGCTCCAGATTGTCCCTGGTGATCTTCAGGATCGGCTGCTCGTTGGCGAAAGGATCCATCCAGGGACCACCACCTGACTCGCCCTTCTTCGGCTGGTAACCCGCAGGAGGCTTACAGAGACCGCCATCCCATGGAGGAATGCTGCCATCCCGATTACCCGCCATCTCCGCACCCAGAGGGGTGAGCGTGGTACCCAACTGGCTGATTTCCTGGTCCGAGGGTGTCGCGAATACCTGCATGGCGACCAGGAGGGCCAGGGTCGCCAGCGTCATGCTCTCAAGCTTTTTCATTGTTGTTCTCCCAGATTGTCGCTGCGGATCAGAAGGTCGTCTTGTAGGTGAAGGACAGACGTCCATGGTCGTTCTGCACTGCCGCCCCGCTGGTGAAGTCGGTAGTCACGGTGCCGTCGGCGCGGGTGTCGTAACGGGCGTAGGAGTCGATGTAGCTGAGGCTGAAGGTATGGGCACTGCGGTATGTACCACTGACGCCCACCGTCCAGCTGTAGGATCCTTCATTGGTGCCACCGAGGGTCGGACTATTGCCCTCGATGCCCCAGGCCAGGTTGACCGGCATCGAAAGGTTCCACCCCGGCAGCACCTGCGGCCACTCCGGCGTGAATCGGAGCTGCATGCCCCATGCGTCGCGAGTGGCGCAGTGCTTGGTGTACGCCGAGGTACAGCCATGGCCTTTTGCGTTGAAGCGGTTCTGCGGGTCGTCGGTGATCTTGTCCAGGCGGTTGTAGGTAACCTCTCCCTGGAAGGTGCCACCTTCCCAGAGAGCCGTCTTCGGCAGCAGGTAGACTGCGTTCACCAAGGCATGCCAGGAATTTCCCCGTGCACCTTCGGCGGCTTCGAAGCTGGGATCCACACCAGCAACAGTCAGAACGGGGTATCCGGACCGAGACACAAGGGCGGTGTTTTTGCGGTAGGACAACTCGGTGGCCACGCTCATCTGGGCGATGTTGCGGGATAGGCTAAGCCCCCAGAGTTCCGTATCCCGCGCATAGGCCAGGCGCACTGCGCGCGGTGTACGGCCTTCGATTTGCGTGAAACTCCAAGGCAACTTTTCGTTGAACTTGCGGTAGTAGAGGCCCAGCGTGCCGCCCAGCGCCATAGGGCTCCAACGCAAGTTCAGGCCGTACTCGCCGTGATTGCTGCCGGGCTCCAGGTCATCGCCATTGACCAAGGCAGGTGGCGAAGCGAGGTCCGAGCGCGAGCCATCGGAGTTCGCATAGAAAGTGCCGCCCGGAACCAGTCGGAAAGGCTTCCAGTCCAGCAGGTACTGCATGCCCAGGGACAGCTCGTTGCTCAGGCTGAGGTCAGCCGACAACTGATTGATCGGTAGAAACAGCTCCTTGGCTTCAGTGCCGGGGCTGGACGCCGACTTGATGGTGTCCACCGGCCCCTGCGAGTAGGCGATGCTGTTGCCCAAGGTAAACAGCGATTCGCCCCAGTAGACATTGTGTTTGCCTGCCTTGGCCCCCACGCCCACTTCTCCCAGTTGGAAGTTGGAGAAGACGAAGGCGTCCAGCAGCTCGCCTGAGGGCCCCGCCATGTATCGGGTGGCGTAGCCGTTGTAGTGATCATTGATGTAGTTGCCGCTGTTCACCAGCGCTGAGTTGGGCTCGGCCTTGTCCTGGTAGGCCTGGTCATACCAGCCGGCTGCGCTCAGACGGAACCCATAGCTACCCTGGTACACAGCGTCCAGCTCGCTGAGCAGATCGAAGCGGTTGGTCACCAGGTCGCCGCGATCGAACTTGTTCTCGGTGTCGTCAAAGGCCGGCGAGCGCAGGAAGTCCTTGTTCTGATGCTCCATGCGCCACGCGGCGTTGTAGCGGATGGTGTTGTCGACGCGGACTTCCCAGTCGTCACTCTCCAGGTCGAGCAGCATCGCACCGGCATCCTGCGAAATGGCCAGTGCGAGTAGCCAGATAGAGGCCGAAAAGCGGGCGGTGATGGGTGCGGCTCTTGTATTTATTGTGGCCATTAAACCTTGCTCCAGAGGTCTTTCTTCAGGGTGAGCGGGGTCCTCCAGGCCGAGCCTGGAAGCCTTATTCCGCGGGATTCAGTTAGGGTCGGTCAGTCGCCGATAACCGGCGGCGATCAGTTCCTGGTACTTGGTCAGATAGTCATGGGGGTACTGCGCAGGTGGCGCGCCCAGCTCGGCAAGGGTCGCCAGGTGCCCCGGCTCCAGTTGGAAGTCGAGGCAGCCGAGGTTGTCCTCCAGTTGCGCGAGGGTGCGCACCCCCAGCAGCGGTATCACACCCGGCTGGGCCCGAAGCCAGTTAAGCGCCACCTGCGAAGGGCTGCGGCCGATCGCTTGAGCCACCTGACCCACCGCCTCGGCAATGGCCAGGCTGCGCTCGTCCAGGGTCTTGAGCCCAGCCACGTCCAGGCGCTTGGCCTCACCGGCGTCCTTGCCGGCGCTGTACTTGCCGCTGAGGATGCCACTGGCCAGGGGTGACCAGGCAGCCAGGCTCAACCCAAAGTGCCGACACATAGGCAGTAGGTCATGCTCTACGCTTCGTTCCATCAGGTTGTACTCCGCCTGCAGTGCGGCGAAGGAAGTCCAACCCTGAAGCCGTGCCTGAGTATTTGCGCTGGCCACCACCCACGCCGGCGCATTGGAGATGCCGGTGTAAAGCACCTTGCCCTGACGCACCAGATCGTCCAGGGCGCGAAGAGTTTCCTCCAGCGGTGTGGCGCTGTCCCAGGCGTGAACCCAAAGCAGATCGATGTAGTCGGTGCTGAGCCTCTTCAGACTTGCCTCTACCGAGCGACGCAGGCTCTTGCGGTGGTTGCCGCCCGCATTGGGATTGCCGCCACCGGGATAGGCGAGGGAGTACTTGGTGGCCAGTACCATCTCCTCGCGACAGCCTTGGATCAGGCTGCCCACTACTTCCTCGGACCTGCCGCCGGCATAGACCTCATTGGCGGTATCGATGAAATTGCCGCCGCCTTCGCGGAAGCGCGCGAAGATCCGGGCTGCCTCGCCCTCCTCCGCCCCCCAGCCCTGGGTACCGAAGGTCATAGTGCCGAGACAAAGCTCCGAGACACGCAACCCCGTGTTGCCAAGTATCTTGTAACGCATGATCAACCCCCAATAACTGACTCTTTGTTATTTAAATGGACATGCTAGCACCGCTTCGCCGGATCGGGTTGAGCGGATGCATCCGCCGTCAACTCAGTAGTGCGCCAGCAGTCCTCCATCCACGGCCAGCACCTGGCCGGTAACAAATGAAGCCGCGGGGGACGCCAGGAATACTGCTGCACCGGAGATTTCCTCGGGTCGCCCCCAGCGGCCCAGGGAACTGCGTCTGGCAATCCACGCCTGGCTCTCCGGACTAGCTGACAGAGTCTGGTTAGTCTCAGTGGCAAAGGGCCCGGGTGCTATGGCGTTGACCGTGATTCCATGGCTGCCGAGCTCTGCCGCCAGCGCACGAGTCAAGGCAACCAGGCCGCCCTTGGCAGCGATGTAGGCGGCATCCCCTGCCGAAGCGAGGAAGGCCGAGACCGAGGCCAGGTTGATAATCCTTCCGCCGCCCTGCTCCATCATGGGTACTGCCACCAGCCTGCTCAGCCCAAAAGCCGCTACCAAGTGGTTGTCGAGCATGGCGCGCAAAGCCTGGCTATCCAGCTCGAACAACGAACGGCGATCACGCCGGCCGACGTTGTTGACCAATATGTCCAGCCGCCCGTGCTCACCAAGGATGCGCTGCACGCTGATGTCGGCGGCCGCTTCGTCCTCCACGTCGAAGGGCAAGGCACAAGCCTGTAGCCCGCTGTCGACCAGTCGTGCGCAAGCCGCCTCCAATTGCTTCGGATCACGGCCGTTGAGCCATACCCTTGCACCGGCCTGGGCCAGCCCCTTCGCCATCTCGAAGCCCAGCCCTCGCCCGGCCCCGGTAACCAGGGCCACCTGGCCGGCCAGGGACAGGCCGGGGAATCCGCACTGCATCTGTTCGCTGCTCATCCACCCCGCTCCCTTCGACTCAGCCTTCATCGTTGATCCAGCGCACCAGTCTCGCCAGCGGCAGGAAGCCGTCGTGGGCCAAGCCACCCTCCATGCCACCTGAAGCGCCGATGCAGGTAATTCGCTGGGCACCGGCCGAAGCCAGCAAATCACGCAGCTCAACCTTGCGTTCACCGGGGTACAGGCTGACGGTCTGGGTCGCGACGTTGACGAAGCGCAGCGCATCACGAAGGTCATTGACCGGCACCACATTGACCACACGGAACTCGGGATGGAAATCCACCGGCTCCTCGGAGCGGATCACCACACCGGCCCCGCTGTAGTTCCCCCAAACCCGGTAGTAGTCGGGCATCACTCGCAGGCCGTCGATTTCTTCGCGCAGGTGACCCGGCACCGGACGCCCTTCCGCGGATGCCAGCTGACGTTCCACACCCATGCGTTGTTGCAACAGATCGGCGAAGCGGTCGGCCTGCTCCTGGGTACCCTCCACAAACTGGTAACGACTGGAGGCGCAGGCAAGTTGCTCGACCAGAGTGGCATCGGCGGCTGCTTTGTCGGCCACCTCGGCGAGCAACTCGTCGGAGGCGAAGGCCTCGCGACCGATCATGGAAATGGAGGTCTTCGGATCGAAGGACACCAGCTCGAAGCCTGGGCAGATGTAGTTCTTCGCGCTACGCAGCGTCGCATCACCGCCCCAGGCCGCCAGCTTGTCGAAGAACTGCGGACGCATCAGCAGGCTTTCGACTTTATCGTCGCCCCCGCGCCAGTATGCGGCCGAGAATGAGCGCGCCAGGGCATGCCCCGGCGCTACCGCCGAGATGCCGCGCAGAATGGCCGGAGCTGTGAACAGGTCGTTGGACGGCAGCTTGATCAGGTTCACTGCCTTGGTCACCGCGCCGCGGGCGATGGAAACCGCCGCAACTCCAGGTGCATTGCCGGCAATGATGTGAAGGATGCGCGCGGGGAAGGCACGCATTGCTGCCGGTCGACCACTGAGCAGGTTGGTGACCGGCTTCCAACCATCCACCGCCTCCTTGCCGCCCAGCTCGTTGTCGATCTGCACCAGGAGCCGCTCGCGATCGAAGATTCGCGGCATCATCTCGTAGGAGCGCTGCATGACGCGTGGGTGCATGGGGTTGTTGCGGATGGCATTTTCCAGTGCCTGCCTGACCAGGCCTTCCGGATCGCGCTCCAGCCAGCGGCTGAGCTCGCCGAGGATGTTGAGGATGTCATCCAGCGGGGTATCGAAGGCCGGGCCTGGCTCCTGACGACTCCAGACCAGTTCGTCCAGCTTCAGCGCCGGCGTGGTGAATCGCGCATGGGCAGGGCCGTATTCGAGATCCTCCCCCTCCACCACCTCGCCCTTGACGATGTGGCAGACGCGGGAGACCTGATGTTGGTTCACTGCATTCATGCGATAGCCCCCCGGATATAGGCGTCTATGGTTCCGGCGCAGCCGATGTTGTCATCCTGCCCCAGTTGGGTGTATCGGGTTATGGAGTCGTGGATTACCGGTCCGTGGCGTCCGCATTCGCACTTCGATGCAAAATCCACGGTTACCTTGTCACCCGTGATCAGGCCGCCCCAACGGCCCTCGTAGGCGAGGTCAAGGAAGGCGAAGCGCCCGCTCTGCAAGCCAATGGGCTCGACCAGCTTCTCACCGCTATCATCCAGCAGCAGGACGATCAGTCCCGGCGGGATGTGGTAGTGCCCCTTCTCGCAGCGCGGCATCGGCTGGGACAGCTCAGTCATGGCGTACAGGCCCGGCCGCAGCACATTGCCGTAGAAGGTGTTGACCCGCTCTCTGTAGTCCGGAGGCAATGGAATGCCCTTAACCCCGCCACCGGCGCCGATAATGCTGTTCGGATGGAAGTCACCATCGGCGATGCCGCGCTCGCGGGCGCGCTCGATGATCGCCAGGTGCTGTGCCCAGAAGCCGATCAGGTAAATCGGCTCATGGCGGTGATCCAACACCTTGTCAGCGAAGGCGCGCATCTCCTCGTTTCCTCGAGCACCCTTGACTGCGGACTCGGCCTCGAAGGCAGCAATCTCATCGGGGGTCGCCGAGCCGTCTGCCATCCGCTTGCGCATCGCTGCCATGCGGCTTACTTCGGAAATGCGCAGCGGCTCCTGGGTCAGCATGAAGATGGCACCCTCGCGGCCCCAGTTGGCCATGGCGAACTGGCCGGCCTCCACCGCGCTGTTGGGGCCCTCTATCTGCCCCATCCAGAACACCGGCCGGTCCTTGCTGGCCACCTGAACCGGCCAGGCGGCTGCGTACTTGAAGTGACGCCGCTTGTTGTCCTGGTCTCCGGCGGTGTGGTTAAGGAACGAGCACTTGCCGCTCGAGCCGCTGGTGGCCAGGACCCGGTGATCGGCTGCCCACAGGCGGTCGAGCCACTCGTCGACGTTACTGACACCGGTCATGTCGACCTGGCTCAGGTCCGGGACCGATAGTGCGTCGAGCCATTTGAGCAGGCGCTCCCACTGGCCTTTCTCAACGAAGGACGCCGGGTAGGACTTATAGGTGGTGTGGGCGAACAGCAACGGCACCAGGTCTTCGAAGCTTTCGATTCGGCTGATACCGGCCTCCTCGGCACGGTGCTTGAGCAGGGGAATCTGCTGCACGCGCTCTTCGAACAACTCCTGGGCGGCGGCCAGGCGCAGGTGGGCCAGTTCGCTTGCGCTTATATTGAATGCCTCATCCGGCTTTTCGATCAGGTCCAGCAGAAACTTACGTTTGGGTGACATGTAGTTTTGCTCCGGCACTTATTTAACTCGGTTAATTAACTCATCGAGTGACCTCACGTTATTCGCTAACAAAAAGTGCATTCAAGCAGATTCATATAAGTGCAAACTTATATGAATCACGAGCAAACAAGAAAGAAGCGCCGTAGTCTCTGGAACCACAACAATAAGTTCCGATATCGATGAATCCGGAGAACGCGCATGGCAGCCTTACAACAAGAACACCTGTCCCCACGTATTGCCTGGCGTATCTACGCTGTACTGCTGTTCAGTACCTTCGTCACCATTGAAGCCATGACTTTCCAGGCCCCGGCGCTGCCCAGCATCGTCCGTCACTACGGCGTATCGATGAACTCATCGGCGCTGATCATCCTGGTGTTCTTCGTTGCTTCCACCACCTGCTCGCCGATCATGGGCCGCCTGGCCGATGCCATCGGCCGCAAGAAGATGCTGCTAATCGGCCTGGTGGTGTTCTCCGTTTCCGAATTCGCCGCAGCGGTCTCGCCCACCTTCGAATTGCTCCTGGCCGCGAGGTTGCTTCAGGGGCTGGGGGTGGCCTGCATCATGCCCGTGGTACTGGCCTACATTGGATTTCTCTTCCCCGATGAGCGGCGCGGCATGGCGCTCGGCATCTTCACCGCCGCCATGGGCCTGGGCGCCACTACCGGCGCCCTGCTCGGCGGCCTGTTAGTCGACGCTTTCGGCTGGCAGATCATCTACTGGCTGAGCGGCCTGCTGGGCGCAGTCGGTCTGTTACTGATCGCCGCCCTCGTGCCGGAAACCACCGTAGTCAGCCGACGCCGCGGCTACGATCTGGCCGGGTCGCTGTTACTGTTCCTGGCTCTCGGCGGCCTGCTGTCGATCCCCACCGCCGCCGCCAAGCTCGGCCCAACCTCGCCCTACACGCTCGCAGCCCTGGGCATAGGTGTGGTCGCCGCAGCGCTACTGTGGAAGCTGGAGCAGCGCGTGGCTGACCCTGTGATCGACATTGGCATCCTGCGCAACCCTGCGTTCATCCTGCCTGCCGGACTTTACCTGCTGAGTGTCATGTGCCTGGCCGGCCTGACCTATTCGCTGGCCTTCTTCATCAGCGAGCGCCCGGGTGGCAGCGCATCCCAGGTGGGCTTCATCAACATGTGCGTGTACGGCTGCTCGATGATCTCCGCCCCCATCGCTGGGCGCCTTGCGGACAGGTACGACTGCCGGCGGATCGTGGTGGCGTCGATGGTCGCCATACTGCTGGGCATGCTGACGATAAGCACCATCCGGCTGAGCACACCACTGTGGATGATCGCCGGCATTGTCGTACTGATCGGCTTCGCCAACGGCATGAAGACACCGGCACTGATGAAGCTGATGATGAGCGCCGTGCCACGCGCCAAGCTAGCCGCTGGCAGCGGCTTGTTCACCATGATGAAGGACTTCGGCTCGCCTGCCGGCGCCACCTTCGGCCTCGGCGTGTTCGGCAGCGCGGTGACCCTGATCGCCCAGCAGTCGATGCAGGAGCGTGCCAGCCAGGCAGGCGCAAGCCCCGAGTTGCTCGGCCGCCTGGCAGGCCTCGGCCAGGCCAAGCCGAGTCCTGAACTTGCGGCTCAACTGCAACAACTTGGCGTCGACGCCAGTGAGCTGCTCCAGGCCGGCAGGCTGGATGGACTGGCCTCGGCCATCCCGTGGGTGACTGGCTCGCTGGTCGCGGTGCTGGCGCTGATGCTGCTGCTCAGCCTACGCCTGCAGCGACGTCCAGAGCAGGCGAACAACGCGCCCCAACAATCCTCAGTGATCGCCACAAATGAGCCCGAAGCACTTCGATAAAAGTTAGCTGGCAAGCAACTAACGATTTACTCAAAAGCATGTCGAGTTCCCAGTCAAATATTCCAAACAAAATTCTCAAAGCAAGAGACAACAACAATGAAAATATCCAACCTAGCCGGTGGCATTGGCGTGCAATGCAGTGAAATCGATCTGAATCAACCAATTCCGTCGCACATCGCCAAGCAACTTCATGAGACCTGGATTGAAGCCGGCATAGTTGTCTTCAAGAACATGGGCCACTGCCCGGAACAGCAGCTCAGTCTCAGCCGCTGCTTTGGCGAACTGGACGTGCATCCGGTGAAGAATCTGGTGACCGAAAGCCAATATCCCGAGCTGATGGTGCTCGATAGCGATGCCCAGGCAAAGCTCAGCGTGTACTACCGTGAGTCGGCGCCGGACAAGCCCTTCGTCGGCTTCATCCCCTGGCATTCAGACCTTGTCTTCACTAACCGCCCCAACCACGGCGCCATGCTGCGCGCCGTGGAAACCCCGCAACACGGCGGGGAAACCGCCTGGATCGATACCATTGCGGCCTACGCCGCGCTGCCGGAGGCGATGAAACAGCGCATCGAGCACTTAGAGGTGGAGTATCGATTCTGCACTTCGCTTCTCGACTCTCCTTACGGACGCGACCCACTGCTGCGCATGCAGGTAAAAGGCGAACGCAACTTTCCTGCCTTCCCGCCAGTGGCCCACCCCCTGGTATGGCGCCACCCGGTGAGTGGCCGCAAGGTGCTGAACCTCAGCCCGCTGCACCTGCAACGTGTGGTCAACATGGACGCCTCGGAAAGTCACGCCCTACTCGAAGAGTTGGTTACCCACGTCACCAGTCGGACGTTCTGCTACGTCCACCACTGGGAGCCAGACGACATGGTGCTGTGGGACAACTGGCGCACACTCCATTCGGCGCTGGGATACCCCCTGGGTGACCGGCGCCTGGTACACCGCACTACCATCGGCGGCGATACGCAAATGGGTCGAGTGCTGGAAACCGATCAGGTCGCCTGACTTAATGGCACCCCGTGCCGGCGGGGTGCCACGCTTCATCCCTGGATCGTCCCCAGATCGCGCATCAACGAACGCAACATCCTGGCCAGACGCAACTGATCGTCCCCTGTCATCTGGTATACGGGGGCATGCTCATACTGGCGCTGCGAGTTCATGATCTTGTGCAGCACCTCGCGCCCCTTGTCCGTGATGCGAATCAGGTTGGAGCGGGCGTCGTTCTCGTCCGGTCTGCGACTTATGAGGCCGCGCTTCTCGGTCTGGTCGAGATGGCGCGCAGTGGCCGGTAGAGACATGAAGCTAACCTTGGACAGCTCAGTAAGGGTGCTTTCATGGGGCGGTTCGATACGGTCCAGAGTTGCCAGCAGCAGTACCTGCACAACATTGAGCTGATGGCGTGAGGCGGCCAGTTCGGAGAGCCGTTCCAGATGCCGGGCTACCAGACGTAGGCGCACGATCAGTCCGACGCTCAGCGGATCGTGCTCCGGCCACAGGCGCGCCCACTGTTGCATGGCGCGATCCACTGAATCGAACTCGCCGGACGCTGTGCCCTGAGACTCGCCATCGTCCAACAGGCAGTCGCGCAACTGACCGAACTGCAAGGACAGCGCCTCAAGCGCCTGGGGATTGGCCGAATACAGTCGATAGCGACCCTGGCGCTCGTCCAGGATGAGATCGGCTTCCTTGAGCACCTTCAGATGCTGGGAAATGGCTGGTTGGGAGATCGGCATTTCCGCTGCGAGTACCTTGACGGCCGCAGGGTGCTCCATCAACCGGGTGAAAATGGCGCGGCGGGTCGGGTCGGCTAGCGGGCTGAACTGCGCCCAGTTGAGCGACGCCAGCTTTTCATTGACTCGTGCCATGAGGCATCACCTGTTCTGTGAAGCCAAGCTCGCCGGCAGACAGTCCATCGACTGCCTGCCGGCCCGCGGTCAAACCAAGCCTTCCAATTCGGGTACGGCTTCGAACAGGTCAGCCACCAGGCCGTAGTCAGCCACCTGGAAGATCGGGGCTTCTTCGTCCTTGTTGATCGCGACGATGACCTTGGAGTCCTTCATACCGGCCAGGTGCTGGATAGCACCGGAGATACCGACGGCGATGTACAGCTGCGGCGCGACGATCTTGCCGGTCTGGCCGACCTGCATGTCGTTCGGCACGAAGCCGGCGTCGACGGCGGCACGGGAAGCGCCCACGCCAGCGCCCAGCTTGTCTGCAAGGCTGTAGAGGTGCTTGAAGTTGTCGCCGTTCTGCATGCCACGACCGCCGGAAACGACGATCTTGGCAGCGGTCAGTTCCGGACGATCGGACTTGGCCAGTTCTTCACCCACGAAGGCGGACTTGCCAGCGTCGGACACAGTGCCAACTGCTTCAACGGCAGCGGAACCGCCTTCAGCAGCCGCGGCGTCGAAACCGGTGGAACGCACGGTGATGACCTTCACGGCCGCACTGGATTGCACGGTAGCGATGGCGTTGCCGGCGTAGATCGGACGCTTGAAGGTGTCGGCGCTTTCAACGGCGATGATCTCGGAGACCTGGTCGACGTCCAGCAGGGCAGCCACGCGCGGCAGGTAGTTCTTGCCGTTGGTGGTAGCGGGTGCCAGCACGTGGCTGTAGCCCTTGCCCAGCTCAGCGATCAGCGGAGCGACGTTTTCCGGCAGTTGGTGCGCGTAGGCAGCGTTGTCAGCGACCAGCACCTTGGACACGCCCGCGACCTTGGCGGCAGCTTCTGCAGCAGCACCTACGCCCTGGCCAGCGACCAGAACGTGGATATCACCACCGATCTTCTGAGCGGCGGTAACGGTGTTGAGGGTGGCAGCTGCCAGCGCGCTGTTGTTGTGTTCAGCGATTACCAGGATTGCCATCTCAGATCACCTTCGCTTCGTTCTTCAGTTTCTCGACCAGTTCAGCCACGGACTTGACCTTGATACCCGCCTGGCGGGCGGCCGGTGCTTCAACTTTCAGGGTCTTGACGGTGGAGGCAGTGGAAACGCCCAGGGCATCCGGGGTGACCACGTCCAGCGGCTTCTTCTTGGCCTTCATGATGTTCGGCAGCGACGCATAGCGCGGCTCGTTCAGGCGCAGGTCGGTGGTGACGATCGCCGGCAGGTTCAGCGCAACGGTCTGCAGACCGCCATCGATCTCACGGGTGACGTTGACCTTGTCGCCAGCCAGCTCGACCTTGGAGGCGAAGGTGCCCTGGGCGAAGCCCGTGAGGGCGCCCAGCATCTGGCCGGTCTGGTTGTTGTCGCTGTCGATGGCCTGCTTGCCGAGGATGACCAGCTGCGGCTGCTCCTTGTCGACCAAGGCCTTCAGCAACTTGGCGACGGCCAGGGAGTTCAGCTCGTCGGCGGACTCGACCAGAATGGCGCGATCGGCGCCCAAGGCCAGGGCCGTGCGCAACTGCTCCTGGGCTGCGCTAGAACCGACGGTAATGACCACGACTTCAGTCGCGGTGCCCTTCTCTTTCAGTCGGACGGCTTCTTCCACGGCGATTTCGCAGAAGGGGTTCAGTGCCATCTTCACGTTGGCGAGGTCGACGCCGGAGTTGTCCGCCTTGACGCGGACCTTGACGTTGAAGTCGACCACTCGTTTGACCGGGACCAGTACTTTCATGTGATTTCTCTCGAATGACGGTGGCGTAACGCCGCTGGCCGAAGGCCAGGCACACAGCGGCGCTACGGGGGCGCCAGCGGGCTAACTTTTGTGTCCCGACAAGAAAATGTCAACATGTCAGTTGTTGAATAACTGAAATATTGTTATTTTTTGATCGCCAACCGACGATCTGCTGCAACGCACCTGCGGCGGGCGTCGCATACCTTTCGTAGGTGCAGGTTCCCATGTCGGTCTGCTGAGTCGTCATCCTCGATGGCCGTCCCTGCCCTACTTTTTTATCCGTGCTCGACAGGAGAAATCGCAGTGCTTGAAGGCTATTTCGAACACGTGAAAGCACGTGCCGAGGAAGGGCTGCCGCCCCTTGCGTTGGATGCCACGCAGACCGCGGAGCTGGTGGAGTTGCTGAAGAACCCGCCGGCCTTCGAGGAAGCCTTTCTCTTCGACTTGATCTCCAATCACGTGCCAGCAGGTGTGAACGACGCGGCTTATATCAAGGCCGACTTCCTCTCCGCCATTGTCCGTGGCGATACCTGCTCACCAATAATCGGCAAGCAGCGCGCCACCGAACTGCTGGCCGCCATGCAGGCGTCTCTGATGGAAAACCCGAAAATCTGTGCCAAACACCCCCATCAGGTCAGCGATGATCACAACTGACAGCATCCAGACATTGCGCGCAGCGTTGCAAAAGGCGCGAGGTCAGAGAAAACGCATCGGGCTGGTACCGACGATGGGCAACCTTCATGAAGGACACATCTCGCTACTGGAGATGGCCCGACAGGAAAGTGAATTCATCGTCACCAGCCTCTTCGTAAATCCTTTGCAGTTCGGTCCCCAAGAAGATCTCCAGAGCTACCCGCGAACTCCTTCTGCAGATCAGAAGGCGCTGTCGAGAGCTGGCTGCTCCGTGCTCTTCGCACCGAGCGTAAAAGAGATGTACCCAGACGGATTGCGCAATCACTGCAGCGTGATTGTCCCTGGCATATCGCGAGGCCTTTGTGGCGACAGCCGCCCAGGGCATTTTGAGGGCGTGGCAACCGTCGTGACCAAGCTATTCAATATCGTTCAGCCCGACGTCGCGGTGTTTGGCCAGAAAGACTACCAGCAGCTTGCTGTGATTCGAGCACTTACCAAAGACTTGAATCTCGCCACGCGCATACTCGCCGCGCCAACCATTCGCGCTCCCGATGGCCTCGCACTTTCCTCACGCAATGGGTACCTCACCCCCGCCGAACGCGACATCGCACCACTGCTCCACCGCTGCATCAGGCAAATCGCAGACGCCATTGAACAAGGCGATCGTGACTTCCCGTCACTAATCAAAGATGGCAAGAACATGCTTGAGCAAGCCGGATTCCGGCTGGACTACCTAGAAATCCGAACAACGCAGACACTTGAGATGCCCGCTCAGCAGGACAAATCGCTAGTCATTCTGGTTGCAGCATTCATCGGTAATACGCGCTTGATCGACAACCTGGAGTGTTGCTGGTTCTCGTAATTGAACTGTTAGAAGGCTCCCGTTAAGAGGAGCTGTCCGGCGGGGCGATATTCACGCAGGCCATCCACCCCAGGATCAGCGCTTCTCCCAACTCTGTACCGGCACGGCACAGGGCCGATATGTCCAGAGACCCAACCTGGTGACGCCCCCGATAAATGGACTCTGGCACCAGTTAGCTATCTGACGGCCGTGGCGTACCTAAATCGGAATGTCTTCCATGCAGTCATATCGGCAGCAATCGGCCAGAAGCGGTCATCGAGTACCTAGACAAATTTAGGACGATTCCGACCGCCACAAGCCTGTGGTGGCAAAAGCGAAGTAGGTATCGGAGGCGCGGATCACAGCATGGCATCAGCACATCAGCACATCAGCACATCAGCAGAATCAGCTGAAATTCCGCTGATGCAACTCGATTAAGGGCTAACAATGACCTTGATGTCCGAGCCCGAGATGCTCTTGATGTACGAGTAGCTCGTTCCCAAGACGGCAAGCTGCTCGTTCGACACCTTCTTCGCTGATATCGCGGGTTGCACGATCACAAATTTGAAGATCAGCTCGTGGTCGTGGCATTTGTTGCGCAGTATCTCCAGCTGCTGAGGCGTGCCTTTCAGGATTCTGTCGAAGTTCTTGAGCAGTGATTGCTGGTAGCGATCCATCAGGCGGTTGAAGAACTTATCGCCGGTGTACAGCCATTTCACCGATCTCGACGCCTGACCGCATACCTCATAGACGTCTGCGACGCGCGCCCCGGGCGCGGCCACGCCATCCGTCACTGGGCAGAATTTGCAGTGGTAGAGATCAACGTAGATAACGTCCTTGCTTTCCCGGATTGCCACTAGGTCAGCGATTTCGCCTTTGCCGTCATCGTTGAAGACGATCGAGTAGTCGTCAGCGATCTTGGCAAAGGTGAAGCCTTGTACAGAATCCTCACGTCGCTCCGCACGCATGGACTCTTGATGGATTTTCGTCGTTCCCCAATTCCAGGGTTCGAGCAAACCGGCAGGCAGTTTTACATCCATGCTGTTGAGCGAGTACTGACGGTAGTTGCCCTGCACCATGGAACCGTCGACCTTGAGCAATACAAGCGGCTCTCCATCCAGGTAGGAGTCCAGTGGTATTTCGTGGGGGTAAAGAATCTTCACACCTGGGCAGGAGGTCTTGTATCCGTCTTCTAACAGCTTGATGGCAATGGAAGTGAGGCGACGCTCCTCACCATCGTTACCCGCGACCAAGACGGGGATATCCAACGTCCGCGCGCCACTGTACTCGGGCTTACCAAGCTCGACGTCGAGAAGGTTGAAAGTCTCTCCCTGAAAATACAGCGAGATCCTTTGCTCGTTTTCGATCGCGATCGACTCAGGCCAGTCGGCGTAAAACAGGCCTTCTGGCCAACTGCCCTTGATTTGGTCAACACGCATGACATTTTTGAGTACGTCAGCAGGGTTAATGGTGTTGTCGTTGAGTTTGACCGACATGCGCTTGCACCACTCGACCCAGTAGTTGATCGGAGAGGAGTTCATCTCCCAGATCTTGCCTTTGTGCGAGCAGCCCACAGTAGTTCGTTCTCCATCCTCAAAGCCGGTGGCGAAGATGTTGGATTTTGTCGCGTTGCCCTTCTCGATGTCGCTGATCACTTGATTGATATCGCGCCCCACGTGCATCGTGAACCGCAGGTCTTTCCGGGCGCGTGATAGGCCAACGTTCTGCAGCTTCATCAGTTTGATGTCGTGGAGCGTACGGAAGGTCGGCTCACCATTGATGCGACGGGGGGCTCTGGCCACCAGGTTGAGAAAGCGAGTTGCCTGTGTGTCGTCACCTGAGGTGTGAACGAAGAGGGTTTTCTGCGCCTTGTTATAGAAAGCGATGTACAGATTCCAGTTGGTATCGATGATCTCTTCGGTCTGAGCCCACCCAACCAGCGTCTCTCGCCGGGTTACAGCTATGACTGTATCGGCCTGATCGTTGATCGAGATGTACTGCAGTGTTTCTCTGCGCCCATCCAGCCCCTGCGCACGCTGTGGTGTCCAGTCTTTGGGAGAGACGTGATATGCCACGGCGCTAATTTTGGGGTTCGGGTTCAGTCCAAAAATCACCTGGGCATCGTCACCGTCGGCAAACTGCTCGTTGAAGTCCGCCTTCTCAATTTCCCGGCTGACTTTTTGCTCGCTCACGTCGCGAATGACTGCACCCCAGTCAGCACTCTCCTTGTAGAGGGCTGCCATTTGGTGGTCGGTCTTCTGGTTAGCGATGTTGGCAACAAACTTGGCATCACCAAGAGCCGCATCTACCCTCGTCAGTCGACCAATGAACTGGAGCGTCACAGCAGGGCTTTGGTGTTGATCATGAATGGCGGCGATTTTAAGCTCGGGCAGATCGAAGCCTTCGCCAAGCATGTCGACACAGACTATGATCCGGTGCCTTTTCTTGACGATCTCCGCCATCACCCTGGCCTGGTTCGGCACCTTGCTGTGGATCAGAACTGGCGTCAGGTCGGGGTGCTGCTTGTAAATCTCAAACAAGTCTGCCGCCCGCTTGTGCGACTTGGCCCGCACCATCATCAAATGGTTGTAGCCTGCCTTGAGGTCAGCCCGGAGCAGCTCAACGGCCTTGTCTGCGATGGCCTGGTCGGACAGCTTGAGGTTGTATTCTCGTACCGGATGGAACTCAATACCTTTGAAATAGCCATCAAGTTGCGCATCCCGGAGCGGGTAGTTGTAGATGATCTTGCCAGCCAGAGCCAGACCATCCTCCCTGAATGGCGTCGCTGTGAACTGAATGCAAGGTTTGCCCCTGAAGGCTGTTTTGATTCGGTTCCAACTGGCTGCCACGACATGGTGAGCCTCATCGATCATCAAGTGGCTGCACATGTTCACCAGCGCCCCCAAGGCAGCGTCCTCGAACAGCAGCAGGGCCTGGGGAGTGGCCACAATGATGTTGGCAGTAGCCAATTCAGCAACCTGCGCCTCAGACAGCTTCGAATCGATGGCCGCAACAATGGGATTGCGCGCCGTGTCCGATACTGCCCCCACGGTACGAAGCGTCCTCATCTCAGCGCACTTGTTCACTAATTGAGCTCTGAGGGCGTCCGACGGTACAAGGATCAGTGTCCGACTCATTCTCGCCGCGATGATCAGCGCGAGCATTGTGTCGGTTTTCCCTGTGCCGGTGGGCATGACCACGGTGGCCGTAGCTGTGGGGTCGACCACCAGATGACCAAGGGTCGCGTAAAGCGCGGCGAGTTGCGGCTTTCGCAGGCCTGGCGCCTTAGTTGTAGGATCGTCCAGATTGAAATTGAAGAGGTGGTTTTGCCAGCTCTGGTACACATCCGAATGCGTTATGACTACGTCGTCCATGGCGATTACCTGCGGGCAGAAAGGGCTTCTTGGAAAAAGTGGCAAAATGGTAGCACGACCTCTATTGCGTGCATGGCCTTAGCGGTTTAGTCATAAGGGCAAGGCCGGTCGAGCCTCGGCGCAGGGTTGCCGAATTGTCGTGGCCGCTTCTGGCCGGTAGCTGTCTGTCGTGAGAGGTGACCATTGTTTTACTGTGCCTGGTCCGTTAGCAGACACGTCTTGATCGACTAATCACGCAAAATATCCCGGTCCAGATCCACCCTTTGCTGGACCTGCAATTTGATCGGGGTATGCTCTATTCCCGAGCGATGGCCTGATGTCATCAGGCCATAATTTCATCGTCAAAAGGAAAGCGATCTTGCGTAGGCTTCTTCTGCTCTGTAATTCTGTGTTTTTAAGCGCCTGCTCTGGCTTGTCGCCGTATTCTTCAGTCACACCCGTCGATCAAGCTCTCAAAGCATGCGGGCTTGGTTATTCAGCAGAAGCGAGCGCAGTGTTCAGGGGCGCTTTCCAATATGCAGAAGCGGACAATTCCAAAGGCATCGATTTCAGTGCAAAAATGCAGGATTCTTTGAACACTCAGGTTTCCGCAATCCTATCGACGAAGGAAGTAGCCGGGCGAATGGAGTCAAAAGACCTTGCTGCTGTCATCTTGAGTACCCAGGCCTGCGTTATCAAACTCGCAGACGCGTACAGACCAAAATCACGCTCTGACGTTGTCAACGCCTGCATTGAGGATCTGCAGAAGCGAGTCTCCGGTGCAGGCTCCTCGCAGTCCACAGACAGTATCAGAAACTGGAACGTTGATAGCGAAAGCAAGACGGGCGACGTTGAGCGGTTGAAAGTAAGTGCGGTCGTTCATAGCTTCGCTAATAACAATAATCCCGTTAGCTTTTACTGCCTGGCCCGAAATGGCTCTTACGAAGATATCGAGATAATCAAAGAGAATTAACATTCGTTCAATGTTGACTGGCAAGCGAGAGCTCCAAACTGTCATATTTGGAGCTTAATCGCGAAACGGCGAGCCAAGCAAATCAAGCGAAAGATTTCGCCGCTACCTTCGAGATCGATAAGGTCTTTCTTGGGAAGTCAAAAACGTAGCTTCGAACTCCTGCTGAGATCACTTTGTATCGTTGACGGTCGAAATCAATATGCAGCGTAAGCTGTGCCAGATAACCGTATTTCTTAGAAAGGCGATCTTCCAATCCTGTGAGATAAACGACCTCATTATCGAAGCCCAACCAGGCCTCGAACGCTACATTTTTGATCTCGGTTTCACCGTCCGTCAGACTAATTAAATGGGTGCGCTGGTGTCCGGCCATGTGTCCAGCAGGCTTTAGTAAACTCATCCATTCATTTGCATTCGACATGACCGGCCGTTTACATCGGAGTTGACCGGCACACGGGGTCGCCTCGACCGGCAGCTTTTGGCCGATTCTGTTGAAAAAGTAGCTGCCGCCCGAAGCCGCCGGCAAAATCGCACGCTCAGCGAGCGTGGGGGCAGGCAGCATGATGGGACGGTTACCGGGAGGACAGGCGCGCCTGTTCTACGCGTTCAATCTGGAAGAGCACGTCCCGCCGCAACACCTCCTGCGCAGCATCGACCAGTGCCTGGATCTCAGCGATCTGCGCACCCACTTGGCCGACTTCTACAGCCCCATCGGGCGCCCCTCGATTGATCCGGAGCTGATGGTGCGCATGCTGGTCGTCGGCTACTGCTATGGCATCCGTTCCGAGCGGCGGTTGTGCGAGGAGGTGCACCTGAACCTGGCCTATCGCTGGTTCTGCCGGCTGGGACTGGAAGACGAAGTGCCCAATCACTCGACCTTCTCGAAGAATCGCCACGGCCGTTTCCGGGACAGCGGCCTGTTCCGCTGGTTGTTCAATGAAGTGCTGCGTCGCTGCATGACGGCCGGCCTGGTGAAGGGCGAAGGCTTCGCCGTCGACGCCAGCATCATCAAGGCGGATGCCAGCCGGCAACGTGGGGTGGCGGGCGATGAAGTCGACTGGCGCGATCCGGCGCTCAGCAGCCGCGCCGTGCGCGAGTACCTCGAAGCCCTTGATGAGGAAGCGCTGGCCGAAGCCCTGCCCAAGAAAATTTCACTCACCGATCCGCAGTCCCGGTGGACCGCCGCGCCAGGTGGTCCGGCCTTCTTTGCCTACGCTACCAACTACCTGATCGACACCGAGCACGGCGTGATCCTGGATGTGGAAGCCACGCCGGCGCATCGGACCGCCGAAGTCGAGTCGACCAAAACGATGGTCGAGCGCGTCGAAGCGCAGTTCGACCTCACCCCAGAGCGCCTCATCGGCGATACCGCCTATGGCACGGCCCCGATGCTGGCCTGGATGGTCGAGGAGAAGGACATCGAGCCGCATGTTCCGGTGTGGGACAAGACCGAGCGCAAGGACGACAGCCTCTCCAGCAGCGACTTCCACTGGAGTCAGGACGCCAATGAATACCGCTGCCCAGCCGGCAAACCGCTACGCAGTGAATGGCGCGCCTTCACCCAGAAAAGATCGCGGGTGACCAAGGCCAACACCATCATCTACCGCTCCAGCCAAGCCGACTGCACCACCTGCCCGCTGAAAGCCAAGTGCTGCCCCAACACGCCGAACCGCAAGATCGTTCGCAGCATCCATGAGGCTGCTCGCGACGTAGCGCGACGCATCGCCAAGACACCGGAGTACCTCGTCTCTCGCTGCGAGCGAAAGAAGGTGGAGATGCTGTTCGCCCACCTCAAACGGATCATGAAACTCGACCGTTTACGGCTGCGTGGCCTGACCGGTGCCACTGACGAGTTCACCTTGGCTGCGACGGTGCAAAACCTGCGACGCATGGCCAAGCTTTTGCCTCAAGGGCCACCGCTTACGGGATAGGTACGCCTGCTGCGAGCAGAAACCCTCGAATTAACCCGCAAACCTGAGCCCGGTGGCTCAGTGAAACGCCGAAAGGCAACTTGGAGTGGCTTGCAGCCACTTCGAAAGCTGGCGCACCTGGCCGGCTGGCTGCCGCAGAACCGCCTTTTTCAACAGAATCGGCCGTTTTCTGCCGTTCGCAAGCGACAGATACCAGCTAAACGCCACCATAGAGCACCTATCAAACTAAGCGTGTTTAGAGTTGACTAGCCTCAAATTCCTCAAGCAAGAACAGAGCAGTAACTCCGGCAAGATTCACACAGAAGCCCGCCTCGCTTACTGTTGGGAGGGTGCTATTTGAGGTCGAACCGTGCGCGTCACCAAGCCTATTTCTCATTTCTCCTATGCCCCAGATAATGGAATTTAGCCCTTCGATAGTTTTCTCAATGGGCTGTCCCTTGACAACAATTCCAAGGGCGTCGATCGCTCTGCTAAATAGTTCCCTATTACTCTCAGTTGGTTTTCCTCCACGCTCCTCAATAATCCATTTGAGCGTTGTTTCAAGAAGGCTTCTTGCCGCCGTAATCGCTCCGCTTGGGTCTGTCACGCGGCGATGAAGAGCTTTTTCCCACTTATCACGTATGTTGTGACTGGGAATTCGAGTTAATAGGTCGCTCAAAGCCTCGTCAGCGGGCGTTGGCTGACCGGAAAGCTCATTTAAATGGCACTCACCTTCAAATGTAAGCCCACCATCAACCAGAATAAGGTTGTAAGACAAATTGCCGAGCACATAGTCCATTTGCGGGATTATTCTGGATATATACCCTTGCCTATGAGCATAAACAACTGTTTTCGCAATGGCTTGGAATTTGTCCAGATCTCCATCCGCATTTTTTTGGGGATCGAATGATTTCGCGCCAGATTTAACCTTTCGCAAAACTTCATGCAGCAGCAAACTCATCGTCATCGCCTCTGTGTCTCTCTATTATTTTTTCAGCCATAGCCCGGTGGCATTATTAATTTTTGTGGAAAGCTTTTGCTGTATCCCTCCCTTACGATGCTCGTCGATTTGAGTAGGGATAACAGTGCTTTTTTTCTTGTACGTACGTTGATTGACTACTTTCGGTCGGTTTGTGCTAGTCGAGATCGGCTGAGACTGGTCGATAGCTGATTCTCGCAGAGATCTGATTTCGGTCATATCAATCCCCCGCATAAGGCTTATAAACTCTCGCTCTTCTTGTAAATCTGCTTAGACGTTTATAACTTTGCAGAGAGCAAGCTTGCTTCGTTAGCTGTAATTTTAATTTGCAAGCGAAACCCCATAAATCGACCTAACTTTATGCTCATATTGCTGGCAGCTAGATAGCGCCAATAATCGTTGGACATGGGGATCATAGAGCCCGCCATCGGGGCTTAGTATTTTTAATGCACTGGTCGAATTTGGACCTATAGTTTGTCCAATGTGACTAATGAGATATTTAGCTTGATCAGCCAGGCGATTCAATTTTGCAGCATCTCGGTCATTATACAAAACCATGCGATCTGCCGACTTTATGATCTCCCTGAAAGCGGTAAATTGATGCTGAGATTTCTGGAATGTCTCCAGAAATTGATAGTCTATAGGAGTGAAAGTTATTTGATCCAAAGCATCACTCCATGGATAGTTGACAGTTCCTTGAGTTTGATGCTGTGCCGGAATCAACTCTCGCCACCTCGAACCACTATCGGTGACGAGTACCGAACCTGTGACTTGTGCCAAGAAAAGTGCCATTTCATAATTTGGCCCCATTCTGAATTGGAAAAACTGACCACCTTCACCAAGAGGCATGCTTTGCAGCATAGTTAGTGGCGACGCCTCAGCATGGCGTTCTAATTCGGAGATTGCCTCTACTGCCGTTTCCTCAGTCAACCCAAACTGATGTATTAATGCTTGTATTTTTGCAGCACTAGGCATCATTGCCATAGCGTTCAACAAATCCTCAGTGGCCAACCTATAGTGCAATCCCAGGTCTTTCTCGCAGAACATTTCTTTAGTGCGAAACCTAGATCGATCTCTAGCCATTTCCATCATACCCTTCATTAGGGCGAGGTCGAACTCAGCTGGGTCTGGAATAAGGTTTACTAGGCCGCGCCCAATAAATGGCTCTATCTCAAGCATAAAGAGAAAATCCTTTAATGCCTGATACTTGTATTTTTCTGGTGATTTAGTTGGGCTGAATTCTGGCTTAATGTTGTTTGGATTGACTATTGGTGATTCTATTAGGAATTCGTCAAACACAGACGCCATGGGTAAGGCGTTCTCACTAATAGTACGAACATCTAATGGCCCTGTGTAAAGCCCTCGAAACCTCCCATCAGGCTTAGGTAGTAATGAATAAATATCGGTATCACGAGGCCACAAAATGGAATAAAAGCCATAAATACTTGATATCTGGCGTTCGGAAAGTTCGCGCCTGACATCCACCCAGGTTTTGCCGCTATCGAGTCCAAGAACATCGCGAATGCAGTTGCAGAACGCTAAATTTCGCTCTCGAACACTTGCCACCTTCCAAGTGGTTCGAAGTCCATTGGGAATGTCTCGACAGCAATTCTTATACTTTTTGCCGCTGCCACAACCGCAAAGATCGTTGCGACCAATTTTTGCTTCATCTATGCTCTTGTTTAGGTATTCGCTCTGAGGTTTTGTTCGACCAAACGCATCCTGATAGTGAACGGAACCGTCATCAAATTTTGCATACATTTCCCCGCCAAACCTGTGAAGCCCATTGATTGGTGGCAGGAGAACTTTTCGTATATCGGCCCAGTCACAATCTAAGTCGATTTCAGGGTAAAGCCACTCTTCTTTGCCAGCAGCTAACGATGATTGGGCTCTGCTTTTGATGACGTGATTGACTTTGGCAACTTCGCCTGCTGTTAGCTTGCGAGAATTAATAAACTCAATGGTGTTGACCATGCTGTGACGAACACGGACAGCATTGGTTCTTTGCTCAAGTGGATTGACATTTTCAGGGTCTCGAGCATATTCAAGATTGGTTAGAATCAAACAGCGATTTTTGTCTAGGGGAAATATTGTCTGCGAACCCTTCAGTGAAATGTCAGGATCATTAGGGGGCTCGCATAGCTCTGTTCCAGGAGGGCACGCGTAATTATAAATCGTGACAGGATGGTCGGAAATTATAAATTTTACTTCGGAATCTTCAGCGGAGACTAGCTCTCTTACGCCTTCAGCCCACAAAATGCAATGCATTGTACGCAGTGATTGCATCTCCATCATCAACTGTGGCTGGCTTAGCTTTGGATACTTGCTCTTAATCCAATCCAAGCCTTTTGGGGTTCTTAGCTTTTGGGCGTCTATATATGTAAATAAATTCTGAAAGTTGTAATGCCATTGCGATTGGTCATCAGTTAGAAATGCTCGCACAGCTTTTGAGCCGTTGTCGTCAATCGGGCCGAAAAGCTTCTGCTCAATATCATCATTAACTTCTTCCCCCAAGAATGTCGAGTAGAGGTCGATCTTATAGAACTGTTGAGCCGGCGCATGCCATCTCTTGGAGTAAATTGTCTTGGCTTCACCGTTCTTTAGATATATATCTCGGCGCGTTAGATAGCAGAGTTGGCTGTCTCGCTCATGCATGAAACCTTTCTGATACCATTGAGCTACAAAATGATTGTCCCTAGTCTTGCTCATTTCCTTGGCCGTCAATAATTATATGGCTTTATTGATTGGGTTATAGCGTCTAAGAGTTCTAGGTTAGAAGTTGCAAGGTTAGCTCCTGGTCAAAAACAACCCTATGGTGCGGGACTTACCGGCCAGAAGAGGTCATCGCGCGAGCCCATTGCCCGGACACTACCACTGACGTCCACGCCGAGCGAGCCAACAGCGCCGACCGCCGCTTGGTAACTACGTAGTTAGAGTCCGCTTTGGGTTGAAAGCAGTCAGTTTTGCACCGCTATTTCGCAGGGATTATGCCTTCAATTGAGTAACGCTAGAGATAGAATGCACACTCCCCGCGACCTCCAATCTGAGCAAATCAGCTTGACCCTATTAGACGCAACGCTGGCCGTTTTCCTCGCGGCTCGCATTCACGGAACGAACAGCGCCATTAAGGCCACCGCCAAGCGCTGCGCCAAGCATCTGCCGCGCAGCAAGCGCGACTTGATATTCGCCATCGTCGACAGCGCCGAACCGCTCAAACTAGTCAACTACCTGGCAGAGCACCTGGACTAGCCAGGCCCGGGACCTCATCAGCCTCCAGACTCGGCGAAAACGGCCGCAATTGCCCGGGAAACAAGCCGGTGCTGTCCACATAGCGCAGTGCCGACTTGGCATCGCGCCAACCGACATAGCCCATCAGGGCCTTCTGGTCCCAACCGTTGCGCGTCGCCCATGTGGCGAAGCCGCGACGCAAGGAGTGGCTGCTATATATCTCGGCGGGCAACCCGGCACCTTGCAGCACCGCGCGCAACATCGGAATCACGCTGTGCGGGTGCAACCCCTGTCCACTCAAGTGGCCCCAGCGATCGATGCCACGAAATACCGGTCCGCGGGTGATGCCGGCGACGCTGATCCAGTCGCTGTAGGCCTGCACTGGGCAGAGCCGAGCCAGCGCTGGCGCCGGGTAGCTCTGCCCCTGGTTGTCGCGGTCACTCTTGCTCCAGGGCAGAAACAGCTGCATGCCCTCCTCCGGCCGCACCTGGACGTGCTCGACCCGCAGGCGGCACAGTTCGTCGCTGCGAAAGGCGCGCCAGAAACCGATCAGCAGCAGGGCGCGGTCGCGCCAGCAGCGCAACAGCCGCGGCAAGTCGCCCTCCGCCCGCGCCTTCTCCCCTTCCCGCTCCAACCAGACGACGCACTGCTCCAGCTCACGTAGCTGCAGCGGCTCGGCCTGCTTTTCCGGCTTCGGGTGCAGGGTACGGATGCCTTTCAGCACCTGGCGTACCAGGGAGCCCTTGGTCGGATCGGGGAAGCCCTGGCTGATATGCCACTGCGCGAGTGCGGCCAGACGCAGCTTCAGCGTGCTACTCGCCAGGGTGCCGGCGTAGTCGACCAGGTAGCGCACGATGGCGTCGCTGGTGGCCGGCAGGAAGCCGCCCCAGCTCACCTCGAAGTGCTCGATCGCCTGCTGGTAGCTGCGCCGGGTGTTGGCCCGCGTGCCCGCCTGCAGGTAGCGCTCCACCGCCTCACTCATCGCGCCTCCCCGTCCCGGCATAGCGCCTCAAGACCGGATTTGGGTCGTATTGCTGTCTCACATGGGATAACTCCGCATTATCCCATGTTAGTTCGTCAGCCCAATTGAAAGACGACAGGCGCCATTGCAGGTGTACTTCCATACTCCGTACCACAACACGAAATCGTCAGGAGGCCTTACCATGGCACGCGGTGGCGTGAACAAAGCGGTGGTCAAAATCGCCCGGGACGCCCTGCTCGCCCGCGGCATCCACCCCAGCATCGATGCGGTGCGGATTGAGCTCGGCAACACCGGGTCGAAATCCACCATCCTGCGTTGTCTGCATGAATTGGCGGCCCAGGATCCCCAGCATCCGGCACCGACCGTGGAGGAAGAGTTGCTGAGACGGATTGGCCCGGTCGCGGATCGACTGCGCGAGGACGCGCAGGCAGCGGTCGCCGCCGAACGCGAGCTACTGACGCGCCAACAGTTGGAGTACCGCACAGAACGTCAGTGCAGCCAGGAGCGGATCGAGGAACTGCAGCGCAGCCAATCCGAGTTGAGCGCCCAGTTGCAGCAACACCTGCAGATCGAATTGAGCCTGCAGGAGCAACTACGCGCCAGCGAGGTGGAGAGCAGTCGCCGGCTGGAAGCCGAGCACGGCTGGCAGCGGCTGTCGGAAGCGCAGGCGCAGCAACTGCAGTCCCTCGAAGAAAAACACCAACACGCCCGCCAGGCGCTGGAGCACTATCGACAGACGCAGAAAGAACACCGCGAGCAGGAACTGCGACAGCACGATGAGGCCATGCAGCAGTTGCGTCGGGAGCACCGTGCCCTGCAAAACAGCCTGATCAGTAAACAGGATGAACTGACCGTCCTCAATCGCGACAATGAGCGGCTATTGAGCGAAGCACGCATTCAGTTGCAGCAACACCGTCGGCAAATCAGTGACCTGCATCATCAATACCAGGAAGCCTCGGCGGCGCTGAAGACCGAACAAACCTACCTGCGTAGTGCCTTGAATACGCTGCAGACGGAGAACGCCACGCTACAGGAGCGGCTCAGACAACGCCTGATTGAGGTTCGCCAATACCGACGCCAACTACGGAATCAAGAGAGACTCTTGCAGCAGCAATCTCTCTCTCCAACCACCAATCCCCTTTCCTAGCCGAACACCGACAAATGAGGCGGGGTAAATAGCCTGGTTTCAATCCAGCAAACCCAATCGTCGTACGACTCGACGATCATGATCATCCAGTCTGAGCTCCGAGAACACAGCTGGCCACGCAATCTCGAGAGTGGTGCTATTTCTCTTCTCTATATCTCGCCGCCACCGCATCCGAATCTTAGCCGGTATCACAAACTTCTTGTCGGAATAAACCAAGGCATTAGCAACATCCGGATAATCAAACAGCAGCGATACTAATAAATAACTGTCGTCTTCCCGACTCTCTATCCAGCCGCGCTCCGTCAGGCTGTCCAGTACTTCGAAGCGGTCAGACATATCGCGATCGAACTCTTCGATGCGAGTTGGCCAATTACGCAATGCCCCCTCACTTAACAGATTGCATGCCTGCAGTTCATCCACAGCATAAAGCAATTGGTCTCTCACCCAATGGAGCGACGGCTGCATACACGCCACACAAAAGAATGAGTAGAAATTCTTTTGCAGCCAAAGTCGGTAAGCATCAAAGTACAGATCCCGACTACGCATCAGGATCATTAACTCCCCCATCCGCTCCAAACTGGGACAACTGCAAAGACGATCCGCTCTCGAGTGAGAGAAAAAGGGTAGCTTACCGTAATTGAATCGCAGTGCCGCGGCGCAGGTATCCCAGAACGGTGGGCCAGCATTGATATCGCTCAGAGAAAGCCATAGCGGCGCGCTTAACAGTGCCTGCAAATGCGGAAATATTTTGACCAGGCGTTTGCGCAGCGACTCATTGGGTAACGCACCGCGGAACCACGCCTCACATCGGTGGCCCCACTCTTCCGCTTCCACAAACCCTAGCTGGACTAGACCAGTAGCCAGCGCTTGCCCATGGTGATGCACCCGCGCGGCGTGCGCCAAGGTATGCGCAAACGACATAGCTCGAAGCTGGCGGACAAAACGGTTGAACTCGTTCGCATCGGGATCTTTAGCCCCCATGGTGAATCTCCCTCTTCCCTGCTGAACAGGTTTGGGACTCTGGGACCATTCTAATCCATTGATAAAACTACTGATGCCTATTTATCGCAAGCGTTTTTGATTGGTTGACTTCGGCAAAATTGGCTGTTTAGAGCCTCTGACGAGCCACTCTCTGTCTGCTGAACAGGTTTGGGACTCCGGAACCGTTCTAAACGATTGAAAAATTTACTTATTACCTTTTGTCGCAAGCGTTTTGGGTTGGGCTGACTTGCATCTCAAACGGCGTAGGCTGATGCATACACACCGCCCTACATCCGATTCCCTATAGCCGTGGCCTTGGTAACGGCAGGAGGTTCTTTATGCCTTCGATACCCCCAGCTCGCAAATTAACGAAAGGGCATTATGGAAGGTATCTCGTTTGTTTCCCCTCGCGTAAGAATGCGTGTCAAGTCATCTGCGAAAGCTTACTAGAGGCCGATTATTGCCTTCATCTCGAGTATGCAGAGGAAGTCGTGGCTTACTTTGCCCAACCAGAGACAATGTCGTTCTTGGTCGATGGAAAAACCGTAACCTACACTCCCGACTTCTTAGTCGAAACAGCTGACCGCACCTACTACACAGAAGTAAAACCAGACTGGTCAAAGCTTCACCCCGCATATCAGAGAAAGCTATCAGCCGCCAAGGATGAACTCAATAAAAGACAAGTAATCCTTCACATTGCAGACTGCAATAGCATCAACCAAGGAGCAACAATCCAAAACCTAAAATTGCTCTATTTCAACTCCTTCAATGCCAACAAAGAAGAACTCAATCAATGCATGTCAACATTATGTTTCGCGTCATTTCCGCTAACCATCCAAGAATTCCTGAAGAAATACAGCGCAAGCCCCAGGGCCGTCTATAGATGCATATTCGACAAGCATCTGAAGACCGATCTGCTTCATAAAATAACCCCGCTTAGCATACTGGAAGGTGCAACGTGAACACGATTAAGCAGCCAGCGATCGGCGCCCACTACCAGATGGACAACAAGATCTATGAAGTAACCACCGTCGGAACCGTAATAGGGCTATGCAGCCTGGAAACTGGCGCCCGCACATTCCTAGACAAGCGAGAATTCACTGAGCTTCATATCAGAAAGGCAATAACACTTTACCAAAATGCGCCAATCGCTCTTTCATTAGACGCACGATGGGCGCTAACTATCGAAGAAGAAAGGGATGCCCTCTCGTGCCGACACAATTGCCAAATAGACCTTGCGGGATACAACCGCAAATACTCGGCGAGCAAATATAAGAGCAAAGGAAAACAAAATAATAACCGACACCCAAGCACCAGCATCGAGATTAACTTGCAAGAGATTGATTTAATTATCGTCGACAACAACGGCAACGTCATTGAGAAGCCAATGCTAGTCACCGTAATCAATCAAAACATCGGCATGTGCATTGGCTTCGCAATACTGGAGGGTGTATGAACATAATTAAGCAGCCATCTATCGGCGCCCACTATAAGATGAACAACAAGACCTATGAAGTGACCACTGTTGGAACCGTAATAGGGTTATGCTGCTTGGAAACAGGCGCCCGCAGATTCCTGGAGAAAAAAGAATTCGCTGAACTTCAAATCAGAAATACTATAACCCTTTTCCAGAATGCCCCCATCGATCTATCTGACGCGGTGCATTTGACATCAGCGACTGAAGAAGAAAAAAAAATCTATTTCCGCCGACACATCTACGTGACCACCTGCTTAAAGGAATTTTCCGGCGCGCTTCCTCGCGACCGAATCAATGCGCTGATTGCCGAAATTGCAAAAGAAATACAAGATGAAGACCCACCCTCCTATTCAACAGTCCATTATTGGACAAGGCGTTATAAGAAAAACAATAGTAACCCGCTAGCTTTGCTGAACCATTATCCGGAATCGCGAAAACCTCGAATATCCGAACACAATGACGAATTGATATCAACCTACCTTATTGAGGAATACCTCACCAAAGAGCGCCCCACCCTTAAGCATGTCTACAAACTCCTAATCGGCCAAATAGCAGCAGAAAACCAACAGAGACTGGAGCGCGGTCAAAGTAAATATATACCACCATCCTACAGCACCTTCCGGCGACGCTTATACAAAATTGACGCTTACCAAATAGATCTTGCGAGACACGACTCTAAGTATGCAGCGAAGAAACATAAATCCCAGGATAAGAAATGTGCTCCTGATGATTTGTACGCTAACGTCGAGATCGATTCGCAAGAAATGGACGTAATGGTGGTCGACGACGAAGGTGTAGCCATCGGCAGGCCAACACTAGTTGCATTCGTCAATGAGAAGAGCCGAAAGTGCGTTGGCTGGGATATTTCACTTGGTGCGCCTACGGTAGAGAAAGTTGTACGAGCATTGAAAATGGCCATTCTCGGCTTGCCCAATGACCCGCTTTCCGGGGGGAAGCATCACAAAGGTACTCTGGACAATGGCCCGGAGAATATAGCCCACTGGCTGAAAGATATTGCGCAACTACTTGGCATTGAACTTTCTTATACTCCACCCGGAGAGCCGAATCGGCGTGCCTATGTCGAGCGCTTTTTTGGTACAGTCAATAGTGGGTTTTCACACTGGCTCCCCGGAACGGTTAAAAGTTCCGTTCAGGAACGCGGTAGTTATCCTTCAGGAGCCCGTGCCTGCCTGACACTCGAGCAACTCAAACAGCTTTTCTCGGAATGGTTGAACATCTATCACAACACCTATCATATGGGGCTACAAGGCAGCCCAAACGAGACATGGGAATGTCTACAAAAATCATCCCTTCCCCCTGAACGCTACTCCGCGGAAGACCTCAATGCGCTATGTCTGAGTGTCGAGCATCGTAGGCTTAGCAAAGGCCGCGTGACACTGAACTCACTAACCTGGACAGGCCCATCCATCTCGTTGATTGCGAGCCAACTGGGAAAAAACAAGAAAGCAATTGTCTATTTTGACCCTTGCAATCTTGCAGCCGTTTGGATTGCCCATCCGGACACTCCCAAAGAGTGGCATCCAGCGCACGCGACTTGGCCGGACTATCAAGACGACCTGACGCTAAGTGAGCACTTGCAGATCCGTAACTCAATCCGCGAAAAACATCAGCGCTTTGACCATATCCACGCCTGCACTCTACTGCGCGAACTTCAACAGAAAGTAAAGGTTATCGCCACCAACAAACGAATTCCTACCAAGGGCGAAAAGCGCCATAACTCGAAGACACGTACGCACTCAGCACCAACCATGGCGAATGTCACGGGATCAAATTTCAAAACTCGCAAGCTGGGATCCTGATCCGGCCGGACCTGAGGTAATCAACATGACCCCTGAGAATGAAATCAGAATGCGAGCCTTCAATGCCTTTACGGTAATCCATCCTGAATTCCAATTGGCAATCGATACCATTAACAAGTCACTGGACATGACCCGAATCTGCGGGGAATCCGTATCGCCCATGCTACTTGGGAAGTCCGGCACAGGCAAAACAAGGGTATGCCAAACAATAATAGATCAAATGGGGAGACCCAAAATAATCAGGGAAAATTCTGGAATCATTAAGACCGTCCCGGTTCTTTATTGTAAAGTCCCGGAAGATGCAACCATAAAGAAGCTTACATGCGCCATGCTCAGAAAATTGGGCGAGGATCGATTTGAAAAGAATCAGGACGTTCTGGAACATCGTCTATGCGCACTTCTCCGCATACTGAAAACAGAAATAGTAATACTTGACGAATGGCAGCACTTAATTGAACGCGGCGCAGAGCGCACCAGGCAATCCGTTTGTGACTGGGTAAAAGTATTTAGCGAAGACCACTTTCATGGTGCAGTACTACTTTCCGGCATACCAAACTCAGAACTCGTTGTCGATCAGCACGATCAGCTGCCTCGGCGATATCCCTATCGGGCCTACCTCTCCGATTTCTCTCTTCATTCTCAATCTGGCCTGGACGATTTTGTTCACCTAGCTGGTGCGTTCTCGAGCGAAATTGAAGACAACATGGGTTTTACAAGCCCCATATCTTTGACCGATGAAAATATCCTTCTTGCTTTGTTTTCATATAGCGGTGGCAATATTGATGCTCTACACACGCTACTCAAAGAAGCTCTTCGACTGGCGCTAGAGCGAGATGACAAAAGCCTTTCAAAAGACGACCTCCTGCTCGCGGCCGGAAGTCTAATCACAAGGCTACGGCTCACAAAAAAGAATCCATTTAGCATGACGCCCAGCCAATTGCGACACCTCATTTACCGGTGAAGCCATGAAGCAACAACGCTATGTGCCACTTGCTCACAAGAACGAGAGTCCATTCAGCCTAGTATTGCGCTTTGCCTGGAATAACGGCTTCAAAAACATAGCCCTATACCACCGAGTTCTATCAATTAGATATATACAGTTCAGAACAGAGCTCATCAAAGGCTCGAAAAGCCACAACTCATTGCTTGCACAAAAACTTTATACAGCGAAGGAATTAAAAGACCTGTCCGAGTGCTTTTTTAAGTTGAGTTATCACAACCAATCTCGACGCGTACGCATTCTCGAAACGGACTTGCCATTAGACATTCTCAGACGAAACATCGCGCTATGCCCTTCCTGTGCCAAAAATGGACATTTGGAACGAATGCATTGTTTCATTTGGTCAACCACGTGCCCAATTCACAATCAACGCTATATCGAAAAATGCCCAAACTGTCACCAGGCCTTACATTGGACGAAGCTAGATACCGACTTTTTTTGCCCGTGCGGCTTTGATTTAAAACTTAGCCCGTCAGAATTTGACGATGGTTGCCATAGTAGAACAATCTCGAACCACTTAGATTCTTCTAATAATGATTATTTTAAGAACCTTTTAGCCTGCCTACACGCGACACATTGCTTTGACGCGTTCGATACCAAGATAAGAGACATTGAAGACTGCATTGAAATTGCGAATGGTCTCAAACAAACCTTCTTCACTGTCGTAGCACGAAATCAAGCTGAGTTCCCATGCTTGCATCGACGAGCAATACTTGCCCCCTGGATGATTACTCATTCTAAACTATTGAGAAACTTTGCCTTTGAATACTATCACAACACATCCCAAAGGAAGCCTGAATCTTTAGTCAAAAACTGCAATTGCTCCAAGCTTTCATTCACCGCCGATGAATTCACTTATCTATTCAACTCCTCCCGCCCACCCGAAATTCTCAGAAAAATCGGAAAAATCAGTCAAGCAACCAATCACCACGTACGGCGACGCCTTTCTCAATGCAAGGATCTTTGTCTTGAACTTATTAATCTTCCGCATATTGAATGGGAGAAACACACACAAACTGCAAAACCAGTCGACACTTTCAAGCTGCTCAATCTAGCTCAAGCAGCTGCATACCTAAACATCTCTACAAACGCTATTTCAGCACTCTGCAAAGTCAAGATAATCAAGTCAGTTCGACTAAATAGGGCTTCTCCATTCCTTATCACAGAATCTTCTCTTAACGACTTCAACAGGGACTTCATACTCTGCCCAGAAATCTACAACCGACTTAAACTCCCACGCAGCATCACAAGAACTATATTGCTTCGATTAGGCCTGGCACCAATTGCATTCAAAAGCCTGCGTCTTACTGTATACACTCGGACCATTGAACTTGAGGATCTACTCAATCTCCTGGGGAAAAATATAGCCCCATTACCAATCTTGCCTCCAAATGGAGCCACTAGCTTTTCCGCCGCTGCGCGCCGCCTCCGTCTGGCAGGGCCCGACACTGAATACTTACTGAATTCGAAACTTTTTCCCTCTTCACAAACTTATGACGACAAAAACTCATTGAACAATAGCAGGTGCCCCAACACGCTCCTCACAGAAGCGATCAAATGGCGAGACGATCACCTCACGATAGCAGAAGCAGCTAGGTTTATCGGTTGCTCTTCCGCCATGCTTGTACAAAGATTTATAGTTCCAGGATTTATACCTTCAGTAAAGCTTGCTCAAACCACACTCATAAATAAACACAGCGCAACCCTTGCGCAGAATAATTTCTCGAAGTACACCACTATTAACGCCGCGCACAAAGAATTCGGGTGCAGCATAGCACTTATAAAACTACTTATAAGAAGAGGAGAGCTACGTCTTCTCCCTCATTCGAATCTAAACCACATAGAAAATATAGAGCTATTTTCCAAGGATCGACTATCAAAACTACTAGAACAGAGAGGATGAGGCAATCTACACATCCATTATCAGCACCCTACCCGTCCTTATAAGGGCTTTTAACGAATATTGAATATTTCCGAGCGACCTAATTCATTGCACCACGAATATTTTCTAATCTTGTCTGATCGAAAGCCTTCTTCTCTTAGCATTTCTCACACCTAATCCAACTCTTGCAGATGGATATTCAATCTTCTGGGCTACGGCCACTTTTTCGCCCCCCCATCGAGACGCCTCGCATTGTTGAGTAGGACGAGAACGATCGAGTTCCGCAAATGCGTACCAATCGCGATAGTTCCATTGCCCAACTGATCCACATCAACTAAGCACGCATCAAACAGGCCATAGCCAGTTGGTCGATGGAATGCCTTGAGTTCCTCCAAGTTTCCAATAGTTACCGAAACGACAGACCAAAAATTCGATTCTTAGTGGAATTTCGACTTGACACGTGACTGAGCCAGCCGCCGCGCTACTGGCTTTTCGTTCCAAAGCTAAATGGAAAGTCAAGAAAATGCCCGCCATGAAGGCGGGCCAAGGGGAGCATGGTGTCGAAAACGGGTTGCGTGGAGCGGGGCTCAGGCCACCAGTCGATAGGGAGTGCCTTCGCGACGGGCCAGTTCCAGCTGCCAGATCGCCTGGTTGGCGCCGGCCGCGTCACGGGAGGTGAAGGGGCCGGAACGCATCACACCGTCCACTACCACGAACCAGCAAGCCATATGGCCAGCAACCCTGAGGGTTTCCGGAACCGCCGTACCGACCAGGGACATGACATCAACGTGGGACATGGCCTCACCTCCATTCGCTTTGCATGTTGCAAAGACTATGGCGAGGGCTCGACCAATAGAAATCAGTTGCTTCAATAGTGGCTATCCACAAGAGCAATTGGTCGTCGAACTGGACAGCACCGAAATGGGGCGTCTAGATTGGTGGCTCATAGCCATTAGCCGTGGATGGCGCTCCCCCTGACAGGAAGTCAAGCGATGCTCTCCCCCACCTGCAGTGCCTTCGCTCGCCCCCTGCCTCTTTTTCGCCCACTCGATACGAGGCGTCTGCCATGAACAGCTCGATCAAACGCTTCTTCAACGACCTCAGCGTCCGCCAGAAGCTGCTCACCGGATTCGGCCTGGTACTCGCCATCACTCTGCTCGTGGCCTGGACCAGCTGGCGTGCACTGGAAGGTGCGCTACACCGCTTCGACATCCTGCTGCGGGTCAATGACATCGACACCAAGCTCTATCAGGTCCGCCAGCACGAGAAGGACTTCATCATCCGCAGCGATGAACAAGCCATCGGCAACGCGCTGCAAATCATCGGAGAGATCCAGGGCATCGCCGACAGCACCCTCAAGGTGATGACCATTCCCAAGACCATCGACCTGATGAAGCAGATCCAGACCGATCTCGGCCAGTACCAGCAGAACCTTACGGGACTGGCGGAAATGGAGAAGAACAAGCGCAGTGCCCAGCAAAATATGGAGCAGGCGGCCCGTGAGGCGCTCAAGCAGTTCGATGAACTGGAGCAGCACCTGACCCAGGAAGCCCTCCAGCAAATCCGTCAGAGCGGCGATGAAAACGGCATCCGTGCCTTGGAAAGCGCGACCCATGCGTCCGGCATGGCCAAGGACGTGCTCACCGCACGGCGCCACGAGAAAGACTTCGTCATGCGCGGCGACGGCCAATACGCCGACAAGCTCAACGCCTTGTTCGACGCCCTCGACAGCCGAGCCAACGAACTGGCCACACGCATCAGCGAACCCTCCGCCCGCGAGGACCTGGATTCAGCGCGCAAGCAGATCGCACGCTACCGCAGTGAATTCGCCAACCTGCGCCAGAGCATCCAGCGCCACGCCGATTCCGAGTCCACCCTCACGACGCGCGCCAAGGGCATTTCCGGCTCCTCCACCGACGCGCTCAACATTCAGATGCAGTTGCTGGAAGCCGACGCACGCCACGCCAAGACCATCCTGGTCACGGCGGCCGCCATCGGTTTCGTGGTCGGATTGCTGTCCGCCCTGATCATCGCCCAGTTGATCGTGGTTCCCCTTCGCCAGGCCGTACAACAGGCCCGCAAGGTGGCCGCCGGCGACCTGACCTCGGACATCCGCAGCGATCGCAAGGATGAACTCGGTCAATTGATGCAGGCCATGCAGGACATGACCGAGAGCCTGCGCAGCCTGCTCAAGCGTCTAGGCAGCGGAATCGAACAGTTGGCCACAGCGGCAGAGGAGATGTCCGCCGTCACCGAACAGACCAGTGCCGGTGTGACCCAGCAGAAGATGGAAACCGAGCAGGTGGCCACCGCCATGAACCAGATGGTCGCCACCGTTCAGGACGTCGCCCGCAATGCCGAATCCGCCGCCGACTCCGCCAGCCATGCCGATCGCCAGGCGCAGCACGGAACCGCGGTCGTGCAGCAGGCCATCGAGCGTATCGAACACCTCGCCCAGGCCATCGAGCAGTCGGCCGGGGCCATCGAGCGACTCAAGCACGACAGCACTAACATCGGCACCGTACTCGACGTGATCAAGAGCATCGCCGAGCAGACCAACCTGCTTGCCCTCAATGCCGCCATCGAAGCCGCGCGAGCAGGGGATGCCGGTCGTGGCTTCGCCGTCGTCGCCGACGAAGTACGCGCCCTCGCCCGCCGAACCCAGGAATCCACCACGCAGATCGAGCAACTGGTCAGCACCTTGCAGGACGGTGCCCAGGGCGCGGTGGACATGATGGGCCGCAGCCGCACCCAGGCCGGCCACACGGTGGATGCTGCCAAGGAAGCCGGAACTGCGCTGGAGGCCATCAACAACTCGGTCTCCAACATCCAGCAGCTCAACCAGCAGATCGCCACCGCCGCCGAGCAGCAGAGCGCCGTGGCCGAAGAGATCAACCGCAGCGTCACCAGCATCCGTGACGTGGCCGAGCAGTCCGCGGCGGCCACCGAGGAAACCTCAGCAGCCAGCATCGACCTCGCTCGCCTCGGCGGTGAGTTGCAGACCGAGGTCAACCGCTTCCGTCTGGCCTGAATGCCAAAGCCCCTTGCCCGCTCGCGCGGACAGGGGGCAACCAGAGACAACCCGGTGCCGTCAGGAAGGCGGCCCGGTGGACCAGAACCAGCGATACATCTTCAGCCAGCCCCACCACGCCGCATCACGACCTGCGGCGCGCGTCCCATCACACCCTGTGCAGCCTGGGCTACCGGGCGGTGGTATCGCGGGTGGCGGACTGGCCCCGCCCTTGCGGGTTTTCCTCATCATCCTTGAGCGCCCTTGGCAATCCGTTGGTTGCGGACTACCATAATCACGTTTCGCACACTATGCAAACACGATAAGTGAGCCAAGTACGCTTCATTCCGTCATTAAGATTCGCGGCATGAACACGCTTGGATCGCGCATTGCGCACTACAGAAAGCTGAAAGGACTCTCTCAGCAGGCCCTGGCCAACGAGTGCGGCTGGGAATCACAATCCCGTATCGGCAACTACGAGCGGGATACCCGCGAGCCCTCGTTCGAAGACCTCAAGCGCATTGCCAAGGCGTTGGAGGTCACGCTCAACGACCTGCTCAATCCCGTTATGCAGATCGCCGAATCCAAAGAGGGCCGTTATGGCCCGGAACAAACACTGAGCCCGCGCTCCCGCCAGGTGCTCGACCGTCTCAACCGTGCCGCCAGCGAAGGCCGCCTGGTCGAACAGGACCTGGTACTGCTGGAACAGATCGCCCGACGCCTGGAAAAGCCGGCCGATTGATCGATCCTTTTCGCCGGCTACCTGTCTCAAGGACATGGGGAATCCGATCCCCGCGCCCGAGAGGTAACGCGCTTGCTCGCCAAAGTCGTGAAGATCACCTTGCTGGCTGTGCTGCTCGCCAGCAACAGCGGCTGCATCATCCATCATTACGATGACGACGACCGCCGAGGTGGCTGGGACGACCACCGGGACCACGATGACCGAGACCGGGACGGCCACAGGAAAGGTCACCGATAAGTAACGAAAAGCCCCGTGGTCGCGGGGCTTTTTCTGACATCTTCTGCAGTTTTCGCGACCGGGTGTATAGTCGATCACCCCCGATCTCCCAGCGAGCGGTCGCCCATGGCTGCCTCCTCTCCCGGAATCTCCAGACGCCAGGTTCTCAAGGCCTTTGCCGCCTTCGGCGCGGCCCTGGTCACGGGCGACGCCCTGGCCGCCCGGATAGAGACGACGCTGCGCCCCCGCAACCTTCATGCGCGCCTGCTCAATCGTGATCGCCACCTGCGCCTGGAACGCCCGGCCGCAGGGGAAGTCGCCACCTTCTGCTACTTCCGCAAGGGCAAGGGCTGGGACCTGAAAGGCTATCGCCAGGGCTGCCGCATCCTGCGGGACGTGAAGTACAAGAGCACGGTGAAGATCAACGTCAAATTGCTCGACCTGCTGTTCCTCATCCAGGCCTGGCTGCGCATCAACAAGCTCCCCACTCGCATCCTGGTGAATAGCGGCTACCGCACCCCGCAGCACAACGCCACCCTGGAAGGCGCCGCCCGGCAGTCCCTGCACATTCGTGGCATGGCCGCCGACATCCGCATCCCCGGCGTCAGCGTCGAACGGCTGGGCAGGCTGGTTCGCGCCATCGGTGCCGGTGGCGTGGGCTTCTATCCATCCAAGGGGTTCATCCACGTGGACGTCGGCCGCGTCAGGACCTGGCGCGCTTCCGCCCTGGCGGAGCCGGGGCAGGAAGAATGGGCCCTGGCCGTGCTGGACCAGGGCGAGCACTTCGCCTGACTTCAGTCGAAGTCAGCGCAGTCGGCGCAAACGAACTGACCCCGCCGATCGGTGCGCTCGGTCAGCTCGCCGCAGTAATCACACTCTCCATCCACGACGTCGAGTGGATCGGCGTCTTCGTCGTCGAAGCACTCATCGTCCAGGTCATCGTCGTTGTCGAGCAGATGATCGTGTTCGGGTTCGTGGAGGTCGAGATCGTCGTCCATAGCACCGCACCAGGTGGGAAATCGAAAAGCCGCGGACTATAGCGCCGAGGCTGAGCTATCGCCAGGCGGCGCGCCCAACGGTGATCGCAGACCGAATGCCGGACCAATGGTCACCGCCCAGGCAAAAAAAAGCCCCGCATGAGGCGGGGCTTTTTTCTGAGCGGCTCTTACAGAGCGCGAACCTGCTCAGCCTGCGGGCCTTTGGCACCAGCAGTGACGACGAAGCTTACGCGCTGGCCTTCGTCCAGGGACTTGTAGCCGTCGCCTTCGATCTGGCGGAAGTGTACGAACACGTCCGGACCCTGCTCGGGGGTGATGAAGCCGAAGCCTTTTTCAGAGTTGAACCACTTGACGGTACCGTTTTGGCGGGTGGACATGATGCTGTCTCCAAGGTGTAGGAATACGTGGCAGGCAAAAACCTGGCCGGTGACTGTATGCGTAGTGAAGGGTGCCGAGGAGATGGAACATCGAAAGGACAGAACATCAAAACGGTGCCGCAAGACTGAGCAGGCAGTGGGCGAAGAATACAGGGTTCGTCAGGATTGAAAAGTAATTTCTGGGGCTGGCCATTCTCGACCCGTTTGGCCAGCTGGCCGATTTTACGGGTTGACCGAATGGGGAGCCTGTATAGTCAGGGACTGAGCCTCGCTTCCGAGGGCTCACAAATCAAAGGTGCCCTCATGTCTGACAACCCATCAAGCCGCGCCAGATCCGAGCTGGACGAACAGACCAGGGCCTTTCTGTCGAAGGGCGGAGAGATCACAGAGGTCCCGACCGGCAAGACCGGATGGAATACTGGCCGCCAGAAGTCACAGTGGACAAAAGGACAGGCGAAGAAGCCGGAAGAATGATGAGAAAGCGAGCTAAAGGCTCGCTTTTTCGTCTAGGGCGCTCGCGACGTCCGCTGCCTGCTCCCGGGACAGCCATCAATCGCCCTCCCCCATCAGCGCCTGCAATCGCTGGCGCAGCCAGCTTTCCGCCGGATCGCTGTCCAGCATGCTGAGCCAGACCATGTCCAGGTCCAGTTCAGGGGTTTCGAACGGCAGCGCCTCGTAACGCAGCTGGCCGGACGCGGCCATGGCCTCGGCAATGTAGTCGGGCAGACTGACCAGCAGGTCGGTGCCTGCCAGCAGGGCCGGCAAGGCGCTGAACTGCGGAACCGACAACACCACTCGGCGCGTGCGTCCAATCGCCTGCAACCAGTCATCCGCCAATCCGTGGGTACTGGCAGTGTGGGACACCTGGACATGTGGCCGAGCGCAATACTCGTCCAGGGTCAGAGGACCGCCGTCCAGGTCCGCGCGCAGCACCTTCGGGAAGACGCGGCGCAGGCGCTTGCACCTGGCATTGGCCGGCAGATCGCGGGTCTGGGTGATACCAACGGTGATCTCGCCATTGGCCAGCAGCTCTGGAATCCGCCAGTAGTTGGCGTGCTGGACCACGATCACGATGTTCGGCGCCTCATTGCGCAATGCCCGCAACACCGGCGGCAGCAGTGCGAACTCCACATCGTCCGACAGCCCGATGCGGAAGGTCATGTTGCTGGTGGCCGGATCGAACTCGTGGGTCAGGCTGAGGGCCACGGACAGCGCGTCCAGCGCCGGCGACAGGTGCCGGGAGATCATCTCGGCGCGGGCAGTGGGCTCCATGCGGTGACCGACGCGGACGAACAGCGGGTCGTTGAACAGCGCGCGCAGGCGATTCAGGGCCGCGCTGATGGTGGGCTGGACGAGAAACAGCTTTTCCGCGGCCTTGGTGACATTGCGCTCCTGCATCAGCGTCTCGAACACCACCATCAGGTTGATGTCGGCCTTGCGCAGCTCGTTGCGATTCATACCCCGCTCCTCTCGTCGTTCGCAGTTGCCCCGCCGGGGAAAACGCCCGTGGCAGAGCGTTCGGCCGGCGCCTCGATGGAGCAGCAAGGAAACTCGCGCAAGCATCGGAAGCGAAACACACTGTTGCGCGATTTCGCCCTTGAAGCGCATCCAGCCGAATGATTAGATAGCATCCTAATAGATAGCTAGCATTCTTTGTATATGTCTGTCGAAGCCCTTCATCTGCAAGTCAGCAGCCGCCTGGTCATCAGCGGGCGCAATTGGCGGCGTATCTGCCAGATCAACCTGTCGAAGTTCGGTATCAGCGAAGCCTGTTGCGGGCCCTTGCTGATGATCGGTCGGCTGGGCGGCGGCGTGCGCCAGGTGCAATTGGCCCAGGCCATCGGCATCGAGGGGCCTTCCCTGGTGCGCCTGCTCGATCAGCTGTGCAGCGCCGGCCTGATCGAACGCCACGAAGATGCCAGCGACCGCCGCGCCAAGACGCTCAGCGTCACCCGCGCCGGACGCGAGCTCAGCGAGAAGCTGGAGAACGAACTGATCCTGCTGCGCCGCCAGGCCCTTGAGCATCTGTCGACTGAGGACCTGCAAGCCGCCCTGCGCGTTTTCGACGCCTTCGACCAGTTCAGCCAGGCCCATTGATCGTGCTCAACCTGCCCCCCGCCCGCGACTGGTTCTACTCGATCAAGGTCTTCGCCGCTTCCATGCTGGCGTTGTACATCGCCCTGTACATGCAGCTGCCCCGCCCCTACTGGGCCATGGCGACGGTGTACATCGTCGCCAACCCCTTCGTCGGGCCCACCAGTTCCAAGGCCCTGTACCGCGCGCTCGGCACCCTGCTCGGCGCCAGTGCCGCCGTGTTCGTCGTGCCGCTGCTGTCCCAGCAACCGCTGTTGCTGAGCCTGGTGGTGGCGTTCTGGACGGGCGGCATGCTGTTCCTTTCGATGCATGTGCGCACCGCCGACAACTACGCACTGATGCTGGCCGGCTACACCATGCCGATGATCGCCCTGCCTGTGGTGGACAACCCCCAAGCGGTCTTCGACCTCGCCTACTCGCGTTTTCTGGAGATTCTCCTGGGCATCATCTGCGCCAGCGTGGTCGGCAGCCTGTTCTGGCCCAGCCGGCTGGCCCCGGCGCTGGCCGGCAACGCCAAGCGCTGGTTCGGCGACGCCCGCGACTACTGCGCCCTGCAGTTGCAGCACCCGCGTGACCTGCAACGACTGGTACAGCTGCGCGCCAGCATGGTCACCACCTTCAACGGCCTGGAACTGATGATCGGCCAGTTGCCGCATGAAGGAGCGCACCCGCGTGTCGTGCGCAATGCCCGCGAGCTTCGCGAACGCATGGCCCTGCTGTTGCCGGCGGTGGATACCCTGCACGACAGCCTGCTCGCCTTGCGGGAGAAGGCACCGCACCTGGCCGCGCGGCTTGCCCCGAGCCTGCATGCCTGCCTCGACTGGTTGCAGGGCGAGGCGGACGACGAGACACGCACGCGGCTCCGCCTGGAGCTGGATGCCTTGCAGCCGGATATCCGCACCCTGGGTGATGCCGGCCAGTCGTTGCTCAGCAGCAGCCTCTATCGCCTGCGGCAGTGGCTCGACCTCTGGCAGGACTGCCGCGACCTGCATCAGCGCCTGGACAAGGACGACCATGCTCCTTGGACATCGGTCTACCGCCATTGGCACCTGGGCAGTGGCGCGCGCTTCTTCGACCGCGGCCTGATGCTTTACTCCGTCGCTTACATCATCCTCGGCATCTTCGTCGCTACGCAGCTGTGGATCTGGCTGCAATGGACCGACGGTGCCAGCGCCGTGGTCCTGGCCGCCGTAGCGTGCTGCTTCTTCGCCACCCTCGACGAACCGGCGGTGCAGATCAGGCGCTTCTTCGTCTGGACCAGTTTCAGCGTGGTGCTGGCCAGCCTCTACCTCTTCCTCGTGCTGCCCAATGTCCACGACTTCCCGCTGCTGGTGCTGGCCTTCGCCGGCCCCTTCATCTGCGTCGGCACCCTGACCGTGCAGCCGCGCTTCTACCTGCCAACGTTGCTGATCGCGGTGAACACCGCCACCTTCATCAGCATCCAGGGTGCCTACGAAGCCAACGTCCAGGTCTTCCTCAACAGCAACCTGGCCGGCCCCATCGGCCTGCTGTTCGCCTTCCTCTGGACCCTGGTGTTCCGCCCCTTCGGCGCCGAGTTACTGGCCCGGCGCATGACCCGCTCCAGCTGGCAGGACCTCGCCGACATGAGCCGCGCCGACACCCTGGTGGCCCAGCGCCGACTCGCCGGACGCCTGCTCGACCGCTTCGCCCAGCACCTGCCGCGCCTGAACCTGAGCGGCCAGGACAGCAGCGGCGCCGAACGCGAACTGCGCATCGCCTACAACCTGCTGGACATCAAGGCCCACCAGGCGCGGCTGCCAGAGGACCTGCAACGGCCGCTGCAACTGGTGGTGCGCGGCGTCGGCCGGCACTTCCGGCGCAACCTGCGCAGCGCCATCGCCCGTGACGTGGCGCCCTCGCTGCTGAACCTGATCGAACACGCCCGCCAGACCGTGGCCGCTGCCGCGCCGCAGTATGGAGAGGCCGCATTGGCCGTCCTGCACGCCCTGGCCGGGCTGGAAACCGCCTTGCGTCCGGCACTTGCCGCGCCGCCGGTGCAAGGCACGGAACAACCCATCCCCGCGGGCCTGGACGGAGCAGCGCTGTGATCGGCGACATCAACATCTTCGGAGTCTTCCTGCCCACCGCGCTGGTGCTGATGCTCCTGGCCTACCTGGTCTACCTGCCGCTGCAGAAGCTGCTCAATGCCCTGCATGTCTATCGCCTGGTCTGGCACCGCGCGCTGTTCAACATCGCGCTGTATGCCGCCCTGCTGGGCACCCTCGAACATTTCAGCCGAATCCTGATGCAATCATGAAACGACTCGCGTTTTCCTCCGCCCGCCTGCTGGTCACCCTGCTCGCCGTTGCCATCGCCGCCGTACTGATCTGGCAGATGGTCAGCTATTACCTGTTCGCACCCTGGACCCGCGATGGCCATATCCGCGTGGACGTGGTCCAGGTCGCGCCCGATGTCTCCGGGCTGATCGACAAGGTGGAAGTCCATGACAACCAGCCGGTCAGCAAGGGCCAGGTGCTGTTCGTCATCGACCAGGAGCGTTTCAAGGTCGCCCTTCAGCAGGCGCAGGCCATGCGCGACGACCGCCGCGAAACCCTCGCCCAGGCGCGCCGCGAGCAGGCACGCAACCGCGCCCTGGGCCGGCTCGTCGCCCAGGAAATCGTCGAGGCCAGCGATTCTTCGGTGCTGCGTGCCAGCGCCGCGCTGTCCGAGGCCGAAGCCACGGTGGAAGGGGCGAAGCTCAACCTCGCCCGCACCGTCATCACCAGCCCCGTGGACGGCTACCTGAATGACCGGGCGCCGCGCACGGGTGAGTTCGTCAGCGCTGGGCACAACGTGCTGTCGGTGGTGGACAAGGACTCCTTCCACCTGGACGGCTACTTCGAAGAAACCAAGCTCGGGCAGATCCAGGTCGGCCAGGCCGTGGACATCCGCGTGATGGGCGACGGACGTCGCCTGACCGGCCGCGTGCACAGCATTGCCGCCGCCATCGAAGACCGCGACCGCACGAGCGGCGCCAACCTGCTGCCCAACGTCAACCCGGCCTTCAGCTGGGTGCGTCTGGCCCAGCGGGTTCCGGTGCGCATCCTGTTCGATGAAGTACCGGACGACTTCCGCATGGTGGCCGGGCGAACCGCCACCGTGTCCATCCTCGAAGCGCCGGTGCAGCCATGAGATTTCGCCTGCTCGCCGCCAGCACCAGCCTGGCCCTGAGCCTCTCCGCCTGCCAGGTAGTGGGCCCTGACTACCTACTGCCGCAAGAAGCGGCGATCAACCGTGCCGACGCCCAGGGGGAACTCGCTACAAGCGACGCGCCGGTTATCTCCGCCCCGGTGCCCGCCGATTGGTGGCGCCTGTACCACGCGCCGGAACTCGAACGCCTGGTGGAGCAGGCGCTGGCCGCCAACACCGACCTGCGCGTGGCCACCGCCAACCTCGGCCGCGCCGCCGCCCAGGTGCAGGAAGCGGAAGATCGCGGTGGTTTCGAGGAATCCGTCAGTGCCGACCTGCAGCGCACCCAGGTCGCTGGCCAGCAGTTCCTGCTGATGGAAAAGGTGCCGGTGGTGAACTTCGCCAACCTCAATGCCAGCCTGTCCTATCAGTTCGACCTGTTCGGCAAGCTCCAGCGCGGCGTCGAGGCCTCCCGCGCCGATGCCGACGCGGCGCAGGCCGCCGCCGACCTGGTGCGCATCAACGTGGTGGCGCGGGTGGTGAGTGCCTATGCGCAGGTCTGCTCGGCCAATGAGGAGCGTGAAGTAGCCCAGCACTCCCTGGACCTGCAGCGCCAGAGCCTGGAACTCACCGAGCAACTGCACGCCGCCGGGCGTGGCAACGAAACCGAAGTGACGCGCTCGGCCACTCAGTTCAAGTCCCTGCGCGCCGCCCTGCCGCGCTACACGGCCGCTCAGCAGACCGGCATCTACCAGCTGGCCATGCTCACCGCCCAACCGGCATCGGCGTTGCCGCCAGGCGTCACCGAATGCCGTCATCTGCCCGAACTCACCCAGCCGCTGCCAGTGGGCAATGGCGCCGAGCTGCTCAAGCGCCGGCCCGACATTCGCCAGGCCGAGCGCCAGCTCGCCGCGTCCACCGCTCGCATCGGCGTCGCCACCGGTGAGCTGTACCCGGACATCAGCGTCGGTGCCTCGACGGGCCTGATCGGCATCCTCGACGACATGGGCGACCCCTCCACCCAGCACTGGGGCTTCGGCCCGCTCATCCACTGGAACATTCCCACCACCGGCGCCCGTGCGCGGGTGCAACAGGCCGAAGCCGCCACCCAGGCGTCACTCGCGCATTTCGACGGTGTGGTGCTCAATGCCCTGCGAGAAACCCAGACAGCCCTCGCCCAGTACGCCGCCGCCCTGCAGCAGCACGCGGCACTGGATGAAACCGCCCGTTCGGCGCAGCTGAGCGCCGAACAGACCCACGCGTTCTACCAGGCCGGCCGCGAATCCTTCCTGGCCGAACTGGAAGCCCAGCGCACCCAGGCGCAAGTCGCCGAGCAGCTGGCCGCCAGCCAGAGCCAGGTGGTCCAGGCGCAAATCGGCCTGTTCATGGCTTTGGGGGGTGGCTGGCAGCAGGGTGCGGCCGACCTCTCCCCCAACCCCTCTCCCTGAAGAGGAGAGGGGTGACTCGCGCCGGCGAGATACCGACAATCCTGGAACTACCGGCGGCGGAAGGTTTCATCTGTAGGAGCGAGCTCTGCTCGCGAAGAACCCGGCTAAACAGCGCCACCGCGTCAGCCTAACGCTACTCTCTCCGGCCCCCTCACCAAACCCACAGCTTCCCGACCCACCTACCCCTCCGGGGTGGGCCATTCTTGCCGACCTTCTGTTGAACTCTGCGCGATTGATTTCGCAACCTCCGGAGTTCTCCATGAGCCTCAACAGAATCGGCGTGATAGGTGCCGGCACCATGGGCAGCGGCATTGCCCAGGTCTGCGCCTCCGCTGGCCTGCACGTCACCCTGATCGATGTCACCGAATCTGCCCTGGCCCGTGGTATGACGGCCATGGACGAAGGCCTGCAGCGCCAGGTCCGCAAAGCGAGGATCTGCGAAGGCGAGCGCGAAGCGACACTGGCGCGCGTGCAGGCCACCACTGACTACGCCAGCCTGGCCGACGCCGACCTGGTGATCGAAGCCGCCACCGAGAACCTCGACCTCAAGCTGCGCATCCTGCGGCAGATCGAAGCGGTGGTTTCAGGCCATGCAGTGATCGCCACCAACACCTCGTCCATTTCCATCACCCAGCTGGCCGCCGTGCTGGAACGCCCCGAGCGCTTCATCGGCGTGCACTTCTTCAATCCCGTGCCGGCCATGCAGCTGCTGGAGCTGATTCGTGGATTGCAGACGTCCAGCCAGACCCACGCCGCAGTGGAAGCCTTCGCGAAGGCGGTCGGCAAGACCGCCATCAACGTAGACAACGCCCCCGGATTCGTCGTCAACCGCATCCTCATCCCGATGATCAACGAGGCCGTCTTCGTGCTCCAGGAAGGCCTGGCCAGCGCCCGCGACATCGACACCGGCATGCAGTTGGGTTGCAACCACCCCATCGGACCGCTGGCCCTGGCCGACATGATCGGCCTCGACACCCTGCTCTCCATCATGCAGGTCCTGCACGAAGGTTTCGGCGATCCCAAGTACCGCCCTGCCCGCCTGCTCAAGGACCTGGTCGCCGCCGGCCACCTCGGTCGCAAGAGCGGCCGCGGCTTCCACAGCTACTGACACGCCCCTCGAGGTTTCAGCCATGAGTGAATACAGCGCCCCCCTGCGCGATATGCAGTTCGTCCTGAACGAACTGGGATACCTGGAACAAGTGAGTGAACTGCCTGGCTGCGAAGAGCTGGGTACCGATCTCGTCGATGCCATCCTCGGTGAGGCCGGCAAGTTCGCCCAGGGCGTGCTTTCGCCCCTGAACGTCATCGGCGACCGTGAGGGCGCGCGCTGGCACGAAGGCGAAGTGAGCACGGCAAAAGGCTGGCACGAGGCCTACGGCCAGTTCGTCGACGGCGGCTGGAACGCCCTCTCCTGCCACCCGGAATTCGGCGGCCAGGGCCTGCCGCGACTGATTTCCGCGCTGGTGGAAGAAATGTGGAACGGCGCCAACGTTTCCTTCGGCCTGTGCCCCATGCTCACCCGGGGCGCCATCGAAGCCATCGAGCTCTGCGGGTCTTCCTACCTGAAGGAAACCTACCTGCCGAAGATGATCAGCGGCGAATGGACCGGCACCATGAACCTGACCGAGCCCCAGGCCGGTTCGGACCTCGCTGCCGTACGCAGCCGCGCCGAACCCCAGGGCAACGGCACCTACCGCGTGTTCGGCCAGAAGATTTTCATCACCTATGGCGAGCACGACCTGACCGACAACATCGTGCACCTGGTGCTGGCCCGCGTTCCGGGCGCGCCGGAGGGTGTGAAAGGCATCTCGCTGTTCGTGGTGCCCAAGTTCCTGGTGAACCCCGATGACACTCTAGGTGCACGCAACGACGTGCGCTGCGCCTCCATCGAACACAAGCTGGGCATCCACGGCAGCCCCACCGCCGTACTCGCCTTCGGTGACAACGAAGGCGCCCTGGGCTGGCTGGTGGGCGAAGAGAATCGCGGGCTGGAATACATGTTCATCATGATGAACGCCGCGCGCTTCTCCGTCGGTATCGAAGGTATCGGTCTGTCCGAGCGTGCGTACCAGCGTGCGCTCGCCTACGCCCGTGAGCGCGTTCAAGGCACCGAGGCCGGCGCGAAGAGTCGCGACAAGGTGGCGATCATTCGCCATCCGGACGTTCGCCGGATGCTGCTGTCGATGAAAGCCCGCACTGAAGCGATGCGCGCCATCGCTTGCGAAGTTGCCGCCGCAATGGACTGCGCCGAACGCCACCCCGACCTCGCACGCCGCGAGGAATGGCAAACCTTTGTCGACCTGATGATTCCCGTGGTCAAGGGCTGCGGTACCGAGAACGCGGTGGATATCGCCTCCTTGGGCGTGCAGATCCATGGCGGCATGGGCTTCATCGAGGAAACCGGCGCCGCCCAGCACCTGCGGGACGCACGCATCACCACCATCTACGAAGGCACCACCGGCATCCAGGCGTCCGACCTCGTCGGCCGCAAAATCGCCCGCGATGGCGGCAAGGCCATCGGGCTGGTGACCAAGCGCATGCGCTACGTCATGGAGCGCCTCGTCTGGGCCGATGACCCGCAACTGCAGGACATCGCCAGCGCCCTCGCCACCTCCGTGGTAGCGCTGAATGCGGCGGTCGAGTTCATCGTCGAGAACTTCAATGGTCAGGCGCCCCGCGTCCTGGCTGGCGCCGTGCCTTTCCTGGAGCTGTTCGGCACCGTGGCCGGTGGCTGGCAGATGGCCCGCTCTGCGCTTGTTGCTCATGAGCAGCTCAAGGCGGGAACCGCCGACCAGGACTTCTATCGCGGCAAGCTGCAGACCGCGCGCTTCTACGCCGAGCATCTACTGCCGCGTGCCGAAGGGCTGTCGCGGATCGTGATCCAGGGCGGCGATGCGGTCCTGGAAATGGAAGACACGTTGTTCTGAGTTTCCACCGCCCGTTCATGGCGGGCGGCGGGAGGGGCCGGCGAGTGTCGACCGCCGGTACGGAGCTTTGGCCGTCCTCGTGACGGCCTTTTTTTTTCTGACCCAACCCCGGCACCCGGCTCACACGCGGCACCTGTAGGAGCGAGCTCTGCTCGCGAACATTCCGAGCACAATCCTTCGCGAGCAGAGCTCGCTCCTACCTGAACCCCGGCGTCACAGGCACACAGCTCTTGTAGGTTGCGGCTGAGCTCCGCGAAGCCCAACGTGCGGCCCAACCGGGAGCCGCTGGGTGTCGCCTTGCTCTTTCAGCCCTTGGATCGGCTATCGGTCGGCCGCCACTCACGAACGCGGAGCGCCGCATCGCCTTCCGGGCGGTAGGCATGGCACGTGCCGATGGCCCAGTGGGTGGGCATCTCGAAATCGGGGTCGCGGGCGGCGCGCTCGCGCAGGCGCTTCTGCACCACGGGCGCCAGGGTCTGGATCGCGGTCGTAGCCATGGGGCCGAGCAGTTCGGTGAGGTGCGTGCAGCCCTTCATGCCGCCGACCCGTTCCGCCACGCGTTTCTTGAACCCCGGGCCGATACTGATCCCCACCAACGCGGCATAGGCCTGGTTGATGTGGCTGCACACGGGAGTGGGTGCCTGTTCGGAAACGGCCTCGATCCGCTGGATCACCAGCTTGCGGTCGAGGGTCATACGGATAAGCATCTGGTGCAGCACGCCGTTGGCGGGAATGACCCCATAGGGGAATTCGGTGTCGACCCCCTTGGTATCCAGCAGCCGTCCCTCGATCTCGAACAGCCCGTCGTCGCGTTCATAGCCGGTGCAGGTCACCTGGCGGGTGTGCAGCAGACGACGGCTGGCAGTGTTTTCTTCCATGCAACGGCCCTCTAGAAAGAAGGGGCGCTCATGCGCCCCGTCAGTCGCATCAGACGTTGCCGATGCCGCCACCGCAGACCAGGACCTGGCCGGAGACGTAGTCGGATTCCGGGATGCAGAACAGGTAGACCGCGCCTGCCGCCTCCTCGGTATTGCCCGGACGGCCCAGCGGGATCATGGTCTTCGACTGCTCGACGATGGCCGGGCTGATGCCCACCTTGATCTCGCGGCCTTCGATGTTGATGAAGTTCGGGTCGCCTTCCACCGGCTGGGTCTGGCGGGTCTCGATATGGCCGAAGGCAACGGCGTTGACGTTGACCTTCATGCGGCCCCACTCCTTGGCCAGGCACTTGGTCATGCCCAGCACGCCGGCCTTGGCCGTGGAGTAGTTGACCTGGCCCGGGTTGCCGCCCGCCGAAGTCGAGGCGATGTTGACCACCTTGCGGTTGACCACGCGGCCCTCGGCGGCCTCTTTCTTGGCCATGGCGCTGATGATCGGCTGGGCAGCGCGGAGGATGCGGAACGGCGCGGTGATGTGGCAGTCGATGATGGCGTACCACTGTTCGTCGCTCATCTTCTGGATCACGTTGTCCCAGGTGTAGCCGGCGTTGTTGACGATGATGTCGATGCCACCGTAGCTGTCCACCGCGGTTTTCACGAAGCGGTCGGCGAAATCGACGGCAGTGACGCTGCCGACACAAGCGACGGCTTCGCCACCGGCGGCGCGGATTTCCGCGACCACTTCCTCGGCCGGGCCGGAGTCCAGGTCATTGACCACCACGCGGGCGCCATCGGCGGCCAGTTTCAGGGCGACGCTGCGGCCGATGCCACGGCCGGAGCCGGTGACCAGGGCGACTTTGCCTTCGAGCTTTTTCATGGGTTTTTCCTTGTTCTTCTGGGGTTCAGGCGACGGCCACGACGGCTTCGCCGATCAGTTTTTCTTCGCCGTACTGGTTGCCGCAGCGGATCGCCAGGCGCACTCGCTGCTCGCCATCGGCCTCGAATTTCTCGATGACCTTGCCGCTGCAAGTGGGGACGTGCCCCAGCTGGGTGATGCCGGTGAAGCGCACCGACAGGCTGCGAATCTGCGTCTGCGACACCCAGCCGGTAAGCAGACGGCCGAGGTAGGCCACCGAGAGCATGCCGTGGGCGAACACATCGGGCTGGCGCGCCTTGCGGGCGAAATCGAGATCGATATGCACCTGGTTGTGGTCACCGGATGCGCCGGCATACAGGGCCAGCGTGGTGCGGTTGACCGCGGGCAGCGTCAGCAGCGGCAGCTCAAAGCCGATCTGCAGCTCGTCGAATAGGGGAAGGCTCATTGCACGATCCTCAGCGCTGCACGAGGGAGGAACGGATGTCGGCGATGTGCCGGCCGTCCTGGTTGGTAACCCGGGTCTCCTGGACCACGAAGGTCAGCGCCCCACCCTTCTTCTCGTAGACGTCCACTACCCGCGTATCGAAAGTCAGCACGTCGCCGGCATAGGCCATGCCGTGATAGGTGAAGCCCTGCTCGGCATGCAGGATGCGCCCGAGGTCGAAGCCGAAGATGCCTTCGACTATGTGGTCGGAGTCGCGCCCTTCGGCTTCCAGGCACATCAGGAAGCTCGGCGGCACCGGCAATCCGGGATGCCCGGCCGACCTGGCAGCAGCTTCATCGGTGTAGATCGGATCGGTCTCGCCGATGGCCTTGGCGAAGAAGCGCAGGCGGCCCTTCTCCACGTCGGCGGTGGTCACTCCCAGGGAACGGCCGATCAGACTCTTGTCTGCCATGTCATGGAGTCCTCGAGTGAGTTGAAACGCGCGCCCGCGAGGGGCGCGCACTGTCTTCAGCCGCGGCCGAAGAGGGTCACGATGCCGGCGCCGCCCAGGCCCAGGTTGTGCTGCAGGGCGTGCTGCAGGCCTTCCACCTGGCGGGCCCCGGCGGTGCCGCGCAACTGGTGGGTCAGCTCATAGCACTGGGCAAGTCCGGTGGCGCCCAGGGGATGGCCCTTGGAGAGCAGGCCGCCGGACGGGTTGATCACCACCTGGCCGCCATAGGTGTTGTCGCCATCCATCACGAACTTCTCGGCGCCGCCTTCCGGGCAGAAACCCAGGCCTTCGTAGGTCAGCAGTTCGTTGTGGGCGAAGCAGTCATGCAGCTCGCAGACGCGGATGTCCTCCGGACCGACACCGGCCTTCTCATAGACTTCCGTGGCGGCCTGACGGGTCATGCCGACGCCGACGATGCTGATCAGCGACGGCGGCTCGAAGGCTTCCGGCTTATCGGTCACCAGGGCCTGGGCCAGGATGCTCACGTCGGTACGCAAGCCGTGCTGCTTGGCGAAGCGCTCGGATACCACGATGGCCGCGGCGCCGCCGCAAGTGGGCGGGCACGCCATCAGGCGGGTCATCACGCCGGGGAAGATCACCTGGTCGGCCATCACTTCCTCGGTGGTCACCACCTTCTTGAATACCGACAGCGGGTTGTTGGCGGCATGGCGGCTGGCCTTGGCGCGAATGGCGGCGAAGGTTTCCATCTTCGTGCCGTACTTCTGCATGTGTTCGAGGCCGGCGCCGCCGAAGAACTTGAGAGCGTCGGGCATATCGCGGCCCTGGGGGAAGATCGCGTCGGCCACGTCGTGGCCCTTGCCGTAGGTGATCGGGCGGTCGAGCCAGTGGGACTTCAGGGCGCCGGGTTGCATCTGCTCGAAGCCGAAGGCCAGGGCGCAGTCCACCGCACCGCTCTCCACGGCCTGGCGAGCCAGGTACAGCGCGGTGGAACCGCTGCCGCAGTTGTTGTTGACGTTGATCACCGGGATGCCGGAGAGGCCCACCTCGTAAAGGGCCGACTGGCCGCTGGTGGAGTCGCCATAGACGTACCCGGCGTAGGCCTGCTGGACCTTGCCGTAATCCACGCCAGCATCCTGCAGCGCAAGGCGGATGGCCTGGGCGCCCATCTCGATATAGGTACCGCTCTGGCCAGGCTTGGCAAACGGAATCATGCCGACACCGGCGACAAACACTTTCTGCGACATCACTTTCTCCAGGTTCAGGTGACAAGGTCCGGGCTGCGTGCCTGTCTTCGACGGCAATGGCAGCACTCCTTGGACCGATGGTTGCGCAGCGACGAACAGCTACGCCCCCCCTCATGGAGGGGGCGCGGGCCTGTCCGGCCAAGGGGGGATGGCGAGGGGTACGACGGGAGGGAAATATCCCCCCCTACTGGAGGGGGAAGGGTGGGGGACGCCGGGGATAGCGTGTGCTTGCGGTCCTGAAAAACAACAAGAAAGACTCCATAGAGGAACCAACACGTGACACAGGCAAGACACACAACCTCATTGAATCAGCAGTCGCCGGCCAGTGGTTCCACTCGCGGTCTGGCGACCTTCACGCCCCGGCTGCTGGCGGTCGCGGTGGCGCTCGGCACCTGCGCCAACGCCGATGCGGTCAGCTTCCAGCTGGGCGAGATCGAAGGACAGTTCGACTCGTCGATTTCCGTCGGCGCCAGCTGGGCGGTACGCGGGCCGGACCCGATGTTCATCAACTCCGCCAACACCCAGGGCTTGCGCGGCAAGTCGGCCACCCGCACGGCCGACGACAACCGCCAGAACTTCAAGAAAGGCGAGACCTTCTCGAAGATCTTCAAGGGCGTGCATGACCTGGAGCTGAAGTACGGCGACAGTGGCGTGTTCGTCCGTGGCAAGTACTGGTACGACTTCGAACTGAAGGACGAGCACCGCCTGTTCTACGACATCGACGACAGCGGCCGTGACGACCTGGCCAAGGCCTCCGGCGCCGAGTTCCTCGATGCCTTCGTCTACCACAACTACAACCTGGGCGACCTGGCCGGCAACGTGCGCCTGGGCAAGCAGGTAGTGAGCTGGGGCGAGAGCACCTTCATCGGCAACTCGATCAACAGCATCAACCCCATCGACGTCGCCGCCCTGCGCCGTCCGGGTGCCGAGGTGAAGGAAGGCCTGATCCCGGTAAACATGTTCTACCTCTCCCAGGGCCTGACCGAGAACCTCACCGCCGAAGCCTTCTACCAACTGGAGTGGGACAACTCGGTGGTCGACAACTGCGGCACCTTCTTCGGTTCCGACCCCCTGCCCCAGGGCTGCAACGACCGCCTGGTATTCGCCGGCCCGGACCTCGCTCCCGGCGTTGCCAACAACACCGCGACTGCCGCGCAGATCCTCACCAACGCCGTCGTGGACGACGTCTACATGCCGCGCCTGGAAGACAACGACCCGCGCGACAGCGGCCAGTACGGTGTTGCGCTGCGCTGGTTCGTGCCGGAGCTGAACGACACCGAGTTCGGCTTCTATGCCATGAACTACCACAGCCGCAACCCCTACCTGAGCTTCAAGCAGACCACCGTCGCGCCCATCACCGCCGCACAGATTGGCGCCCTGCCCGCCGCCGCCCGCCAGGTCGCCGCCGTGCAGAACCAGTTCAACCGGGTGCGTGCCGCGCGCTACTTCGTGGACTACCCGGAAGACATCCGCCTCTACGGCCTGAGCTTCCAGACCACCGTGGGCGCAACCTCCGTGGGTGGCGAGCTGAGCTACCGGCCGAACATGCCGCTGCAGATCAACACCGCCGACCTCAACCTGGCGGCGATCCAGTCCACCGACACCGACTTCCGCACCCAGACCTCCCCGGTCTTCACCAGCGGAGAAACGGCGCAGGCACTGGGCGGCGATCTGCCCGGCTACAAGCGCATGCCGGTCATGCAGGCGCAGGTAACAGCCACCCAGTTCTTCGACCAGGTCATGGGCGCCAGCCGCCTGACCCTGGTGGGCGAAGTCGGCTACAACCGCATCAACGGCCTGGGCGACGCCGACGGCACCGATATCCGCTTCGGCCGCAGCCCGGTCTATGGTGCGGGTGAGTTCCCCGGCACCCAGAACACCACCGTCTGCGCCACTGCCACCAACCCGCAGAAGGAATGCAACAGCCACGGCTTCTACACCACGGACTCCTGGGGCTACCGCGTGCGCGCCAAGCTCGATTACCCGAACGTGATCGCCGGTATCAACCTCTCCCCCAACCTGGCCTGGTCCCATGACGTCGACGGCTGGGGCCCGAACTTCGAAGAAGGCGCCAAGGCCGTCAGCGTCGGGCTCGATGCCGACTACCTGAACACCTACACCGCGAGCCTGAGTTACACCGACTTCTTCGGTGGCAACTTCAACACCAGCACTGACCGCGACTTCGTCTCGCTCAGCTTCGGCGTGAACTTCTGAGCCGAAACCGGCAGAGGGTAATTCCATGAAAGCAAGCATGATCATCAAAACCGGCGCCCTGGCGCTGTCTCTGCTGGCCACCAGCGTCATGGCCGCTGTTTCCGAGCAGGAAGCGACCCAGCTGGGCGCTACCCTGACTCCGGTGGGTGCGCAGAAGGAAGGCAACGCCGACGGCAGCATCCCGAGCTGGGACGGCGGCCTCAAGCCAGGCGCCGCACCGGTGGATGCCAAGGGCTTCCTCGGCGATCCGTTCAAGGACGAGAAGCCGCTGTTCACCATCACCGCCGCCAACGCCGAGCAGTACAAGGACAAGCTCACCCCCGGCCAGCTGGCGATGTTCAAGCGCTACGCCGACACCTACAGGATTCCGGTGTACCCGAGCCACCGCACCGCCTGGGCACCATCGAACATCTATGACGCGGCGAAGAAGAGCGCCACCGGCGTGCAGCTGGTCAGCGATGGTAATGGCCTGGGCAACTTCTCCGACTCGCGTTACTACGCCTTCCCGATTCCGAAGAATGGCGTCGAGGTCTACTGGAACCACGTGACCCGCTATCGCGGCGACAACATCCACCGCTGGGCAGTGCAGGCAGTGCCCCAGGTCGATGGTGCGTACACCATCGTCGAGACCGAGGACCAGAACAGCTTCCCGCAATTCATGGACGGCGTGAACGTGGAGGAAGCGAAGAACGTCCTCTACTACTACATCTTTGCGGTCAACGCGCCGGCACGCCTGGCCGGCACCGTGTCCATGGCCCACGAGACCATCGACCAGGTGAAGGACCCGCGCAAGGCCTGGACCTACAACGCCGGCCAGCGCCGCGTGCGTCGCGCGCCCCAGCTCGCCTACGACGCCCCCGGCCTGGCCGCCGACGGCATGCGTACCTCCGACAACGCCGACATGATGAACGGCTCGCCGGACCGCTATGACTGGAAGCTGATCGGCAAGAAGGAGATCTACATCCCCTACAACAACTACAAGCTGCAGTCCCCGAGCCTGAAGTACGCCGATATCGTCAAACCCGGCCACATCAACCAGGACCTGACCCGCTACGAGCTGCACCGTGTGTGGCACGTGCAGGCCACCCTGAAATCGGGTGAACGGCATATCTACGCCAAGCGCGACATGTATTTCGACGAAGACACCTGGGTACTGTCCGAAGTCGACCATTACGACGGCCGTGGCCAGCTCTGGCGGGTGGGCGAGAACTACACCTACACCAACTATGAAAAAGGCCTCAACGCCCCTGCGGCCCAGGGTTTCTACGACCTGATCGCCGGCCGCTACATCGTCGCCGCCATGAGCAACGAATCGAAGCTCGCACCGCAGTACGGCCAACGCACCAAGATGTCCGAGTTCACCCCCGCAGCACTGCGCAACGCGGGTATTCGCTGACCTCGTGAGTTGAAGCAAGCACAACGCCCCGCACCTGCGGGGCGTTGTGCATTTGAACTTGGGAAACCACGTCCTGAGGGCGTGGTCATGAGTCACCGGCTCTGACTGTGACGATTCGCGTCTCTGGGCTAGCAGGAAGAAGCCGATCCGGTAGGGTGCGCCGTGCGCACCGGCGGTTTGACGGGGTGCCGAAGCCAATCCCGGAATCGGTGCGCACAGCGCACCCTACGGTCCATACACGGATGTGGATGTTTACTCCGCGCCTAGCTTCCGTAGGTTGGCGTAGAGCGCAGCGAAACCCAACAGCCCTCACCCCCGGCCCCTCTCCCGCAGGCGGGCGAGGGGTGACTCGCGCCGGACAGGACGCAACACTCCTGAAACTATATGTGGCAGCGGGCTTCATCTGTAGGAGCGAGCTCTGCTCGCGAACAGCCCCAGCGCCTAAGCCCCAATTCCGGGACGCAAAAAAGCCCCCTGCCCTCGCGAACAGGAGGCTTGCGTCACCAGCGCTACACCCCGGAGTACCGATCCATCAACTCGCCCATACGCTCCAGGTACTCCCGGCGGCCCAGGTGCAGGATGTGGTTGCCGGGGAACCAGTGCAGGGCGCTGCCCGGCCAGTGCCGCTGCAGCAGGCGCAGGTGGCGCGGCATGGTCACCCGGTCGCCGGCGCCGCCGATGATCAGCATGCGCTGACCGTCCAGGGGCGAGGCGTAGGTCAGCGGATTGTGCACCGCGAGCAGGCCGCGCATTTCGGCGACCCCCACGCCCTGGCTGCGCATCAGCCGTGACAGCAAGAGGCCGGTGGGCTGCCATTCGAGGAACACGTCGATCGGGCTGACCGCCGGCACGATCGGAATGCAGTACGCCAGGCGATCGTCGACGGCGGCGAGCAGCGCTGCGGTGTAACCACCGAGGGAAATGCCCGCCACACCGATGTGTTCGACCCCGCGCCCCTGCAGGTAGTCGATGAACACGCGCAGGTCGTGGATCGCATGCAAGGGCGCTTCGTTGAAAGACACCAACCCGCTACCGAACAGACCCTGGCCACTGAACCAGGAACCGCGCTCGGCACGCCGGCCGTGATGCGGGTAGGTGAACAGCAGGATGTCGTAACCGCGCTGGTAGAAATCGGCCAGTGACAACGCATGGGCATTCAGCCAATGGGGGTCCGCCGCGAAGCCGTGAATGAGGATCAGCGTTGGCCTTGGCCGGTCGCCATGGCACCAGTGTTGGGCATGGGCGCGGGTATTTCGCTGCATGGCCGCGAAGCGAGGACGCGCGTATGGGTTCAACGGCTGGAAGGGACTGGCGAAACTCAGCTTGAAACGCCGGATGCCGTCGCCCTTCAGCAGCTCTTGCGCGTCGACGGCAATGTCGCCGGGCGGCGGCAGGAAAACCTGCGTCGCATCCCCCGCTCGCGCCAAGGGTTCGTAGAAGCGTAAGGCGTCGAACTCTTCCTGCATGTTGCCGCTGCCTTTCAGCGAAGCCAGCACGGCGGCGGCGACCGTGGTCGACAGCGACGTGCGCATCACGCGCTCGATCGCCGCGGTGCCATGGACCTTCAGTGGATGCACGGAATCCAGTGCAGTCCCGTCCGCATGCAGCCAGAAATCCTCCGGCAGCCTTTCCCACCAGGGGCTGCGCGTACGGTCCGCCACCCTCTCGCCTGCACGCCTCTCTTCGTTCAACACGCGGATTCTCCCGGCAAAGTCCAGCCCATCGCCCAGCCGACCGGCACCTGGGCGTAATACGGTTGCGACAGCTTAAAGGCACGCCCGAGGCGCTTCTCCCCCCGAATGTAGGGGGACGGGTTGCACCTGCGAACGATGAATATGACCTACCTGGGTGAAGAGAGGCCGCGGGCCTCGCTCGCCGGGCCGCTTGATCCAGCCGCTGGATCAATCTCTACCACCACCTTGCGGGTATCCCAACGATGAGCAAACTCAGCGGGCAAGATGCGCTGTTCCTGAAAGTCGACAGGCCCCACGCGGCCTCTCACTGCACCATGATCTACATCTATGACCAGTCCACCGTGGAAGGACAGCGCCTCGGGTTCCGCGAGATCGTCCGTCATATCTCCGATCGCCTCGACGTTTCGCCGGTGTTCCGCCGCAAGATCGTCCAGGTTCCCTACGGGCTGGGCTATCCGTACTGGGTGGAAGACGACCTGTTCGACATCGACTTCCACGTCCGCCACTTCGCCCTGCCCAAGCCTGGCGACTGGCGGCAGTTCTGCATCCTCGTGTCGCGCATCCACGCCCGCTCGGTGGACCTGGCCCGCGCGCCCTGGGAGATGTACGTCATCGAAGGGCTGGACAACATCGAGGGCATTCCCAAGGGCAGCTTCGCCATCCTCACCAAGTCCCACCATGCCGCCATGGATGGCACCGCTGCGGCGGAACTGACCTGGGCCCTGCACGACATCGCCGGCGCCCAGGGCAAACCCGTCGCGGTCGTTCCCGACAGACCGGCGACAAACGTCCGCCGTCCGCTCTGGGGGCCGCTGGACACCGTCAGCCGCATGCTCACCGACAACATCTCGGCCTCGGCGCGGATGGCCCGGCCGCTGGCCCGCGTGCTGCCCAAGCTGGCGATAGCCGGCCTGCGTTCGGTGGCCCGTTCGGTGCTGACCGCCGGGGGTGGCGCACCGCGCACGCGCTTCAACACCAATGTCAGCGCCGCGCGAGTGTGGAACTCGGTCACCCTCGACCTTGCCACGGTGAAACAGATCAAGGCCCTGGTACCGGGGGCGACGGTCAACGATGCGGTCCTGACCATCATCGGCGGAGCGATGCGCCGCTATCTGGAGGCGAAGGACGAACTGCCTGACAAGTCCCTGGTCACCCTCGCGCCGGTCAATACCCGCCAGGGCGGGGAAGCCGCGGCCAGCGGCAATACGATCTCGATGGTCACCTTCCCCTTGCGCACCGATATCGAGGACCCGCTCGAGCGGCTGGAAGCGGTGTTCACCGCCACCTCGGAGTCCAAGGCAATCCAGAACGGGATCGGCGCGGAGGACCTGACCAACCTGCAGAAATTCGCACCGCCCGCCACCCTCGGCCTCGCCGGTCGCCTGGCCACCATGATGGGCGTCGGCGGCAAGGGGCCGGTGATCCTGCACAACTGCCTGGTGACCAACGTGCCCGGCCCCAACGTGCCGCTCTACATGCTCGGCGCCAAGCTGGTCTACTGGTGCGGCGTCGGCCCGCTGGTGGACGGCCTCTCGCTGATCTGGAACCCCACCAGCTACTGCGGAAAGATGTTCGTCTCGCTGACCAGCTCGCCCAACGTGGTGCCCGACCCGGACTTCCTCGCGCAGTGCCTGAAGGACTCCTACGAGGAGATGCAGGCGCTGGCTGAAGCCACCCTCGAGGCCGTGGAAAAGCACGCGCCGAAAAAGCGCGCCACCGCCCGCAAATGATGGGTTTCGCTTCGCTCTAGCGGAGCGCCGCCCGCCACATCCTACGGTGATGCAGGCGTGGAGGTCCGTAGGATGGGTAGAGCCTGCGAAACCCATCGCGTCGTTCTAGCAGGTAGCCCGGATGCGTCGGGGCTACCCCTCCCTGAAATTTCTGCACCTACAAAAAAGGCCGATCCGGAATCCGGATCGGCCTTTTTCGTTGCCTGCACCTTACTCGAAGATCACCTTGCAGCCGCTCTCGCCCCAGGCTTCCACCTTGTCCTGGTAACGCTCCTCGATCAGGTTGCGGCGAATCTTCAGGGTTGGCGTGAGCAGGCCATTGGCGATGCTCCAGGGCTCGCTGACCACCACCAGGCACGCCAGTTGCTCGTGTGGCTCGAACTGGGCATTCACCTCGGCGAGAAACACCTCCAGCTCGGTGGCCACCGCATCGCGGCCTTCGGCGCTTTCCAGGGTGGCGCGGGTGTCCGGCGACACATTGAGCAGTGCCAGCGGCTGCGGCAGGCCGACGCCGGTCACGCAGGAGGCCTCGACGCGCGAATGGTTGCCGAGCTTGGCCTCGATGGGCACGGGGGCGACGTATTTACCCTTGGCGGTCTTGAACAGCTCTTTCACCCGTCCGGTGATACGCAGGCGTCCCTGCTCGTCCAGTTCGCCACGGTCGCCGGTGCGGAACAGGCCATCGGCGGTGTAGCTCTCGGCGGTCAGTTCGGCCTGTTTGTAGTAACCCAGCATCTGCGCCGGGCTCTTCACCAGGATTTCACTGTTGTCGCCGATGCGGCACTCGACGCCCGGGATCGCGGCGCCGACGTAACCGACGCGCACCTGCCCCGGCAGGCTGAAATGCGAGGTGCCGAAGTTCTCCGACATGCCGTAGCCCTCCAGCAGTTCCAGACCCAGCTGGCGGTACCACTCCATGACCTTGACCGGCAGCGGCGCCGAGCCGGACAGGCCGGTGTGCACCTGGTCCAGGCCCAGCGCGGAAAGGATCTGCGCCTTCATCAGCTCACCCTCGACCGGATCGGCGAAGGCCGCAGCCTGCACCGCAGCCGGAATCCGCTCGTTGATGCCCTGGTAGAACTTGCCCCACAGACGCGGCATGGACAGGAAGATGGTCGGCCGCGCGCGGCGCAGGTCTTCGCTGAAGGTTTCCAGGCCGAGGTTGAAGAACACCCGGCAGCCGCTGAACAGCGACACAGCCTCAACCACCGCGCGTTCGGCGGTATGGGCAAGTGGCAGGTAGGACAGCAGGCGGTCGCTCGCTTGCGGCCCCCGGCCCTTGTCGTACATGCAGCCGGTCACCGCTGGAGCGTTGTACATGGCACCGAAGCTGTGCATGACCCCCTTGGGATTCCCGGTGCTGCCGGAGGTGTAGATGATGGTGGCCAGCTCGCCCGGCTCCGGCAGCAGCACCCGCTGCAGTGGCGTGAAGGCGGCGACGATGCGCTCCCAGGACTCACCCTCGCCGCAGGCAGACATCGGCAGGTCGATCAGCGGCAGGCCGGCGGGCACCCCGGCACGAATGGCGTTCCAGCCCGCGGCATCGCCATCGAGGCGGCCAACGAACAGCACGCGCACCTCGGCATGCTCCAGCACGTAACGCACGGTATCGGCGTTGGCGGTCGAGTACAGCGGGACGCTGATGTGCCCGGCCATCCAGATCGCCAGGTCGGCGATGATCCAGTGGGCGGTGTTCTTGCCGAAAATACCGATGGAGGATCGCGGCGGCAGGTCAAGGGAAACCAGGTAGGCCGCCATGCGCCGGGCCTGGTCGCCCACCTCGCGCCAACTGTAGTCGACCACGCTGCCGTCCAGCAGGGGTTGGGTCAGGTAGATAGCGTCGGGCGTGCTGCTCTCCCAGTGGAGGAAGCGGTGCAACAGCGTAGGGTGCTCATTGTTCTTGTTCATGGCATGTCCTGCGTCTGAAGGGTGGTGTACCACCCATTGAAATTGTTCTGTCGGCGGCGAAAGCAGCGCCGTGTCAGTTCACTCGCGCTGATAGAGGGTGGTCACCACCGTGCCGTCCGGCCCGCTTTGGTGCTGCAGGGCAATGCGCGCATCGGCAACCTGGCGCCGGCCGGCGTTGCCACGCAGGTGATGCACCAGCTCGATGCATTGCGCCAGCCCGCTCACCGCCGGTGCCTGGCCCAGCGAAAGCAGTCCCCCGGAGGGATTCACCACCAGGTTGCCGCCATAGGTGTTGTCGCCATCCTCGACCAGCTTCTCGGCGCTTCCCTCGGGGCAGAAACCAAGTGCCTCATACAGCAGCAGTTCGCTGAGGGTACTGCTGTCGTGAAGTTCGCACACCCCCACTTCCTGCGGTCCCCTGCCCGCCTGCTCATAGAGTTCCCGCGCAGCAGCAACGTTGACCTCATAGCCCGCACAGGGGAAGACCGAGGCCGGATCGAAGGCGGTCACCTGGACCGGCGAGACGCATGCCTGGGCGATGACCTGCACGGCTTGGCCGTTGCCGTGACGCCGGGCGAAGTCGGCGGAACACAGCAGCACCGCCGCCGAGCCGGAAGTAGGCCAGGCGAACTGGGGATGGGTCAGCGGCTCGGCGATGACGCTGGCTTCCAGCACCTCGTCAAGCGTCAACGGTTGGCTGAACACCGCCAGGGGGTTGAGCGCGGCATGCTGGCGTGCCTTGACCGCGACCATGGCGAAGGTTTCCCGTCGCGCCTGGTAGCGCGTCATGTACGCCCGCGCCGCCGCACCGAGGCGCTCGAAGACGGCGCCGAGATCCGGTAGCGGTGCCGGCGCACCCTGTACGCCCAGCACCAGAACGCATTCGGCAAGGCCCAGTTCGATGGCCTGGCAGGCCTGGTAGAACAGCACGCCGCTGCCCTCTTCGCCTTTCGGCAAATGCTGGAGCGGCGCACGCCCCAGTCCTGTCTGTTCGAGAGCCCGTTGCAGGGTCCCGCCATCCATCAGTCCCGAGGCGGCGAAGACGGTTCCGATGTCCCGCGCGGACAATCCGGCGTCCGCCAGCGCCTGCCGTATCGTCTCGCCGACCAGAGCGGTCGGATTGACACTCAGCGAAGCCGGGCCGAAGGGGGACATGCCTACGCCAATCACATTGACGCAACGTTGCATCGTGCTCTCCTGAAATAGAAAAGCTGCCGCTCCCGGGGCTCGGAAGCGGCAGGTGGCCAAAGGTTTAGGCCGGCACTTGCTCGAATATCTCGACCGAGCCGCCCTTGAGCACGACTACGTCACGCTCAACGGCGCGGGTCTCGAACACAACGCGAGTCGGCGACTCGCGCCACATACGGGTTTCCAGGGTATCGCCCGGCATCACGATGGCTGCGAAGCGCACGCGGATGCTCTTGAACAGGCGCGAGTCGTTGTTGCAGAACGCCTTGATCACATGGCGACCGGCATAGCCGAAAGTGCACAGACCATGCAGGAACGGCTTCTCGTAACCGGCCTTGGCGGCGTAGTCGGGATCGACGTGCATCGGGTTCCAGTCACCGCACAGGCGGTACAGCAGGGCCTGGTTGACCTCGGTCTGCTCGGCGATCACCGCGTCCGGCGCGCGCTCGGGCAGCGGCGCGGCCGCCACGCTCGGCACGCGCTTCAGGCCAGCGCCCGGAGTGCCGGTGTAGAAGCTGGTGAACTCGTTGTAGTACAGCGGGGTGCCGTTCTCGTCGGTGGTGTGGATTTCCAGCACGCTGACCGAGCTCTTGCCTTTGTCCAACGCTTCTTTCAGGCGCATGGTGTGCTTGAGCTTGGCCTTCGGCGGCATCGGACGGTACATCTCGGTGTACTGCTCGCCGTGCAGACCCTTGGCGAACGGCAGCTCCAGACCCTCGAGGGTCGGCTTGCCGGCCAGGATCGCCTTGAGGAACACCTGGGTCGCCGGCAGCACTGCCATGGTCGGCAGTACGCGGAACTCTTCACCCTTGAACTCATTGATATAGAGCAGCTCGGTTCGGTCCAGCGGGTCCTTGGCGGCGCCCACGGCCAGCGCGTAGAGCGCGGCGTCAGTCTGGGTGTACTCGGTTTCCAGGGTGGCGACGGCGTTGGCGGCCACTTCCATGTCGACGTACTGGTTACCGCCAATGGCGTTGCCAGCCATGCGCTCGAACAGCTCCTTGAAGCCTTCGCCGCCATTGGCGTGGTGCACGCTCTTGTCGTCGAAGCGGGTGATGCGCTCCCAGTTCTCGCGCACCAGCTCCGGGCTCAGCGAATCGGTGTGCAGGAAACGGCCGTAGGAACGCTCCCAACGGTACTTGGCGTGGAAGCCGCCACCGACCTCGAACAGGCCGCCGGTGTCCTGGCACTCCTCGCTGCACAGCCAGCCCACCAGCGGGGCGACGTCTTCCACCTTCAGCTTGTCATGCAGCTCTTCGGGGAAGATGCCGCTGGCGATCACCATGCGCGAGGCCGCGATCGGGGCGATGGTGTTGACGCGGATGTTCTTGCTCGCGCCTTCGATGGCCAGCGCGTTGGTGAAACCGATCAGGCCGGACTTGGCGGTGGCGTAGTTGCACTGGCCGAAGTTGCCGAAGATGCCGGCGCCGGAGGCGGTCATCACGATGCGGCCGTAGCCTTTGTCGCGCATGATCGGCCAGACGGCGTGGGTCAGGCGGAAGGCGCCCTTCACGTGCACGTCCTGGATCAGGTCCCACTGCTCTTCGGTCATCTTGTGGAACGAGGTGTCGCGCAGGATGCCGGCGTTGTTGATCAGGATGTCGACGGTGCCGAACGCCTCCAGGGCGGTGGCGACGATCTTCTCGCCCTCGGTCACCGAGTTGTAGTCGGCCACCGCCTCGCCGCCCATGGCTTGGATTTCGGCGACCACAGCGTCGGCCGCGGCGGACGAGCTGCCCACGCCAGCGGTGGTCACGCCCAGGTCATTGACCACGACCTTGGCACCACGGGAACCCAGCAGCAGCGCGTGGGCACGACCCAGGCCGTTGCCGGCGCCGGTAACGATGGCGACTTTGCCGTCGAAGCGAATTTCTTGAGACACGTTAGGGCTCCTCTCCAGAAGAGATAGTTGTTATGGCGACGCAGAGCACCGGCGTCCGAGCGTCCGACTGGACGAACCGACGCGAATGCGGATTGCGACCGCAGGTTGGCTCAGGCTCGCCTCACAGGGTGCGGGCAATGATTTCCTTCATGATTTCGTTGGTGCCGCCCCAGATGCGGTTGCCCCGGGTATCGAGGTAGAGCCGGGCGATGGGGTACTCGGTCATGTAGCCGTTGCCGCCATGCAGTTGCAGGCAGGCATCGACCACCCGGCTGCTCAGCTCGGCGGTCCAGTACTTGGCCACCGCCGCCGTTTCGGCGCTCAGCTCGCCGCGCAGCAGCAGCTCCATGCAGCTGTCGATCCACGAGCGGCCGATCTGCACTTCGGTCTTCAGTTGCGCCAGGGTGAAGCGCGAATTCTGGAAATCCAGCACCGGCGTGCCGAAGACGATGCGCGTGCGGGTGTACTCGACCGTGTGCTCCAGGGCTGCCTCGGCCTGGGCCTGGAAGCCCACGGCACCGATGATGCGTTCCCAGGCCAGGTCGTGCATGAGCTGGTAGAACCCCTGCCCTTCCACCCCGCCGAGGACGTTCTCGGCCGGCACGCGGCAGTCGTCGAAGAACAGCATGCTGGTGTCCTGGGCGTGCAGGCCGATCTTCTCCAATGGCTGGGAACGGGCGAAGCCCTCGCGCTCCTTCTCCACGATGACCAGTGAGATGTCCTTGGCGCTGCCGCTGTTGCCGGTCTTGCACACCACCAGCGCCAGGTCGCACGAGGCGCCGTTGGAAATGAAGGTCTTGGAACCGTTGAGGACGAACTCGTCGCCCTCGCGCACGGCGCGGGTCCTGACTGCCTGCAGGTCGGAGCCGGTGTTGGGCTCGGTCATGGCGATGGCGCCCACCGCCTCACCGGCGATCATTCTCGGCAGCCAGGCCTGCTTCTGCGCCTCGGTGCCGTAGTTGAGGATGTAGAACGCCACCAGGCCGTGTACGCCGAAGCCGATCAGGCCGGTGGCGCCCACCCGCATGAATTCCTCGGCGAAGATCATGTCGAACAGCCGGTCGGCGCCGGGGCCGCCGTACTCCTCGGGCATGGACGGCAGCAGCATTCCCAGCTCACCGGCCTTGCGCCAGACCTCGCGGGGGACGCACTTGTCCTTCTCCCACTGGGCATGGAAAGGCGCGACTTCCTCCTCCATGAACCGGCGGCAGGCGCGGCGGAACTCTTCGTGCTCGGAGCTGAACAGGGTACGGGGGATCAGATATTCCATTGCGTATTCCTCTGCGACCCGGATCAGAGCGTGCGCCCGACCAGATCCTTCATGATGTCGTTGGCGCCACCGGCGATGCGCAGGACGCGGTGGTCGAGGTAGTGGCGGGCAACCGGGTACTCGAGCATGTAGCCGTTGCCGCCGTGCAGCTGGACGCACTCGTCCACCACCTTGGTGTAGAGGTCGGAACACCACAGCTTGGCGGAGGCGGCCGCCTCGGGGCTGAGGCTGCGCGCCAGACACTGTTCCATGCAGCGGTCGACGTAGTTCTGCGACACCGCCAGCTGCATCTTCAGGTCGGCCAATTTGAAGCGGGTGTTCTGGAAGGCGAAGATCGGCTTGCCGAACACGGTGCGGCCCTTGGTGTATTCCAGGGTGCTTTCCAGCACCGCCTGGGCGCCGGCGACGCTGCTGATGGCGATGGACAGACGTTCCCAGGCCAGCTCTTTCATCAACTGGATGAAGCCCTTCCCTTCCACCCCGCCCAGCAGGTTCTCGCGGGGCACGCGGACGTCCTCGAAGAACAGCATGGTGGTGTCCTGGGCGTGCAGGCCGACCTTGCGCAGCGGCTTGGATTTGCTGAAGCCGGCGCGGTCGGCTTCCACCAGGATCAGCGAGATGTCCTGGGCGCCCTTACCGGAATTACCGGTCTTGGCGACGACCACGACTATGTCGCAGTTGGTGCCATTGGAAATGAAGGTCTTGGCGCCGTTGATGACGTACTCGTCGCCGTCCAGCACCGCGCGGGTCTTGACCGCCTGCAGGTCGGAACCGGTGTCCGGTTCGGTCATGGCCACGGCGCCTATGGCCTCACCCGCCGCCATCTTCGGCAGCCAGGCTTGCTTCTGCGCTTCGTTGCCGAAGTTCACCAGGTAGCCGGCGACGATGTCGTGCACGCCAAAGCCGATCAGGCCGGATGCCTGGCCGGCGCGGTAGATCTCTTCGGTTGCGACCATCGAGAAACGACGGTCAAGGCCCAGGCCGCCATAGGCTTCCGGGGTGGTGGCATTGAGCATGCCCAGCTCGCCGGCACGCTTCCAGATTTCACGGGGTACCCGGTGATCCTCTTCCCACTGCTCCAGATGGGGAGCGCACTCCTCCGCCAGGAAGCGTCGCACGGTGCTGCGAAACTCCTCGTGCTCGTGATCAAACAGGGTACGCGGAATCATGGGTGGGTCTCCTCGGCTCAATCGTTCCGCCACCCTTGCGGGCGGCTCTGGATCGATCATAGGAGGAGGTATTCGGGGTCAGCCCCCTCAGGGAGGGGGGGATACGGGGGCCTGTGCGGGCGTTGTGGAGGCGATTTCAATCGCCCCCACAGGGAGAACCGCCCTGCCCGGCCCCGTAGGGTGGAAGTCGCTCTTTACTTCCACCATTTCGGACCGACCGGGGTGCAATGTGGGAGAGACTCCACCCTCTCCGTAGAACTACGGAGCGGCGCAGGTAGTCGGGCGCATACCGCGGCGCAAGCGTTCTGGCCAGACTGCTCGCATCTCGACACCTCATCCACCTGAAGGACATCACCATGAATCGTCACGCCATTGCCGCACTGTTCTCCGCCCTGACTTTCGCCGGCACCACCCACGCCGCCGTGCTGAGCGAAAGCAACATCTCTACTGCCGACGCGCAGAAGCTGGCCAGCGCCACGGTCGCCGCCTGCCAGGCCAAGGGCTACAACGTCAGCGCTTCAGTGGTGGACCGCGCAGGCCTGCTGAAGGCCTTTGCCCGTGCCGATAACGCCGGCCCGCACACCATCGAAGCCAGCCAGGCCAAGGCCTTCACTTCCGCCTCGGCCAAGGCGCCGACCCTGGCCATCATGGAAAACGCCCAGAAAAACCCGGCCGCCGCCAACCTGACCGACATCCCCGGCTTCCTGCTGCTGGGCGGCGGTGTACCGGTCAAGGCGGGTGATTCGGTCATCGGTGCCATCGGCGTAGCCGGTGCTCCGGGCGGCCACCTGGACGCGCAGTGCGCTGACGAAGTGCTCGCCGCGAACGCAGCGCTGTTCAAGTAAGACCAAGTCGGCCTTTGGGTAGTCAGTAGCCTGCTCCCCCTCACATGGAGTGGTTTGCGAAACAGGTACTGGGCATAGACTCGCCCGGCGAATTGCCAGCGGACGGAGCACATGGCGCGTCCACGCAACCCACCATGCCTCCGCCCTGCTGGCAATTTCGCGTCAGACGTAGGGTGGACCACGCTTCACCGGTCCACCATCGAAAGCTCGACTGGGCACCGATGGTGGATGAGAAAAGCGTCATCCACCCTACGGCAGGACTGCGTCCTGCATTCGCGAATGAA
>NZ_BDMA01000020.1:262499-314004 GCF_002003485.1 Metapseudomonas resinovorans
TTCGCTCCTACAGGGTGCTGAGCTGAAGGTGGGCATCGACCGTAGGCTGGACCACGCTTCACCGGTCCACCATCGAAGGCTCGACTGGACACCGATGGTGGATGAAAAGAGCGTCATCCACCCTACGGCAGGACTGTGGCGTGCGCTTATTCGATCAGCCCGTGCTTGCGCGCCCAGGACACTGCGTCATAGCGGCTGGAGACGCCCAGCTTCACGTAGATGTTCTTCAGGTTCCACTTCACCGTTTCCAGCGAAATGTTCAGGGTCAGCGCCACACGCTTGTTCGACATCGCCTGGCTGATCAACTCCAGGATGGCCACTTCGCGCGGCGTCAGCATCGACGGTGCGCTGCTGGTGGCGGATTCGCTGGCATGGCCCACGCGGCCTGGTCCGAAGCGTTCCAGCAGCTGTGCCAGGTAGGCACCTTCCTCTTCGGCCAGCGGCTTGCTCGCCAGGGCCGCCAGCAACTTGCGCAGCACCTCACCCTCATCGAGGAAGGTACGCACCAGCCCCAGTTGGCAGCCCAGTGCCAGTGCTTCGAGCAGGTGTTCTTCAGCTTGCTCCGGTTGCAGCAGATCGGAGTGGGCGATGGCCATCAGCAATTGGCCGGTGACGAGCAGTTGGCCGCGACGGAAACGGGTGGCGTACCCGCGCAGGATTTCCAGGTCCGCCAGGGCCTTGTCCGGGTAATTGGTAGCCAGCAGCAGGCGCGCACGCGCCATCGCCGCCAACGCCGGGACTTCCGCCTGAAAACCCTGGGCATCCCGGTATTGCAGCGCCAGTGGTTCCAGTTTGGCGACCCGTTCGGCGGCGTAGGTACGGTCATTCTCCAGCAGGGCGATGCGTGACTGCTCGGTGAGGCACTGCGCCAGCGCGCGGTCCTGGCCAATGCTGCGGAAGTGGCGCTCCTGACGTTCGAGGAAGGCCATGGCCACCGCTGCGGAATCCTGTAGCAGGTCCAGGCGAGCGCGGCAGAGGGTGGCATGCAGCATGGTGTCGGGCATCGTCCACTGCAGCAGGCCACTGCGATTGGCGAGGATTTCCCGCGCCTCGTCGGTCCGATCCAGTTCGCGATAGACCTCGGCCAGGGTCGCCGCTCCCAGGTAGGCGCTGGCGGACCGGTGACCGTGGACGGCCACGGAACGGGCAAGTTGCGCCGAACCGACGCGCTCCGCCTCGCGGATACGGCCTTCCTGCAGGTAGCAGGTGGTTCTCGCCCCTTCGGCCACCAGGGCCATTTCCGCATCCCGCTCAGCTTCGGGAATGGGATTTTCGTCCAGGCAGCGCAGCGCATCTTCGTGTCTTCCCGCCGCCGAATAGGCGATGGCCAGCAGCGCCGGCGCGCCGTAGCGGGTCACGGTGTAGTCGTCCGGCAAGGCGTGGAAGTCTTCCAGCAGGCCGATGATCGGCTCGCTGCGATCGCGCTGAACCTCAATCGCCGCCTGCACCAGCGGCAGGCGATAAGCCTCGTCGGCCTGCTGGGCCGCGCCACTGCGCTTGAACTGCTCCATCCAGGCTTCGGCCTTGGCCGGCCGGGCGGTCAGCGCGTAGGCCAGGCAGCCGAGGAAGAACAGCCGCGGCCGGGAAAACAGGATGTCCTGCGGCAACTGGTCCAACAGGCGCAGCAGCGGGCTCAACTGATCGAGACTCCAGGTGGCAGGGGCCGCCCCTTCGACCAATTGCGCGGCGAAGTCCAGGTCGCCCGCCTGGGTTGCATGGCGCACCGCCTCGGCCAGCAGCTTGCGCTCGGCGAACCAGCGCGCGGCGCGACGGTGCAGTTGGTCCTGGGACTCGCGGTCGCGACGCAGCAGCCGTGTCGCGAGGAAGTCGCCGAACAGCGCATGGAAGCGGTACCAGGGTTGGCGGTCATCGGCTTCGACGCGGAAGATCAGCAGGTTCTCCTCATCCAGCCGCTTGAGCATGGCCTGCGCCGATGCGCATCCGGTCACCGCTTCCGCCAATGAGGCATTGAAGCGCCGCAGGATGCTCACGTCCTCCATGAATGACGCCAGGTCGGCGGGCAGATGGGCCATGACGTTCTCGGCCAGGTAGCTCTGCAGGTCGTCGGAACGCCAGCCCATTTCCCGCAGAGTGTCCCGCGCAGCGGGGTCACTGCGCAGCAGGATGACCACCAGCTGCAGCGTGGCCGGCCAGCCGCTGGTGAGCTGGTGGATCTGGTGCAACTCCTCCGGGCTGAGTTTCACCGTGGCCAGGCCCTGTTCGAGGAAGGCATGGGTTTCCGCCAGATCGAATGGCAGTGCGGCGCAGTCCAGCTCCACCAGCTGACCACTGAGGCGCAGGCGGCTGAAGCTGAGCGGCGGGCCGACACGGGACGAAATCACGAAATGCAGGTTGTCGGGGCTGTGATCCAGCAGCTTCTGCACGAGCTGGTGGGAGCGCGGGTCCACCACATGCTGGTAGTCGTCGATGACCAGGAACAGCTCTTTGTTGATGCTGGCGGCGCCTTCGACGATGGCCGCCACTACGCCATCGATGAATTCCGGCCGCGTGCCTTCCGGGGGAATGCCGCTGTCCAGCGGAATCCCCAAGCGCTGCAGAGCGCCGCGCAGGTAAGCGAAGAAAATCGCCAGATGCTTGTCGTCGGTGCTCAGCGACAGCCAGGCCACGTCCGCCCCGGAACGCATCATCTCCTGCCGCCACTGCGCCAGCAGGGTGGTCTTGCCGAAGCCCGGACTGCCGGTGACCAGGCCGACGCGGCAGTGCGCCATCCGCTGCAGTTCCTCCAGCAGACGCTGGCGCTGGATGGTCTGGGTGCCGATGCGTGGTGGTGCGAACTTCGTCGATACGAGCAGTTTGTCTGTGTGCATGTCCAGACCGGGTCTCCGATTCGCAAATGGCCTACCAAAACGCAGCGGACAGGCATGCGCGGGTTGGAATCAGGGTAGGTACGGCCAGGTGGTAAGCCGGTTTTTACCTGAAGCTTAGCCTCAGGTCAGTAGCCGCCTTGTTTCCGGGCATTTGGGCGACCTTTTCTGCAACAGATGGTGGCGGGGAAAGCGAGGGGGCCGCCCCCTCGAACCGAGGGGGTGGGACGGCGGTACCAGGGCGGGACCGCCGGAGCGGATCAGAGGGTTCGCGCCACCAGCTCGCGCATGATGTCGTTGGCACCGCCGTAGATGCGGTTGACGCGGCTGTCGAGGTAATGCCGGGCGACCGGGTATTCGAGCATGTAACCGTTGCCGCCGTGCAACTGCACGCACTGGTCGACGACCTTTGAGTACAGCTCGGTGCACCAGAGCTTGGCCGCCGCTGCGGCCTCCGGTGTCAATTCGTGCTCCAGCAGCAGCTCCATGCAGCGATCGACATAGGTTTGGCCCAGAACGATCTCGGTCTTGATATCAGCCAGCTTGAAGCGCGAGTTCTGGAACTCGATGATCGGTTTGCCGAACACCTTGCGCTCGCGGGTGTAGTCGACGGTCTGTTCCAGCACCGCCTGGCTCGCTGCGATGGCCAGGATGCCGATGCTCAGGCGCTCCCAGGCCAGTTCCTTCATCAGTTGGTAGAAGCCCTGGCCGGGCTCGCCGCCGAGGATATTGGCCTTGGGCACGCGGACGTCCTCGAAGAACACCATGGTGGTGTCCTGGGCGTGCAGGCCGACCTTGCGCAACGGCTTGGACTTGCTGACGCCAGGTCGGTCGGCCTCCACCAGGATCAGCGAGATATCCCGCGAGCCCTTGCCGCTGTTCCCGGTCTTGGCGACCACCACGATGATGTCGCTGTTGGTGCCGTTGGAAATAAAGGTCTTGGCGCCGTTGATGACGTACTCGTCGCCGTCCAGAACCGCCCGGGTCTTGACCGCCTGCAGGTCGGAACCGGTGTCGGGCTCGGTCATGGCCACGGCGGCGATGGCTTCGCCATTGGCCATTTTCAACAGCCACTGGTGTTTCTGCGCTTCGGTGCCGAAGTTGATCAGGTAGCCGGCGCAGATGTCGTGCACGTTGAAGCCGTTCAGGCCGGAGAGCCCGGCGCGGGCCACCTCTTCCACCGCGATCATCGAGAAGCGCCGGTCCAGGCCCAGGCCGCCATAGGCCTCCGGCGTGGTGGCATTGAGCATGCCCAGCTCGCCGGCGCGCTTCCAGATCTCGCGGGGGACGAGGTGATCTTCCTCCCACTGCTCATGGAACGGCGTGCACTCCTCCGCCAGGAAACGGCGGACGGTACTACGGAACTCTTCATGCTCATGATCGAAGAGGGTGCGCGGAATCATGGATATACCCCTGGATGCGGTTGGCTATGCGGGCGCCGATCGGTCAGAACCCTTCTCGCCACCTTAGGGCGGCTCCAGGCACTCGTGCCCCCTCCAAGCGGGTAGGCGCAGGCGAATCAGTCGAGCGTTCGTGGACCTCGTCCGCTCCCACTCCATAAGGGTGGGGGCGACCTCGTCGGCATTTCGATTTACTGGCAAAGCCCACTCCCCCGGCCGCCCGTCGGCCAGAAAGTACAAGAGAACGAGATGACCGATTCGCTCCTGAACGAACGCGAACTGAGCTTCCAGCTCTATGAGCTGCTCGATACCGAAGCCCTGCTGCAGCGCCCCCGCTATGCGGATCATGATCGCGCCGTATTCGACGCCACGCTGGAAACCGCGCGCGGTGTCGCCGCCGAATACTTCGCCCCGCACAACCAGAAGGGCGACGCCAATGAGCCGACCTTCGACGGGGAAAAGGTGACCCTCATTCCGGAAACCAAGGTCGCCTGGGACGCCTTCGCCCAGGCCGGTTTCCTCGCCGCCCACCACGATGCCGAAGACGGTGGCCTGCAGCTGCCGGAGGTCATCCTGCGGGCCAGCATGGCCTACTTCAACGCCGCCAACATCGCCACGGTGGCCTATTCGTTCCTGACCATCGGCGCCGCCAACCTGGTCAAGAGCTTTGCCGGCGATGCACTGCGCGAACGCTTCCTGCCGTCCATGCTCGATGGCCGTTTCAGCGGCACCATGGCCCTGACCGAGCCCGGCCAGGGTTCGGCCCTGGGTGACTTGCGCACCAGCGCCCGCCCGGCCGCCGATGGCAGCTACCGCATTCACGGCCAGAAGATGTTCATCTCCGGCGGCGACCACTCGCTGACCGACAACATCGTGCACATGGTGCTGGCCCGCATCGAAGGCGCGCCGGCAGGCACCCGTGGCATTTCCCTGTTCCTCGTGCCGAAGTTCCTGGTCAACGAAGACGGCAGCCTGGGTGCACGCAACGACGTAGCCCTGGCCGGCCTGCTGCACAAGCACGGCTACCGCAACACCACCTCCACCGTGCTCAGCTTCGGCGAAAAAGACGGCGCTGTCGGCTACCTGGTGGGCGAGGCCAACAAGGGCCTGTCGTACATGTTCCAGATGATGAACGAGGCGCGCATCGGCGTGGCCCTCGGTGCTTCGGCGCTGGCCTATCAGAGCTTCATTCACGCCCTGGACTATGCCCGCGAGCGGCCCCAGGGCCGCCTGCCGGGCGCCAAGGACCCGCTGGCTCCGCAGGTGCGCATCGTCGAGCACGCCGATGTGCGCCGCATGCTCCTGCAACAGAAGGTCTACGCCGAAGGCAGCCTCGCGCTGTGCCTGTACGCGAGCAGCCTGTTCGAAGATGCCCACACCGCGCCCGAAGACAGCCAGCGGCGCGAAGCCGGGGAATTGCTGGACCTGCTGATTCCCATGGTCAAGTCCTACCCGTCGAAGTACTGCGTGATGGCCTCGGACATCGGCATCCAGGTGCTTGGCGGATCGGGCTATATCCGCGAGTACCCGCTTGAGCAGTACTACCGCGACAACCGCCTGAACCCCATCCACGAAGGCACCGAAGGCATCCACGGCCTCGATCTGCTCGGTCGCAAGCTGCAACAGAACGGCGGCGCCGGCTATCGCCTGTTCCTGTCGCGCGTGCGTGGCACCTTGAACGAGGCCGCTCACGACGGCCGCTGCGCCCCACTCGCCTTCGTGCTGGCGGGCGCCCTGGACCGCCTGCAGGAAGTCACCGAAAGCCTGCTCGACCAGGTGGCCGCCGACACCAACCTCGGCCTGGCCAATGCCACCGCCTATCTCGACCTGTTCGGCCGCGTGCTGGTGGGCTGGCTGTGGCTGCGCATGGCGCTGGTCGCGAGCCGTGCCCTCGACACCGGCGCGACGGGCAGCGAGGCGGACTTCTACCTCGGCAAGCTCCAGGCGGCCCGCTACTTCATCGACTGGGAACTGGCAGCCGTCGAAGCCCAGGCGCGCCTGTTGATCGCCGGCAACCGCAGCAGCTTCGACATGCAGGACCACTGGTTCTGATCTGTCTTCCGACTTCCAACCCTTTACAAGGAGCCACCATGAACGCCCTGGTTACCTATCAGGTTGAAGACAACCTGGCCCTGATCGGCCTCGTCCGCTCGCCGGTCAATGCCCTTGGCCAGCCCCTGCGCGCCGCTGTTCTCGAAGCCTGCGAGCGCGCGGTAGCCGATCCTTCGGTGAAGGCGCTCGTCCTCCATGGCGCCAACGGTCTGTTCAGCGCCGGTGCCGACATCAGCGAATTCGGCAGTGATGCGTCCTTCGCCGCGCCCGATCTGCCCTCCCTGCTCCTGCGCCTCACGCAACTGGACAAGCCGCTGGTGGCCGCCATCGGCAAACTCGCCCTCGGCGGTGGCCTGGAACTGGCGCTGGCCTGCGGCTACCGCATTGGCGAACCTGCCACCCGCGTCGGGCTGCCGGAAATCAACCTCGGCCTGCTTCCCGGTGCCGGTGGCACCCAGCGCCTGCCGCGCCTGATCGGTGCCGAGGCGGCACTCGACATGATGCTCTCGGGCGCCCCGGTCGGTGCCGAAAGCGCCCGTAGCCTGGGCATCCTCGACCGGCTTTCGGCAAGTTCGGAAACCTTGCTCGACGAGGCCCGCGCCTATGCCCATGAACTGGTTGCCAGCCAGTCACCCGCGCGGCCCGCCGCTCCCTTCCCGGCACCCGCCGAAGGCCTGCCCGAGGACTTCCTCGCGCGCTTCCGCCAGGACAACGAGCCGCGCTGGAAGAGCCGCCTGGCGCCCCGCCTGGTGCTGTCCGCAGTGGAAGCCGCCTGCCTGCTGCCGCTGGAGGAAGGCCTGGCCCGCGAAGTGGCGCTGTTCAAGCAGGCCGAAGCCTCGATCCAGTCCAAGGCCCTGCGCCATGTGTTCTTCGCCGAGCGCGAGGCCGGACGGATTCCCGACATCGATAGCGACATCCAGCTCCGTCCGATCCGCAAGGTCGCGGTGATCGGTGCCGGCACCATGGGCGGCGGCATTGCCATGAACTTCGCCAATGCCGGCATTCCTGTGACCTTGCTGGAACGCCAGGGCGAGGCCCTGGATCGTGGTCTGGCGCAGATCCGCAACAACTACGAGATCAGCGTCAAGCGCGGCAAGCTGACCCAGGCCCGGCTGGAACAGCGCATGACCCTGCTCGGCGGCACGCTCGACTATGCCGACCTGGCCGACGCCGACCTGGTGATCGAAGCGGTGTTCGAAAAGATGGAGATCAAGCAGGAGGTCTTCCGCGCCCTGGACCGGGTGTGCAAACCCGGCGCCATCCTCGCCACCAATACCTCGTCGCTGGACGTCGACCGGATCGCCGCCGTGACCTCCCGTCCGCAGGATGTGATCGGTCTGCACTTCTTCAGCCCGGCCAACGTCATGCGCTTGCTGGAAGTGGTGCGTGGGCGGAAAACCGCAGCGGACGTGCTGGCCACCACGCTGAAGATGGGCCGCACCATCGGCAAGATGCCCGTGGTATCCGGCGTCTGCTTCGGCTTCATTGGCAACCGCATGCTCGAACCCTATGCCCGCGAAGCCCATCGCCTGGTGCTGGAAGGCGCGACTCCAGCCCAGGTCGATGGCGTGCTCACCGGCCTCGACCTGAACATGGGCGTGTTCAGCATGCTCGACCTGGCCGGCGTCGATGTGAACTTCCTGGTGCGCGACTCCAATCGCGCCGCTTTCGCCCATGACGACAGCTACTGCCGCCTCGGCGACGAGCTCTATGCCCGGGGCCGCTACGGCCAGAAGACCGGTCGCGGCTTCTACGCCTACGAAGGGCGCAATCGCCAGGATGACTACGAAGTCGTCGCACTGGCCGAGCGCCTGGCCGGCGAGCTGCACGTAGCGCGTCGCCCCATCAGCGAGCAGGAAATCCACGACCGCTGCCTGTTCATGCTGATCAACGAGGGCATCCAGTTGCTGGACGAAGGCATCGCCCTGCGCGCCGGCGACATCGATCTGGTATGGATCAACGGCTATGGCTTCCCGGCCCACCTGGGCGGCCCGATGCACTACGCGGAACAGCTCGGCCTGGACAAGGTGCTGGCCGGCATCAACCACTTCCGCCAGTCCCTCGGCGAATACGGCGAGATGTGGTTCCAGCCGGCGCCTCTGCTGCAGCGTCTGGTGGCCGCCGGCAAGACCCGCATCGAGCGCATCTGATTGCAACCGGCGGGCGGCCGATTCCTATCGGTGCCCGCCCCTACTCCCAACTGGACACGACCATGAAAGAAGCCGTCATCCTCTCCACCGCACGCACGCCCATCGGCAAGGCGTTTCGCGGTGCCTTCAACGCGACCACCGCTCCCAGCCTGTCCGCATTCGCCATTCGCGCCGCCGTCGAGCGCGCCGGTATCGATAGCGGCGAGATCGAGGACCTCGTGATGGGCACCGGCATGCCGGCCGGTACCGCCGGCTGGAACCTCGGCCGCATGAGCGTGCTGGCCGCCGGCCTGCCGATTTCCGTCAGCGGCCAGACCCTCGACCGGCAGTGCGCTTCGGGCCTGATGGCCATCGCCACCGCCGCCAAGCAGATCGTGGTCGACGGCATGGCCGTAACCATCGGCGCCGGCCAGGAGCACATCAGCCTGGTGCAGAACCGTCACATGGAGTGGGTGGGCGAGTACCACGACACCCAGGTCATCAACCATGTGCCCCATGCCTACATGCCCATGCTGCAGACCGCCGAGCTGGTGGCCGAGCGCTACGGCATCAGTCGCGAGGCCCAGGATGCCTACTCCCTGCAGTCCCAGCAGCGCACTGCTGCGGCCCAGAGCGCCGGGCTGTTCGAGGGCGAGATCGTTCCGGTGACCGTCACCCGCCAGGTGGTCGACAAGGCCAGCGGCGCCATCAGCTTCGAAGACGTGACCCTCGCCCAGGACGATGGCAACCGTCCGCAGACCGTCCTCGAAGACCTGGCCCGCCTCAAGCCGGTTATCGCCGGCGGCTGCATCACCGCCGGCAACGCCAGCCAGCTGTCCGACGGCGCCAGCGCCTGCGTGCTGATGGACGGCCGCCTGGCCGAGCAACGCAACCTGGAACCCCTGGGCGCCTACCGTGGTATGGCCGTCACTGGCCTGGCGCCGGAAGAAATGGGCATCGGCCCGGTACTGGCCGTGCCTCGCCTGCTCAAGCAGCACGGCCTGAAGGTCGACGACATCGGCCTGTGGGAGCTCAACGAAGCCTTCGCCTGCCAGGCGATCTACTGCCGCGACAAGCTGGGCATCGACAACGAGCGTTACAACGTCAATGGCGGCGCTATCGCCATTGGCCACCCCTATGGCATGAGCGGCGCGCGGATGGTCGGCCACGCCCTGCTGGAGGGCAAGCGTCGCGGCGTGAAATACGTCGTGGTAACCATGTGCGTCGGCGGCGGCATGGGTGCCGCTGGCCTGTTCGAGGTGTTCTGATGAGTGTCTTCGCCCCCTTCTCCCTGGCCAGCCGCACCGTTCTGGTCACCGGCGCCTCCAGTGGTATCGGCGCCCACCTTGCTCGCGTAGCCGGCCGTGCCGGTGCGCGCGTGGTCCTGGCAGCGCGTCGCGTCGAGCGCTTGCAACAGCTGGCCGATGCCATCCGCCGTGACGGCGGCCAGGCGCTGCCGGTGGCCATGGACGTCACGGACCGCGCCAGCGTGGAAGCCGCCTTCGATGCCGCCGAAGTGGTTTTCGGACCGGTGGATGTGGTGCTCAACAACGCCGGCATCGGCAGCGGCCTGCGCGTGCTGGAAATCAGCGAGGAAGAATGGCGCGCCATGCTCGCGACCAACCTCGACGGCGTCTGGCGCGTCGCCCAGTGCGCGGCGCAACGCCTGGCACGCGCCGAGCGACCGGGGAGCATCGTCAACATCGCCTCCATGCTCGGCCTGCGGGTCGGCACCGGCTACAGCCACTACTGCACGGCCAAGGCCGGCGTGGTCCAGCTGACCAAGTCCCTGGCGCTGGAACTGGCGCGCTACAACATCCGCGTCAACGCCATCGCCCCGGGTTACTTCGCAACCGAGATGACCGACGGCTACTTCGACAGCGAGAAAGGCGAGGCCTACATCCGCTCGGCAGTGCCTATGCGCCGCCTCGGCAGGCTGGAAGAGCTGGATGGGCCCTTCCTGCTGCTGGCCAGCGAAGCTGGGGCCTACATGTCTGGCGCGGTGCTGGCGGTGGATGGTGGGCAATTGGTGGGGAGTTTGTAGGGGCTTTACGGCACTTACGGGCTATTGCACCAGCCTGATCCAACCCTCTCCCCCGGCCCCTCTCCCGCACGCGGGAGAGGGGTGACTCCCGGCCCACCTCCGGCACATTCCCTGTGGGAGCGAATTCATTCGCGAAATGGCGAGGCACCCAGCCAGCCTGGAACTTCCCTCACCCCCGGCCCCTCTCCCAGAGGGCGAGGGGTGACGCTCGGCCCACCTCCGGCGCAATCCTGTAGGGGCGAATTCATTCGCCAAGCAGGACGCAGTCCTGCCCTCGCCAATCAGGAACCCTCTTCCCGCCGCCTACGCATCGCGATGATGGCGTCGTAACGGCTGGACACGCCGAGCTTGGCGAAGATGTTCTTCAGGTTCCATTTCACCGTCTGCAAGCTCAGGTTCAACGCCAGCGCAATCCGTTTGTTGGACATCGACTGTTCCAGCAGATCGAGGATTTCCAGTTCGCGCCGGGTCATCATCTGGTTTGCCTGGGCACTGGTCGGCCGGGGAACGGACGGCTCGGACCGGGCCACCGGCGACTTTCGGTCCAGGCTCCGGCAGTACCCGCCCAACACGGAATCTTCGTCCAGCTCAAGCTGATCGAGCATCGACTGAAAGCGTTCCCCCTCGTCCAGGAAGGTTCTTACCAACCCCAGACGATAACCGCAGGCGAGTGCCGCGTGCAGTCGCTCCTGTGCTTCCGTGTGACGCTCCAGAGCGTCCAGGGCAAAGGCGCGCAGCAGGTCCACCTGGACGCGCCAGCGCCCCCTGTCGAACTCGCTGGCATAGCGGTGGGCGATGTCCAGCGCCTGCATGGCCGCCTCCGGCTGATACCGCGCCAGGGAGAGTCGCGCCTTGGCCAGGGCAGCCAAGGTCATGATTTCCGCGTCGCACGGCGTCGCGCCACGATGGCTGCGCGCCAGGTCGTCGAGCTTGGCCAACAAGGTCTCGGCGTGGCTCCAATCGCCGCACGCCAGCACGAGGCGCAACTGCTCGGCCAGCATGCTGCCGATTCCACGATCGAGGCCCAGGCTGCGGAAGTGTTCTTCCTTCTCGGCCAGATACTCCAGTGCGGAACGGGGAGATTCCCGCAGGCTTTTCAGGCGTGCCTGGCAGAGCGCGGCACCGATCATGAAGACCGGCGCGGAGAAGCGCAGGATGTCCAGGCGGTTCGCCAGGGCTTGGTGGACGTCCTCGATGCGATCGAGTTCGTAGCAGGCCTCGGCCATCACCACAGCAGCGGTGCAGGCGCTCACCGAGCGCCGGCCATGCAACGCTTCGGCTCGTTCCAGGATCGGCGCGCAGAGGCGCTCCGCCTCGAGCACCTTGCCCTCCAGGAAGTTTGCCGAGGCCATGGCTATGACGCCGATCAGGGCCATCTCGTCGTCGCTGCGCAGGCAGCGTGCCGCGGGCTGCCGGTACAGACTGCGGGCTTCGCCGTGACGCCCCGCCGTGGCAAGGCCGCTGAGGGTCAGGCCGATACGTACCTGCTCCAGAAAGGGTGTCTCGAGCGGCTCGTGCTCGATAGACTCCAGCAGCGCCATGCAGGTCGTATCGTCGTCACGGTGCATGGCCAGTGAAGCCTTGAGCAGCACCAGCTGGGATGCCCGCCCCACGCCCAGCGACTCTCGTTCCACCACACCAAGCCAGGTTTCCGCTTTGCTGGTGAGAACCGTCAGCACCGCGCCCCAAATGCCCTGCAGCAACAGACTGGGATGTTCGGCCAGCACATTCAGCGGAATCGGCTCCAGCCAGCGCATGAACTGGCTGAGATGACTCACGCGGCGCGTGGATGGTTGCACCCGCTCCAGCAGGCCGACGATCACGTCGAAGTCGTCGCAGAGCAGACCGTGACGCAACGCGTCCTGAACCAGCCCGGCCTGCTCGAACCACTGGGCAGCTCGGCGATGGAGGCGCGGGACATCCACACCGCTCTCCTGCAGGCGCTTGCCCAGGAACTCCACGAACAGCGGATGCAGTCGGTACCACTGCTGCTGCCCCGCCAGGTCCACCGGCTGGATAAACAGGTTGCGCTCCTCGATGGACGCGATCATCGCCGCCGCCTGCGGCGAATCGGTCAGGTAGGCCGCCACCTCCGCGTTGAAGCGGCGCAGGATGGAAATCTTCAGCAGGAAATCGAACAGTTCCGGCGGCAGGTTCGCCATCACGTCTTCCGACAGGTAGTCCACCAACCCCGAGCTGTTGTGCAGCAGGGCTGCGCCATGCATGGGTTTCTTCGAATTGGCCTTGAGCGCGATGGACATCAGCTGCAGACCGATGGGCCAGCCGCGGGTCAATTCATGGATCACGTGCACGGCGTCCAGCTCCACCCCCTGATCCAGGTGTGTCTTGACGAAGGCCACCGTCTCGCGGAAATCGAACGGCAACTCCTTGCACTCCACCTCGCACAGCTCGCCCAGTCCCCGCAGGCGCCCCAGCAAGAGCGGCGGCGTGGTACGCGAAGCCAGGAGCAGATGCACATCTTGCGGCAGGCTATCCAGCAGCGCTTGCACCAGCGCCGATGTGCGCGGATCGACGGCATGGTGGAAGTCGTCGAGCATCAGGTAGAGGGAGCCGCTGGTCCTCGCCAGGGCATTGATCAGCAACCCGGATATCGTCTGAAGGCTGGTGTTTTCGGCGCCCGCCAGGAGCAGCAAGTCCTCATCCAGCGGTAAGCCGGCCTGACGCAACGTCCCCAGCAGGCTGGCGCAGAAGGACTCCAGCGTGGCGTCGTCGGGTGTCAGGGACAGCCAGGCGATCCGCGCCCCTTCCTTAATCAGTTGCTGGCGCCACTGGGCAAGCAGCGTGGTCTTGCCGAACCCCGCCCCACCGGTCACCAACAGCAGGCGGCTATGGCGACCGCGTTGCAGCTTCTCCAGCAATTGCTCGCGGGAAACGGTCTGGGGGCTGATGCGCGGTGGCGCGAACCGGGTAGTGATCAACGGGGCGGATGCAATCATGGCAAAGGAACTCGGAATCGAAACGAACCGTGGCGAGTGGGGCCAACCACTCCATTCGAGTGGTGGCCCAACCGGTGCCACGGATTAAGCTTTGTCCTGTTCCCGACGGGAGCAGGTCCCACGGCTGGAGTCGTGGGTCAAGGGTGCGCGACCAGGACCAGATGGCCGCGCGCGGATCGCTGGTGTCAGTTCAGCGGACGGGCCTCCGGGAAGCTCCAGGAGCCATCCAGTACCTCGGGGCCGGGACGATAAAGGCGAACCATGTAGTTCCAGCCGGGCATCACCGGCAGGCAGTTGACGACCTTGCCGTCGCAGCCGCCGAATTGCACGGTTACCGAGCCGTCTGCCGACTTCTTCGAGGTGATGCTGTTCAGGGTGTAGGCGTTGTAGGGATTGGCTTCGAAGTAGCCCTTGGCGTTGTAGACGCTGATCGACCAGAAACCCTTGACCGGTACATCGCGCACCGTGAGCCGGTAGACGGTCTTACCGTCATTGGCGGCCGGCGTGACGTTGAGGTAGGTGGCGTCCTTGTCGGGGTTGCCACCCCAGGCCGCAGCGGCACCGATCAGGTGACGCACCGGCTCGACCTGGTCCTTGCTGCCGAATGCGCCCTTCAGGTTTGGCAGGGTCGCGTTGAGCGCAATCAGGGCCTCGCGCACGCGCTTCTGGCTCTCGGGGTCCCACTTCGGCACCTCGAACTTACCGCTGTTTGCCTGCTGCACCTGGACCTGGTCCTGCAGGGCGCTTACCTGCTGGACATCGTTCGGATCATTGGGATCGACCAAGGTGCGGATCCCTACCACCGCATAGCGCGTGCCGACGCCGTCGCGCGTCAGGGTATGCGTCCCGGCTCCATAGAAAACGTTGGGGACATAGTGCTCCTCGCTGATCACCTGCATGGACATGAAGCGCGTGCCTGCGTCGGGCAAGGTGACAGTCACCGGGCCAGCGTCGAGGTCGAACACGCCTGACGAATACAGGGTGTCGCGGTTGAGGCGCACGACCGTCTGCTGGTCGATGGGCGCCAGCGCGCGATTGTGGTTGAGCTTGCCGAAGCCGCCCTTGTTCACCATCCGGGTGAAGTACATGTCGGACTCCGCGCGGGCGAAGTTGTCGACGCTGACGTGAACGCTGTCTTCCGCCAGGGCGGTCGCGCTGCCCAGGGACGCCAGCAGCAACGCAGCGGTCAGCTTGATCGAATGCTTCATCGGGTTTTCCTCCGCAAATTACGGTGTGGCAGCGCCAGGAAGGCGGAAAAAAGGGCCGCAGCCATGAGAACGGGTTGTTTGCTCATATTGGAATGCTTCCTTGAGCCGCCGCCGGAGGCGCGGCTCGATCCGATTAGCCGACGTTGCGCGCGCGGTTTTCCCAGAAGGGCTTGCGCAGCTCGTTCTTGAGGATCTTGCCGACGCCGGACAGCGGCATCGCCGTACGGAACTCGACGCTGCGCGGGCACTTGTAACCGGCGATCCGCTCACGGCAATGGGCGACGACTTCTTCCTCGCTGGCCGTTACGCCCGGCTTCAGCACGATCACTGCATGCACCGTCTCGCCCCACTTGTCCGAGGGAATACCGATGGCGGCGCACTGGGCGACGCCCGGATGGCTGGCAATGGCGTTTTCCACTTCGGCCGAATAGATGTTCTCGCCGCCGCTGACGATCATGTCCTTGAGGCGGTCGACGATGTAGACGAAGCCCTCGCTGTCCATGTAGCCGCCATCGCCGGTGTGCATCCAGCCGTTCTTGAGGACTTCGGCGGTGGCTTCCGGCCGGTTCCAGTAGCCGAGCATGACGTTGGGTCCACGCACGGTGATCTCGCCGACCGTGCCGCGCGGCACTTCGCGCCCCTGGTCGTCGACGATTCTCACCTCTACGCAGGTCACCGCCCGGCCGGCCGAGTACATCTTGCCGCTGGCCTGGTGCTCGGCGCAGTGGTACTCGGCATCCAGCATGGTGCCGCCGGTGGTCAGTTCGGTCATGCCGTAGCCCTGGAAGAAGCCGGCGGCCGGGAAGGCTTCACAGGCGCGATCCAACAGGGCCGGGGAGATGGGCGAGGCGCCATAAACGATGTGCCGGATGGTGCCCAGTTCCAGATTGGCCTTGGCCGGGTTCGCCTGGCGGGCATCCAGCATCATCTGGATCATGGTCGGCGCCAGCATCAGATCGGTGACCCGCTCGGCGATGATGGTGTCCAGCGCCGCTTCACCGGTAAAGGCTGGCAGGATGACGTGGGTGCCGCCGGACACCATCAGTCCGTACATGGCCGAGAAATCGGCGAGGTGGAACATCGGCATCGCGTGCATGAACACCGCGTTGCGGCCGAAGAATCCCTTCACCTGGGCGCAGATCGAGGCGAACGCCAGGTTGCTGTGACTGATCATCACGCCTTTGGGGAAACCGGTGGTGCCGCCGGTGTAGAAAATGCCCAGTAGCGCATCACCACCACGGCGCACGTCTTCCACCGGTTCCGCCTCCGCCAGCAAGGCTTCGTAGGACAGCATGCCCGCCGGGGTCTCGCCGTCGCCGGCATAGATGAGATGACGGATGGTCTTGGCCTGATCGGCAATGACCGCGCCGACGTCCTTGAAGGTGTCGTCGACGATGAGCATGGTCGAGCCGGAGTCGTCCAGGGAATAGACGATCTCCGCCACGCTCCAGCGGGTGTTCACCGGGTTGAGCACACCGTCTGCCCAGGGCACGCCCAGGCTGTATTCGATGTAGCGCTGCGAGTTGCGCGAAAGCATGGCGATGCAGTCGCCGCTGGCCAGGCCCAGCTGTTTCAGGGCACCCGCCAGGCGGGCAACCCGGTCGGCGAGCTGGGAAAAGGTCAGGCTACGGCCCAGTTCGCGGATCGCGACCGCGTCGGGGCGTTGCTGGACATGGCGATGCAAGCCTTGGGTGATGTACATCGGGGCCTCCAATCTTGTTGTTATGGTGAAAATCAGTCAGCCCCGGCATGCGGGGCGGGCGCACTGGCGATTTCCGGCCAGAGCTTGCGGACCAGTTCGCCGTCCGGGCGATAGACGTGGCAGGTGCCGATCACCCAGCGCTGGGCTTCGGCCCGGGTCCTGGCCTGCACCTCCAGCGAGCTGTCGTTTTCCGCAGGGATCAGCGAGAGGGTCTGCAACACGGTGGTCGCCAGCGGGCCGAGCAGCTCGGTGAGATGGGTGCAACCCCTGACACCGCCTACCCGCTCGACGACCTGGCGCTTGAAGCCGGGTCCGATCTTCAGCCCTACCAATCCAGCATAGGCAGCGTTGACCTGCGTGCAGGCCGGGTTCGGCACGGTGCGGCTGAGCACCTCTACGGCGCGGATCAGCAGGCCCCGGTCGAGGGTCAGGCGCAAGCCCAGATCATGTACCGGCTCGCCGGCCGCAACGGCCTTGGAGGACAGTTGGATATCGTGGGTCTTGGTGTCCAGCAACCAACCCTCGAATTCGAACAGGTCGTCTTCTCGCACGTAGCCCGTGCAGTCGACCCGGCGGGTATGCAACAGGCGGCGGCCGGGTCTCTCCGGCATGGATTCGAGCATGTGCGCTGCTTCCTGAAGTAGACGTTTACGTTTGGCTGGGGCCAACCTGTGAATTCGCGGCGCAACTCCTGCAGTCACCCCAACCGTAGGGTGCGCCATGCGCACCGATTGGCGGATCAACTCCTGCGCCTCGCTCGACCCTTGGTGCGCACGGCGCACCCTACCCGTCGCCCCATCCGTGGTGGCGATGCGGCACCCGCGTGGATGAACGCCGCACCGCCCTCCCCCCTTAGAGTGAACGTCCCACCAGCTCGCGCTGGATCTCGTTGGCGCCGCCGTAGATGCGCGCCACACGGGAGTCGGAGAACATCCGTGCAATGGGGTACTCGTTCATGTAACCGAAGCCGCCGAAGAACTGCAGGCAGGTGTCGACCACCTCGCCCTGGCGATCGGTCAACCAGAACTTGCCCATGGACGCCAGGGTGGTGTCCAGGGTGCCGTCCACCCAGCGCTGCACGATCAGGTCGGCGAACAGGCGCGCAGCCAGCACGGTGGCTTTCACCTCGGCCAGGGTGAAGCGGGTGTTCTGGAATTCGAGGATCGACTTGCCGAACGCCTTGCGCTCCTTGGTGTACTCGACGGTCAGCGCCAACGCGCGCTCCAGGGCCGCAGCCGCCTGGATACCGATTTCCGCACGCTCGTAGGGCAGCTGTTGCATCAGCTGGATGAAGCCCTGGCCCTCGACGCCGCCGAGCAGGCAGTCCGCCGGAACCACGCAGTCCTGGAAGAACATCTCGGAGGTGTCCTGGCCAGGCAGGCCGACCTTGTCCAGGCACTTGCCGCGCTGGAAGCCGGGCGTGGCGGTATCGACGATGAACAGCGAGATGCCGCGCGATCCCTTGGCCTCGATGTCGGTCTTGGCAATCACCACGACCATGTCGCTGTTCTGGCCGTTGCTGATGAAGGTCTTCGAGCCGTTGATGACGTAGTTGTCGCCCTGCTTCACAGCACGGGTGCGCACGCCCTGCAGGTCGGAACCGGTGCCCGGCTCGGTCATGGCGATGGACGTGATGCACTCGCCGGACGCGATCTTCGGCAGCCACTGGCGCTTTTGCGCTTCGGTACCGCTGGCCAGGATGTAGTGGCCGACGATGTGGTTGATGCTGAGGGCGATGCTCATGGAGCCGGCATAGGTCAGCTCTTCCATGGCCACGACGTAATGCGCCGGGGTGCCATCGGCGCCGCCGTACTCGGAGGGCATGTCCGGCAGGATCATGCCCATCTCGCCGCAGGCCAGCCAGGCGCTGCGGTCCGAACGCTTCTGCTCGCGCCATTTGTCTTCATGGGGCAGCAGTTGCTCGCGAACGAAACGACGGATGCTGTCACGGAAGGCGACCAGGTCGGCGTCTTCCCAGGGCGAAACGTAATTCTCTACACGCATGATGATTCCTCGCCAGGTCAGACGTTGCCGAAACCGCCGCCGCAGACCAGGACCTGGCCGGAGACGAAGTTGGATTCGGGGATGCAGAACAGGTAGACCGAGCCGGCGGCTTCGTCCGGGGTACCCGGGCGGCCCAGCGGGCACAGCTGGTTGCTGGCGGCGATGGCGGCGGGCTGGATACCCACCTTGATCTCGCGACCTTCGATGTTCACGGTCTTGCTGGCGTCGCCGGCCAGGGCCTGGGTCATGCGGGTGTCGATGTGGCCGAAGGCAACGGCGTTGACGTTGACGTTGTAACGGCCCCACTCCTTGGACAGGGACTTGGTCATGCCGAGGATGCCGGCCTTGGCGGCCGAGTAGTTGGCCTGGCCCGCGTTGCCGCCAGCGGCGATGGAGGAAATGTTGACCACCTTGCGGTTCACCACACGGCCTTCGGCAAGCTCCTGCTTGGCCATGGCGCTGATGATCGGCTGGGCGGCGCGCAGGATGCGGAACGGCGCGGTCAGGTGGCAGTCGATGATGGCGTACCACTGCTCGTCGCTCATCTTCTGGATCACGTTGTCCCAGGTGTAGCCGGCGTTGTTGACGATGATGTCGATGCCGCCGTAGCTGTCCACCGCGGTCTTCACGAAGCGGTCGGCAAAATCGACGGCAGTGACGCTGCCCACGCAGGCGACGGCTTCGCCGCCAGCGGCGCGGATTTCCGCGACCACTTCTTCAGCCGGGCCGGCATCCAGGTCATTGATCACCACGCGAGCGCCATCAGCGGCCAGTTTCAGGGCGACGCTGCGGCCGATGCCACGGCCGGAACCGGTGACCAGGGCGACTTTACCTTCGAGCTTTTTCATTGTTCGTACCTTCGATTCTTATTGCTTTGTTTGCAGGGATTGGTCGTCAGGCCAGCGCCACTACGGCTTCGCCGACCACCTTGGGTTCGCCGTACTGGTTGGCGCACTGGATTTCCAGGCGCACGCGCTTTTCGCCGTCAGCCTCGAACTTCTCGGCGATGCGCCCGGTGAGATGCGGGATGTGGCCGATCTGAGTGATACCGACGAAGCGCATGGAGAACTTGCGGATCTGCTGCTGCGGCACCCAGCCGGTCAGCAGGCGACCGAGGTAGGCGGCGGACAGCATTCCGTGGGCGAAGACATCCGGGACGCGCGCCTTGCGGGCGAAGTCGATGTCGATATGGATCTGGTTGTGGTCACCGGAGGCGCCGGCGTACAGGGCCAGCATGGTGCGATCGACCGGGCGCAGCTTGAGCAGCGGCAGCACGTCGCCGACCTGCACATCGCTGAACTGGGGGCCATGGGTGCGGGAAAGGGTCATTGGCTGTACCTCAGCGCTGCACGAGCGACGAACGAAGATCGGCGATGTGCTCACCGTCCTGGTTGGTGATGCGGGTCTCCTGGACGACGAATTGCAGGGCCCCGCCCTTCTTCTCGTACACGTCGGCAACGCGCGTATCGAAGGTCAGCACATCGCCGGCGAAAGCCATGCGGTGGTACACGAATTCCTGCTCGGCGTGGAGGATGCGGCCGAGGTCGAAGCCCATGATGTCTTCGACTATGGCCTGCGGATTGCGGCCTTCGCTTTCCAGGCACAGCAGGAAGGTGGGCGGTACCGGCAGGGTCTTGTAGCCCGCTGCCTTGGCCGCTTCCTCATCGGTGTAGACGGGGTCGGTCTCGCCGATGGCCTTGGCGAAGAAGCGCAGGCGGCCCTTTTCCACCTCGGAGGTGGTGATGCCGAGCGAACGGCCGATCAGACTCTTGTCTGCCATTTCGATAGATTCCTGTTCGTTGACAAGGGGCGCGCCCGAAGGCGCGCGCCGCAGATCGATCAGCCGCGACCGTAAAGGGTCACGACGCCTGCGCCACCCAGGCCCAGGTTGTGCTGCAGGGCATGCTTGAGGCCTTCCACCTGGCGGGCTTCGGCAGTGCCGCGCAGCTGGTGGGTCAGCTCGTAGCACTGGGCCAAGCCGGTGGCGCCCAGCGGGTGGCCCTTGGAGAGCAGGCCGCCGGACGGGTTGACCACCACCTGGCCACCGTAGGTGTTGTCGCCATCCATCACGAACTTCTCGCCACCACCGACCGGGCAGAAGCCCAGGCCTTCATAGGTCAGCAGCTCGTTGTGGGCGAAGCAGTCGTGCAGTTCGCAGACACGGATGTCCTCCGGACCGACGCCGGCTTTCTCGTAGACCTGCCAGGCCGCCGAACGGGTCATGCCAGTACCGACGATGTCGATCATCGACGGCGGATCGAAGGCATCCGGGGTATCGGTGGTCATGGCCTGGGCCAGGATGCTAACGTCGGTGCGCAGGCCGTGCTTCTTGGCGAAGCGCTCGGATACGATGATTGCAGCAGCGCCGCCGCAGGTCGGCGGGCAGGCCATCAGGCGGGTCATGACGCCTTCCCAGACCACTTGGTCAGCCATCACTTCTTCGGTGGTGACGACTTTCTTGAATACGGCGAGCGGGTTGTTGGCAGCGTGACGGCTGGCCTTGGCGCGAATGGCCGCGAAGGTTTCCATCTTGGTGCCGTACTTCTGCATGTGCTCGCGGCCGGCGCCGCCGAAGAACATCAGCGCGCCGGGCATGCCAACGCCTTCCGGGAAGGCCACGGCGGAGGCATCGAAACCCTTGCCCATGGTCAGCGGACGGTCGGTCCAGAAGTTCTTCAGTGCGCCCGGCTGCATCTGCTCGAAGCCAAAGGCCAGGGCGCAATCGACCGCGCCGCTTTCAACGGCCTGGCGAGCCAGGTACAGCGCAGTGGAACCGCTGGCGCAGTTGTTGTTGACGTTGATCACCGGGATGCCGGTCATGCCGACTTCGTACAGGGCCGACTGGCCGCAGGTGGAGTCGCCGTAGACGTAGCCCGCGTAGGCCTGCTGTACCAGCTCGTAGCCGATGCCAGCATCCTGCAGCGCCTGGCGCACGGCCTGGGCGCCCATCTCGATGTAGCTGCCACTGGCGCCGGGCTTGGCGAACTGGATCATGCCGACGCCGGCAACGAAGGTTTTCTGGGACATCTCTTTCTCCACGGTCGGTTAACGGGGCTGGGCTCACCGGTCTGTCCGGGGGCGCCTTGGAGTCATGGTTGCGCAACGCTTTCTTGCTGTACCCCGCTCACCGGGGGTGGAAAGGGGTGGGTTTGGAGTGGGGATGCCCCACCCCTTTTCCCCTCAGGCGATAGCGCCCGCCGCGCGCAGTGCGGCGATACGTGCCTCGTCCAGGCCCAGTTCGCGGAGGATTTCCACGCTGTGTTTACCATTGCGCACCACCCGGCCAATCTCGGCGGGGGTGCGGCTCAGACGTGGCGCCGGTGCTGGGTGAATCACCCCGCCGCTCTCCGTGAAGGTGCCGCGCGCCTGGTGGTGCGGATGGGTCGGGGCCTCGCTGAAGTCGAGCACGGGGGCGAAACAGACATCGGTGCCTTCGAGCAGTTGGCACCACTCATCGCGGCTACGGGTGAGGAACAGCGCTTCCAGTTTTTCGCGCTGTTTGGGCCACTGCTCCCGGTCCCACTGCGCCTTGAACAGGGGATCGTCGATCTGGCAGAGCTCCATCAGTTGCTTGTAGAACTGCGGCTCGATGGAACCGATGGAAATGAAGCGTCCGTCGGCGCAGGTGTAGCAGCCGTAGAAAGGTGCGCCGCCGTCGAAGATGTTTTCACCGCGCCCGCGCCACTCACCACTCTGCTTGAACTCGTAATACATGGTGCTGAGCAGCGCTGCGCCGTCGCTGATGGCGGCGTCCACCACCTGGCCCTTGCCCGAACGACGCGCTTCCAGCAGCGCGCAGACCACGCCGAAGGCCAGGAACATCGCGCCACCGCCCATGTCGCCGGCCAGATGCAAAGGAGGCGTCGGCTCGCGATCCGCGTGCCCCATGGCCTGCAGCGCGCCAGTGATGGCGAGGTAGTTGAGGTCGTGGCCGGCACTCGGCGCCAACGGGCCGGTCTGCCCCCAGCCGGTCATGCGGCCGTAGACCAGCTTCGGATTACGCGCCTGGCAGACGTCGGGCCCGAGGCCCAGGCGCTCCATGACGCCGGGACGGAAGCCCTCGACGAGAATGTCGGCGCCTTCGATCAGTTGCAGCAGCACCTCGGTGGCGCCTGGCTTGCGCGGGTCGATCACCAGGCTGCGGCGACCCCGGCTGATCACGCTGTCATCGCCGTTGAGGAATCCCGATTGCTGGCGGTCGATGCGGATCACTTCCGCCCCCATATCCGCCAGCAGCATGGTGGCGAAGGGCGCGGGCCCGATCGCGTTCATTTCGACTACCTTCACCCCAGCCAGTGGTCCCGCCATGTCTCGTCTCTCTGATTGTTATTGGCTTTGTCGTCGGCGCGCCGTCACGGCTCGCGATCGGCAACAGGCTAGCCAGCGGGGTCGCCCCCACCTATCGCTCAAACGAGTGAAGTTCGCCCCCGCTTTTCTCCTCATCTCAGGGATCGGGGACTTTTCACCGGCGGTAGCCGTGGCAATATTGCGCGGGATAAGAACAACCCGAGGTCGCCGGAACAGACGGCCCCAATCGCAGAGGGAACCATGCCCAATCGCCCGGACCTGATAGCCCGCCTAAGCCTCGTACCGACGGGCACCAAACCGTCGGAGAGCGTCAAGGAGATGGAGGCCGCGCGCCTCGATATCCGTGCGGAGAAGTTCCTGGCCCAGGGAACGTCGTCGGGTCTGCTGGTCCGCGACGCCCTGCTGCAACGCATGGAACGCAGCGACGACACCCGCCTGATCCTGGTTAGAGCGGCCGCGGGCTTCGGCAAGACCACCTTGTTGCGGCAATACCGTGAGCGTTGCATCGAGGGTGGGCGGCAAGTGCTCTGGCTCAACCTCGACCGTGCAGATAACGACCCGAGACGCCTGGCCGCCCACCTCCAGACCGCATTCGAGACCCTCGATGGCCTCCCGGTCGACCAGCAGGACCAGGGCGATTGCCAGGCCCTGCTGCGGCATGTGGGCGGGTTCAAGCATCCATTCGCCATCCTGCTGGACGATTTCGAATTCCTCGATTCGCCCCAGGCATTCGCCTTCATCCAGCAACTGCTGTCAGCCCTGCCGTCCAATGGGCGGCTGGTCATCGCTTCGCGGGTCAATCCCGATCTCGGACTCGGCCGGATGCGCATCCAGGGTCAGGTGCTGGAAATCGACACCGACGCCCTGCGCTTCAGCCTTGAAGAAACGGTCGCCTTCATTCGGGAGCGCTGTGAGATGCCGGTCAGCGACGCCGACATCGCCAGACTCCAGGACAGCACGGAGGGATGGATCACCGGCCTGTTCCTCGCCACCCTTTCGCTGCGCGGCCGCAGCGCCGGCGAGGTGGTCCGTGCCTTCTCGGGCAGCAACCAGGAGTTGGCCGAGTACCTGGCCGAAGACATACTCGCCAGTCAGAGCGATGAGGTCCGCCTGTTTCTGCTCCAGACCAGCATTCTCGATCGGTTCTCTGCCCCCCTTTGCGACGCCATCACCGGAAGGCTGGACAGCCGCCAGCTGATCGAACAGCTGTTGCGCGCCAATCTGTTCATCCAGCCCACGGACGAGCAGCACCAGTGGTTCCGCTATCACCGTCTGTTTTCCGGGTTCCTGCGGGGCGCCCTGGCGCGCCAGCTTCCCGGCCAGGCAGAAGCGCTGCACCGGGCAGCCGCCCACTGGTTTCTGGCGCAGAAGCGGCCGGAGTCGGCCATCGAACATCTGCTGCGCGCAGGTGCCACCCACGAAGCAGTGGCGCAACTGGAACGGCACCTGGACGACCTGGTGGATGCGGGTCGACTACGTCTGCTGTTGCGCTGGTTCGAACAGATTCCCGTCGAGTCGCTGGATGGCCGTCCGCGACTGATCCTGACGCATTCCTGGCTCCTGGTGCTGGATCATCGTTACCGGGACGCCATGCAAATGGTCGAGCGCACGCCCTCCAGCCGGGAGACGGACTCCATCCGCTGCCTGCTGCTGTCCTTCACCGACCAGCTCGACGCTGCCATCAGCGCTGCCCAGGCCCAGATCGAACACGTCTCGCCCGACCACATGCTGCAATACGGCATCGTGGCCACTCCCCTGGCGTTCTGCCTGATCGCGACGGGCCGCTACGATGAAGCCAGGGAAGTGCTGATCCGCATCACCCAACAGGCGCCACAGGAGCGCTCGGCGCTGGTGGATGGCATCGCGGTGTTTATCGAATGTTCACTCGAACTCACACTCGGCCATCGCACCAGTGCGCTGGCCCGCCTGGAAGCCTCCAGTGCGAGCCAGCCCCCCGGTCTGAAGGGCAAATGGGTAGGCGGCAAGGCGACGCTGGATATTCTCCACGCCCTGGTGCTCTACGAAGAGGATGCGCTGGCAAAGGCCTGGAACATCCTCAGCGAAATTCCGCAGAACGTCCTCGATCTCGGCGGTCCCGACGCCCTGATCGCACACCGGGTGTTGCTCGCTCGTATTGCCCTGCACAACGGCAATCGGGAAGCCTGGCTGCGCCATCTGGCAGATCTGGAGCAATTGGGGCGCCGCAGCGGGTCCATGCGAATTCTTTGCAGTGCCTGGCTGGAGCGGGCGCGTGTCGCCACCCTGGAAGGTCGCCTGGATATCGCCGCCCAGGCGATGACGTCCGTCGCACTGTCCGGCAAATGGGAACGTCCCGAACACCTCACCTTCGCCTGTGATTCGGACACACCGTTCATCGCCCGCCAGCGCCTGGCCATCGCCCGTGGCGAACACCAACAGGCTGCCGCCGAACTGCGCAGCGCCATCGAAGTGGCCGACAGCCGACAGCAGCGCCGCCGGGGACTCAAATTGCGCCTGCTGCATGCCATGGCCCTGGCAGGCATGGGCAGGCAGAAGCAGGCGCTGGACGCCCTCACTCCAGCCCTGCGCCTGGCCAGCCATGAGGGCTTCCTGCGCACCTTCCTTGAAGAAGGGCCGATGCTGGTGAAACTGCTGGAGCGCTGGGCCGTGGCCTTTCAGGCCTTGTGCAGCAGCCTGGATATCAAGCCCGAGTTCCTTGCCGATCTGCTGCAGCGCATCGGCGCGCAGGGAGCCACGAGCGAGCACAACGAGCCAGGTGATCCCGAGCAGCAGCTGACCGCCCGCGAGCTGCAGGTGATCCGTCTGCTGGCAGCCGGCAATCGCAATCGGGCCATTGCGGACCAGATGCATCTGTCGGAGCACACGGTGAAGACCCACCTGCGCAATATCAGCGCCAAGCTCGGCGCCCAGGGCCGCACCGAGGCGATCGCCATCGCCCGCGCGCGCGGCCTGCTGGACTAGCGGCTCAGGCCAGCATGCCCATGGACTTGGCCCGCATCACCGCCTGGGTGCGGCGCTTGACCCCGAGCTTGTGATTGATGTTCACGGTATGAGCCTTGACGGTGTTCAGCGAGATGAACAACCGCTCACTGATTTCCTGGTTGGAGAGCCCCTGGGCCACCAGTTGCAATACCGAGAACTCCCGCGACGTCAGTTCGTCGCGATTGCCGGTCTTGAGCCGCGTCGGCGCGGCATCCTGGTGCTTCCACGCCACCAGCAGGCTGGTAGACGCCAGCGCCGGTAGCTGTCCCGGATTGGCGACACCCTGCTTTCGCTCTATGCGTGCAAGTGCCGCCAGCAGCTCAGGCATCAGGCCTCGGAAACGCAAGCGCTCGCAGGTGATCAGGAGCGTCTGCAGCCGTTCTGTAGCGTCATCCAGTCTGCCGCAGCCCAGCTCCGCGAGCGCCAGCATCATCTGCATCCGCTGTGGCAAGGACGGCGCGTGCAGCGGAGGTAGCCCACGGGTATCGGTGCATGCCAGCTGGGCGCGCGGCAGCATGGCATCCCACGCGCCTTCCCGCGCCAACAGCCGAAGGTGCTGGTACTCGATCACCCCCCGGTAGCAGGAGTCACTGACGCGGGCACGCTGCATGTGCCGTTCTGCGCCACGCAGATGCAGTCGGGCCTGATCGAGATCGCCTCGGCAGGCTGCCACTTCCGACAATCCGATGAGGGCGTGCAGCACATAGGGATCAGCACTTTCCCTGCCGCGTTCCAGGCCGGAGAGCAAAGCACTTTCGCTGATATCCAGATTGCCCCGCAGCAGGTACAGCTCGCCGCGCAATAGCAAGAGGCGGCCCAGCAGCAGGTCGTGAGCGCCCCCGTCGGCCACCACCAGGGTGAAGCACTCCTGGAGCAGCGACTCGGCCAGTTCCAGTTCGCCGCTGAGAATCATCTGGCGAATACGATCGGCATTGATCAGCACCTCGCTGGCCAGGCAGCCCTGGCGCCGCGCCAGCTCCAGGGAGCTTTCCAGCAGCTTGCGCGCCTGTTCCGGCTCGCCGTCGGCCATAGAGACCCGCGCCAGGGTCGAGTAGCAGAGGAAGGACGACTGCCAGTCGCGCAGCTCCAGGTGTTGCAGCGCCGACTCGCAATGCTCGCGGGCCTGCGTCGCATTGCCGGTGAGGCCGTGGAGGGTGCCCTGCAGAGCTTGCCAGTTGGCGAGAATGCGCACGTTGACGCGTGCTTTTGGCTGCGGCGAGATCGAGGCCAGATGTGCAATGCAGGCCTGCGCCTCGTCCAGCCGCCAGCTGCTGAGCAGCGCACGCGCATTCAGGTAGATCAGGTTCGGCGTGCTCTCCAGCAGTCGCGACGGCAGGCGCGCACGCCAGTCGAGCCAGGTGTGCAGATGCCTTTCGCTGATCATCCAGTCCAGCGTCAGCCGCTCCATCAGGCAGGCCGCGACCTCCGCCTGGTTGGCGCTGAGCGCCAGTTCGATGGCTTCGTCGGTGAAGCCTTCCGCGCACAGCAGGCGGCAGGCATCCAGGCGCAGCCGATTGAGCTCGCTTGCGCCGAGTTCGCCCTGCAGGGCCACCGCCACCGCCGGCAACAACCGATACCACTGCGCATCCTTGCCCACCGGCAGGAAGAAGGATTCGGACTGCAGCAGGCGCCGCAGGACGAATCCCGCATCCAGCTCCGGCCAGAGGTGGCTGCAGAACTCCACCGACACGCGCGGCAGATGGGCAGCTCCCAACAACAGCGTGCGCTCATCATCGGACAGGCGCGCCAGCAGCTCGCCTACCAGGTACTCGCGCATCCACAGGCCGCCGGGCCGATCGTTTCGTCCGGGGATGTTCAGCAGCAGGCGGACCCCGGCGCACCAGCCCTGGGTCTGGCGCCACAGTTCGGCCAGGGTGCTTTCGGTCGCCAGTGGATCGATGCGTTCCACCACCTCGTCGAGTTCCTCGCGGCAGAACGCCAGCTGCCCGGCGCCCAGCTCGACCAATTCGCCGTCCAGGAGCAAGCGCGCCAGTTTCCATTGCGGCCTCTGCCGGCAACCGACCCAGAGCTGTACCCGCGCTTGCGAACGCAGCAGCCGGTCTATCCAGGCATTCACCTGCGCACAGGCGTCAGCCGGGAAGTCGTCGAACGCTAACCACCAGGTTTCCTCGCTGCGCTCCAGCATCGCCAGCAGAGCGTCGGCGTCGCGATTGACCGAGGGGGCGAGGCCGAGACCCGCAGCCAGGCGTTGGCAGAAGTCAGCCAGGGCCAGGGGCTGTCCGACGAAGTCCAGCCACAAGCAACGGACTCCCGCTGGCCGCAAGCGCAGGCACTCGTTCAGCAGCACCGTCTTGCCATATCCCGCTGGCGCGCAGAGCAGACGCAGACGCTGGGGGCGGGCCAACAACACCGCCTGCAAGCGCTCCCGCGGCAGATGCGCCGAAGGCGGCCTGGGCAGACCCATGGAACTGTTTTCGGAGCCATCCGGAGCCATGCTTGCGTCCTGAACCATCATGGAAAGGGGCTGGGTCACGGAACCTCCCGAAGTTGAGTGACGGATCAATCCACACCGGAAACCGAAACCGGGCGAACTGGAAGATCAGGGCTCGCATATTCGCGCGCGGAGCACGTCTCACCCATCCGTCATTCGAGGTATTTTCGCCCTACCCCATCTCCCTCCCCCACTCGGAAACCGCGTGCCACAGGGGCCACAGGGGGTACTGTTACCTTCAGCAACATGCCTCGTCCGACAATCACTGGAATCCCCCTCGACGCCCCTTGAGCAGCAGGCCGAAAGCGGCCGGATTATGCTTTCGGGTAATGCGCGAAACTACCTGATCAGGCAATTCAACGCCCCGGTTCCGCCACCTAGCATGAGGCCTCCACTTCATCCGAATCTGGTGAACCGCATGACAAGAAAAACAAAGCGCGGAGTATTTCAGCCAAGTCTGCTGGCTGCAGCCGTCGCCATAGGAGCAAGCACCCAGGCTTGCGCCATTGATTTCAATATCGGGGAGATCAAGGGCCAGTTCGATTCGTCCCTGTCGATCGGCGCCAGCTGGGCCGTACGCGGCGCTGACCCGTCGCTGATTTCCAACTTCAACTCCATGGGCAAGCGCGGCGAATCGTCCTCGCGCACCGTCGACGACAACCGCCTGAACTTCAAGAAAGGCGAGACCTTCTCGAAGATCTTCAAGGGCGTGCATGACCTGGAGCTGAAATACGGTGACAGCGGCGTATTCGTACGTGGCAAGTACTGGTACGACTTCGAACTGAAGGACGAGCACCGCCTGTTCTACGACATCGACGACAGCGGCCGCGACGATTTCGCCAAGGCTTCCGGCGCCGAGTTCCTCGATGCCTTCGTCTACCACAACTACAACCTGGGCGACCTGGCCGGTAACGTGCGCTTCGGCAAGCAGGTGGTGAGCTGGGGCGAAAGCACCTTCATCGGCAACTCGATCAACAGCATCAACCCCATCGACGTCGCTGCGCTGCGTCGTCCGGGTGCCGAGATCAAGGAAGGCCTGATCCCGGTGAACATGCTGTACGTCTCCCAGGGCCTGACCGAGAACCTCACCGCCGAGGCTTTCTACCAGCTGGAATGGGACAACTCGGTGCTCGACAACTGCGGCACCTTCTTCGGCAACGACGGCGTACCCAAGGGCTGCAACGACCGCCTGGTGGTATCCGGCCTCGACCTGGCTCCCGGTGTCTCCGACAACCTGGGTGCCCCGGACGCCAACACCAACATCTTCATCCCGCGCGTGCCCGACAACGAGCCGGGTGACAGCGGCCAGTACGGTATCGCCCTGCGCTGGTTCGTGCCGGAGCTGAACGACACCGAGTTCGGCGCCTACGCCATGAACTATCACAGCCGCAGCCCCTACCTCAGCACCGTGCGCACCACCGGTGCGGGCAACCCGCCGAGCGCCCTGAACGTACCGCGCAATGCCCGCTACTTCGTCGATTACCCGGAAGACATTCGCCTTTATGGCCTGAGCTTCCAGACCAACCTGGAAGGTGTGTCCCTGGGCGGCGAAGTCAGCTACCGCCCGAACATGCCGCTGCAGCTCAATACCGCCGACCTGCTCAATGGCACCCTCAACACCGCCACCTCTCCGCTGATCACCACCGGTTTCATTCCGCCCGCTTCGGCGGCAGTCGCCGGCACCGACATCAATGGCTACAAGCGCATGCCGGTGGTCCAGGCGCAGCTGACCGCCACCCAGTTCTTCGACCAGATCATGGGCGCCAGCCGCCTGACACTGGTGGGCGAGGTCGGTTACAACCACATCAACGGCCTGGGAGACAGCGATGGCACCGACCTGCGCTTCGGTCGCAGCCCCGCCTACGGCTCCGGCATCCTGCCGGGCGCAGCCGGACTGGCCGCCTGCCGAGGCACCGGCATAGGCACGCCCGCTGCCAGCAACCCCGCGCAGGAATGCAATAGCCACGGCTTCTACACCAGCAGCTCCTGGGGCTACCGCGTGCGCGCCAAGCTCGATTACCCGAACGTGATCGCCGGCATCAACCTCTCCCCGAACCTGGCCTGGTCCCATGACGTGGACGGCTTCGGGCCGAACTTCGAGGAAGGTTCCAAGGCCATCAGCCTCGGCCTGGATGCCGACTACCTGAACACCTACACCGCGAGCCTGAGTTACACCGACTTCTTCGGTGGCGACTTCAACACCAACGTCGACCGCGACTACGTCGCGCTCAGCTTTGGCCTGAACTTCTGACGCAAGACTGGCAGAGGAACAAAAGCATGAACACTATCTCTATGTTGCGCACCGGCGCACTGACCCTGTCGTTGCTGGCCACCAGCGTGATCGCTGCGGTCTCGCCCCAGGAAGCGGATCAACTCGGCAGCACACTGACCCCGCTGGGCGCCCAGAAGGAAGGCAATGCCGACGGCAGCATTCCGGCCTGGACCGGCGGCCTCAAACCCGGCGCGGCTCCGGTCGACGCCAAGGGCTTCCTCGGCAATCCGTTCAAGGACGAGAAGCCGCTGTTCACCATCACCGCAGCCAACGCCGAGCAGTACAAGGACAAGCTGACCCCCGGCCAGCTGGCGATGTTCAAGCGCTACGCCGACAGCTACCGCATCCCGGTCTACAAGAGCGAGCGCACGGCGGCTGCACCGGAGGACATCTACGCGGTCGCCAAGAAGAGCGCGGTCACCACCGAGCTGACCGATGGCGGCAACGGCCTGCGCAACTTCGCCGAAATCCGTTACTACCCCTTCCCGATTCCGAAGAGCGGTGTGGAGGTGTACTGGAACCACACCAACCGCTATCGCGGCGGCAACATGCTGCGCCAGGCCGCCCAGGCCGCCCCTCAGGTCAACGGCAGCTACTCCATCGTCGAATACGATGACGAGCTGAGCTACCCGCAGAACATGGAGGGCATCGACCCGCAACAGGCCGCCAACCTCCTCTATTTCTACAAACAGCAGATCACCGCGCCTTCCCGCCTGGCGGGCAACGTGGTGCTGATCCACGAAACCATCGACCAAGTGAAGGAACCGCGCCTGGCCTGGGTCTACAACGCCGGCCAGCGCCGCGTGCGTCGTGCACCGCAAATCGCCTACGACGGTCCCGGCTCGGGCGCCGACGGCATGCGCACCGCCGATAACACCGACCTGATGAACGGCGCGCCGGATCGCTACGACTGGAAGCTGATCGGCAAGAAGGAGATCTACATCCCCTACAACAACTACAAGCTGTGGTCGCCCGAGGTGAAGTACACCGACATCATCAAGCCCGGCCACATCAACCAGGACCTGACCCGCTACGAGTTGCACCGTGTCTGGCACGTGAAGGCCACGCTGAAACCGGGCGAGCGCCACATCTATGCCACCCGTGACATGTACTTCGACGAGGACACCTGGCAGCTCGCCGAGGTGGACCACTACGACGGTCGCGGCCAGCTCTGGCGTGTCGGTGAAGGCTACACGGTCCAGGACTATGAGCGCGGTGCCACGGGCTACGCCATGATGGGCATCTATGACCTGATCGCCGGCCGCTACAACGTCCTGGCGATGACCAACGAAGCCAGCCATGCGCCGATGTACGGCAAGCAGACCCGCATGAACGACTTCACCCCGGCCGCCCTGCGCAACGCCGGCGTTCGCTGACGCCCTGCCCCGCCCCCGGCCAGTAATGGCCGGGGGCTTTTCTTTGTCCGGACCTTGGCCGGGAAGAGGCTATCCGCTGGTCAGCCGAGATCGATCCTCCCCACCCAATAGGAGGGGACGAGCCGCCGTGCAGGATTCGCTCTACTGGCCTCACGGACCAGAGCGCCTACCATTGTTGGCACAACCAGGAAAGCGAGCGAGGAAACCCAATTGCACAAGCCAGCGGCCGCAATACTCCTGACTTTGCTCGCCGGGCTGCCGTCCGCCATGACATCGGCCGATGAAGGCGGGATCAGTTTCTGGCTTCCCGGCCAGTTCGGCGCCCTGGCGGCAGTACCCACCGCGCCGGGCTGGAGCTTCCCGCTGATCTACTTGCACGTCGATGCGGACATCGGCGCAAGCGAGCCCCTGCCTCGGGGTGGACGAGGCCGGATCGCCGCCGGCGTGGATGCCAAGGCCGACCTGCTGTTCGGCGGGCCGACCTACACCTTCGCCGACCCGGTCCTGGGCGGCCAGGCTGCCATCACCGTGCTGGCAGCCGTGGCGCGTTCGGAAGTCGATGTCGAATCCACCCTTACCGGCCCGCGCGGCCGCACACTCTCCACCCAGGTGAGCGACAGCCTGAAAGGTGCCAGCGACCTCTACGGCCTGGGAACGTTGAAGTGGAACCATGGCGTGCACAATTTCATGGTGTACGGGATGGGCAACCTGCCGGTTGGCGCCTACGACCCCGATCGCCTGGTCAACATCGGCCTTGGCCATGCCGCGCTGGATGCTGGCGGCGGCTACACCTACTTCGACAAGCGCAACGAGTTCTCCGTGGCGACGGGCCTGACCTACAACTGGGAGAACAGCGACCTCGACTACCAGAACGGCATCGACGCCCACCTGGACTGGAGCGCATCGCACTTCGTCACCGACAGCACCCATCTGGGCCTCGTCGGCTACGTCTATCACCAGGTAACGGGCGATTCCGGCAGCGGCGCGGTGCTGGGGGACTTCAAGTCCCAGGTCAGTGCCGTTGGCCCGCAGGTCGGCCACTTCTTCAAGGTGGGCAAGGACCTCTGGTACACCAATCTCAAGGGCTACCACGAATTCGACGCGCGCAATCGCGCGGAGGGCTGGAACCTCTGGCTGACCCTCGACATTCCGTTGTCCGGCGAGTAGCTGCCTCACCCGCGAACATTGGGTTTCGCGCACGCGTAGGGTGGATGTCGCTTTTTACATCCACCATCCGATGCCCCATCCAGCCTCGCTGGTGGGTCGATGAAGCGTGACCCACCCTACGACCGAATCCCTTGGCCCTTTTTCGAACGCCCCCCTCCATTGGGGCGGGTTCACCTTCACACCGCGCCGGTAGCATTCAACTCACATGTGCACACGTTTGCACAGTAGCTGAGGCATTGCAGATGGCGCGCAACACTTTCCCTCCGGAATCCCCCGTCCAGCGCTCCGCTCCGGCAGGCGGGCGAATAACGGCCAAGGACCTGGCGAAACGCATCGGGGTGGCCACCTCTACCGTCACCCGCGCCTTCGACCCGCAGTCGCGCATCTCAGCTGACGTTCGCCAGCGCATCCTCGCCATAGCCGACGAAGCGGGCTATCGGCCCAATGCCATCGCACGGTCGCTGAACCGGCGGCGTACCGGCATCGTCGCGCTGGTGATGGGCGACATGACCAACCCCTTCTACCCCGCGGCACTGGAAGAGTTCTCCCTGCAACTGCGGCAAAGCGGCCGGCAACTCCTGCTCTTCGTGGTACCGCCGGGCGGCGACGCGGACGAGTTGATGCCACAGCTGCTGCAGTATCAGGTCGACGCCATCGTGGTAACCGCGGCGCGCCTGTCTTCGCATATGTCGGACCTGTGCGGACGCCAGGGCGTGCCGCTGGTGTTCATGAACCGCCGCGTCGACGACCCGACGGTCTGGTCGGTGTGCTGCGACAACCAGCGCATGGGGGCGGCGGTCGCCGAGTACCTGGTGAATAGCGGGCGCCGCGCCTGTGCCTTCGTCTCTGGCGACCCGAACGTCTCCACCACCACCGACCGCCTGCTCGGCTTCGAGCGTGGCCTGGCCGCACAAGGCCAGCGCCTGGTCGCCTGCGTGCAGGGCGGATACAGCTACGAAGGCGCGCGCGACGCGGTGGCCCAGCTGTTCGCGGCCGGCCAGCCCGCCATCGATGCGGTGTTCTGCGCCAACGACCTGATGGCCCTTGGCGTGCTCAGCCACCTGCGCATGAACACCGCCCTACGCGTTCCCGAGGATGTGGCCGTGGTCGGCTTCGACGATATCCGCGCCGCTGCCTACCCGGAGAACGCCCTGACCACCGTGCACCAGCCGCTGCGCGAAATGATCGAGTGCGCCATCCGGCTGCTCGACGAAGGCCGCCCGGGCGGCAGCGTCGCCGAGTCGCTGCGCGAAATTCCGGGGCGACTGGTGCTGCGCTCCACCGCCTAGAAAGCCCCCAATCACCCGCCTGCCGCGCGGGCGGCTATCCACAACAACAGGTAATCCCATGATCCAACAACTCAAGAAAGGCCAGTCGGCCCAGGCCAAGGCCAGCAACCAGGCGCAGGTGCGTAGCACCGTCGAAGGCATCCTCGCCGACATCGAGCAACGCGGCGACACCGCTGTGCGCGAGTACTCGGCGAAATTCGACCAGTGGGCGCCGGAAAGCTTCAGGCTCAGCCAGGAGCAGATCGACGCCTGCATCGCCAGCCTGCCGCAACAGACGCTGGACGACATCCGCTTCGCCCAGGCGCAAATCCGCAACTTCGCCCAGGTGCAGAAGGACTCGATGCACGACGTCGAGGTGGAGACGTTGCCGGGCGTGGTGCTCGGCCATCGCAATATTCCGGTCAACTCGGTGGGCTGCTACATCCCCGGCGGCAAGTACCCGCTGATCGCCAGCGCGCACATGAGCGTGCTCACCGCCAAGGTGGCCGGCGTCAAGCGCGTGATCGCCAGCGCGCCCCCCTTCGAAGGCAAGCCCTGCCCTGAAATCGTGGCGGCCATGCACCTGGCCGGCGCCGACGAAATCTACTGCCTCGGCGGCGTGCAGGCGGTAGCGGCCATGGCCATCGGCACCGAAAGCATCAAGGGCGTCGACATGATCGTCGGCCCCGGCAATGCCTACGTGGCCGAGGCCAAGCGGCAGCTCTTCGGACGCGTTGGCATCGACCTGTTCGCCGGCCCCACCGAGACGATGGTGATCTGCGACGACACGGTGGATGCCGAACTGGTGGCCGTCGACCTGCTGGGTCAGGCCGAGCACGGTCCCACCTCCCCCGCCTACTGCGTGACCACCAGCAGGACGATTGCCGAAGAACTGCCGGCCGCCATCGAGCGAGTGCTTGCCCGCCTGGACACCGCGCCGGTCGCCAGCGCGGCCTGGCGCGACTACGGTGAGATCTACCTGTGCGACACCGACGAAGAAGCCCTGGAAGTGGCCGAGCGCCTGTGCTCCGAGCACGTGCAGGTGATGACGAAGGACCCGGCCTGGTACCACGACCGCATGACCTGCTACGGCGCGCTGTTCCTCGGCCACCGCACCAACGTCAGCTACGGCGACAAGGTGATCGGCACCAACCACACGCTGCCCACCATGGGCGCGGGTCGTTACACGGGCGGGCTGTGGGTCGGCAAGTTCATCAAGACCCACACCTACCAACGCGTGCTGACCGATGAAGCGAGCGTGATGGTGGGCGAGTACTGCTCGCGCCTTTGCGGCTACGAGCACATGTCCGGACACAAGGAGCAGGCGGACATCCGCGTGCGCCGCATGAAGCAGGAGGCCTGAGCCATGGGCAAACCCAGTCCCGAGAACCGCAACGCCTATCGCTACTTCCGCGACATCACCACGCGCTGGATGGACAACGACGTCTACGCCCACGTCAACAACGTCGTCTACTACAGCTGGTTCGACACTGTGGTGAACGCCTGGCTGCTGGAGCAGAAAGTGCTGGACTTCGTCGAGAGCCCCACCGTCGGCCTGGTGGTGGAAACCGGCTGCAGCTACTTCTCGTCCATCGCTTTCCCCGACATCGTGCGTGCCGGCTTGCGCGTGGCGCACCTGGGCAATTCCAGCGTGCGCTACGAGGTCGGCCTGTTCGCCAATGACAACGAGGTGGCATCCGCCCAGGGCCACTTCCTCCACGTCTACGTCGATCGGGTGACGCGTCGTCCGGTACCGCTGCCGGCGGAACTGCGCCACGCGCTGGAGAGCATCCACGTCGCGTCCTGAAACCGGCTCCAGACCCTGCGCACCTACGGTGCCAGGGTTCCGCAACGTACAACGACAAGGAGACCCTCCATGAACGAACGCATCGGCCGAATGCTGGCCCTGGCGGGCCTGGCCTGCGCCCTGCTCGCCGCACCCTTCGCGCAGGCCAAGCCGGAAAAACCCAACATCCTGGTGATCTGGGGCGATGACATCGGCTGGCAGAACGTCAGCGCCTACGGCATGGGCACCATGGGCTACACCACGCCCAGCATCGACAGCATCGGCATGCAGGGCGTCCGCTTCACCGATCACTACGGCCAGCCCTCCTGCACCGCCGGCCGCGCGGCCTTCATCACCGGCCAGTACCCGATCCGTTCGGGCCTGACCACGGTGGGTCTGCCGGGCGACAAGCTCGGCCTGCAGGCCGCTTCACCGAGCCTGGCCGAAGTGCTGAAATCCGTCGGATACCGCACCGGCCAATTCGGCAAGAACCACCTGGGCGACAACAATCCCAACCTGCCGACGGTGCACGGTTTCGACGAGTTCTTCGGCAACCTCTACCACCTCAACACCGAGGAACAGCGGGAGTACACCGACTACCAGAACTTCGCGAATGCCTACCCCGGCGGCCCGGAAGCGTTTGCGAAGAAATTCCAGACCCGTGGCGTACTGCATACCTTCGCCAGCGACAAGGACGACCCGACCGTGGACCCGCGTTTCGGGCCGGTCGGCAAGCAGACCATCGAAGACACCGGGCCTCTGACGACCCAGCGCATGGAAGACTTCGACGGCGCCGAAGTGATCCCCATGGCGCTGGATTTCATGCGCAAGGCGCAGAAGGAAGACAAACCCTTCTTCGTCTGGCTCAACACCAGCCGCATGCACCTGTACACCCACCTCAACGAGCAGTGGCGCCATGCCGCCGCCAAGTACACCCACGAGGACGACACCCAGGGCAGCGGCATGCTCCAGCACGACCACGACATCGGCCAGGTGCTCGCGTTCCTCAAGGACAACGGCCTGGAGGACAACACCATCGTCTGGTACTCCACCGACAACGGTCCGGAGCACTCTTCGTGGCCCCACGGCGCGACGACACCTTTCCGTGGCGAGAAGATGACCACCTACGAGGGCGGCGTGCGCGTACCGTCGATGCTGCGCTGGCCGGGCGTGGTGAAGCCGGGGCAGATCCTCAACGGTATCCAGGCGCACCAGGACATGTTCACCAGCTTCGCCGCAGCAGCCGGCATGCCGGACGTCGTCGAGCGGATGAAGCAGGAGAAGAAGCAGTACATCGACGGCATCGACAACCGCGACTACTGGACCGGCAAATCGCCGGAGAGCAAGCGCAGCAGCCTGCTGTACTACATCGAAAGCAAGCTGACTGCCGTGCGCATGGGTCCTTGGAAAATGCACTTCTCCACCAAGGAGGATTACTACGCGCAGGTCGTGCCGCGCTTCGCGCCGCTGATGTTCAACCTGCGCAGCGACCCGTTCGAGAGCTACGACAGCAAGGATTCCTACGGCCACCTCATCCAGAAGTCGTCGTGGATTTCCGGGCCGATGGGCGAGCTGATCGGCGCACATCTGAAGACCCTGGCCGAGTATCCGCCGGTGCAATCCGCCAAGTCGTTCGACCGCTCGAACCTGGTGCAGGATTTCCTGCAGGGGCAGAAGAAGGGACACTGATACGCGCCTCCGTTCCAAATTTCAGGCCGCTGGTGGCATCAGGTTTGTTCTGACCTCACCGGCGCGAGTCACCCCTCGCCCTCTGGGAGAGAGGCCGGGGGAGAGGGAAAGTGCAGGCCAGCTCCATGCCTGGCCATTTCGCGAATGAATTCGCTCCTACAAAAAAAGCAGGCAGGACTGCGTCCTGCTTGGCGAATGAATTCGCCCCTACAGGGGTTGTGCCCCACAGGATTGCGCCGAAGGTGGCCCGGAAGTCACCCCTCTCCCGCCTGCGGGAGAGGGGCCGGGGGAGAGGGTTGTATCAGCAGGCTCGGAGGCGTGTATGGAATGGCGCCACTAGACCGATACGAACTAATCCACCAACTTCATCAACGCCGCTCGCACATGCTCAGGAATGGCCGTCGACTGGTTGCTGGCCCGGTCGACATAGACGTACACGATGTACCCCGCCGCAGAGGCTTCCTCTTCGTCGTTGCGGAACAGCGCCAGCTCGTAGCGGGCGCTGCTGTTGCCCAGTTTCGCGATGCGCATGCCGATGGTGATGCGGTCCGGGAAGCTGATCGACGAGAAGTAGGTGCAGCAGTTCTCCACAATCAACCCGATGACCGGGCTGCTGGCGATGTCCAGCGTCCCCTGCTCCACCAGGAAAAGGCTGACGGCCGACTCGTAGTAGGAGTGGTAGACCACATTGTTCACGTGACCATAGGAATCATGGTCGCCCCAACGGCTGGGCATGCTGGTGAAGTGGGAGAACTGGCTGCGGGTAGGACGTGCGTGACTCATAGGACCTTCTCGTAAATGGCGCGGATGTCATCGATGCCCAGCTCCCGAGGGTTGTTACCGAGCAGGCGGGTCTGCCGGGTGGCATCGCGGGTCAGGTCGTCGATATCGGCCTGGCTGATGCCCAGTTCCCGCAGGCGCGTGGGCAAGCTCAGCTCACCGGCCAGGCCACCCAGGTAGTCGGCCAGGGCATTGGCCTTCGCCGACGCATCGCCACTGAGACCGGGTAGGACGATATCCGCCAGCTCTGCATACAGCGGCGCGGCCGCTTCCAGGTTGAAGCGGATCACCGGCTCCAGCACCAGCGAGTTCGACAACCCATGGGGAATGTGGAAGCGCGCGCCCAACGGGTAGGCCAGCGCATGGACCGCCGCCACCGGTGCATTGGCGAACGCCATGCCGGCGAGGCAGGCGCCCAGCAACATGTTTTCCCGTGCCTCCAGGTTGGCACCGTTGCGGCAGGCCTCATGCAGGTTGGTCGCGAGCAGGCGCAGGGCCTCGCGGGCCAGGCAATCGGAGATCGGGTTCTTCAGGTGCCGGCTGGTATAGGACTCGATGGCATGCACCATCGCATCGATACCGGTGGCGGCGGTGACGGCGGCCGGCAGCCCGAGGGTCAGTTCGGCGTCCAGCACGGCGAGGTCAGGCAGGAGCAGCGGCGAAATCACCACGTTCTTTTCGCCGGCACCAGTGGTCACCACCGACACCGCCGTGACCTCGGACCCCGTGCCTGCCGTGGTCGGCACCAGGATCAGCGGCAGGCGCGGCCCCTTGGCCACATTGATGCCATAGGACTCGGCCAGGGATTCACCACTGCGGGCAAGCAAGGCGGTCAGCTTGGCGGCATCCAGGGAGCTGCCGCCGCCGAAGCCGATCACGCAGTCCGCCGAGCTGGCCTTGGCCGCCTCTACCGCTGCGAGGATCACCGATTCGGGCGGGTCGGCCTGGACATCGGAAAACACCGCCACCCGAAGCCCGTCGCGCTCCAGTTCGGGCAGCACCGAGTCCAGAAGGCCCGCTTTCAGGACACCGGGGTCGGTGACGATGAGTACCGATTGGCAGCCCATGCTTCGTATCGGGGCTGCCAGGCGGCGCGCAGCACCGCATTCGATGAGGATGGATTTGGTCGTATTGAACGCCAGGGTGCGCATGGGACGCCTCGCGAGTGGTTCGGGAAGTTGGGAACTGCCAGGGCACCTTAGTGGGATGACCGGAGACAGTCCCCCCCACTTAGGAGTGGGCGTGCAGGAGCTCATTCGCGAAATGGGGAGGGGTGACGCTCGGGCTCACCCTCGGCACAGTTCTGTAGGGGCGATTTCAATCGCCAAGCAGGACGCAGTCCTGCCCGCTTTTGTGGGAGCGAATTTATTCGCGAAATGGTCAGACACCGTGCCAGCCGGTAACTACCCTCACCCCCGGCCCCTCTCCCAGAGGGCGAGGGGTGACTCTCGGCCCACCTTCGGCACAGTCCTGTAGGGGCGAATTCATTCGCCAAGCAGGACGCAGTCCTGCCCGCTTTTGTGGGAGCGAATTTATTCGCGAAATGGCGAGACACCCGTGCCAGCCGATGGCAACCCTCACCCCCGGCCCCTCTCCCAAAGGGCGAGGGGTGACTCACGGCCCACCTTCGGCACAGTCCTGTGGGGGCGATTTCAATCGCTAGGCAGGACGCAGTCCTGCCCTCGCCGCTTCATGCTTTCAGGACGCAGGCTGCGCCTCAGGCAGCTTCCAACTGCCATCCAGGATGGCCTTGCCAGGCAGGTAGAAACGCACCATGTAGTTCCAGCCGGGCATGATCGGCAGGCAGTTCTCCACCTGCGGCGTGCAACCACCGAAGCGCACGGAAATGGCACCGCCCTCGCCTTTCTTCGCTGTCAGGTTGCTCAGGCTATAGGCCTCCAGGGCGTTCTTCTGGAAGTGCCCCGCCTCGTTGTAGACGCTGATGGACCAGAAGGCCCCCACCGGAACCTTGCCCACCTCCAGCCTGTAGTTCGTCTGGCCGTCATTCTGCGCAGGCGTGACCACCTGGTAATAGGCGTCCTTCTCCGGGTTGCCGCCCCAGGCCATGGCGCTGCCGATCAGGTGGCGCACCGGGTCGACTTCACCGTCCTTGCCGAACATCCCGTGGGAATTCGGAATGGTCGCGCCCAGCGTCAGCAGCGCCTTGCGCACCTGCGCGCGGCTCGTTTCGTCCCAGTTCGGCACTTCGAAACGGCCTGGCCCCCTGAGCTGCGACACACCGATGGCGTCCTGCAGCGCAGCGACCTTCGTCAGGTCCTGCGGATCGGTCGGATCGAACAGCGTGCGCACGCCGACCAGGACGTAGCGAGTGCCCACCTTCGCCTTGTCCAGGCTGTACTTTCCGACACCGTAATGGACGCCGATGACCTGGTGGTTCTCGTCGATCATCGCCAGCGACATGAAGCGGTCGCCGGCATCCGGCATGGTCACGTTGACGGGGCCCGCGTCCAGGTCGAACACGGCGGTGGAGTAAAGCGTGTCGCGGTTCGGTCGGATCACCGTCGGACGATCGACCGGGATCAGATTGCGCCAGTGAGAGAACTTGCCCAGGCCGCCACGCGCTACGGTGAGGCCGAAGTAGCGGTCTGTCTCGGCGCGGATGAAGTTGTCCACGGTTACTTGCACCGGCTCGCCCGGTAGCGCTTCGCTATGGGCATCCGGCAGGCAGGCCACAAGCAGGGCGATGGCCGCCAGTATTACCTTCAATTCGTACATGGCTCCTGTCCTCATCATCAGAGTCTCACCAGCGTCGGCGGGAAGTAGTCACCGCCTGCCACCGGGCCCTTGGCGCCGTAGTAGCGGAACATCAGTCGGAAGTTCTGTCCTGCAAGGGTCGGCAGCCAGTTCGCCTCGGCGACACCTGCCGGCGGCTGCGGTCCAAAGTAGAGGGTCAACGAGCCATCCTGGTTGTAGCGCAGGGCAGACTGGTTGTTGAGCAAGAAGCGCCCCTGTGCGTTGGGCAGGACCTTGAAGGTCTTCGCATCGGTGGCCGTGATCGACCAGAAGTAGCGCGCGAAACCGGACGGTAGTTGCTCACGGGGGAAGGTCAGGGAATAACTGCGGCTGCCATCGAGCACTTCGCCCTGGCTATCCACGGCGCCACGGAAATAGTTCACCTCCTGCTGGTTGTTGGCCCAGATGCCGCCCAGGTTCACCAGGGTGCGGGTCAGGTAGTCGCTGCCGTAGTTGCCCGATACCGCCGGCCGCACCCAGCCGTTGAGAACCGTGCCGGGGCCGAGGGTGGGAGCCGCCTTGGCCAGGACGGCGAATGCCTGCTTCCTGATCACCGCATCGAGACGCGTCCGCAGCGCCGGATCGCTGACCAGATTGGCCAGCGCATGCACGCGAGCCTGTAGCGCCTCCATGCCGGGATTCAAGTCCGGTTCCTTCAGCAATACCTCGGCGGTGTCGAACGCCTCGACGCCGGGCAGCTGCGGCAGCGTAAACAGCGGTACCTGGGGCACTTCTGGAAGCCGCGGCGAGCCAGTTGGCCGCATGCTGAACTGCTGCTGCAAGCGCTCTGCCTGTTGCGGGTCGGCGCCAAGTTCTACCCGCGACAGCACGCGTGCAGTGCGGACCGGCAGGTCCACGCGCTGAACACCCGTCGGCAGCGAAACGCTCGTTCCCTTCAGGCAGACCGCGAAGTCGCCACTGGGATGCTGCGCAAAGGTGCGCTCATTGATGTTGGCCAGGGTCTCGCCCCAGCCATTGAGGAACTGCACCGTGTAATAGCGATCAGAAATCTTCGGCACGCTGACCAGTGTACAACTGCCTTCATCCACCGCTACCCAGGCTTCGGAATAAGCCACGTCCAGGTTGGGATTGGGCCAAGCCACCGCGCCCGGCTTGCGATGTACCAGCTGGTTCCAGCGCATGCCTTGCTGGAAGTCCAGTTGCTGCTGGCGCACCACCAGCAGACGTCCGAGCAGGTAGATGTAGGCGTCGCCCACCTGCTGATCGGAAAGTGCCGGTTGCTGCGGGGTAGCGGCATGGGAAGCCGATGGCGCGACCGCAGCCATCAGGCAGGAAGTAGTGAAGGCGCCGCAGGCCAGCGCCAGACGTATTGAACGCATTGTTGTTTTTCTCCGTCATGAGCGATCACCGGCAGTTATGCCTTTTACCGGCGCGACTGGCCCCTCCCCTTTGGGGTGGGGCGCAACCCCGACTTCACGCAGAGAGCCCCGACATACCCTGCCAGGGCCATGCCACTTCTGACCGTCAGGCGTTCTTCAACGACGCCATGTCGATCACGAAGCGGTACTTCACATCATTGCGTTCCATGCGCTCGAAGGCGGTATTGATGTCCTGGATGTCGATCATTTCGCACTGAGGCAACACCTGGTGCTCGGCGCAGAAATCCAGCAACTCCTGGGTCTGGGCCAGCCCCCCGATCAGCGAACCGGCGATGGAGCGATTGTTGATCGCCAGCAGCGCGCCATGGATCGGCTCCAGTGGTTCCAGAGCGCCCACCAGCACCAGCTTGCCGTGGCGACCAAGGAGCATCAGGTACGGGTTGACGTTGTGCTTGCGCGGGATGGTGTCGAGGATGAGGTCGAAGCGGCTCGCCGCCTCCTTCATTGCCTGCGCATCGGTGGACAGCAGCACATGGTGCGCGCCCAGTGCGCGGGCATCGTCCGCCTTGCCCGGCGACGTGGTGATGACGGTGACCTCGGCACCCAGCGCAACCGCCAGCTTGACCGCCATGTGGCCCAGCCCGCCCAGCCCGACCACGGCCAGACGGGTGCCTGCGCCGGCGCCGTACTCGCGCAGGGGTGTCCAGACCGTGATACCGGCACACAGCAGCGGTCCGGCGAAGCGCGGATCGAGCGCGTCGGGCATGCGCAGCACGAATTGCTCGCGGACCACGATGTGCTGGGAGTAACCGCCGTAGTTGACCTGACCGCTGATGCGGTCCAGGCCGTTATAGGTGGCGGTCATGCCGTTGCTGCAGTGAGGCTCTTCGTGGGCCTCGCAGGCCGCGCAGTGCTGGCAGCTGTCCACCAGGCAGCCGACTGCGACCTTGTCGCCCACTTTGTAGTGGGTGACGGCAGGACCGACTGCGGTGACCTGGCCAACGATCTCGTGGCCGGGTACGCAGGGGAAGCGGGTGTTGTTCCAGTCGTTGTGCACGTAGTGCATGTCCGAGTGGCAGACGCCGCAGTAGGCGATTTCGATTGCGACGTCGTCGTCGCGCAAGGCACGGCGTTCAAAGCTCAGGGGCTTGAGTTGCGCATGGGCCTCAAGGGCCCCATAGCCAAGACAGGTCGTCATGGGTGATTCCTCGAATTTGGGGAGGCGCCCTGCCGAAGCAGGGCGCGGGGTGTCAGATGGAAGGACGCAGCCAGGGCGCCGGGCTGGTTTCCGGCGTGGCGATCTGGTTGGAAATCCACTTGCCCATGCGGCGCATCGGTTCGAGGGAATCCTGCGGGGCGGCGAACTTCATCGCCGCCGCATAACCCAAGGAAACGATGCGCTGCGCGCCATGGAGCGGCAGTACGTCTTTCAACTGGTCCTTGATGCTCTCGGGGTAGATGCCGACCGTCTGGGTATAGGCGTCCACCGCATCGAGCATCTCGCTGAGTTCGTCCACCGGCACCAGGTTTGCGGTGCGGTCGTCGAGGATCGTGGAGAAGGACACCGGCTCGGGAATCTGCGAGCAGATGATGGCGCCCTCGCCTTCCTTCCCACCGATCACCTTGTACCACTCGTCATCCAGGCGCAGCGCGTCGACGTGGGCCTTGAGGTTCTTGTCATAGGACTTGGGCGTGGTGCTGATCGTATTGGGCAGCCCCAGCATGGCCTCGTAGACGTACTGGCCGAAGGTGTTCAGCCGCTCCAGGCCTGCCTCGTCGGTGCCGGACTGGACGTAGACGGAACGGGCACAAACGCAGCCCTTCTGGTTGATGGCGCCGATGTCGGAGGCAAGGCGCACCGCCGCTTCACGCATGCTGGCTTCGCTGGCGAAGGTGTCCTTGCCGATGATGCTGGCGCTGCGCTTGGGGTCCAGGGAAATCAGCTCCAGGCCAGGCTGGATGTAGCGGGTGACGTGCTTCATCGAAGCGAAACCACCCCAGGCGACGATCTTCTCGAGGTTCTGCGGCTGGTACAGGCGCTGCTCCAGTTCCTGGTCGCCCCCCTTCCAGTAGGCCACGGTCAGGTGCTTGGTCAGCGGGTGATCGGGCGCCATGTCGACCATGGTGCGGGCGATGGCCAGGGCGGTGAATGGATCGTTGGACGGTGCCTTGATGATGGCGTCACTGCGCAGGACCATGTTGCGGATGATGGTCCACAGCGACAGGGCCACGGCATTGCCGGCGACGATGTGCAGGGTGCGCGCGCCGAAGCAGCGGACCTCCAGTTGAGTTCCATCCAGCAGGGTTTGTGGAACCCAGCCCTCCAGGTACTTCACACCCACCGTGCTTTCCACCATCTCAGTGATGAAGGGCCGCGACAGCAGGTTCTGCAGGCCCATGTAGGAGGCCTTGACAATGGTCGGGGTGGTGGGTGCGGTCAGGAAGGACAGCTCGCAGGCTTCCTGCAGGTAGCGGTTCTTGCTGAAATCAAGGCGCTCGCCGAGGGCCACGCAGTAATCAAGTATGTCGTCGAAGCTCAGTTCGTAGAGATCGGCCAGTTTCGTCGGATTGCCCAGGGGCAGGCGGTCGATGTACTTGCGCGCGTCTGGGGTAAGGAACGCCAGGTCGCCGCCACGGCCGCCGACTTCGATCAGGTTGTCGGTGATGACTTCGCCGCGAATGATCATCGGCGCGATTGGATGGGACATGACTCAGAGCTCCAGGGTATTCAGGAAATCCATCGCTTCGCGATGGGATTGCTCGGAAGCGGCACAAGTGATCTTGTCGTCACCGCCGTTCTTGTCGCTGTAACGCTGGATCGCCCCCGCCACATAGCGGCTCGGTCGGCCGCAGGTGCAGGGTTTGTCCCACTCCACGGTAATTTCGTCGCCGGTGATGAAACCGCCCCAGTGGATGTCCGCCCCCAGGTCGAAGAAGGCCGCGCGGCCTGTCTGGCGGCCTGAGCGCGGCAATGGTTTGCTGGTTTCCGGATCGAGCAGGAAAGGAATCGCGGTGTGCGCAAAGTGGTAGTTGCCCTGCTCGCAACGCATGTGCGAACCACTGACCACTTCCGACATCGCGTAGGACTCGTGAAGCACCTGCACACCGATGAACCGTTTGACGTCCTCGCGCCAGCCTTCGGGCTGTACCACACCCTTGGCGCCACCGGTGGTGGCGATGTAGGAGTCCGGGTGGAACACGCCTTCCAGTCCGCGCTCAAGGCCGGCCTTGGCCATGTCGTGCAGCAGGTTCCAGGTGCCGCCGATGTAGACACGCTTGCCCTTGAGGCGAGTGGCGATGTCGTCGAAGAAAGCGGCCAGATGCTGTGGCATTTCGGCTTGCTGCTGGTCGAACAGCTTCTTCTTGGCCAGCAGCTCCGACGCCACTACGAGACGATCCAGGGTGCCCTTGGCATGGGCCGAACGCAGTTTGGCGCCGAGGTGCAACACGTCGCTGGAAAGGGTGGAGGGATAGGCCGGATGGAAATGGGATTCGTCCGGCAACAGCCCCTTGACCAGCGCACCGACGCCGCGCAGGTGGCTCAGATAGCCCTTGCGGTAATACGGGTAGGCGGTGTGCATATGCGGGTCCGGGGTGTCCGGGCCGGCCATGTTCCAGGCGTACAACTTGCGCACCTGGGTGGCCTTCTCAAACTCGCGCACGCTGCAGGGCAGGAAGGACAGGGTTCCGGAGGTCCCCGAGGTATGGCTGAGGCAGAGCTCGGGGACATCGCGGTCCATGGTCTCGAACCAGTCATCCAGGCCCTTGCAGGCACTGACGTTAACGGCTGCGATCTTTTCCGCGAGCTCCGGGGTAACCAGTTTGCCGAGCCACTTGTTGATAGCGGCGAAGTTGTTCTTCTCCAGCAGCGACGGTGGGTAGGACTTGAACATGGTGTGCTCGAACAGCAGCGGCAGCGCATCATCCAGTTGCTCGATGCGCTCGACGCCTTCGGCGTCCGCCAGTTTCTTCAGCACTGGGATGCGCTCGCGCATTTCAGCGAAGCGGCGCTTCAGGCCCGCCAACTGGAGGACGTCGATCCGCTCGCGCGGCAACTGGACCCAGTTCTGCAAGGAATGGTCGGCCAGGGCCGCTGGATCGGTCAGCAGCAGTTCGACCTGTTCTTCTGTTGTTCTTGTCACGGGACGGTCTCCTCGGATTTACCTTCGCGTCCTGGCCGGCAGCCGGTCAGGAAGGCGCTGATCACTGGGCCGTCGGGGCAGGACGGCCTGAATGGCAGGACCAGTTTAGGGGGCGAAAGGGCGAAATCATTTCCGGATTCCGCAGCCACAAGGGATACGGCAAGAATCTGTTTTTAAAGGACTTTTATTCGAATACCGGGTGACAGAAGGTGACTATTCCGCATCCGGTGTGGTCAACAGCGCGTGGAGCATCCGCGCCAGCAGGCGAACCGTGTCGGGCTCCACCAGGTATTCCGGCCTTTCGATCAGCAGGGCACGGGGCAAGGCCGTCACGGCCTGGTAGGCGAGGAAGCCGGCCTTCTCGCGATCACGAACCAGAACCTCGTCGGAGAAGCGCTCCACCAGGGCGGGAATCACCGTGGAAATCCAGAACCGCTCGGGCTTGACGATTTCCAGCCGGACCAACTCGCCGTAGTAGGCGGCCTTGAGACTGAGTTCAGAATCGATCCGCATCCAGCGATGCAGCGCCATGAGGCCGGTGCGCAGAAGCCCTTCGATGCCGTCGTAGAGCGTCGCCGACGCTGGCAGCGCCTGGATGCTGGCGATGGCTTCGAGGCGGGTGGCAGCCCGGAAGTCCTCGAAGATGGCGCCGACCAACGATTCGATGGTGGGGAAGTACTCGTAGATGGAACTGATCGCCACCCCCGAGTAGTCGGAAAGGCGATAGATGGACAGCGCCTCCCGCCCTTCCCGTTCGAGGATGTCGCGCCCCGCTGCTTTCAGGGCGTCGACCAGTGCGACTGAGCGCGCCTGCTTCGGAAGCTTGCGCGGCCGGGCCGGCACCTCCACGCGCAGGGCGTTGTCGTTGGCGGACCCGCCACGGGAGGAACTGCTGGCTCGGCGCGTCATGCGATCAGGGGGTCACGATATTGAAGGTCGGCTGGAAGGTGCTGAGCATGCCCAGCAGCGCCTTGAATCGCGCAGCATCCCCTTCGAGCTTGATGTCGCCCTGTTTCAGTGCGGTGGGGAAGTCGAGCTGGCGCAGGCTGATGCGATCGAGCACGGCCTTGCTCATCTTCACCGAGGCATCCGGCTTGGCATGGCTGGTGTTCTCGCGGTAGGTCAGCACGCCATTGCTCAGCGTCAGCGCGAAATGCTGGCCAAGGTCCTCGAAGTCCCAGTTGAGCGTCATGTCGTGGCCCACGGCTTTGTCCGCGTCCAGGCGCACCGCCAGGATGTCCAGGAACATGGCCGGCGTCGCGGCAGTCACGAGGTCGGCGATGGCCCTGCCACCCTGCTCAGGGGCGCCTTGGCGCAGCTCCTGGGCACCGGTCAGGTAGATATTGCGCCAGATGGCCGATTCGCTGCGGTAACCCAGTTGCTCCAGCACGTCGGCCTGGACTGCGCGGGCCGCCTTGTTTTCCGGCTCGGCGAAGACCAGGTTGTTGCCCAGCTCTGCGGCCCAGCGATAGTCGCCCTGCTCCATCGCCGTGCCCATGAGTTGCAACACCTTGTCTGCCCCGCCCAGGGCCGCCACATAACGCTTGCCGGATTCGACCGGCGGCAGCGGATCGAGGTTGGCCGGGTTGCCGTCGTAGAAGCCGAGATAACGCTGGTACACCGCGCGGGTGTTGAAGCTGAGGGTGCCGTAATAGCCACGGGCGTACCACTTGCGGTCCAGTTCGCCCGGCAGCTTCTTGACCGCATCGGCGATCTCCAGCGGCGTCAGGCCCTGGTTGAGCAGGTGCAAGGTCTCGTTGTTGATGAAGGCGTACATGTCACGCTGGTCGGCCAGGAGCGTACGGATGCCCTCGCCTCCCCAGGTCGGCCAGTTGTGCTGGGCGAACATCACCTCGGCCTTGTCGCCGTAGCGCACCAGGCTGTCATCGATGAACCGCGACCAAGCCTTCGCGTCGCGCACTTCGGCGCCACGTGGAGTGAGGACGTTGTGCATCGTCCGGGTAGCGTTTTCCGCCATGCACAGGGCATGCAGCTGTGGCAGGTAGAGGTTCATCTCCGCCGGCGCCTCGGTGCCGGGGGTCAGCTGGAACTCCACCTGGACGCCCGCGATCTCGTGGCTTTCCAGCGGCTGAACGATCAGGTCGGTCGGCGGAATCAGGCTGATGGTGCCGCCTACAGGAGCGCCCTTGCCGATCCCGGTATCCAATTGGCCTCGCTCGCTTCTCGGCACCGTACCGCCGCTCTGGAACATGCCGCGACGGAACATGGCGGTACCGGCCAGGACGTTCTCGCTGATGGCGTGTTCCATGAAGCCTTCCGGGGCATAGATGCGCACCTTGCCGGCCTTGACGTCTGCCTCGTCGACCACACCGCGTACGCCACCGAAATGGTCGACGTGGCTGTGGGAATAGATCACCGCCACCACCGGCTTGCGCGGACGATGCTGATAGTAGAGTTCCAGGCCAGCCTTGGCGGTCTCCGTGACATAGAGCGGGTCGATGATGATCAGCCCGTCCTTGCCTTCGATGATGGTCATGTTCGCCAGGTCGATGCCGCGCACCTGGTACAGCCCCTCCGTCACCTGGAACAGGCCTGCGTTGGTATTGAGCTGCGCCATTCGCCACAGGCTCGGGTTCACCGTATCCGGCGAGTCCTTCTGCTGCAGGAAGTCATAGGCGTGGGTGTTCCAGACCGGCTTGCCCTCGGCATTGCGGATTTCCCCCTCGAAGGGCGCCACCAAGCCACGACTGGCTGCTTCATAGTCGGCGCGGTCGTCGAAGGGCAGTTTGCCCAGCAGCTCCCGGTTGGCGGCGGCGGTGACCGGGCTGGCGTCCTTGGCCGAGTTGGCCGGAGCGGTCGCGGCGTATGCCGAGCCACTCAGCAGGGAAACGACGGTGGCAAGGGTAGCGAGGGCATGGCGCATTCTGGGTTTCCTTCTCATCCACGGGTTCGACCAGGTTTACCGATCTAGAGGCTAACCCGGTAGTGCCTGGCGTCTCCCCCTCTTCCGGGGGGGGTTCACGGGCCTCAAGCGATGGACGGCGACGGAAATCGGAATCAGGCATTTCGACCTCACGGATTTGCGTGATTTCACTCATAAAATCAATAGCTTGTATTTCGATGGAATCCGGAACATCGGGTACCCCTGCGTCCCTATACTCGCCCAATGGCCCGCCGAGGCCCCACTACAACAACAATCCGGCTTTCCCGCAGGAGCGGTTCCATGAGCGATGCCATCCAGCCCTTCCCGGCTACCTCCGCACTACCGGCCCAACATCTCAAACGCACGTTCACCAAGGTCATCTGGCGACTGCTGCCCTTCCTGATGCTGGCCTTCATCATCAACGCCATCGACCGGCTCAACCTGTCGTTCGCCAAGCTGCGCATGGCCGAAGATATTGCCTTGAGCGATGCCGCCTACGGCATCGGTGCCGGCATTTTCTACCTGGGCTACATCCTCTTCGAGGTGCCCAGCAACCTCTACATGCAGCGCGTCGGCGCACGCGCCACGATGACGCGGATCATGATCCTCTGGGGCCTGATTACCGTGGCCACGGCGTTCGTCACCACGCCCAACCAACTGATCGCCGCGCGCTTCCTGCTGGGCATCGCCGAAGCGGGCTTCTTCCCGGGCCTGATCCTCTATCTCACCTACTGGTTTCCTGCCGCCCTGCGCGGCCGCATCACCGCTTCCTTCTTCATGGCGGCCATGTTCGCCGGGGTGATCTGCGGCCCCTTGTCGGGGACCATCATGGCGCACCTACACGGCTGGCGCGGACTTCGCGACTGGCAGGTGCTGTTCGTCCTCACCGGCTTGCCGGCGGTAGTTCTGGGCGTGATCGGCCGCTTCTGGCTGACCGACCGTCCCGAGCAGGCCACCTGGCTGGACGACGAGGAAAAGCAGCAGGTCCAGCAGGCTCTGGCCGAGGAAACGACCTGCGCCGTGAAGCACCATGGTTTCGCTGACGTGCTGCGCGATCCGCTGCTCTACATAGCGGGCCTGGTGTACTTCTGCATCTACAGCGGCTCCAATACCGTGTCCTACTGGCTACCGACCCTGGTACGCGGCTTCGGCCTGGAAGACCTGAAGGTCATTGGAATGGTCACAGCCCTCCCCTTCCTTGGCGGCCTCTGCGCCATGTACCTGCTGGGCCGTAGCTCGGACCGCCATATGGAGCGCCGTTGGCATCTTGGCCTGACGATGCTGGCGGCGGCTGCCAGCTTCGGCCTGCTTGACCTGGCCCAAGGGAATGCGGTGCTTTCGGTGGCACTTATAAGCCTGGGCGCCGCTGCAGCGCTGTCGGCCATGCCACTGTTCTGGACGGTGCCACCCGCCCTGTTGAGCGCGTCCGGCGCGGCGGGTGGCATCGCCGTCATCAGCAGCATCGGCAACCTGGCCGGCGTGCTCAGCCAGATGGCAGTGGGCGCGGTGAAGGACGCAACCGGCAGCCTCTACCTGGCGTTCGACCTGATTGCCATCCTGCTGGTATTCGGTGCGCTGTTGCTGCTCATCGGCATCCCCGCCCGACGCCTCGGAAGGCCCCATTAAGATTCGGTAAGCGTTGGGCTTCGCGTAGCTCTGCCACAACCTACAAAATCCCGCCCCACTCCATCCGTAGGTTGGGTCGAACGAAGCGAGGCCCAACATCTCGGCAGTGAATCCCACGTCGTTGTGGGAGCGAATTCATTCGCGATGCTCCCGTAGGGTGCGCCATGCGCACCGGATCGGCGCCCAGACGTGGAACGGGGGAAACCGGAAACTCCGTCGGTGCGCGCGGCGCACCCTACAAAAAAGCCCGCTCAGTGAGCGGGCTTTTTCGTTGCCGGTGAGCCTCAGAGCAGGCTTTCGATCTCCGGCACCGCTTCGAACAGGTCAGCCACCAGGCCGTAATCGGCCACCTGGAAGA
>NZ_BDMA01000021.1:0-74095 GCF_002003485.1 Metapseudomonas resinovorans
ATCGCCGTTCTTTTTTCATGGCTCCCCGGAAATCCGCGAAGAACCAAAGAAAAGGCTCAACCTTAGGGCGTGGATGCCGATAGAAGCTGTAAGCCTTGCGGAAGGAAACCATGAGAAACAATCAACCCATCACCCAGCGGGAACGCAGTTTCCCCGCCGAGCAGCGCCTGATCTCCACTACGGACAGCAAGGGCGTCATCACCTATGCCAACGATGCGTTCGTCGAGATCAGCGGATACAGCCGCGACGAACTGCTTCGTTCCCCGCACAACCTGGTGCGTCACCCGGACGTTCCCCCCGCCGTATTCGCCCACATGTGGACCACCCTGAAGAAGGGTCGCCCGTGGATGGGAGTCGTGAAGAATCGCTCCAAGAACGGCGACCACTACTGGGTGAATGCTTACGTCACCCCCATATTCGAAGGCAACCAGGTCACTGGCTACGAGTCCGTGCGGATCAGGCCCACCGCCGAACAGGTGCGCCGTGCCGAAGCCCTCTACCAGCGCCTGAACACCGGCAAGGCGGCCATCCCCAGCCGCGACAAGTGGCTGCCGGTCCTCCAGGATTGGCTGCCCTTCATCCTCATCAGCCAGATCGGTTTCCTGATCGGCGCCTGGCTGGACTCCCACTGGGGCTTCGTCCTGGCCGCGCTGGTCTCGGTGCCGCTGGGCCTGGTCGGACTCGCCTGGCAGAACCGCGGCATCAAGCGCCTGTTGCACCTGGCCGAGCAGACCACCTCAGACCCGCTGATCGCTCAGATGTATACCGACAGCCGGGGCGTCCAGGCGCGCCTGGAAATGGCCATGCTCAGCCAGGAAGCCCGCCTGAAGACCTGCCTGACCCGCCTGCAGGACACCGCGGAACACCTCACCCAGCAGGCCCGCCAAGCCGACGCCCTGGCCCACAACAGCTCAGAAGGGCTGGAGCGCCAGCGCGTGGAAACCGAGCAGGTGGCTACCGCGGTGAACCAGATGGCCGCCACCACCCAGGAAGTGGCCAACAATGTGCAGCGCACCGCCGATGCCACCCAGGAAGCCAACCGCCTGACCAGCCAGGGCCGCAACATCGCCGCCGAAACCCGCGAAGCCATCCAGCGCCTCTCGCAATCGGTGGGCGAGACCGGCGAAACAGTCACGCGCCTGGCCCAGGACAGCAACGAAATCGGTGGCGTGGTGGATGTGATCAAAGGCATCGCCGACCAGACCAACCTGTTGGCCCTCAACGCCGCAATCGAGGCCGCACGGGCAGGTGAAATGGGCCGTGGCTTTGCCGTCGTCGCCGACGAAGTGCGCCAGTTGGCCCAGCGCACTGCGGAATCCACCGGACAGATCCACCAATTGATCGCCCAACTGCAGAAAACCGCCGAGGAAGCCGTGCATACCATGGAGAACGGTCGTCGCCAGGCAGATGAGGGCGTCGAGCGCGTGCTCCAGGCGGACCAGGCACTGGTGGGCATCAGCGAAGCGGTGGCCAACATCGCTGACATGGCTGACCAGATCGCCGCTGCCACCGAAGAACAGAGCGCGGTGGCCGAGCAGATCAACCAGAGCATCAGCAGCATCGCGCATCTAGCCGACCAGACCTCGGGAGAGGCCCAGCGCACGGCGTTGCTCAGCGAAGAACTCACCCATACCGCCCAGGGGCAGTACTCCCTGGTGGACAGGTTCAATCGTTGAAGCAAGGAAGAAGGGCGCCAGATGGCGCCCTTCTTCATTTCATGGTTTGCGTATCCCGGACAGGAACGCCGTGATCGCGTCCGCGGCAGTGTCCAGATGCTGTTCATGGGTCAGGCCCGAAGCCTTGAGGGGCTTCAGGTCATGGTCGGCCGCGCCCAACCAGTGCACATCGATGGCATCCGACAGGCTGTATCCCGCCACGGTCAGACGATCACCCATGGGATCACGCTCCCCCTGAAGGATCAGGGTCGGCGTCTTCAGGTCTGCCAGATGCGCGACACGGGGCTTGTCCGCCTTGCCCACGGCATGGAAGGGATAGCCCAGGCAGACCAGTGCATCCACGCCCAAGTCATCGGCCAGCAGACTCGCCATCCGCCCCCCCATGGACTTGCCGCCAATGGCCAGTGGCCCTGTGACCTGCTGTCGCACGAGGGCGTGAATCTCCCGCCAGCAGTTCAGTAACTGGGCCTGGGGATTAGGCGGGCGCCGCCGCCCATCCTCCCGCCGTGCGGCCATGTAGGGAAACTCGAATCGGGCCACCGCAACGCCACGCGCGGCGAGCCTTTGCGCCATGTCATCCATGAACGGGCTGTCCATCGGCGCCCCGGCGCCATGGGCCAGTATGAGAGTGTGCGAAGCCGGGCCATCAGGCCTGTTCCACAAGAGCATTCAGACTTCTCCGTCGATTGTGGGCGATTGATCCAGATCAATAGCCACCAAATGGGCTTTCACCATGCTTGCCGCGCAATCCAAAAACCGTGGACGGAAGCCCATAAATGAGCACAGCAAGCAGTACCGCCTATAACTACAAGGTGGTCCGCCAATTCGCCATCATGACGGTGGTTTGGGGAATAGTCGGGATGGGGCTCGGCGTTCTCATTGCCGCACAATTGGCCTGGCCGGAACTCAACTTCAACCTACCCTGGACGAGCTTCGGCCGACTGCGCCCACTACACACCAACGCAGTGATCTTCGCGTTCGGCGGATGCGCACTCTTCGCCACCAGCTACTACGCGGTGCAGCGCACCTGCCAGACCCGCCTGATCTCCGACAAACTTGCCGCCTTTACCTTCTGGGGCTGGCAGCTGGTGATCGTGCTGGCCGCCATCAGTTTGCCAATGGGCTGGACCAGCTCGAAAGAATACGCCGAGTTGGAATGGCCGATCGACATCCTGATCACCATTGTCTGGGTCAGCTACGCCATCGTCTTCTTCGGAACCGTGGTGAAGCGCAAGACCAAGCATATCTATGTGGGTAACTGGTTCTTCGGTGGATTCATCCTCACCGTGGCCATCCTCCACCTGGTGAACAACCTGGAAATCCCGGTCACCCTGACCAAGTCCTACTCCCTCTACTCCGGTGCCACCGATGCCATGATCCAGTGGTGGTACGGCCACAACGCAGTGGGCTTCTTCCTGACTGCTGGCTTCCTGGGGATGATGTACTACTTCGTGCCCAAGCAGGCCGAGCGCCCGGTGTATTCCTACCGCCTGTCCATCGTGCACTTCTGGGCATTGATCACCCTGTACATCTGGGCCGGTCCACACCACCTGCACTACACCGCCCTGCCGGACTGGGCCCAGTCCCTCGGCATGGTGATGTCCCTGGTACTGCTGGCACCGAGTTGGGGCGGCATGATCAACGGGATGATGACCCTCTCCGGCGCATGGCATAAGTTGCGCGACGATCCGATCCTGCGCTTCCTGGTGGTATCCCTGGCCTTCTACGGCATGTCCACCTTCGAAGGCCCGATGATGGCCATCAAGACCGTCAACGCGCTCTCGCACTACACCGACTGGACCATCGGCCACGTACACGCCGGCGCCCTTGGCTGGGTAGCGATGGTGTCCATCGGCTCGCTGTACCACCTGATCCCGAAGGTGTTCGGTCGCGAGCAGATGTACAGCACCGGCCTGATCAACGCGCACTTCTGGTTGGCCACCATCGGCACCGTTCTCTATATCGCCTCGATGTGGGTCAACGGCATCGCCCAAGGCCTGATGTGGCGCGCTGTCAACGAAGACGGCACCCTCACCTACTCCTTCGTTGAAGCCCTGGAAGCCAGCCATCCCGGCTTCGTGGTGCGGGTGATCGGCGGGGCCATCTTCTTCAGCGGCATGTTCCTCATGGCCTGGAACACCTGGCGCACGGTGAAGGCGTCCGAGCCAGCCGAATACGACGCCGCCGCGCAGATCCCGCAAGGAGCCCACTGATGAAACAGCACGAGAAACTCGAGAAGAACGTCGGTCTCCTGGCGCTGTTCATGGTCCTGGCCGTCAGCATCGGCGGCCTGGTGCAGATCGTGCCGCTGTTCTTCCAGGACGTGACCAACACACCGGTCGACGGCATGAAGCCCTACACCGCCCTGCAACTGGAAGGTCGCGACATCTACATCCGCGAAGGCTGCGTTGGCTGCCACTCGCAAATGATCCGCCCCTTCCGCGCCGAAACCGAGCGGTACGGCCACTACTCCGTCGCCGGCGAAAGCGTCTGGGATCACCCCTTCCTGTGGGGCTCCAAGCGTACCGGTCCGGACCTGGCCCGCGTTGGCGGCCGCTACTCCGACGACTGGCACCGTGCGCACCTGTACAACCCGCGCAACGTCGTGCCGGAGTCGAAGATGCCTGCCTACCCCTGGCTGGTGGAAAACACCCTGGACGGCAAGGACACCGGCGCCAAGCTCCGCGCCATGCAGACCCTCGGCGTGCCCTATAGCGACGAAGACGTCTCTGGCGCTCAGGCTGCGGTCAAGGGCAAGACCGAGATGGACGCTCTGGTCGCCTACCTCCAGGTACTGGGCACCAGCCTGAAGAACAAGAGGTAAGGCCATGGACATCGGAACCCTGCGTGGCATTGGCACCCTGCTGGTGCTGATCGCCACCCTTGGCGTGATCTGCTGGGCCTACAGCGGAAAGCGCAAGGCGAGCTTCGACGAGGCTGCCAACCTGCCCTTCGCCGACGATGACCGGAACGATTCTAGGAGCAATCGCGCATGACCACTTTCTGGAGCTGGTACATCTCCCTGCTCACTATCTTCACGTTGCTGGTGCTGCTGTGGCTGATCTTTGCGACCCGCAAGGGCGAGTCGAAGGGCACCACGGACAAGACCATGGGGCACGCCTTCGACGGCATCGAGGAATATGACAACCCACTGCCCAAGTGGTGGTTCATGCTGTTCGTCGGCACCCTGATCTTCGCAGCCGGCTACCTTGTGCTTTATCCGGGCCTGGGCAACTGGAAAGGCCTGTTCCCCGGTTACGCCGAAGGCTGGACCCAGGAAGGCCAATGGCAACGCGAAGTGAGCAAAGCCGAGCAACAGTACGGACCGATCTTCGCCCGCTACTCCGCCATGTCCATCGAAGAAGTGGCGCGGGACCCGCAAGCCATGAAGATGGGTGGACGCCTGTTCGCCACCTACTGTTCGATCTGCCATGGATCGGATGCCAAGGGCGCCATGGGTTTCCCCAACCTCGCCGACAGCAACTGGCGCTGGGGCGGCGAACCGGAAACCATCAAGACGTCCATCCTCCACGGCAGGATCGCCGCCATGCCGGCGTGGGGCGATGTATTGGGTGACGATGGCGTGAAGAATGTCGCTGCCTATGTGCGTCAGGACGTCGCCGGCCTGAAGCTGCCGGAAGGCACCAAAGCTGACCCGGAAGCCGGCAAGGCACTTTTCGCCACTACCTGCGTCGCCTGTCATGGCATCGAAGGCAAGGGCACTGAGGCCATGGGCGCGCCTGACCTGACTCACCCAGCCGGCTGGATCTACGGGTCGAGCCTCGCCCAACTGCAACAAACCATTCGCCACGGCCGCAACGGCCAGATGCCAGCCCAGCAGGAATACCTGGGCCAGGACAAGGTCCATGTGCTGGCTGCCTACATCTACAGCCTGTCCCGCAAAGACCAGGAGTTGGCGATCAAGTAAGAGAAAAGCTGGGGTGGCGCAAGGACGTGCCGCCCCAACCTGGCAGCCAGGCCCGAAAGCCGAACTGCATGCCGCGCAAGAAGGCGCCCTGAGCCGGGTGCCTGGGACACAGGGAAGTGCCCACCCCTTCTTTTATATAGTGCGACCCAGTGTCGCACCTCTCCGACCAGTAACACTCGCCCTTCTTTGACATCGGCTAAGCTGCTTTCCAGCCGCCACCTGTCACAACTCCAAGGCAATCCCCCCAGTCACGCAACTTACTTGGCGTCGACGACATGTCGAGAACAACCGCCAGCACAGCCGCAAAACCTTGTCCAGTGGGCTTCCCAGCCCGGATTGTGTCGGCTTGTGTCGTTGCAATGGCCACCCTCTTTCTCCATACTTGCCGCCGATTTTTTGTCCCCAAAAAAACTCCATTAACCGTGGAACCCCTAGCATGAGCACAGCAATCAGTCAGACTGCTTATAACTATAAGGTGGTCCGCCAGTTCGCCATTATGACGGTGATCTGGGGGGTCATAGGGATGGGTCTAGGCGTGTTCATCGCCGCACAACTTGTGTGGCCGGAACTCAACCTGAACCTGCCTTGGACTTCGTTCGGCCGCCTGCGTCCCCTGCATACCAACGCGGTGATCTTCGCCTTCGGCGGATGCGCACTGTTCGCCACTTCCTACTATGTGGTGCAGCGCACCTGCCAGGCCCGCCTGGTATCCGATAGTCTGGCCGCCTTCACCTTCTGGGGCTGGCAAGCTGTGATCGTGCTGGCAGTCATCACCCTGCCGCTGGGTTACACCTCCTCCAAGGAATACGCCGAGCTGGAGTGGCCGATCGACATCCTCCTGGGTATCGTCTGGATCACCTACTGCGTCGTCTTCTTCGGAACCATCATCAAGCGCAAGACCAAGCACATCTATGTGGGCAACTGGTTCTTCGGCGCTTTCATCCTGGTCACCGCCATGCTGCACATCGTCAACAGCATGGAAATGCCGGTCTACGCCTTCAAGTCGTACTCCATGTACGCCGGCGCGACCGACGCCATGATCCAGTGGTGGTACGGCCACAACGCCGTGGGCTTCTTCCTGACCACCGGCTTCCTGGGGATGATGTACTACTTCGTGCCGAAGCAGGCCGAGCGTCCGATCTACTCCTATCGCCTGTCCATCGTGCACTTCTGGGCGCTGATCACCCTGTACATCTGGGCCGGTCCGCACCACCTGCACTACACCGCTCTGCCGGACTGGGCCCAGTCCCTCGGCATGGCCATGTCCCTGATCCTGCTGGCTCCGAGCTGGGGTGGCATGATCAACGGCATGATGAGCCTGTCTGGCGCCTGGCATAAGCTGCGTTCCGACCCCATCCTGCGCTTCCTGGTGGTATCCCTGGCCTTCTACGGCATGTCCACCTTCGAAGGCCCGATGATGGCCATCAAGACCGTCAACGCCCTGTCTCACTACACCGACTGGACCATCGGCCACGTACACGCCGGCGCCCTCGGCTGGGTAGCGATGATCTCCATCGGCTCCCTGTATCACCTGATTCCGAAGGTGTTCGCTCGCGAGCAGATGCACAGCGTTGGCCTGATCAACGCCCACTTCTGGTTGGCCACCATCGGTACCGTGCTGTACATCGCCTCCATGTGGGTCAACGGCATCACCCAGGGCCTGATGTGGCGCGCTGTCAACGAAGACGGCACCCTCACCTACTCCTTCGTTGAAGCCCTGGAAGCCAGCCACCCGGGTTTCCTGGTGCGCATGATCGGCGGCGCCTTCTTCCTGACCGGCATGCTGCTGATGGCCTACAACACCTATCGCACCGTACGTGCTGCGAAGCCGGCTGAATACGACGCCGCTGCGCAGATCCCGCAAGGAGCTCACTAATGAAGCAACACGAATTAGTTGAGAAGAACATCGGCCTGCTGGCCCTGTTCATGGTGATTGCCGTGAGCATTGGCGGTCTGGTGCAGATCGTGCCGCTGTTCTTCCAGGACGTCACCAACACCCCGGTGGAAGGCATGAAGCCGCGCACTGCGCTGGAACTCGAAGGCCGCGACATCTACATCCGCGAAGGCTGCGTTGGCTGCCACTCGCAGATGGTCCGTCCGTTCCGCGCTGAAACCGAGCGTTATGGCCACTACTCCGTTGCCGGCGAAAGCGTCTGGGATCACCCCTTCCTGTGGGGCTCCAAGCGTACCGGTCCGGACCTGGCCCGCGTTGGCGGCCGCTACTCCGACGACTGGCACCGTGCGCACCTGTACAACCCGCGCAACGTAGTGCCCGAATCGAAAATGCCCTCTTACCCCTGGTTGGTTGAGAACAAGCTCGACGGCAAGCACACCGCTGACAAGATGGAAGCTCTGCGCAAGCTGGGCGTGCCCTACACCGACGAAGACATCGCCGGCGCCAAGGCGGCAGTCAAAGGCAAGACCGAGATGGACGCGCTGGTCGCGTTCCTGCAAGGCCTGGGCACCTCTATCAAGAACAAACGGTAACGCAAGATGGATATCGGGACTCTCCGCGGCATAGGCACTTTCATCGTATTCGTCGCCTTCATCGGCGTCGTGCTGTGGGCCTACAGCAGCAAGCGCAAAAGCAGCTTCGACGAGGCTGCCAACCTGCCCTTCGCGGATGAGCCGCCCAAATCTTCCGAGCGCGACGAGCAAGATTCTAGGAGTAACAAAGAATGACTTCGTTCTGGAGTTGGTATGTAACCCTGCTCACCAGCGCCACGCTGGTAGCGCTGACCTGGCTGATCTTCGCCACCCGCCGTGGCCAGCGCCAGGAAAGCACCGAAGAAACCGTCGGCCATGCTTTCGACGGTATCGAGGAATATGACAACCCGCTGCCCAAGTGGTGGTTCATGCTGTTCGTCGGCACCCTGATCTTCGCCGTCGGCTACCTGGTCATGTACCCGGGCATGGGCAACTGGAAAGGCATCTTCCCCGGTTACGGCGAAGTAACCGAAGGCAAGCCTTTCGCCAACGGCCAGACCGGCTGGACTGGCGTCCACCAGTGGGAAAAGGAGATGGACAAGGCCGATAAGGAATACGGTCCGATCTTCGCCAAGTACGCTGCCATGCCGATCGAAGAAGTGGCCCAGGACCCGAAAGCCCTGAAAATGGGCGGCCGCATGTTCGCGTCCTACTGCTCCGTATGCCACGGCTCCGACGCCAAAGGCGCCTACGGCTTCCCGAACCTGACCGACCGCGACTGGCGCTGGGGCGGCGAGTCCGCCACCATCAAGACCACCATCATGGGTGGTCGCCATGGCGTGATGCCGGCCTGGGGTGAAGTTGTCGGCGACCAGGGCGTACGCGATGTTGCCGCCTTCCTGCGCGTGACCCTCCACGGTCGCGAACTGCCGAAAGACGTGAAGGCCGATCCGGAAGCCGGTAAAGCCATCTTCGCGGCCAACTGCGTGGCGTGCCACGGTGCGGAAGCCAAGGGCACCCCGGCCATGGGCGCACCGGACCTGACCCATCCGAACGCTTTCATCTACGGCAGCAGCTACGCCCAGCTGCAACAGACCATCCGTTATGGTCGCCAAGGCACCATGCCTGCCCAGGAGCAAGTCCTCGGCAACGACAAGGTGCACCTGCTGGCTGCATACGTTTACAGCCTGTCGCAGAAACCGGCTGCAGAAACTGCATCCAAGTAATACCCTCGCCTGCCATGCGCGACGCACTGTCGCACATGGCAGGCCGCTATCAGGCGTACCATATATAGCGGATAGAAAGACTCAGACCGGCAATGCACTGGTCAGAGCGCCGACAACCGCCGTGGTATGAGAACGATGAGCGAACAGATTCCCGTCAAGAACGTCACCCCTCCCCCGGCCAAGGGCGGTGCAACCACCGACCTGTACGCCAGCCGCGAAAAGATCTACACCCGAGCCTTCACCGGACTGTTTCGCAATCTGCGGATGGCCGGCGGCGCCTTTCTCTTCCTGCTCTACTTCGGCACCGTCTGGCTCAGCTGGAACGATCGCCAGGCCGTTTGGTGGAACCTCCCCGAGCGCAAGTTCTACATCTTCGGCGCCACCTTCTGGCCACAGGATTTCGTCCTTCTCTCCTGGTTGCTGATCATCTGCGCCTTCGGCCTGTTCTTCATTACCGTATTCGCTGGACGCGTCTGGTGCGGCTACACCTGCCCCCAGAGCGTCTGGACCTGGATCTTCATGTGGTGCGAGAAAGTCACCGAGGGTGACCGCAACCAGCGCATGAAGCTCGACAAGGCCCCCATGAGCGGCCAGAAAGCCCTGCGCAAATCCGCCAAACACGGCCTCTGGCTGCTGATCGGCTTCGCCACCGGCATGACCTTCGTCGGCTACTTCACCCCCATCCGCGATCTGGTCATCGACTTCTTTACTGGCGCTTCCAGCGGCTGGGCCTACTTCTGGGTCGCATTCTTCACCCTCGCCACCTATGGCAACGCCGGCTGGCTGCGCGAGCAGGTGTGCATCTACATGTGCCCCTACGCACGCTTCCAGAGCGTGATGTTCGACAAGGACACCCTGATCGTCTCCTATGATCCGCGCCGCGGCGAATCCCGTGGTCCGCGCAAGAAGGGGCTCGACTACAAGGCCCAAGGGCTGGGGGACTGCATCGACTGCACCATGTGTGTCCAGGTCTGCCCCACCGGTATCGATATCCGTGACGGGCTGCAGGTCGAGTGCATCGGCTGCGCCGCCTGCATCGACGCCTGCGACACCATCATGGAAAAGATGAACTACCCGAAAGGGCTGATCAGCTACACGACCGAGCACAACCTGAACGGTCAGAAAACCCATCTGATGCGCCCGCGCCTGATCGGTTACGCTATCGCCCTCGTCGCCATGATCGGCCTTTTCGCCTATGCCGTAGCCATCCGCTCCCTGGTTGAACTGGACGTGATCAAGGACCGCGTATTGTTCCGCGAAAACGAGCAGGGTCGGATCGAGAACGTCTACACCCTGAAGATCATGAACAAGGCCCAGGTCGACCAGACCTTCGTCATCGACGCCGAAGGCCTTGACGGCCTGGTTTACGAAGGCAAGCGCGAAGTCCGCGCCGACGCCGGCGAAGTGCTTTCGGTACCGGTGGAACTGTCCATCGAGCCCGACCAGTTGCCTTCCAGCACCAACAAGATCCTCTTCCGCGTCCACAGCGCGGACGACCCCAGCATCAAGACCGACGCCGACAGCCGCTTCATCGGCCCAAGCGTCCGCTAGCAAACGGAAGACCCATGCAGTCCGATACTCCCAGCCCTTGGTACAAGCAGCCCTGGCCGTGGTTCATCCTCGCCATCCTCGGCACATCGGTGGTGCTCGGCACCACCATGCTGGTGATCGCCACCCGCAACCCGCCGAGCCTGGTCTCCGACAACTATTACGAAGTCGGCAAGGGCATCAACACCTCGCTGGAGCGCGAGAACCTGGCCAAGCAACTTGGCATGCAGGCCAGCTTGCAGCTCGACGAGAGCAGCGGCGAAGTCGCACTGCAGCTCGCGGGAAAAAGCCGTCCGCAGCAACTGGTACTGAGCCTGCTCTCCCCTACCCAGCCGGAGAAGGATCGTCGCGTCGTGCTGCAGCCCCAGGCTGACGGCCAATACCGTGGCCATCTTCAGGACCCGGTCAGCGGACGTCGCTTCGTCGAGTTGATCGGCCAGGAGCAGGGGCAGGATTGGCGTCTGTTCGAGGAAGAAACCCTCGACAAGGGCAGCGTTATCCGCCTCGGCGAATAAGCGCATGAGTGCACCGCTTCCCTGCTACCACTGTGGTTTGCCGGTTCCGGCCGGCAGCCGTTTCGAGGCCCGCGTGCTGGGAGAGACGCGGGCCATGTGCTGTCCGGGATGCCAGGCGGTGGCCGAAGCCATCGTCGCCGGCGGTCTGGAGAGTTACTACCATCACCGCAGCGACACCGCTCCCAATCCCGACGCCCTGCCCCGCGAGCTACCCGATGAGCTGGCCCTCTACGACCGTTCCGAAGTGCAGCAGCCCTTCGTGCAGCACCAGGGGGACCTCAGCGAGACCTGCCTGCTGATCGAAGGCATCAACTGCGCCGCCTGTGGCTGGCTGATCGAGAAGCACCTCAAGGCGCTGGGGGGTGTTGCCGAGGCCAGTCTCAACCTGTCCAACCATCGCCTGCAGGTGCGCTGGTACGACAGCCAGCTGCCACTGAGCCAGTTGCTCAAGGAGCTGCGCAAGATCGGTTACGCCGGCCATCCCTACAAGGCCGACGAGGCTGCCGAACGCCTCGCCAGTGAAAACCGACGCGCCATGCGCCAGCTCGGGGTCGCCGGCCTGCTCTGGATGCAGGTGATGATGGCCGCGATGGCGACTTGGCCGGAATTCAATATCGACCTGTCGCCCGAGCTGGACACCATCCTGCGCTGGGTCAGCCTGTTCCTCACCACGCCCATCGTCTTCTATTGCTGCGGCCAGTTCTTCCGCGGAGCCCTGCGCGATCTGCGCACCCGCCACCTGACCATGGACGTTTCCGTTTCCCTGGCCATCGGCGGTGCCTACGTCGCAGGCATCTGGTCCACGGTGACCGGCGTTGGCGAGCTGTACTTCGACGCCGTCGGCATGTTCGCCCTGTTCCTGCTGGCGGGCCGCTACCTGGAACGCCGCGCTCGGGAGCGCACCGCTGCCGCCACCGCGCAACTGGTCAACCTGCTGCCAGCCTCCTGCCTCCGCCTGGACGATAAAGGTCATAGCGAGCGCATCCTCCTCAGCGAACTGAAGATCGGTGATCGTGTCCTGGTCCCGCCGGGCGCTCTGCTGCCAGCCGATGGCCAGATTCTGTCCGGCCAGTCCAGCGTCGACGAATCCCTGCTCACCGGCGAATACCTGCCCCATCCACGCAGCGAAGGCGACGCCGTAACCGCCGGCACCCTGAACGTCGAAGGCCCGCTCACCATCGCGGTCCAGGCCCTGGGTGACGATACCCGTCTCTCGGCCATCGTCCGCCTGCTGGAGCGCGCCCAGGCGGACAAGCCTCGCCTGGCAGAAGTAGCCGACAAAGTCGCCCAGTGGTTCCTGATCTTCATCCTCGCGGCAGCTGCCATCGTCGGCATCGCCTGGTGGGAGATCGATCCCGATCGCGCCTTCTGGGTCGTGCTTTCCCTGCTGGTGGCCACCTGTCCCTGCGCCCTCGCCCTGGCCACCCCGACCGCCCTCACAACCGCGACGGGGAGCCTGCACAAACTCGGCCTGCTACTGACCCGTGGCCACGTACTGGAGGGTCTGAAGCAGATCGACACGGTGATCTTCGACAAAACCGGCACGCTGACCGAGGGCCGCTTGACCCTGCGCGCCATCCACCCGCTGGGGGCGCTGGATCGCGATACCTGCCTGGGGCTGGCCGCGGCCCTCGAGAACCGTTCGGAACACCCCATCGCCCGTGCTTTCGGTCGAGCCCCGCAAGCAGCCGATCTGGTGGAAAGTGTGCCCGGCCGTGGGTTGGAGGGTCGTGTTGGCGAACGACGCCTGCGTATTGGCCAACCCGGCTTCGTCGCCGAGCTCTGCGGCATGACGGCACCCGATATCCCTGGCGACCAGGGTCAATGGCTACTGCTGGGAGATGAACAGGGGCTCCTGGCCTGGTTCGTCCTCGACGACCGTCTGCGGGACGATGCCCCCGCGCTGCTGGATGCCTGCCGCGCACGGGGCTGGAAGATCCTGCTGCTGTCCGGCGACAGCTCGCCCATGGTGAGCGGCATCGCCCAGCAGCTAGGGATAGACGATGCCCGTGGCGGCCTGACACCGGATGCCAAGCTGGAAGTCCTGCGCCAACTCCATCAGCAGGGCCACAAGGTGCTGATGCTGGGTGACGGGGTCAACGACGTACCAGTCCTGGCCGGAGCGGACATCAGCGTCGCCATGGGCAGCGCCACCGACCTGGCCAAGACCAGCGCGGATGCCGTGCTGCTTTCCAACCGGCTCGACAGCCTGGTGCAGGCATTCGCCCTGGCTCGTCGGACGCGCCGCATCATCGTCGAGAACCTGGCCTGGGCGACCTTGTACAATGGCCTGGTGCTGCCCTTCGCCGCCCTCGGCTGGATCACTCCACTGTGGGCTGCTTTCGGCATGTCGGTCAGCTCGCTGCTGGTGGCGGTAAACGCCCTGCGCCTGGCCCGCACCTGACCCACGAATCTTCAATCGGAGCCCCTGATGCCAGCGCTATACATACTGATCCCGGTCGCCATTGGCCTGGTCGGTTTCGCCATCTGGCTGTTCTTCTGGGCAGTGGACAGCGGCCAGTACGACGATCTCGACGGCCCGGCCCACAGCATCCTCTTCGATGACGAGGACCCCAAGCACCAGGCCGGCATAGCCGAAGCCGAGGGCAGCGAGAAAGACAAAAAGGACGAGCAGGACAAGCCCCGTGGCTGAACTCGCTCCCCTGTTGCTCTCCGCGCTTATCCTCGGCCTGCTGGGTGGCGGTCATTGCCTCGGCATGTGCGGCGGCCTGATGGGCGCTCTCACACTCGCCATTCCGCCTGAACAACGCGCCCGTCGCCTGCGCCTACTGCTGGCCTACAACCTTGGGCGCATCCTCAGTTATACCTTTGCCGGCTTGCTCATCGGCCTGGCCGGGTGGGCCGTTGCCAGCAGCCCGGCAGCCATGGCCCTGCGGATCGTGGCCGCGTTGCTGCTGATTTGCATGGGGCTCTACCTGGCTGGCTGGTGGAGCGGCCTGACGCGTATCGAGGCCTTGGGGCGGGGGCTCTGGCGCCATATCCAGCCGGTAGCACGCAAGCTGCTGCCGGTGTCCAGCCTGCCTCGCGCCTTGTTGCTGGGCGGGCTCTGGGGTTGGCTGCCCTGCGGCCTGGTCTACAGCACCCTGCTCTGGTCCGCCAGCCAGGGATCGGCGGCGGATAGTGCCCTGCTGATGCTGGCCTTCGGCCTCGGTACCCTGCCGGTGCTGATTGCCACGGGCCTCGCTGCCGAGCGACTGACCGCGCTGCTGCGCAAGCGCGGCGTTCGCGTCGCGGGCGGCCTGCTGGTGATCCTCTTCGGTCTCTGGACCCTGCCCGGGCCTCATCAGGCCTGGTTGATGGGCCATGGTGAGCATGGCAGCAGTGCCGCCAGCAGCGAGCACCAGCACGGCACCCACAGCCCTTAAACGGTTTGATACAAATCAAGATGGCCCTGGTGGTGGCCTCATAGACTCCCTGGCACAGACAGCCGAACCGGGGACTCCCGCATGCTCGACAATATTCGCTGGGACGCGGGCCTGATCCGCCGCTATGACACATCAGGACCCCGCTACACCTCCTACCCCACTGCCGTTCAGTTCAACCACAAGGTGGGCTCCTTCGACCTTCTCCATGCCCTGCGCGACAGCCGCAAGGCGCGTCGCCCCCTGTCGCTGTACGTGCACGTGCCGTTCTGCGCGAACATCTGCTACTACTGCGCCTGCAACAAGGTCATCACCAAGGACCGCGGCCGCGCCCTGCCTTACCTTGAGCGCCTGGAGCGGGAAATCGAACTCATCGCGTGCCACCTCGACCCGCAACAGAAGGTCGAGCAACTGCACTTTGGCGGCGGCACACCCACCTTCCTGAGCCATGACGAACTGCGTCGGCTCATGGGCCATCTGCGCAAGCACTTCAACCTGCTGGATGACGACTCCGGCGATTACGGCATCGAGATCGACCCACGCGAAGCCGACTGGTCCACCATGGGCTTGCTCCGCGAACTGGGCTTCAACCGCGTCAGCCTTGGCGTGCAAGACCTCGACCCCGCCGTGCAACGCGCCGTCAACCGCCTGCAAAGCCTTGAAGAGACCCGTGCGATAGTCGAGGCCGCGCGCACCCTGCAGTACCGTTCGCTGAATATCGACCTAATCTATGGCCTGCCCAAGCAGACGCCAGAGAGCTTCGCCCGCACCGTGAACGAAGTGATCGCCCTGCAACCGGATCGGCTCTCGGTATTCAACTACGCCCACCTGCCGGATCGCTTCATGCCGCAACGGCGCATCCGCAGCGAAGACCTGCCCAGCCCCGTACAGAAACTGGAAATGCTGCAGCGCAGCACCGAGCAACTGAGCGCCGCCGGTTATCGCTACATCGGCATGGACCACTTCGCCCTGCCCGACGATGAACTGGCCATCGCCCAGGAAGACGGCCGCCTGCAACGTAATTTCCAGGGCTACACCACCCACGGCCACTGCGACCTGATTGGTCTTGGCGTTTCCGCCATCAGCCAGATTGGCGACCTCTATTGCCAGAACACGGCGCAACTCAACGAGTATCAGGAGGCGTTGGAGCGGAACCTGCTCGCCACCAACCGTGGCTTACTGTGCGACGAAGACGACCGAATCCGTCGAGCAGTGATCCAGCAGCTGATTTGCGATTTCGAGCTGGATTTCGCCAGCATCGAAGCCCGCTTCAACATTGAATTTCGCGGTTATTTCGCGGAAATCTGGCCGCAACTGCAGCAAATGCACCAGGATCGTTTGATCGAGCTCAGCGATAGCCGTATCGACGTACTGCCGGCCGGCCGCCTGCTGGTTCGCTCCCTCTGCATGCTCTTCGACCTTTATCTGGCCGATCACAACCAGCAGCGTTTCTCACGGGTGATTTGAGAGGTCAGGCGTTCAGCAACTTGCCGACTTCCAGCGACTGCTCATCGCTGAGGCCGGCATCGCGAATCGCCTTGGCCAGATTGAGGTTGGCGCTGCTCAACGCGCCTTGCAGGGAAGCCAGTTCGCCGCGCAGCGCTTCCAGGCGCTGCAAGCGGGTCTCCTCGTCCAGGCTCTGATCAGCCGCGATCGCCTCCAGTTCGGCCTGCCGCTCGGCAATCTGAGCCTTGAGCGCGCGGATCAGCTTCAACAACTCCTTGATGCCATCGGGCAGACTGCTCTGATCGATGTCGTCGTTCTTCTGGGCAGCACGCGTCTTGCCCAGTTCGGAAAGGCTGACACGGATTCCCTGACGCATGGCATCGAGGTCTACCGGGGCGTCTTCCTCACGTGCGACCCGTCGCCGCACTGCCTCACCCACGCGATACAGGGGGCTATTGGTCTCCAAGCGCAACATAAGGCCACTCCTTGCCCGAAACTCAGCCCTGTTATCGGCGGCCGTCGAGCAATCTTGAACGGCGAGTCAGCCAGGCTTTTCTGGCCGTTGTCCGCACCCTGCGTTAACCTTACGGGCTATGTGTGTTTGCTCTGCAAGGAATAGCTCATGTCCGAAATCATCAAGGTGCGCAACCTTCCCCAGGCCCACTGCAAGGATTGCAGCCTGGCCGCACTCTGCCTGCCGCTGTCGCTCAACATGGAAGACATGGATTCGCTGGACGAAATCGTCAAGCGCGGCCGTCCTCTGAAGAAAGGTGAGCTCCTGTTCCGACAGGGCGATGCGTTCGGCTCCGTCTTCGCCGTGCGCTCCGGTGCGCTCAAGACCTTTACCGTGACCGACACCGGCGAAGAACAGATCACCGGTTTCCACCTGCCCAGCGAGCTGGTCGGCCTCTCCGGCATGGACACGGAGCTCTACCCGGTTTCCGCCCAGGCACTGGAAACCACGTCGGTGTGCGAAATTCCCTTCGAGCGCCTCGATGAACTCTCGGTCCAGCTGCCACAACTGCGCCGCCAGTTGATGCGTGTGATGAGCCGCGAAATCCGCGACGACCAGCAGATGATGCTGCTGCTATCGAAGAAGACCGCCGACGAACGCATCGCCACCTTCCTGGTCAACCTCTCGGCCCGCTTCCGCGCTCGCGGTTTCTCCGCCAACCAGTTCCGTCTGGCCATGTCACGCAACGAAATCGGCAACTACCTGGGACTGGCGGTCGAAACCGTTTCCCGCGTCTTCACCCGTTTCCAGCAGGCGAACCTGATCTCCGCCGAGGGCAAGGAAGTGCACATCCTCGACCCAATCGAACTCTGCGCCATGGCTGGCGGGACCATCGAAAGCTGATCCTCGAGGGCCCACCATCCGGTTGGGCCCGCCCGTTCCACCCGCCCTCTCCCTCAGGCATCGACGATGATCTTCGACGACTTTTCCATCAAGACCCTGATCCGCCCAGTTCCGGACTTCCCCAAGCCCGGCGTCGTGTTCCGTGACATCACCCCGCTGTTCCAGTCCCCCCGGGCCCTGCGCCTGGTGGCCGACAGCTTCATCCAACGCTACGTCGAAGCCGACTTCAGCCACATCGGTGCGATGGACGCCCGCGGTTTCCTGATCGGTTCGATCATCGCCTACGAACTCAACAAGCCGCTGGTGCTTTTCCGCAAGCAGGGCAAGCTCCCGGCCGACGTGCTTTCCGAGCCCTACCAGACCGAATACGGCGAAGCCTTCCTCGAAGTGCACAGCGACAGCCTGTGCGACGGCGACAAGGTGCTGATCTTCGATGACCTGATCGCCACCGGCGGTACCCTGCTGGCCGCTACCCGTCTGGTACGGCGCATGGGCGCCAGCGTGTTCGAGGCCGCCGCCATCATCGATCTGCCCGAACTAGGCGGCTCCGAGCGCCTCGCCGACGCCGGCATCCCCACCTTCGCCCTTACCGCCTTCGCCCTCGACGAACGCTGATCGGGCATAGGGGCCTGCGCCGCCGGGCCCCAACCGAAGCACAGCCAGCCGTCGCGGGTTACATCGCTTCCGGCTGGCGTTACTCCTCGCCCCACTCCCCGCCGCAATCACCCGCCGAAAGTTGGCGCCCAAGCCCTCGCGCCTGCTCTCTCGATCCTCAATAGTTACATCGACTGATGGCACGGTTGCCGTGCCCACCGATAACAACAAATGGACGGCTCGCAGAGCCCGAGAGGATTCCCGCATGACAGCCAGCGCCAGTGCCCCCCTGCCCAAGGCCAACTTCCCTGTTCGCCGCATGGACTTCAGCTTCGCGTCGACGCAGAAGTACTGGTGGAGTGGCGATCCCTTCATGACGCACTTCATGAACAACCTCTCCTCGCTCTTCCCGTATGGCGAGAAGTTCTTCGTCGACAGCGTGCGCGCCGTGCGTGACCAGGTCAGCGACCCGCAGCTGCAGAAGGACATCAGCGCCTTCATCGGCCAGGAAGCCATGCACTCCAAGGAGCACGCGACCTACAACGACTACGCCGCCGAGCACGGCATCGACCTGGAGAAGCTGGAACTGCGCATCAAGGTGCTGCTGGAGTGGGTCACCCGCATCACTACCCGGAAGCAGCGCCTGGCCGCCACCTGTGCCCTGGAGCACTTCACCGCCACCATGGCCGAGCAACTGCTGCGTCGGGAAGACATCAACACCCAGATGGACGACCCGAAGATGTACAAGCTGTGGATGTGGCACGCCATCGAGGAAAACGAGCACAAGGCGGTGTGCTACGACGCCTATAACGCGATCGGCGGCGGCTACCTGATCCGTACCATCACCATGGCACTGACCACCTTCCTGTTCTTCGGCGTGATCATGACCTTCCAGGTCCACCTGATGCGCAAGGATGGTCAGCTGTTCAACTGGCGCAGCTGGGCCCGTGGCCTGAAGACCCTCCTGGGCCCGCGCAACGGCTACTTCCCGAAGATGATCAAGCCTTACCTGGATTACTACCGTCCCGGATTCCACCCGCTTGACCACGAAACCAAGGCACTGGAAACGCGCTGGAAGGAGCGCCTGGGCTTCAACGGCTGATCTCCCGTAGAGGCGCCCTATGCACTTGTAGGGGCGAATTCATTCGCCAAGGGCAACAACGTTGCCCCCTCGAATCCATCAGGGCGGGCCAATGGCCCGCTTGGCGAATGAATTCGCCCCTACACCCCCTCCTCGAAATACTCCGCAAAGAACCCGTCCAGCTCCCCTTCGTAGCTATCCAGCGAATACAGGGTGTCGGCTGCAAGCAGGTCCAGCAGGATCAACCCGTTTAGACTGGAATCCTCCTCCGCGGCGGCGCGCAGGCGCCCGGCCATGCCCAGATTGACCAGTCGCAGGTTGCGGTACTGCTCGCGCAAACCGTCCATGTCCCAGTCCGGTTCCAGGCCGCGCTGCCTGCGCAGGTGCTGGCCCAGCAAATAGGTGCCCAGGGCGCGATAAAGCGTCTCCGCCGAATTGCTGAACGGCCAGTGGAACCAGGCCATCGCCCGCAACATGCGCGTGTGCGGACAACCGCTGGTCGCCCCGAGCAGCCCGAGCAGCGAGCCGAGCGCACGTTGCAAGGTGGTCTGCTGGCGAATTTCCCGTCCCCGCCAGAACACGGTCACCCGCACTTCCTCGTAAGACGGTGAATGCGCCAGCACCGCGACCGGCTGCGCCAACGCCTTCGCGAAGGGGCAGTGCTGCACCTCAGTCACCCTCAGCGGGCAATGGCTGCACTGCCGGAAGCCCAGCCGCGCCCACTCCGGCAGGTTGTCCGAGCTCGCGCCCTGGCCCGCCAGGTCCACCTCATGCACCCACAGGCGGCCGTCGGGGAAACCGATCTCGTAGCGAACCTGTGCCTCAGCCCTTGGCTCCAGCCCCATGGTCTAACCTTGCTTTCCAGTTGAAAGGATTCCCTGGCGCCATCAAAGCGCAATCACCGACAGGATTCAGACGCCTGAAATCTGTCATACACTTCGTACAACAAAGTCGGACAAGCGAAAGAATTCAACCCTGCCAACCGTTCCACAGCGAAAAAAGCGGGCGACATCATGGAAAGCAGCCCTTTTGACCTTGCCGGAGCCCTGGTTGAACAGATCGAGGTGGGTGTCATCATCCTCGACCAGGAGCTGCGCATCCTTCACTGGAACGAATTCGTCAGCCAGCGCAGCGGAAAAGTCCTGGCCCAGGCCCTGCGACAACCGCTGACCACTGTCTTCCCGGAAACAGAAACGCCGCGCCTCGGCAAGATGGTGGCCAGAGCCCGCGACCAGGGCCTGCACGCCTACACCCATTGGCGCGAAGATCCCTACCTGATCCAGCTCCCCTACAGCCCTGAAGGCCAGGTCACTCCGCTGCGCCTGCAGAGCACCCTGCTGTTTCCCTTCGACTACGGCGGCGAACGCTGCCTGGGCCTGCTGCTCTACGACACCACTGAATTCGCCCGCTCCAACGAACAGCTGGCCGCCGCCCTCAATGCCTTGGGCAGCAAGCAGCTGGAACAGGAGCAATTGGTGCACAAGCTGGAAAAGGCCAACGCCCAGTTGCTGCAGTCAGAGAAGCTCGCCGCCATCGGCCAGTTGGCCGCCGGCGTAGCCCATGAGATCAACAACCCGATCGGCTACGTGTTTTCCAACCTCAAGACCCTCACCGGCTACGTCAACGACCTGTTGCGCATCGTCGACGCAGTGGACGGCGTCGGTAGCCTGGAAGAGCTCCAGCAGCTCAAGCGCAGCCTGGAATACGACTACATCCGCAACGACGTCGAAGCCCTGATCCACGAATCCGAGGACGGCATCGAGCGGGTCAAGAAAATCATCACCGCCCTCAAGGACTTCTCCCACATCGAAGAGGAGGCGTTCCGCGCCGCCGACCTGCACAAGGGCTTCGACAGCACCCTCAACCTGGTCAACAACGAACTCAAGTACAAGGCCAAAGTGATGCGCGATTACGGCGAACTGCCGCTGGTGGAATGCATTCCTTCGCAGATCAACCAGGTGGTGATGAACCTCCTGATCAACGCCGCCCACGCCATCGAGGGCTTCGGTCGTATCACCCTGCGCAGCGGCCAGCAGGGCGACTGGGTCTGGCTGGAAGTGGAAGACGACGGCAAGGGCATCGACCCGGCCATTCTCAACCGCATCTACGAGCCCTTCTTCACCACCAAGCCGGTGGGTAAAGGCACCGGACTGGGCCTCGCGCTTTCCTACAACATCGTGCAGAAACACAACGGCCGCATCGAAGTGGTGAGCCAGCCCGGCCACGGCACGCGCTTCCGCGTCTGGCTGCCCCGGCAGCAACCCCAGCCCGGCGGGGTGCAGGCATGAGTGAAGCCCAGCGCCGCCCCACCCTGCTACTGGTGGATGACGAGGAACACATCCTCAGCGCCCTGCGTCGCGTCCTGCGAGGCGAACCCTACGAGCTGCTCACCGCCAACGGCGGCATGGAGGCCCTCGGCCTGCTGGCGGCGAACGAGGTCGACCTGGTGGTTTCCGATGCCCGCATGCCCGGACTCGATGGGCCCGCCCTGCTTGCAGAAATACAGAAGCGCTGGCCGGGCACGCTGCGACTGATGCTCACCGGCGCCACCGATCTGGACACGAGCATTCGCGCCATCAACCAGGGACAGATCTACCGCTACCTCGGCAAACCCTGGAATGACGACGAGCTGCGCTTCACCCTGCGCCAGGCCCTCGCCCACCAGCATGCCGAACGCGAGCACCAGCGCCTGGAAAGCCTCACCCTGGAACAGAACCAGCGCCTGCAGGAACTCAACGCCAGCCTGGAGCAGCGGGTCCGCGACCGTACCGCCGAGTTGCAGCAGACCGCCGACATGCTCGACCTGGCCTATGACGAACTGCGGCGCAGCTACGTGACCGCCACGGAAGTCTTCTCCTCCCTGCTCACCCAGCGCCTGCCCGGCGACAAGCAATGCAACGCCCAGGTCATCGCCCTGGTGCGCGCCTTCGCCAACGAGCATCAGCTACCGGAGGCGGATACCCGCGACCTGGCCATGGCCGCCGCCCTCTACAACCTCGGCAAGCTGACCTGGGACGACCACCTGCTCAACCGGCCCAGCGACCTGTTGCACCGCGAGGAGCGGGAGCGCTACTGCCGCTACCCGCAGCTGGGTGAAAGCCTGCTCATGGCGCTGGAGCCACTGCACGACGCCGGTCGGCTGATCCGCCACCACCAGGAGCGCTGGAACGGCACCGGTTTCCCGGATCAACTGCACGGCGAAGACATTCCCTACGGTGCCCGCCTGCTCAAGTTGGCGGTGGATTTCGTCGAGCTGCAACGCGGGCTGGTGCTGCAGCGCCCGTTGCCCCGGCCGGAAGCCCTGCAACTACTCGCCCGATACGCCGGACGCCTCTACGACCCGACGCTCTGCCGGCAATTCATCGACTTCTGCACGCTTCATGCGCCGGACCTGCTGGAGGCCGATCCCGGCATCCTCGCGGTCGACACGCGCCGCCTGGAACCCGGCATGGTGCTGGCCCGCAACCTCCAGGCCGACAGCGGCATGCTGCTGCTCAATGCGGGCAAACAGCTCAGCCGCGCCCTGATCGACAAGCTCATCGCCTTCGAGGCCAGCGAAGGCACGCGCTACACCCTTCACGTCCGCCTGCCGGAAGCAGACGCGACCCCGGCAAAGGAGCAGCCACGATGATCAAGATCCAGTTGGTGGACGACGAACCGCATATCCTCAGCGCCCTGCAACGCCTGTTGCGACCGCAGGGCTGGGTCCTGCACGCTTTCGACAATCCCGAAACCGCATTGTCGGCGCTGGCCGAACACCAGTACGCCGCCATCATCTGCGACCTCAACATGCCGCAACTGGACGGACTGACCTACCTGCAGTTCGCCCGCCAGCGCCAGCCCCATGCCCTGCGCATGCTGCTCAGCGCCCATGGCGACCGCACCACGCTGATGCAGGCGATCAACCGTGCCGAGGTCTATCGCTTCCTCTCCAAGCCCTGGGAGAACTACGACATCGAAAGCGCCCTGCAAGCCGCCGTCGACCTCTTCCTGCTGCGCGACGAGAACCGCCGCCTGCTGGAACAGGTTCGCGGCCAGCAGGACACCCTCGAACGCCAGCACCGCGAGCTGCTGCGTCTGGAAAGCGAGCACCCCGGGCTGACGCGTGTGCGCCGTGACGCCGATGGCGCCGTGCTGCTCGAGGACTACGACCTGGATGACTGAGTCTGGTCAGCCAGTACCGCCCCGCCACCGGAACGGCACACCCCCATGGCCAAGCACAACCGCAACCTCGGCTACCAGGCCTACCTGCACTGCCTTGCCTTTGCCCTGCTCGCCCTGGGCGTCATCAGCCTGGTCGCCTTCTCGGGCAGGGTCCATCCGGCGCGCTACGAACTGGTCCTGCTGCCCGACAGCGCGCTGATCACCCTCTTCGCCGGCAGCGCCCTGCTGTGTGCCACCCGCGCCTGGCGCCGGGCCTCGTGGCTGACGGGCCTGGCACTGATCGTCCTGGCCGGCTACAGCCTCGGTCACAACGTCCTGTCCGGTGGCAGCGACCAGGGCCGCTCGCTGATCAGCGGCTACTGGCGGATTCGCAGCGAGCTGGCGATCGTCGCCTGCCTGTTCGGCCTGGCGATGCTCCTGGCCGTCACCCGCCAGGGTGGCCGCTGGCTCAGCCAGCTCTGCGGCATCACCCTGATCGGCCTGGCCCTGCTGTCGGAACTGTCGCTGCTGGGTGCCGGCCACGGCCTGCCACGCTTCGCCTTCCGCCCGGAAACCGGTCACGTCACCAACCTCCTCATCGCCCTGCTCGGCAGCGCCATCCTGATGCTCTGCGCGCTGCCCCAGGACCAGCCCAGCCTGCTTAACCGCCGAGCCGTGGTCACCGGCATCCTGGGCGCGCTGGCCACCTGCATTGGCTGGTTCCTCCTCAGCCTGAACGAGATTTCCACCCTCAACGCCCACAGCCATCAGCTGCTGCTGCGCGCCCAATCCACCATCGAGAACACCGTTACCGTGCGCCGGCAGCTCGTCCAGCGCATGGCCGAGCGCTGGCAGACCCTGGAAGGGATGCCGCCGGACAGGCTCTGGCAGCAGGAAGCCGACAGCTACCTGAGGGACTTTCCCAACCTCAACCTGATCGCGGTACTCGACGCTGACCTCAAGCCGATCCTGCAACAGGGTCGCAGCCGCGTGGCGAACGACTGGCTGACGCGCTTCCTCGCCCAGGCCGAACTGCGCGACTGGCTGCAGCAGGTGCGCCAGGGCCCGGCCGCTCAAATGAGCCCGGCGCAGAGCTTCAGCGCCGCCGACAACAGCACCCTGGTGGCCACGCCCCTGCAAATCGCGGGTCGCCCCCGGTCGCTGCTGGTGGCCAGCCTGGACATCAGCGCCACCCTGGACCGTCATCTGGGACGGGAGCTGGATGGCTTCGTCCTGGAAGTCTTCGAGGGCTCCAGGCGCATTTACGAATCCGGCCTCGGCCGCGATGGCCGCAGCCTGTTCCCGGTGGGCCAGCAGTTCACCGACCTCGGCCCGGAAGGACGCTGGCACATGCGCACCTACCAGGCGCTGCCCCGCAGCGATTACGCCTCGGTCTACCTGCCACCGCTGTTCATGCTGTTCGGCCTGGGCTTCACCTTCCTGTTGATGGTCAGCCAGAGCTTTTCCCGGCTGGCCATCGAACGCAGCCAGCGCCTACGCGAAAGCAACCGCGAACTGGAGCTGAGCCTTCAGCACCAGGCCCGCCTGCAGACGCAGAACCAGCGGATCATGGATCACTCCATGGATGTGCTCTGCTCCATCGACACCTCCGAGCGCTTCACCCAGGTCAGCCCCTCCTGCCACAGCGTGCTGGGTTACCGGCCCGAGGAAATGATCGACCGTCACTACACCGACTTCATCCTCAGCGAAGACCGCGAGCGTACCCGCGGCGAGATCGAGGCCATCATCCAGGGCGAGTCCTGGGACGCCGTGCGCAACCGCTGTAAGCGCAAGGACGGCAGTGTGGTGCACCTGCTCTGGTCCGCCGGCTGGTCCGAAAGCGAGCGCACCCTGTTCGCCGTGGCCCACGACATCACCAGCCTGGTGCGTCACGAGGCCTATGCCGAGGACCAGCGCGACATCCTCAGCATGATCTCCACCGACCAGCCGCTGGCGGAAATCCTCAAGGCCATCTGCCTGATGAGCGAGACCCTCGACCCCGCCGCCCTGTGCTCGGTCCACCTCGTGGACGGCGATCACAAGCGCCTGCGCCAGGGCGCCGCGCCAAGCCTGCCGGATGCCTTCAACCAGGCCCTCGACGGCCAGTCCATCGGCCCGCTGGCCGGCGCCTGCGGAACCGCTGTGTTCCGCCGGCAGATGGTGGTCAGCGAAGACATCAGCGAAGACCCGATCTGGCACGAGCATCGCGACCAGGCACTGCGACATGGCCTGCGGGCCTGCTGGGCGATCCCGCTGATCTCCCACCATGGCGACGTGCTCGGCACCTTCGCCGTCTATCTGCGCCAGCCGTGCTCCCCGGACGACGAATCCCTGCAGTTGATCGGCACCGCCGGACAACTCGCAGCCATCGCCATCGAGCGCCAGAACGATCGCCTGCGGCTCCTGGAAAGCGAGCAGCGCTACCGCTCCCTGTTCATCTTCAACCCCGACCCAGTGTTCTCCCTCGACCGCAACGGGCGCTTCCTCAGCCTCAACCAGGCGGGCTGCGAGCTGATCGACTTCAAGGCTGAGGAACTACTCGGCGAGTCGTTTTCCCGGCTGGTGCTCGACGCGGACGTCGAACACGTCCGCGAGCATTTCCGCGCCGCCCTGAAGGGCAAGGCACAGCGTTTCGAGGTGCGCTGCCATGACCGTGCAGGCGGCTTGCTGGAGCTGGACATCACCCACCTGCCCATCGTCGTCGAAGGGCAGATCGTCGGGGTTTTCGGCATTGCCAAGAACATCGGCGAACGCAACCGCATGACCCGCGCCCTGCAGGACACCCTGGTCCAGTCGGAGCGCAAGGCGTTGCTCCTGCACGGTCTAAGCGACACCGCGCTGCGCATCGGCGGCATCCTCGACACCCGCACCCTGCTGGACTTCATGTGCGAGCAACTGCGCCTGCTGGTGGGCGCCCACCAGTCCCTGATCGATCTCGGCGACGGCCAGGGTCCGGGCGCCTTCTCGCTATCGCCCAAGTACCAGGCCTGGCAGACGCCGCAGCTGCCCGCCGAAGGCGTCGCGCTCTATGCCCGGACCTGCGTCGGCAACCAGCCGGTGCTGCTGACGCGCGCCGAACTGGATACGGCCGGCGACGCGGGCAGCGGCCAGCTGCCACTGCAGGGCTGGCTGGCGGTGCCGCTGATCGACCACGGTGGCCGCCATCTGGGCCTGATCCAGCTGTCCGACAAGTTCGACGGCGACTTCAACCAGGACGACCTGGCGATCGCCCAGCAATTCGCCCAGATGGCTGTGGCGGCGCTGGAAAACATCCGCCTGGTACAACAGGTGCTTTCCGGCGAACAACGCCTGCAGGAGCAACTGGACTTCACCTCGGCCATCACCAACAGCGTCGGCGAGGGCCTGCTGGCGGTGGATCGCCAAGGGCGGCTGAACTTCGTCAACCCGGCCGCCGCCGACCTGCTCGGCCAAAGTCCGGATGCCCTGCTCGGCCAGGCCCTGATCGACCACCTGCCACTGGACCTCTACAGCGCCCCGGCCACCAGCGGCCGCCATGGCGAAGTCAGCCTGGGCGGCGAGCGCCATATCGCCTACGACTGTGCACCGCTCCTGCACGCGCAGGCCCTCGGCGGCTGGGTCATCGCCTTCCGCGACATCAGCCGCGCCAAGGAGTCTGAGAAACAGCTGCGAATCCTCCAGCGCAGCATCGAGGCCAGCTACAACGGCGCGATGATCTGCGATGCCACCGACGAAAACCTGCCGGTGGTCTACGTCAACCCGGCCTTCGAACGCATCACCGGCTACACCGCAGCCGAAGCCATGGGGCGCAACTGCCGCTTCCTCCAGGGCGCGGACCACGAGCAGGCCGGCATCGCCGAGATCCGCCACGCGTTGGCGGAGAAGCGTGAAGTCCACGTGGTGCTGCGCAACTTCCGCAAGGACGGCACGCCCTTCTGGAACGACCTCTATATCGCCCCCGTGCCCGACGAGCACGGCGAGATCACCCACTTCATCGGGGTGCAGAACGACATCTCCGAACAGAAGCGGGTGGAGTCCGAACTGGCCTACAACGCCAGCCATGACGTGCTCACCGGCCTGCCCAACCGTTCCCTGCTGGAAGACCGCCTGCGCCAGGGCTGCCAGATCAGCCAGCGCTACCAGCGCAAGCTGGCGGTGATGTTCATCGACCTGGATGGCTTCAAGCCGATCAACGACTCCATGGGCCACGGCATTGGCGACCAGATACTGGTGGAAGTGGCGCGACGGCTGACCCAGCAGGTTCGCCCCGGCGACACCGTGGCGCGCCTGGGTGGCGACGAGTTCATCCTCATCCTGCCGGACCTGGCCCGCGAGGAAGACGTGCTGCAAGTGGCCGAGCGGGTCATCGACTGCATCGCCCGTCCCTACCCCATCGCCGGCAGTGAAATCCACATCACTGCCAGCCTGGGCATCGCCGTGAGCGAGAAAGGCATGCAGCAGCCCATGCAACTGATCCAGCAGGCGGACCTGGCGATGTACAAGGCCAAGCAGCAGGGGCGCAACTGCTACCAGTGGTACACCACCGACCTGGAACAGAAGGTCAGCGAACGCGTGACCCTGCGCAACGAATTGCAGAAGGCCCTGGAAGCCAATGCCTTCATGCTCTACTACCAGCCGCAGATCGACGGCCGCAACGGCCGCGTCACCGGCTTCGAAGCCCTGCTGCGCTGGCAGCACCCGCTGCTTGGCTTCATCTCGCCGTCGCAGTTCGTACCAGTGGCCGAAGACACCGGGCAGATCATTCCGCTGAGCGAATGGGTGCTCGCCACCGCCTGCCGCGACTGTCGCGAACTGCTGGACCGGGGCATGACCGGCACGGTGGTAGCGGTGAACATCTCGGCGGTGCACTTCCAGCGCAACATCTTCGTCGACAGCGTGCGGCGCGTCCTCGAAGAAACCCGCTTGCCGGCCGAACTGCTGGAACTGGAGATCACCGAAACCGTGCTGCTGGACAACGCCGAGCGCGCCATCGCCACCCTGCAGGCGCTAAAGGCCCTTGGCGTGCGCCTGTCGATCGACGACTTCGGCACCGGCTTCTCCAGCCTCAACTACCTCAAGCGCCTGCCCATCGACAAAGTGAAGATCGACCGCGCCTTCGTCCAGGAAATCATCAGTGACCGGCATGATGCGGCCATCACCCAGGGCATCATCTCCATGGCCCACCACCTGCGCCTGCGGGTGATCGCAGAAGGGGTGGAAAGCGAGTCCCAATTCGCCTTCCTGAAGAAGAGCCACTGCGACGAGTTCCAGGGCTACTACTTCGCCCGCCCCATGCCCTTCGAGCAACTCGACCAGTTCCTCCACGAGCACCACAAGAGCCCGGCGTCCTACCTGGATACCCGCTCCGGCACCAGCAACACGCAGACCCTGCTGCTGCTGGACGACGAGGAAAACATCCTCCGCGCACTGACCCGCGTGCTACGCCGCGACGGCTACCAGATACTCACCGCCACCCGCGCCCAGGACGCCTTCGCGCAACTGGCCAAGCACGACATCCAGGTAATCCTTTCTGACCAACGCATGCCGGAAATGAACGGCACCGAGTTCCTCAGCCGGGTCAAGGACCTCTATCCCGACACCATTCGCATCGTGCTGTCCGGCTATACCGACCTGAAGTCCGTCACCGATGCCATCAACCAGGGCGCCATCTACAAGTTCCTCACCAAGCCCTGGGACGACGACCAACTCCGCGCGGTAATCGCCCAGGCCTTCCTCCACCACAGCCTGGCCAAGGCCAAGGAAGAGAGCGCGACGGTGGAGGAAGACGGGGAATGAGGAAGTACAACTACGCGGACAGGGTTGACCGCTGTGGCAGATTGGAGGCGGGATCGTCGACCGCAGTAAACATCCACGTTCGTAGAACGTGGACTTGCTCTTGGCCCCCTGGAAGGGAGCATCTCGGTGCCGCTTGGCAAATCGGAGCCTAGAGAAAATCCGGGAGTACTGGCGGGACTTCTCCCCAAGCTCCGCTGCGACGAGACTGACCACGACGACGTAGCAACGTAGGATGGGTCGGGCGGCGTTCCGCGAGCCTGCGATACCCACGCCGTTTGGGGCCGATGGTATCGCTTCGCTCCACCACATCCTACGAACGTCGTCCAGATTCCCGGGCAGCCCAATCGTCCAGGCAAAGCCGATGACTCATGACCACGTCCTCAGGACGTGGTTTCCCAAGTTCAAATGACGTGCGGCGAGGTCGGCAGCGGCCGTCCGGTGACGGGATCGAGTTGCCTGGCTGCAAACGCGCCCACAGGTAATAGGTCGCCACCCGCAGGTCCTTGCAACGCTGGGTAAGCAGCTTCTCCGCCAACTGCGCCACCAACTCGGCGTCGGCGCCCGAGAGCCGATTGACCTCATCGCGCATGCGTTGGAAGTCATCGTCGTAACCGGGGTCCTCGCCGACCGCCGACTGCTCGCCGATGGGTTGCAGCCAGGTCTCCCAATCGGGCGCCCGGCGCCGCGCCAGTACCAGCGCGTCCTGCGGTCCAAGGCAACTGGTGGTGAGTGCCGACAGGCTCATGGCAGGTCTCCTGACTGCGCCAGTGGTAACGAGACCGCATTGGCGTCGAGAAAGATTTGCGCCGGCAGCTGGAAGCCACGCAGTTTCAGCAATGCCAGAGGGCCAGGACCCAGGTCGCTGCGCAGGTGCCAGGTCAGCCCGAGGCCGTCGGGGGCATCGAGCGTCAGGCGGTAGTGGGTTTCGCCATCGTCCAACGCGGTGACCCGGGCTCGCTCCAGCAGCCGGATCAGCCCCCAGGTGCCGGGGTAATCTCCGAATAGTCGCTCGCCGGTCTGGACGCTGGTCCAACTGAGGCGTGCGCCGGGGTGATCGTTCGCACTGGGCCAGTCGAAGCGTTGCCAGCGCTCCCGCTGGTTGAAGTACTCCAGGCGACGGCCATCGAGGACGAGGGTCGTCTGCACCACGTTGCGCACCGGCTTGGCCCGCAGGTCGAAGCCGATGCCCATGCCACCGTCGGTGTAGAGCACGTCGGCCAGGTCGGTGAGCCGATTGACCGCATCGAGGAACTCGGGGTTGAAGCGCAACCCCGGGCTGTGGGTGCTCTCGGGCACCCAGCGGTTGCCCTCCTTGCGCAGCACACCGCCCAGTTGCCGGGCGAGGAACTGGTCGATGCGCCCGCTATCGGCGCGGATCATTTGCCCGAGCATCGGCAGGGAGGCATCGCTGCCGCCGGCGGCGAAGGGGTAGCGGCCGGCGAAGGCGCCGTCCCAGGGGGCGACGATCGCCCGTTGCCAGTGTGCGTTGAGGCCGGCGGCCGAGGGTTGCAGGATGCGCCGCCAGGCCTGGTCCAGCGGCTGGACGAAGAGCGTCTGGCCGAAACCTCTCCACTGGCTGCCGAGGCTGGCGGCGATCAGGCTGCCGTAGGACTGGGTGTCGGTAAGGTCGACACTGCGCCCTTGGAATACGGTCTGTGCCAAGGCCTGGATCATCGCCTGGGGATCGGCGGCGGTGCTCACCTGCTGCAACTTCAGGCGCACGCGGGTGACCCGGGTGAGGAAGGCCTGCAGGCTCAGGCGAGCCTCGCCGGCCAGGGGATCCCCGCCCTTGCCGAGCAGGGCCAGCAGCGGACCGAAGCTGTCGTCCAGCGGGCCCTCCGGAGCCAGGGCCTGCTGGTCGATGACCGAGGTCTGGTCCTGGCCGATGAGCTTCTGCGCGGACTGCACCAGCGAACCGCCCAGGGCCTGCCGGCGGACGCCGGCCTGGCCCTGGTAGGCCAGGGTGTTGATCAGGGCGATGAGCGGGGACTGGCGCACATCGGCCATCAGGGTGAGCTGGTCGATGGCGTCGGCGAGGCTGTCGGCGGGCTGCCAGCGCAGGCTGTTGAGCATACCCAGCCAGGCGTTGCCGTAGTCCTGGAAGTAGCGCGCGGTGAGCCGTTCGCGCAGGGCCTCGGGGGTCAGGTCGGCGGCGACCTGACTGTGGTCGTCGCTCAGTACCCAATCGATCTCTTCCCGGCGCGCGGAGGCCGCCTCGTCGATGGCCTGGCGCACCTGGCCTTCCCAAGCCTGGCGGGTGAAGACACCGGCCACCTCGGCGGCGGTGGAGAACAGCATCTGGGCGTCGGTATCGCCGACCAGCTGCTGCAGGCCCAACGGCGGGTACTGGTTGGCCGCGGCCTCGAGTATCGCTTCGTAGAGACTGGCTTCGGCATTGTGCCGGCCGAGCTGGCCGAGCAGCACCTGGCGGGCCTGGGCGATCAGTGCGGCGTCGGCCTCGATGCGCCAGTCGGGATGCGCCGCCAGTTGCTCGGCGTAGAAGCGCCAGAGGTTGGGCGCGATGCCCTGCCAGACGCCGTCGCCGATGCCGGCGCGCTCGGGCTCCAGGACGGCGAGGGTCTTGCCGAGGAAGGCCGCGTCGGTCTTTTCCGGCCGGGCCAGCATCAGGTAGGCCTTGAGCGAGGCATGGGCACCCTGGACATGGAGAGCGCGCTCGGGGCTGCCCGGCGGCAGGGCGAGCAGCTCGCGCAACCCGCTTTCCAGCCTGGCCGCCGCCGGGTCGCGCAGCAGACGGTGGTTGGCCGCCTGGTAGCGCGGCCAGAGCGCGGCGAGCAGGGCGTCGTTCTGGTTCAGGCCGAAACTTTGGTACCAAGGCACGCCGTGCCGAGCGCGGTGGTCGAGGCGGTCGAGTTCGTGGACCAGTTCGTTAAGGGCGAGCAGTTGCTCGTCGCCTTCGTGGGGCTGGTCGAGCACCGCCAGGGTGTTCTGCAATTCGGCGATCTGCGCCCGGTTGCCGACGAAGGAAAGCAGCAGGCCCAGGCCCCAGAGCGCGGCCAGGCCAAGCGCCACGGCGGCGCCGACGCGCGGCCAGGTCCAGCCCTGCACCCGTCCACCGGGATGCCAACGCCCCAGTACGCCTTGCCAAGCGGGGTGGACTATCCATGAGTGGTCCGGCGCGGCGGCGGGCGCGGGTAACGGCTGGCTGAACCAGAGGCCGCGCAGCATCAGCCCGGGGCCACGCCGCAGTTGCGCCCAAGCCTGCTTCCAGCGGGCGATCCCCTCGACCTGCAGGTCATGGGCGAGCCGCAGCAGTGCATCATGGCGATTGTCCACCTGCATCCGCGCCAGCCCCTGCTCGCGCAGGGACGGCAGCAGGCCGTGCAGGTGTCGCTCGAGCTCGCCGACGCGGGCCCCCGGCGGCAGCGCGCAACCCACCGGCGTATCAATGGCCGGCTGCGCCCAGTCGCTGTCGTGCACCTCCCAGAGGTGCACCGGCGCCTCCCAGTGCAGGTGCCGCGCCAGCGCCTGCAAGCGGCGCTGATAGCGATCCAGGTACGCGGGGTCGGTGCATTGCGCCGGGCTCAGGGCCCAGACGATGCCGTCCAGAGGGCGACTTCGGCGTAAGGACAGCAAGAGATCAGGCATGGCGGTCTGGCCGCCGGAGAAGCTTTCGCTCAGCAACAGCGTGCCCTGGTCCTCAACCCAGCCCGCGTGCATCAGCAGGGGCGCAATGGCCTCGACTTCGCGCACATGCCCCACCACCAGGTAGATGCCGACACGACGCTTCCAGAAGTGGCCGTGGCGCTCTCTGAGCGACTCCGTCAATCCATCCAGGGCATGCCGGTGCCCGGAGGCCTCCTGCGCAGCGCCGGAAGACGTCTCGATATCGTCCGCCAGCACCTGCCGGTAGGACACCGCTCCGACCCGCTGCCCCAATACGTGCTGAGCGACCAGCAGCACCAGGAGCAACACGGTCGTCGCGGCCGTGACGACCATCCAGGTGAATTGCATGCCAGACCCGTCATCCACCCCCACCAGCTCCGGAAAACGCCAGAAGACAAGTTCGAGCGACAGCCCAATCGCCAGGACCAGCACCATCAGCATCCACATTCGACGAGACAACATCGATACATCCTTATTCCGATTCCAACATCGCGACCGGTGTCACGACCGAACACCACAGCCCAGCCTCAACAGCACCACCACTCACAATGAGCTGCGGCCTCTCCCGTGTACGCGCACTCTCCGCTGCTGCAGCAATGGCGACCCAAGGCGTAGCGGAGCCGCACGCCCCCAACGAAGCCTGCAGGTCATGCAGACCCTGGCCGAGCTGCAGCGGCACCGACAATTCAAGAAAGGCCTGGACGACCCCGGCCTGACGCGATTGGCCGATACCCGTCAGCCAGGCATCCCCAAGGGCATCGGCATCCATGGGCACCCATTCCAATGCCTGATGGATTGAGCGCCGCAGCGAGTCGGCAGTCGTTTCGCGTTCCTGCTCGGGACGATGCAGATAGGCCACGGGATGGAGAAGCGACCGTGTTCTTCGGTTGCCTAGCAGCAGGCCCACCGCGACCTCTGCCGTGTCATCAGGGGGAGACGGGGCAATCCGGGCCGATACCACAAGCAGCAGCGACGGATCCTGGCTGCAGGTGTCCAGCCAAAGATCGATGGCCGAGAGCCCGTGATGACTGAACGGCGTCAGCCTCTGTCGAAGCCCCTGCTCGGTCCACACCTCTTGCCACAGGGAGAATGTCCGTTGCGGAGCGACCGGGCTGTCGATATCCAGCACTAGCGCCACAAGTTGCTCGGGAGGCAGTGCCCAGATCGCCTCGGCCAGGTCAGCCAGCACCATCCGGTAAACCTGCTCCAGCAACCTCTCATGGTCGAGCGACCCCACCTGCGTGCCCCGCTCGAGCGACAACCGGCTGTGTCGGCAAGCCTGCTCCGGCAGGTCCCGCAGAGGCTGGGTCTTCAAGGCGCTTTGATCGCCGAGAAGCGCCTGGTGCTGCTCCCGCCCGGAGCTATCCGCAGGCCCGCGCAGCGCAGTATGGAGGCTGGTCGCAAGAATCTGCTGGGAACGCCTTCCCCGCCGCAACCTTGCGCGCCAATCCTCTTCGCGTGCCCTGTCCCAGCCATCGGCGGCGCTTACGACGCCCACGTGCACCAGGCACCTCAGGGCGATCGAGACGGACCACAGGGCAAACGGCAGCCCCAGCGCTTGCCGCCAGAAACGCTGAGCATCCTGGCGCAGGAGTTCGTCAGCGAACGCCAGCGTTACAAGAAATCCGGCCAGCAGGGCAATCACCAACAACCCCAGCCATAGCCAGGGACGAGGTGAACGCGGGCGCACGGCCAATGGCGGGATATTGTCCAGTCGGACCGGCATGGCTAGCTCGCGGTGGCTTCGGGCAACGATGTCAACAGCACGCAGCCACAGGCACAGTGGTGACCGTGGAACGCCACGGGAAGGCCATGGTCCTTGAATACGGGGTGTCCCTCTGCGACCACCGTCGCCCCATGTCCGGGGAGCGGGCACATGACGGGGTCGCCGACCCGCGCGGCGCCAATCCCCCGGAACTTCATCGTGGGGGAGCCGGCCAGAACGACACCCCCGCCCGTATTCTTGTCGCCAACTCGAATGACTCCCTTCATGGGCAAGCTCCTGAAGACTCAGCGTTATAGGTCTGTGCATAAGTGGGAAAGGCGGCGTTGCGGCCCGCAGGACCAGGCACAAGGATCATCGGGGCACGCCCTCGCGGTAGTGCATCGAACGGGTCAGGGCCTGGATGCGCGGCATCACCGTTTCCGGTGGCGGGGTGTGCTCGGTGAGGTCGTCGATGCCCTTCTCGAAGGTCTGCACCTGGATGGCCAGCATCGGCATGGAGGTGCCCGGCCCGCCGATATGGGCATGGCCGAACCAGGCTCGCTCCTGTTCGCCGCCTTCCGGGGTGGGCGTAAGGTGCCAGCCGGTGAAGGTGGACAACCACTTGCCGAAATAGACCTGCTCGATCAGGTTGACCCGCCGCCATTTGCGGCGGTCGAAACCGGGGTAGTAGTCGGTGTCGTAGAGCCCCATGGTCGGCTCGGTGGGATCACCCGCGGAGGCGGTGAGCAGACTGACGATCACATTGGGCGTGCGGGTGAAACGCAGGCTGTTGCGCAGCTCGTAGGGGACCTTGCCGTCGTCGGCGATAAAGCCATAAGGGAAGCAGATGCCCGGCTCCTGCGGCACCTCGTACAGCGCCCGGGTGCGAAAGCGCCGGGTCAGGTCCTGCATATAGGCGGCAGTCCCGGCATCGGGACGGCTGAAGACGAAGTAGTAAACCCGCAAGTCCCGCCACAGCAGCAGTCGAAATGGAATTTCTTTACCACCCAGGGCATAGGCATCTGGAATGCCCAGGTCGTGATCTAGATTTTGGCCAGGGGAATATCGGCTTCGACTTCGCGAATTTCTTCCTCGACATTCTTGATGAACTGGCTGGTATCACCCGGGTCCTGCTTGAACATTTCGATGCGGAACTTCTTAATCTCGATTTTCTTCCTTAACTCCTCCTGATAACGCTTTCCTTTCCCTCGGATATAGTTCACAGCGCTGTCAAACTCCTCGCGCGTGGTTGGGGCCGTGACGTAGAAAATTGCACGCTGCCCATCCACGCCATGAGTGCCCCGCTCCCAACGGCCCGCGACCTTGTCGGTAAAACCATGTCCTCCCCCTTTCGCATTGGATATCTGGGTCACATCACCGGCGGGAAACACCGCCCACTCGATCTCTTCCTGCACATCAAAGGCCACTCGCCCCAGGCATTCCTGGCGGGCGGAAGCGGCCTGGGCTAGGGGCGCAAACAGCAGAGGCAGCAGCAGAATCAGCCGAGTCATCGGGGCACGCCCTCGCGGTAGTGCAATGAACGGGTCAGAGCCTGGATACGCGGCATCACCGTTTCCGGTGGCGGGGTGTGCTCGGTAAGGTCGTCGATGCCCTTCTCGAAGGTCTGCACCTGGATGGCCAGCATCGGCATGGAGGTGCCCGGACCGCCGATATGGGCATGGCCGAACCAGGCTCGCTCCTGCTCGCCGCCTTCCGGGGTGGGCGTGAGGTGCCAGCCGGTGAAGGTGGACAGCCACTTGCCGAAATAGACCTGCTCGATCAGGTTGACCCGCCGCCACTTGCGCCGGTCGAAACCGGGGTAGAAGTCGGTGTCGTAGAGCCCCATGGTCGGCTCGGTGGGATCGCCGGCGGAGGCGGTGAGCAGGCTGAGGATCACATTGGGCGTGCGGGTGAAGCGCAGGCTGTTACGCAGCTCGTAAGCAGTCTTGCCGTCGTCGGCGATAAAGCCATAGGGGAAGCAGATGCCCGGCTCGGGCGGCACCTCGTACAGCGCCCGGGTGCGAAAGCGCCGGGCCAGGTCCTGCATATAGGCGGCTGTGCCCGGGTAGGGCTTAAAGGCGAAGTAGTAGACCCGCGAGTCCCGCCAGAGCAGCAGGTGGAACGGAATCTCCTGACTGCCCAGGGCATAGGCATCCGGAATGCCCAGATCGTGGTCGTAGATCTTGGCCAGGGGAATCTCGACTTCGGTTTTACGGATTTCTCCCTCGATGCTTTTGATGTCCTCCAGGGTGCTGTAACTACCGGCTTGCATTCGTTCAATTCGATACTTGTCGATCTCGATCCTCTTCCTTAACTCCTCCTGATAGATCTTCAGGCGCCCCCGGATATAGTTCGCAGCGCCGTCGAATTTTTCACGCGTAGTAGGAGCGGTAACGTAAAGGACAGCATCGTGCTCGGTGCCATAGCTACCCCGCTCCCAACGGCCCGCGACCTTGTCGGTGAAGCGGTGCCCCCCGCCTCTCGCATCGGCAAGGCGCGTAACGCGCTTGTTGCTAAACACCGCCCACTCGATCTCTTCCTGCACGTCAAAGGCCACTCGCCCCAGGCATTCCTGGCGAGGTGAACTGGCCTGGGCCAGGGGAGCGAACAAGAGGGGCAGCAGCAGGATCAGCCTGATCATGTAGTGGTGTCCTCTGGAGTGTTTGCCTGAGCCATGCGCTGCTGCGGGGAATCGTCGAGCTTGTTGGCCAGGATGCCGAGGTGGATGCCGGAGTGGTTGCGCTCGCCCAAGGTCCAGCGGGTGGGCAGTGCGGTGATAAAGCCCTCAATACCTCTGGGGGGATCGAAAGTGCGCGCCTGTTGCAGGGTGTCCGAGCGCCAGAAGGCGTACTCATGGGGCAGTGGCCGTAACTGCTGACCGCCCAAGTTTCGCCTCAGTACATCCCGATAGGCCCAGGTCGGCCAGACCGAAGCGGGAAAGCCTTTATCGTAGGGCGGCGGCAATTCCGGGGTCAGTTGGGTCTGCACCGGGCTGATGTTCTGGGGAATGAAATCAAAGGCCTGCTCGTAAGCACGGCTATTGGCCTGGGCCACCCGCTGGATCGCCTCCCAGGTGCTGGGCGCCGCCGGCTTGTCCAGCACGCTTTCCAGGGCGCTGGCCGGCTGCACCGCGTCGGGGCGGCTCTGGGCCAGGCCGAAGTGCTTCTTCCACAGGTCCACCCGCAGCTGATGGATGGCCTTGCTCACAGCCTGGGGCTGCTGGCAATCCAGCGACACCGTTGTGGGGGTGCTGTCGCGGACGATGACGGCCAGCTCCGAGTCGCGCTCGCCCAGCAGGCTGCGGTCGTTGATATTGGCGCTGCCAAGGATGGCCATCCGGTCATCGGCGATCAGCAGCTTGCTGTGCACATAGATCTGCTCCGTCACCACCCGGTCGTCGAGCGTGGCCCAGGTGCGCAGGTTGAGCAGGGTGAGATAGCGCCGCCAGTCCTGCTGGGCGTAGAAAGGCACACCTTGGTCATCTTCGCGTTCGATGGCGGCCATGGCCTCCAGGTGCTCGACCTTGTCCTCGAGCAGGGCTGTGAGGGCCATTTGCCGCTGGATGTTCCGCACCAGGCTGTGCTCGCCGAAGAACAGGCTCTGCTGGGTCAGGTGGATCTGGTTCATGATGTTGAGGGTGTCCAGCGTGCCCTCCGGGTGCACGGGCAGGACGAGGTAGACATGAAAGGGCTTCCTCTCGTGAATGGCGCGTCCGATGCGCGAGGCAAGATCCACGCCGAGGGTGTTGAGCACGTTGTCCTGGAGCGGGCCCAGGCGGCTGGTGATCCAGCCCTGGCCATTGTTGGCCAGTACGCGTTTCAGCCCCTCGACAAAGGCTCGGGCCTCCTTGCCCGGCTTGCGGGCGATCTTGTCCAGTTCGGCCCAGTTCAGTTTCCAGATGTCCTTCTGGTCCAGGGCCTCGTCGAGGCGCACGCGCGCGACCAGCTCCTGGTTCAGGCTGCGGTGGTCACGCAGGGTGGCCATGGGGCCGGAGAACGCATCGATCTGGTCGTCACCCAACTCCCCTTCATCGCCAAAGTCGCTCTGAAAAAACTGGTTCTCGATATAGAGAAACTGCTGGGCGCTGGAGATGGCTTGCCGCATGGCCTGCAGGCAGTTGTCCTGCACACCATGCTCGGCCAGGCCCGGGGGCAACACATGGCGAACGTCCGCCAGTTGGCGCCCCCTGGCCTCTTGCTCGGTGAGCCTGGCGGAGGCGCTGCGCAGCACCTGCACGCTCATGCCGCCGCTGGCCGGCGCAGGCGCCTGGGGCACCAGGCTGGCGTTGATCCATTGGGGCTTGGGTTTGGGCGGAATGATGTGGCAGAGGGCAATTGGCGGCAGCCGCGTCTCGACACTGATGTAGTCGGCCACGTCGTTCAGCCAGGTCATCACCGCCGCCACCGCCTTGCATGCCTTGCGCCCGATGACGCTGTCCTGCACGGCGGGGGTGTCTGCCAGGTAGGCCTGCTGGCTGTTCCAACGGTCGATGAAGTTGCGGCTGAGATCATAAACCGAGGGCCCCTCGATGCGGCTGTGCACGTCTTGCCAGGGCATGCGCGGCTGGTCGGCCGCCAGGGTTCCATAGTCGGGCGATGCCAGGGGTTGCGGCTTGGTGTCGAGGAACGGGTAGGGCTGCTTGTGTTCGCCGACCGCTTCCCGCAACAGACCGTGCAACAGCCAGAAGCTGCCGATGGCCAATTCGGATACGGGCTTCACGAAGCGCTCGGGCAGGTCGCTGAAGCTCTTGCCGCCGATCAGGGCGAAGACCTGCCCCAGTTCGGTTTCGTTCATCCAGCGTTCGATCAACAGCAGGCTGCGGTAGTAGAGGCTTTCACCCAGGTTGTGGGTGGTGCGGCGCAGGGTGTCGACCCACTGCTTGAGGTCATCTCTGAACTGCTTGTCCGCCACCTCGTCCAGGTGGTTGACGATCAGGCTGGCCAGGGCGCGGATCAGGTTGATTTGCACCCTGAGCCGGGCATCCGTAATGGCGCCGCCGGCCTCGCCGACTGCCTCGCCCAGGCTGTTGCTGGCGCGGCGCAGGTAATCCAGGGGCTCCAGCATGGGGCTGGAGAAAAAGTCCGCCACCTTTGCGGCGCCATTGAGGGCGGTCGCGCGGCTGGGCAGCAAGGGAACCATAAGCGGGGGGCGATTCCGATGCTTGTCGTACTTCCGAACCTGCACGCTTAGCGAGGGCTTGGACAGGTCGAAGAGCGTGGCCATGACCAGCCCCCTGGCGCTGACATGCTGGTCCATGGCCATCCGGCCAAGCTTGGGCAGGCCGGGGTTGTAGGCGTCGTTGCCGAGCCGGGTGCTGGCATCGAGGCTGAAGTCGTTGTCGTCACGACGGCCATAGGCCAGGTCGATACCGCCGACGTAACCGATGCGGTTGTCGATCACCACGGACTTCTGGTGATGGGAGAACGCTACGCCCAGCCCCTGCATATCACTCTGCTGCACCGCCGACGTACAGAAGGCCCGGGGCGCGCCCGGCAAACCGGCATTGAGATGGAGCATGGCCAGGAGGGTTTCGAAGTCATAGGTGCCCAGGCTGCCGTTGGGGCTGAGCCAGGGCATGACATAGACCTTGAGGCTGGTCTCGCGCACCAGTGCCTGACGCAGGCACTGCCAGAGGCTGCGCTTGCCGTCGAGCAGTACGTCGTAGTTGATCTGCCAGCCGGTGATGAAGATGCACTGGGCGGCACCGTCGATGGCCTTGGCCAGGTCCTGGTAGTAATCCTCGCCCGTGGTGAAGAAGCGCACCTGGTTGCCGGATCGCTTGGGCGCGAAGGCCGACTGGGTGATGAAGAAGTCGGGGGCCGAGCAGGCAGCGTAGGCTTTGCCTTCTTCAGTGTTGATCTGGTTGAGTTCTTTTTCACGAATGCCGTTGTAGGGTGTCCGCTCCATGGCGCTCACTCCTTGCTCTGCAAAAGGGTGTGGAGGGAGCCGGAGATCAGGCTGTCGAGCTGCGCGCGATGGCCTTCAAGTGGATGGCCCTGCTGGGCGGCCGGTTGCTGGGCCTGGTAATCCAGGGCCGCCCGTGCATATGCCTCGCTATCCCAGTCGTTCTGTTCGGTGTGCAGGCGAATCCGTATCTGCTGGCCCGGGTAGCTGAGCCAAAGATCGGAGGACCTGTAGAGGTCGAACAGCTGGCTCTGCTGTTCGTCGTCCAGCAGGACCTTGCCCTGGGCGTCGCTCTCTCCCTGCATCAACGGCTCGGCGGCATTGCCCCGATGAATGACCCATGGCGTGTGAGCCAGCGCGAATCCCTCCTCGCCCGGGACGTCCTGCAAGCGCATGTTGAAAGTCGGGCGGGCCGGGAATGTGGGTGGAGCAATCGTCAGGGGGAGCACAGGCATCGTCAGCGGCTGTGTGGCCGGCCCCTGGTAGTCGAAGTGCGCCGCCTTGATGAGGTAGTCACCCTGGGTACCCGACTCGATGCCGCACGGATCGAGGCTGATGTAGCTGCTGCCGGCGTTGAGGACGATCTTTTTCTTCGCCGTGATGCGGATTTCGTCCTCGCTGCTGGCGATGTCCAGGCCATGGCGGGCGAGCAGTTCCAGACGGTCGTTCTGCGCCTGGATCTGCACCGCGCCCTGGTTGGCGATGAGTTTCAATCCCAGCTTGCGCACGAACAGGCTGACGCCCTCCCCCACCCCGATGAACAAGCGCTTGACCACGCTGACGGCCGCGTCGTTGCCGGCGTTGGCGATGAGGTTGCGCTCGGCGGCCAACTGCAGATGCTGGCCGCTGGTCAGGGCGATGCCCCGCGGAGCACTGAGCAACGCCACGGCGCCTTTCAACTGGTCGAGCTGCTCACTCAGCAGGGCCAGTTGGGCGTGCACGTCGGCCGGGCCGGCTTGGGCGGTTTCGGCATCGTCGGATAGCTTGCGCATCTCGCTGCCGGCCTGTTCGAGGCGGGCCACGGCCTCCTGCATGGCCAGCACCTGGCCCTGCGCACGGGGTTGTTCATCGGCGCTGATGAAGACGCCCTTGCCCGCGCGCATCGCTCCCCAACCGTCGGTGCGCAGCTCGAAGCCTTCGCCGCGCTTCTGCCGCTGCCCATCCACCAGGTGGCCGAGGTTGAGCTGGCTCTTGCCGCTGTGTTCGGTGCTGAGTTTGATGTGCTCCTGGCCACGGGTGTCGTCCAGGCGCAACTTGTTGTTGGCCGGGGTGCGCAGGACGTTGCGCTTGTAGTTCTGCAGGGTGACGTGGTCGGGGTGGCGACTGTCGTGCAGGGCGAAGGCGATGAAGCCCTTGTCGGGGTCGCCGTGCTCGAAGGCGATGGCCACTTCGGTGCCCTGGATCAGCGGCAGGTGCAGGCCATGGGTGTCCCCGGCGTAGGGGCGGGCCAGGCGCAGCCACAGGCTTTCCTGGCCGGCGGGCCAGGTGTCGCGGTCGAAGAGGAAGTTGACCTTGTAGCGGCCTTCCAGGTCGATGTGGCTGTAGAGGTCGTCGGGTTGCGGGCTGGTGACCCGCGCCGGGATGGTGCCGACGATCAGCGGTTTTTCCCCCGGCGGCGGGCGAAAACAGATGTGCTCGACGTAGGGGATGGCCTCGAAGCGAGCCTCGAAGCTGCGGTCCCGCGCCGCGGCGGTGGTCAGGTGGGTGATCACGGCACCGGCACCGAAGGCGTCCGGTGCGCCGCCGTCGATCTTCAGGACCTGTCCGGGGGCCAGCAGCGCACTGCTGGCGGTGCCGGCGAGGCAGGTGCGGGCATTGAGGTAGCGCTCGTGCCGCAGGCGGGCGAAGAAGTAGCCGCTCTCGCTTTGCAGGTCTTCGTCCTGGGCGTAGGCGTCGCCCAGTTCGGTGTAGGGCTCGGCGTAGTGGTAGGCCTCACCGTAGGTGGTGGGGTCGCCCCGGCTCTGGTCGACGTCACCGTCGAGCCGGGCGACGGCATCGCGCGGGTCGTAGGCGCGGATGTGGATGTCCCGCTCCACCACGCCATGCTGCGATTGCAGCGCCCAGACGGCGTCCTGCCCCGTGGCGCTGGTGCCGGACGGCGGGCGGTACGGCAAGCGGACATCGAACTGGTAGTGGCGCTGGTCGTCGTGGAACTGGACGACGTCGATGCTCAGCCGCTCGTCGGCGGTGAAGCGGTACCAGATGCCGACTTCGGCCAGCAGGCGGGTGATGAAGGCCAGGTCGCTCTCGCCGTATTGCATCACCTGTTCGCGCTTGGGGTACTCGCGCTTGAGGTCGAAGAAGAAGTCCTGTCCGGCCCATTGGTGGCGGTCACTGCGCAGGATCTGCTCGACGATCTCCGGCACCGACAGGTGCTGGTAGATACGGTACTGGCGGCCACGCCCGAGCAAGGCCAGGCGCGGTTGCAGGGTGATCGCATAGCGGGCTTCATCGTTGGAGCCGGAGAGGCGCCGAAAGCCGGTGACCACGCCATGCAGGGTGCGCAAGGGCTTGGCAGGCGGCAGGCTCAGGCCGGCGAAGGGCAGCGCGGGGGGCGGCGGATGCAGGCTGAAGCGGGCGCGCTGGCCCAGCAGTTGGTCGGCGGGGAGGTCGCACTCGCGGGAGGTGAATTCCACCTGGTAGCTGAACGGCTGGCTGAGGGCTTCCGTGCCCTCGAAGGCGAGCACGTCGAGGGCGGCGTCGAGCCCACGGACCTGGAGCTTGTGGCGGCTGTGGTCGAAGAAGGGACGGCGTTCGGCGAGCATGAGGACGGGCTTTCCTGCGTTGACTGCGAACGCAGAAGACTGCCGCTTACCCTCGCCCCCCACTATCGGACCGTTTCAAAACGAACGCTTGAAAAGGAGCTTCTTCGTGCAGGGAGACAGGTAGACGCCAGAAAGGCATTTCCGACGGACGCCGGAAAACCCATCGAACGGCGCTGATGGGTATCGCTCCGCTCAAGCGAAACGCCGCCCGCCACATCCTACAAAAGAGCGAACCTATACCGCACCGATCGCCTGCAATACGCTGGCCCCGGTAAAGAGAAACAACACCTGCTCCACCGCCTCCGCACGAATCGCTTCGCGGCGCTCCGGCTCACCGATGTAGTCCAGTGACATCTGGAACAGGTTGCGACTGACCAGCCGCGACACGCGCCGCACCACCGGCTCGGCCACCAGCGTCGGCAGCAGCTTGTACTCGCGAACGTCTTCGGCCATGTCGGCGGCGAAGTCTTCCATCACTTCGCGCAGGGCCTCCCGCAGTACCGGGGAAGCGCCATGCAGCTCGCGCACGCCAATGACGAACGCCTCGGCGTTGTCGTCGACGAAGTCGAAGAACAGATGCACCGTCTCATGGCAGACACGCCGCCCACGGCCCAGGTCGATCCCCATCAGCTTCGGCAACAGCCCGCCATCGCCCTGCACGGCGCGGGCAGCCGCCTCGCGTCGCAGGTCGCGCAGCGGCTGGCGCAGCTGGGTGGCGATGTTGCGGATGATGGCCAGACCCAGGTCTTCCACATCCTTGAAGTGGCGGTAGAAGGTATTCGGGTTCAGCCCAGCCTCCCGCGCCAGCTCGCGCAACCCCACGCTGGCGAGGCTGCGACTCTGGGAACCCAGGCGCAGCGCCGCTTCCATGAGCAGGCGCTTGCCAGGGGCATCGGGCGTTCGTTCTGGCGACTGGGGCTCGTCACCGCTGACGGATTTCATCTCGGGCCCTACCTAAGGTTGGTTGTGACGACGTTGGATTGCCGACGAGTATACAGATGTCTACCTTGGTATACAGCTGTATACGCCGCAATTAATAAGAACAGGAGCCCGGCCAATGACTGCGTCACCCCGACCCTCTGCCCGCCATTGCAAGATCGCCATCATAGGTTCCGGTTTCTCCGGCCTCGGCATGGCAATCCGCCTGAAGCAGAAAGGCGAGAACGATTTCCTCGTATTCGAAAAGGAGCCCGGCATCGGCGGCACCTGGCGAGTGAACAACTACCCGGGTTGCGGCTGCGACGTGCAATCGCACCTGTATTCCTTCTCTTTCGAGCCGAACCCGAACTGGACGCGCATGTTCGCCAAACAGGAGGAGATCAAGACCTACCTGGAAGGCTGCTGGGAAAAGTACCGGCTGCAGGACAAGACCCTGCTCGGCACCGAGATCACCCGCCTGGCCTGGAACGACGTGGACGAGCTGTGGCAGATAGAGGATGCCGCCGGCAATCACTACAGCGCGCAGTTCGTGGTATCCGGTATGGGCGCGCTGTCCACCCCTGCCACCCCGGCACTGAAGGGCCTGGAGAAATTCAAGGGCGCGCGCTTCCACTCCCAGCAGTGGAACCATGACTACGACCTGACCGGCAAACGCGTGGCGGTAGTCGGCACCGGCGCCTCCAGCATCCAGTTCGTGCCGCAGATCCAGAAGCAGGTCGCCCAGCTCGACCTCTATCAGCGCACCGCGCCCTGGATCATGCCCAAGCCCGACCGCGCCATCAGCGAAGGCGAGCGCTCCCGCTTCAAGCGCTTCCCCTTCCTGCAAAAGCTCTGGCGCGGCGGCATCTACGCCATCCTAGAAAGCCGCGTGGTGGGCTTCGCCCTGACGCCGAAGGTGATGAAACTCGCCGAACTGGTCGCCAAGGGCTACATCAAGCGCAAGATCAAGGACCCGGTGCTGCGCGCCAAGGTCACCCCGGACTACACCATGGGCTGCAAGCGGGTGCTGATCTCCAATGACTACTACCCGGCCCTGACCCAACCCAACGTCGACGTGATTACCGACGGCATTCGCGAAATCCGCGCGAACAGCATCGTCACCGCCGACGGCACTGAACGCCAGGTCGACGCCATCATCTTCGGCACCGGCTTCACCCCCAGCGATCCGCTGCCCCGTGGCGTGGTATTCGGCCGCAACGGCGTCGATCTGCTGGACAACTGGTCGCAGGGCCCCGAAGCCTACAAAGGCACCCTCACGGCCGGTTTCCCGAACCTGTTCTTCCTCATGGGGCCGAACACGGGCCTTGGCCATAACTCCATGGTCTACATGATCGAATCGCAGATCCATTACGTGCTCGGCGCCCTCCGTCTGCTGGACGAACGCCGCCTGCGCAGCCTGGAAGTCAAACGCGACGTGCAGGACAGGTTCAACGGCAAGCTCCAGGGCAGCCTGGGCAACACCGTGTGGAATGCCGGCGGTTGCAAGAGCTGGTACCTGCACCCGGTGACCGGACGCAACTGCACCGTATGGCCCGGCTTCACTTGGCGCTACCGCCTGCTGACCCGCAACTTCGACCCCGCGGCCTACCATTTCAGCCGCAGTGTGCCGGTGCACGCCGCCCAAGGCGCGCTGCTGATGGCTAATCAAGAGGTACCAGCATGAAATCCTTCGAGAACAAAGTCGCCGCTGTCACCGGTGCCGGTTCCGGCATCGGCCGCGCCCTGGCCTGCGCCCTCGCCCGCCAGGGCTGCCACCTGGCACTCGCCGACGTGAACGCCGACGGCCTGGCCGACACCGCCGCCATGGCACGCAAGCTGGGCGTGCAGGTCACCGAGACCCGCGTCGATGTCGCCAACCGCGATGCCGTACACGCCTGGGCCGAACAAGTGGTGCTGGACCATGGCCGCGTCAACCTGATCTTCAACAACGCCGGTGTGGCCCACGCTGGCACCGTGGACGGCAGTGACTACTCGGAATACGAGTGGATCATGAACATCAACTTCTGGGGCGTGGTGTACGGCACCAAGGCCTTCCTGCCGCACCTCAAGGCCAGCGGCGAAGGTCATGTGGTCAACGTCTCCAGCGTGTTCGGGCTGTTCGCCCAGCCGGGCATGAGCGCCTACAACGCCACCAAGTTCGCGGTGCGCGGCTTCACCGAATCACTGCGCCAGGAGCTGGACATGGAAGGCTGCGGGGTATCCGCCAGTTGCGTGCACCCCGGCGGCATCCGCACCAACATCGCCAAGACGGCGCGGATGAACGACAGCCTGGCCAAGGTCACCGGCCAGGAATCCAGCCGCGCCCGCCAGCAGTTCAACGACCAGTTGCTGCGGACCAGTCCGGACAAGGCAGCGGAAGTGATCCTGCGCGGCGTGCTGCGCGACAGTCGACGTATTCTCATCGGCGCCGATGCCTGGGCGCTGGATGGCATGCAGCGCCTGCTGCCGACCCTCTACCAGCGCCTGGTCACCACCTCCATGCGCCTGGCCGCGAAATTCGCGCCGAAGCCGAGGGCGAGCGAGGTGTCCAAGGCGGTTGATTGATCGGACCGCTTTTACTTGTGGGGGCGATTTCAATCGCAAAGCAGTCCGGAGGACTGCCCTGCTAATTATCAAGGGCAGCTGCGCTGCCCTCAGCGAATGAATTCGCCCCCACAAAACACGGACCTGCCTTTCCTTGTAGGGGCGAATTCATTCGCCAAGCAGGCCGAAGGTCTGCCCTGGAACGTCCAGCGAGCTGCCGCCACCCTCACCCCAGCCCCGCTCTGCGCCCCAGCCTGAGTGCTTCGCGCTCAGGCGTTCATCGGCAACGGAAGCAGTGCTTCCGAAAGCATGCCGATTCACCCCAGAGGGAGAGGGGGCTTTTTGTGCCTCGGCACCACCCCCTCCAAACATGACCGCAAAGTCACCCGTTCGGAAACCCGAACGACATTCGGAGTGCATATTCGGAAGCCCGGACAAGGCACAAATCCAGATAGCCACCTATCGATATAAAACCCTTTAATTTCAACAACTTGACCAAATAATCGAACCGCCATACAGCTGGCACGCATTCTGCCAATACAGATCCCCGACGGACGCGAATTCCTACCGCGCCGATAAGAACAAACAACATCGAGGACTGTCGTTCATGCGTATGCTCCCCAAGGTTCTGGCCACCGCTATCGCAGCAACCCTGATCAGTGCTCCGGCGTTCGCCGCCGAGCTGACCGGTACCCTGAAGAAGATCAAGGAGACCGGCACCATCACCCTCGGTCACCGTGACGCTTCCATCCCCTTCTCCTACCTCGGCACCGAGCCGGGCAAGCCCATCGGCTACTCCCATGACCTCCAGCTGAAAGTGGTCGAGGCCATCAAGCAGGAACTGGGCATGCCGGAACTGAAGGTCCGCTACAACCTGGTGACCTCCCAGACCCGTATCCCGCTGGTGCAGAACGGCACCGTCGACATCGAGTGCGGCTCCACCACCAACAATCTCGAGCGCCAGAAGCAGGTCGGCTTCTCCGTGGGCATCTTCGAAGTGGGCACCCGCCTGCTGTCCAAGAAGAGCGCCAGCATCAACGAGTTCGACGACCTGAAAGGCAAGAACGTGGTGACCACCGCCGGCACCACGTCCGAGCGCCTGATCAAGTCCATGAACGCCGAAAAGCAGATGGGCATGAACATCATCTCGGCCAAGGACCACGGCGAGTCCTTCCTGATGCTCGAATCCGGTCGCGCCGTGGCCTTCATGATGGACGACGCCCTGCTCTACGGCGAAATGGCCAAGGCCAAGAAGCCCGATGACTGGGTCGTGACCGGCAAGCCGCAGTCCTTCGAAATCTACGGCTGCATGGTTCGCAAGGACGACGAAGCCTTCAAGAAAGTCGTCGACAAGGCCATCGCCGATACCTTCGCTTCCGGCGAAATCAACGGCATCTACGACAAATGGTTCACCCAGCCCATCCCGCCGAAGGGCCTGAACCTGAACTTCCCCATGAGCGAAGAGCTGAAAAAGCTGGTCGCCAACCCCTCCGACAAGTCGGCTGAAGAAATCTGACGCCTTGCTCCCCTCTCCCAGGAGGAGAGGGGCCGGGGGTGAGGGGTGTTGGAGAACGCACGCAGTCAGGCCTCCCTCACCCCAACCCTCTTCCAGAGGGAGAAGGAGCTGTCCGGGGTCGGTCTGAATCATCGCCGTACTCCTGACAGCCACACCCTCCCACTGCCTTCACCGCAGAACGATCGACCTGATAGGGGAAAACCCTGATGAATTACAACTGGGACTGGAGCGTGTTCTTCAAGTCCACCGGGATCGGCAGCGAAATCTACCTGGACTGGTTCGTAACCGGCCTGGGCTGGACCATCGCCATCGCCCTGGCGGCCTGGATCATTGCCTTGCTGCTGGGCGCGCTGCTCGGCGTGATGCGCACCGTGCCGAACCGCTGGGTTTCCGGCATAGCCACCGTCTACGTGGAAATCTTCCGCAACGTGCCGCTGCTGGTGCAGCTGTTCCTCTGGTACTTCCTGGTACCGGACCTGCTGCCCGAACCGCTGGAAATCTGGTTCAAACAGGACCTCAACCCAGCCACTTCGGCCTACCTCAGCGTCGTGGTCTGCCTCGGCCTGTTCACCGCCGCCCGCGTCTGCGAGCAGGTGCGCACCGGTATCCAGGCACTGCCCAAGGGCCAGCTGGGCGCCGCCCGCGCCATGGGTTTCCGCCTGCCGCAGATCTACCGCTACGTGCTGCTGCCCCAGGCCTTCCGCATCATCATCCCGCCGCTCACCAGCGAGTTCCTCAACATCTTCAAGAACTCTTCGGTGGCGTCGCTGATCGGTCTGATGGAGCTGCTGGCGCAGACCAAGCAGACCGCCGAGTTCTCCGCGAACCTGTTCGAAGCCTTCACCCTGGCCACCCTGATCTACTTCACCCTGAATATGAGCCTGATGCTGATCATGCGCACCGTGGAGCGGAAAGTGGCGGTGCCCGGCCTGATTTCCGTAGGGGGTAAATGATGGATTTCTCCGCGATCATCCCTGCCCTGCCGGGCCTTGCCGACGGCCTGCTGATGACCCTCAAGCTGATGGTGCTGGGCGTCTTCGGCGGTGTAGCGCTGGGCACCCTCCTGGCCCTCATGCGCCTGTCGCACAACCCGATGATGTCGAAGATTGCCGGGCTGTACGTCAACTACTTCCGATCCATCCCGCTGCTGCTGGTGATCACCTGGTTCTACTTCGCGGTGCCCTTCCTGCTGCGCGCCATCACCGGTGAAGACACGCCCGTGGGTGCGTTCACCTCGTGCCTGGTGGCCTTCATGATGTTCGAGGCGGCGTACTTCTGCGAAATCGTCCGCGCCGGCATCCAGGCCATCCCGAAAGGCCAGATGGGGGCGGCCTCGGCCCTGGGCATGACCTACAGCCAGAGCATGCGCCTGATCATCCTGCCCCAGGCCTTCCGCAAGATGACCCCGCTGCTGCTGCAGCAGAGCATCATCCTGTTCCAGGACACCTCGCTGGTTTACACCGTGGGCCTGATGGACTTCCTCAACGCCGCCCGTTCCCGTGGCGACATCATCGGCCAGCCGCACGAGTTCCTGATCTTCGCCGGCCTGGTCTACTTCAGCGTCAGCTTCATCGCTTCCCAGCTGGTCAAACTCCTGCAGAAAAGGTTAGCCGTATGATTTCCATCAAGAACGTCAACAAGTGGTACGGGGACTTCCAGGTGCTGACCGACTGCAGCACCAACGTGAAGAAAGGTGAAGTGGTGGTGGTGTGCGGCCCCTCCGGCTCGGGCAAATCCACCCTGATCAAGTGCGTGAACGCCCTGGAGCCTTTCCAGAAAGGCGACATCGTGGTCGACGGCACGTCCATCGCCGACAAGGCCACCAACCTGCCCAAGCTGCGTTCCCGCGTCGGCATGGTGTTCCAGCACTTCGAGCTGTTCCCGCACCTGTCCATCACCGAGAACCTGACCATCGCCCAGACCCGGGTGCTCGGCCGCAACAAGGACGAGGCCCTGGAGAAAGGCCTCAAGCTGCTCGACCGCGTCGGCCTCAAGGCCCATGCCCACAAGCACCCCGGCCAGCTCTCCGGTGGCCAGCAGCAGCGCGTCGCCATCGCCCGCGCCCTGGCCATGGACCCGGTGGTGATGCTGTTCGACGAACCCACCTCGGCGCTGGACCCGGAAATGGTCAACGAAGTGCTGGACGTGATGGTCGAGCTGGCCCAGGAAGGCATGACCATGATGTGCGTGACCCACGAAATGGGCTTCGCCCGCAAGGTCGCCGACCGGGTGATCTTCATGGACCGCGGCCAGATCGTCGAAGACTGCGCCAAGGACGAGTTCTTCGGTGACGTCAGCGCCCGTTCCGACCGCGCCCAGCAGTTCCTCGCAAAGATCCTGCAACACTGATGCACCTGTAGGAGCGAGCTTGCTCGCGAATGGCCTGAGCACTTCGCCAGCAAGCTGGCTCCTACAGCCCCACTCCACCACTCGGCGCCCGTCCGTGGCGCCGACTGGAACGGCCCGGATGTCTATGATGCAATGCCCTACCGCCAGCCTCCGCGCCGTGCCGCCCGCATTGACCGTGAAACCGCGCCTGTTCCGCCATTTCCTGCTGTTCCTGCTGCTGCTCCTGTGCATGCTGGGCTTCGGCTACATCGGCTATCACCTCAGCGAAGTGTCCGGCATCCGCCAGCTGCGGGATAACGGCGAGCGCCAGCTGGAACTCCACGCCCGCGCCGTGGAAAGCGAGATCAACCGCTACACCTACCTGCCCAGCCTGCTGGAGCTGGAGTCCAGCGTCAGCCACTTGCTGCTGAACCCCACCCCGTACCGGCGCAACCTGGTCAACGACTACCTCGAAGGCCTGAACCGCCGCAGCGGCGCCCGCGCCATCTACCTGCTGGACACCAACGGCCGCGTGCTGGCCACCAGCAACTGGCGCGATGCCGACAGCTACCTAGGCGAAGACCTGGCCTTCCGCGCCTACTTCCAGGAGGCGGTGCAAGGCCGACCCGGCCGCTTCTATGGCATCGGCAGCACCACTGGCGAGGCCGGTTACTACCTGGCCCACGGCTTGCGCTACCAGGGCCGGATCATCGGCGTGGCGGTGGTCAAGGTGAAGCTCGAAGCCCTGCAGGAACGCTGGGAAAAGGCCCGCCTGCAAGCCTTCGTCAGCGACGAGAACGGCATCATCATCCTCTCCAGCGACCCGGCCCTGCGCATGAAGGCCGTGCGCCCGCTCTCGGCCGAGGACAAGGAACGCCTGGCCCGCAGCCTGCAGTACTACTGGTGGGCGCTGAACGAATGGGAACCGCGCTCACGCGAAGTGCTGGGCGAAGGCCTGGAAGCCATCAGCTTCGCCGCCAGCGGTCACCAGGGCGAGCAAGAAGGCGAAGTCGCCTACCTCGCGCAGACCCGCACCCTGAATGACACGCCCTGGCATTTCACCCTGCTCTCGCCACTCGCCGATCTGCGCCGCGAAGCGGTGATCCAGGGCATGCTCGCCGCCGTCGGTTTCGCCCTGCTGGCCTTCCTGCTGATTGCCTGGAACGAGCGACGCAAGGTTATCGCCACGCGTCTTGCGGCCCGCGAGGCGCTGCTGGCGGCCAACAACGAGCTGGAGCGCAAGATCGCCGAACGCACCCAGGACCTGCGCGCCAGCAACAGCCGCCTGCTGGCGGAAATCCGCGAACGCAAACAGACCGAAGACAACCTGCGCAAGGCCCAGGACGGGTTGGTGCAGGCCGGCAAGCTGGCGGTGATCGGGCAGATGTCCACCAGCATCGCCCACGAACTCAACCAGCCCCTGGCCGCGCTGCGCACCCTCTCCGGCAACACCGTGCGCTTCCTGGCGCGCGGTGCCCTGGAAACTGCCAGCACCAACCTCGCGGCGATCAACGAGCTGGTGGACCGCATGGGCCGCATCACCGCCAGCCTGCGCGCCTTCGCCCGGCGCTCCGACGACCACGGTGTGGCGCACCTGGGCAAGGCGGTGGATGCCGCCCTGTTCCTCCTGCACACCCGTCTGGAACGTAAGCCGCTCACGCTGCACCGCGACTTCGCCGACGTGCTGCTGGCCATCGACCAGACCCGCCTGGAGCAGATCCTGGTCAACCTCATCGCCAACGCCCTGGACGCCATGTCCGGCCAGCCCGACTGCCAGCTCTGGCTCAGCGGCGCGGCCGACGGCGGTAACTATCGACTACAGGTACGCGACAACGGCCCCGGCATCGACCCGGCCAACCGCCAGCACCTGTTCGAACCCTTCTTCACCACCAAGCCCGGCGAACACGGCCTGGGCCTCGGCCTGACCCTTTCCGCCAGCCTGGCCACGGCCGCTGGCGGGAGCCTGGCGGCCCATCACCCGGAAAGCGGCGGCACCGCCTTCGAGCTCTGCCTGCCGCTGCTGGAACGCCCCGACGAATCCGTGAGCCCAGCCCCATGACCGAGCCCCTCAGCGTCCTCATCGTCGAAGACGACCCCCACGTCCTGATGGGTTGCCAGCAGGCGCTGGCCCTGGAAGACATTCCCAGCATCGGCGTCGGCAGCGCCGAAGAAGCCATGGCGCAGGTGGGCGAGGACTTCGCCGGCATCGTCATCAGCGACATCCGCCTGCCCGGCATGGATGGCCTGACATTGCTGGAACGCCTGAAGTCCCGCGACCGCAGCCTGCCGGTGGTGCTGATCACCGGCCACGGCGACATCACCATGGCGGTGCAGGCCATGCGCGACGGCGCCTACGACTTCATGGAGAAACCCTTCTCCCCCGAGCGTCTGGTAGACGTGGCGCGCCGCGCCCTGGAGCAGCGCGCGCTGGCCCGCGAAGTGTCGAGCCTGCGCCGGCAGCTGGCCGGTCGGCAGTCCCTGGAGCAACGCATCATCGGCCGCTCGCCGGCCATCCAGGCCCTGCGCGAGCTGATCGCCAACGTCGCCGACACCTCCGCCAATGTGCTGATCGAAGGCGAGACCGGCACCGGCAAGGAACTGGTTGCCCGGTGCCTGCACGACTTCAGCCGGCGCCAGTCGAAGCAGTTCGTCGCGCTCAACTGCGGCGGCCTGCCGGAGAACCTGTTCGACAGCGAAATTTTCGGCCACGAGGCCCACGCCTTCACCGGCGCCGGCAAGCGCCGCATCGGTAAGATCGAGCATGCCCACCAGGGCACGCTGTTCCTCGATGAAATCGAGAGCATGCCGATCAACCTGCAGATCAAGTTCCTCCGCGTGCTGCAGGAACAGACCCTGGAACGACTGGGCTCCAACCAATCGATCCCGGTGGACTGCCGGGTGATCGCCGCCACCAAGTTCGACCTGGACGAAGAAGGCCGCGCCGGCCGTTTCCGCAGCGACCTCTACTACCGTCTCAACGTGGTCACCCTGGAACTGCCGCCGCTACGTGACCGCCGCGAAGACATCCTGTTGCTGTTCGAGCACTTCCTGCAGCTCTCCACCCTGCGCTTCGATCGCGCCGCCCCCGAGCTGGACAACGCCACCGTCTCCGCGCTGATGGCCCACGACTGGCCCGGCAATGTGCGCGAACTACGCAACGTCGCCGAACGCTTCGCCCTCGGGCTGCCGGTGTTCAAAAAAAGCGGCCAGACGCCGGACGGCAACGAACCGCGTTTCGCCGAAGCGGTGGAAGCCTTCGAGAAGAGCCTGCTCAGCGCCGCCCTCGAACGTCACGGTGGCAACCTCAGCCAGGCCTGCATCGCCCTCGGCATGGCCAAGACCACGCTGTTCGACAAGGTGAAGAAGTACGGGCTTTAAAAGGGCGGAAACGACCTTGTAGGGGCGAATTCATTCGCCAAGCAGGCCGAAGGTCTGCCCATCAATGTCTGAGGGGGCAGCTGCGCTGCCCTTGGCGAATGAATTCGCCCCTACATTGAAATCGCCCCCACGAGAAAAGCGACTCCCGCCTCCCCATGGTCTAAACCCTCCAGACCACCCCACACAAACCACCGCCATGTCCCCGCTCCACCGCGCCATCCACGCCAGGGCCGGTGAACTGGCCCCGGCCCTTGCCGCCTTCGCCCTGCTGCTGTGCCTGTTCGGCGGCTACTTCATGCTGCGGCCGGTGCGCGAAACCATGGGCATCGCCGGCGGCGTGGAGAACCTGCAATGGCTGTTCAGCGCCACCTTCGTCACGATGCTGCTGGCGGTCCCGGCCTATGGCTGGCTGAATGCGCGGGTCCCGCGGCGGATCTTCCTCGACTGCGTCTACCTGTTCTTCGCCAGCAACCTGTTGGGTTTCGCCTGGCTGTTATGGCGCACGCCGGACCCGCTGTGGGCGGCGCGCGCCTTCTACGTCTGGTTGTCGGTCTACAACCTGTTCGTGGTGTCCCTGGCCTGGAGCCTGCTGGCCGACGTGTTCGACCGTCGGCAATCCAAACGGCTGTTCCCGTCCATCGCCGCGGGTGCCAGCCTGGGTGGCCTGATCGGTCCGCTGCTGGGAGGACTGCTGGTCAGTCACGCGGGTACTGCCGGTTTGCTGGTACTCGCCGCGCTTTTCCTTCTGCCCACACTGGCCCTGCGCCGCTACCTGATGACCTGGCGCGCGAGGGGTGGTGCCGGGCGACCCGGTGCGGAAAACGAACCCCCGGAACACCCGGTGCCCGGCAACCCCTTCGCCGGCATCAGCCTGGTGCTGGGCTCGCCCTATCTGCTGGGCATCTGTGTTTTCGTCCTGCTGCTGTCCTGCACCAGCACCTTCCTATACTTCGAGCAGGCCCGTCTGGTGGCCGCGCTGTTCCCCGATAGCCAGCAGCAGATGCGCGTCTTCGCGCTGATCGACTTCACCGTGCAGGCCCTCTCTCTCACCTGCCAGTTGTTCATCGCCGGGCGCGTGGCCCAGCGCTTCGGCGTCGGCGCGCTGCTGGCGGTAGTGCCCCTGTTGGTGACGCTGGGTTTCCTCGCCCTGGCGCTGCTGCCTCAGTTCGCCATGCTGGCGGCGGTGATGGTGCTGCGCCGGGTAGGCGAGTACGCCTTCGTGCGGCCGGGGCGGGAAATGCTCTTCGTGCCGCTCGGCGCCCAGCAGAAATATCGGGCGAAGAACTTCATCGACACCGTGGTCTATCGCGGAGGCGATGCTGTCAGCGCCTGGCTCAAGGCCCTGCTCGACGCCGTCGGCCTCGGCGCCGCGCTGGTGGCCCTGGTGGGCGCCGGCGTGGCCCTCGCCTGGAGCGCAGTGGGCTGGCGCCTCGGCCGCCACCATGAACAGACAGCCACCCCGCAGGAGGTCCAACCATGAGAACCGGCATCACCCGCGCCGAATTCCTCCGCCTCAGCGCCGGCACCGCGCTCCTGGCCATGAGCCCCTTCAGCCTGGCTGCGGACATGGGCCAGCAGCCCCTGCGCCGCCGCACCATTCCCTCCAGCGGTGAGCAGTTGCCGGTGATCGGCATCGGCACCTACCGAGGCTTCGACATCTCCCGTAATGCCACCGAAGCCTGGGCCGACTGCCGCAAGGTGCTGGAAGAACTTTTCGCAGGCGGGGGCTCGGTGATCGACAGTTCGCCCATGTACGGGCAAGCGGAAGAAGTGGTCGGCGGCCTGCTCAACGAGCTCAAGGCACACGACCGCGCCTTCGTCGCCACCAAGGTCTGGACCCAGGGTCGCCAGCACGGCGTGGAGCAGATGCAACACTCGATGCGCCTGTTGCAGCGCCAGCGCATCGACCTGATGCAGGTGCACAACCTGGTGGACTGGCAAGAGCACCTGAAGACCCTGCGCCAGTGGAAAGAGGAAGGCCGCATCCGCTACCTGGGCGTCACCCACTACACCTCGAGCGCCTACGACCAACTGGAGAAAGTGCTGCGCGCCGAGCAGTTGGACTTCCTGCAGGTCGACTACGCCCTCGACGACCGCGACGCCGAGGAGCGCATCCTGCCCCTGGCCCGGGAACGCGGCACGGCGGTGTTGATCAACCGTCCCTTTGGCGGCGGCAATCTGCTGCGCAACCTGTTGCAACAGCCCGTACCGGAGTGGGCCGCCGAGTACGACTGCACGAGCTGGTCGCAACTCCTGCTGAAGTTCTGCCTCAGCCACCCGGCGGTGACCTGCGTCATCCCCGGAACGGGAAACCCCCGCCACATGCTGGACAACCTCCATGCTGGGCGGGGGAAGGAAGCGGATCAGGCACTGCGGGACAGGTTGATCCGCCTTTTGTAGGGTGGAAATCGCTCTTCATTTCCACCATCGGTTCCAACCCGGACTCCGCGCTTTCGTAGGATGGGTAGAGCCCGCGAAACCCATCGACCATCGCTGATGGGTTTCACTTCGCTCTACGCCATCCTACGGGCAACCATCTGCCCGCCGTCAGGCCGAGAACCCACCATCGATCATCAGGTTCGCACCGGTGATGTACCCGGCTTCCGGGCCCGCCAGGTAAGCCACGAAGCTGGCGATTTCCTCCGCCTGGCCGTAGCGCGGCAAAGCCATCAGTTGCTTGAGGGAGGTGGCGAACTCGCCGTTATCGGGGTTCATCTCGGTGTCCACCGGGCCCGGCTGCACGTTGTTGACGGTGATGCCACGCGGGCCCAGGTCGCGGGCCAGGCCCTTGGTGAAACCGGCCACCGCCGCCTTGCTCAGGGCGTAGACCGAGCCACCGGCAAAGGGCATGCGCTCGGCATTGGTACTGCCGATGGTGATGATGCGACCGCCCTCGCCCATCACGCGGGCGGCTTCCTGGCTGGCGATCACCACGCTGCGAACGTTCACATCCAGGGTCCGGTCGAGGTCGTCGATGCTGAACTCTTCGATGGGCGCCACGGCCAACACGCCGGCGTTGTTCACCAGGATGTCGAGTCGTCCGTAGGTTTCCACCGTGTGGCGGATGGCGGCACGGATCGCCTGTTCGTCGCGGCTGTCGGCCTTGATCGCGATGGCGCGGCCGCCGGCGGCTTCGATGGCCTGGACCACTTCAAGGGCGCTGCTGGCGGAAGCGGCGTAGGTCAGCGCTACTGCGGCGCCGTCATTGGCCAGGCGCTTGGCGATGGCAGCGCCGATACCGCGGGAACCGCCCTGGATGAATGCGACTTTGCCTTCGAGGGTTTTCAGAGTGCTCATTTGGAATCTCCTGGAACTGGGTTGGTGTGGAAGACGGCCCCAGTATTCACCCGGCATTCACAACCGATAAGCTGGCAATCACTATATTCAGTCGATACCAATGGTTTATGGAGGCGCCATGGAAACCCTCAGCAGCATCGAGTGCTTCGTCCGCGCCGCCGAGGCCGGCAGCTTCGCCGAAGCCGCGCGGCGCCTGGGCCTGACGCCCGCAGCGGTGGGCAAGAACGTGGCGCGGCTGGAGTCCAACCTCGGCGTGCGACTGTTCCTGCGCAGCACGCGTCGCCTGACGCTGACCGAAGCCGGTGAGCGTTTTCTCGCGGAGGTGAGTGGCGGGTTGGCGAGCATTCAGGGCGCAGTGGCGAACCTCGCCAGTAGCCAAGGCCAACCGGCAGGCACCCTGAAGGTGAGCATGGGCGTGTCGTTCGGCCGGGATTACATCCTGCCGCACCTCGGCGAGTTCCTCGCGCGCTACCCGGCGATCATCCCCGACTGGCACTTCGACAACCGCCCGGTGGACCTTATCGGCGAAGGCTTCGACGCGGCCATCGGCGGCGGTTTCGAACTGCCGCCCGGCGTCATCGCGCGTCAGCTGGGGCCGGCCCATCGAGTGCTGCTGGCCTCCAGGGACTACCTGGCGCGCAGCCCGGCCATCGAGTCCCCGGAAGACCTTGCCCAGCATGACGGCATCCTCATCCGCTCCCCGCAGACCGGACGCGTTCGCGCCTGGCCGTTGCGCACCCGCGACGACCGCCAGGCCACCTTCGAGCTGAAGCTGCGCATTGCCATGACCGATCCGGAAGCAGCCTGCCACGCAGCCATGCAAGGGCTCGGCGTCACCCTGGTGAGTACGGTGCACGCCCTGCCCCACTTGCGCAGCGGCGCCCTGGAACGGGTGCTGCCGGACTGGTACGTGGATACCGGCAGCCTGTCGCTCTACTTCAGCGCGCAGAAACTGCTGCCAGCCAAGACCCGCGTGTTCATCGACTTCATCGTCGAGCGCTTCCGCCAGCAGAAGATGGCGGAGCAATTCAACGCCAACTGGCGACCCTGAGCCGCAGGCAGGCATTGCTTCGTAGGATGGGTAGAGCTTGCGAAACCCATCGACCAACGCCGATGGGTTTCGCTTCGCTCTACCACATCCTACAAATGACTCAGTGGAAGTCGCTCTTCACTTCCACCAACGTGCCGCGCCGGAATCCAATGGTGGATCGATAAAGCGTGATCCACCCTACGACAGCGGCATAAGACGCAATGCCAGCCGTCAGAGATGCTCGCTGCGCGCCGCGACATACAGGTTGCGACCGGCGCCGAGGCCGAACGCGGTGGCCGCCAGGCTGATCACCACGAAGATGATCCCCACCGCACTCCAACCCTTGGTGAGGTCGTGCACCACGCCCACCATCAGTGGGCCCATGGCCGCCAGCGTGTAGCCCACGCCCTGGGCCATGCCGGAGAGGTTGGCGGCCACATGGGCGTCCTTCGAGCGCAGCACAATCAGCGCCAGGGCGATGCTGAAAGTGCCGCCCTGCCCCAATCCGAGCACCACGGCCCACCCCCAGATACCGGACAGCGGCGCATAGAGCATGCCCAGCAAACCGGCGAGAGTCAGGCCCATGACCAGCAGCACGGCCAGGCGCTGGTCGCGGCCACGGGTCGCCAGCCAGGGCGCACCGAGGGCGCTGATCAGCTGCACCATCACCGAACCGGACAGCACCAGACCGGCCTGCACCGCGGAGAGGCCACGGTCGATCAGGATCGAGGGCAACCAACCGAACACGATGTAGGCCAGGGAGGATTGCAGCCCCATGTAGAGGGTCACCTGCCAGGCCAGCGGGTCACGCCACAGGCCGGTCACCTTGTAGGCCTGGCGATGTGCATGCTGGCCCTGGCGAGCCTGGGGCAGCCAGATCAGGGCCGCGAGTACCGCCGGCAGCGCCCAGAAGGCCAACGCCGGCTGCCATGTATCATCCAACAGCTCGGCCAGCGGCACCGTGGCGCCTGCGGCCAATGCCGCGCCCAGGCACAGCGCCATGGTATAGACACCGGTCATCGTTCCGGCGATATGGGGGAAGTCGCGCTTGACGATGCCCGGCAGCAGTACCCCGATGATGCCGATGCTCGCACCGGCCACCAGGCTGCCCACGAACAGCCCCGCTACAGGGAACAGGCTGCGCAGCACGATGCCGCCGGCCAGGGTGAGCAGGATCAGCAGCACCGTGCGCTCGCTGCCCAGACGCCGCGCGAGGATGGGTGCCAGCGGTGCGAACAGGCCAAGGCAGAGCACCGGCAAGGTGGTCAACAGACCCGCGCCGGTCGCTGACAGGCCCGTGGCCTCGCGCACTATGTTCAGCATCGGCGCCAGGCTGGACAGCGCCGGACGCAGGTTCAACGCCACCATCACCAGTCCGATCAGCAGCAGCACGGTGCCGCCACGCAGCGCTTTGGGCTGGGGTTCGTCGTCGACTTCGGCGTCGATCAGCAGTTCTTCCGGCGGGCAGGCCGGCTTGGGGTCATTCATTGAGTTCGGGGCGTTCATACAAGGCAGCTCCAGGAAGGTCAGATCAGCAATGCACGGTTGGCCGCTGCCGCGGCGTCCGCGTCTTGTCGTTCGATGGCGTCGAGCAGGTCGCGGTGCAGGTCGAAACTCGGCTGCTCACGCTCGGGATCGGAGATGGTGTGCTCCAGACCAACGCGGATGACCTGGGAGAAATAGCGATACAGCTGGCTCAGCACCGGGTTGTGGGCGCTGTCCACCACCCGCTGGTGAAAGGCCAGGTCATGGACGATGTAGTCGTCGATGTCCTCGTAGTTGGAACGGGCGGCGGACGCAGCCAGGGCCACGCGCAGGGCGGCAAGGTCGTCTTCGGTGCGACGCAGGGCCGCCAGCCGCGACGCCTCGACCTCGATCATCCCCCGCGCCTCCAGCGCCTGCTCCACCGAACTGCGCGCCAGCGCCTGCATGGTGCCGAGCGGGTCGGCACAACCACGCACATAGGTACCGTCGCCCTGTCGTACTTCCAGCACACCGGAGAAGGTCAGCACACGCACCGCCTCACGCACGGTGTTGCGGCTGATGCCGATGATCTCGGCCAGTTCGGGTTCGGGCGGCAGGCGCTGGCCCAGGGGCCAGGTGCCGTCATCGATGCGCTGGCGAATCTGTTCCAGGGCGATATCCACCAGGGAACGCTTGAGCGAAGACGCGGACATGGCAAACATCCAATCATCCGATGAATTTGAAGAATCGAAGGTTAGCCTGCTCACTATCGCCTCGCAACCGCGACATCCTTGCGATCGAGGCAATAGTCATTATCTACGGGGATGATTTTTGGCCCCCTCCCAGCGTTGGTAGCCTGCACGCACTCACAAGCACCGCTCGGGAACACTCCATGAAGCACGCCCACATCCTTGCGCTGGCCGTAACGACCCTGGTCCTGGCCGGCTGCGCCAGCCAACCCGAACCCGAGCTACGCCCCTACACAGACGCCGAGGTGAAGCAATTCGCCCTGGAAATGCTCAGCCGCGCGGGCCTGCCTTACGACGACTACGAAAAGGTGCGCCAGGCACTCATCCACCCCAAGGTGCCCGAGGTGGGGAAAGACCTGCCGAAGGAAATGCCGCGCAAGGGTTGATCGGATGGGGCAACTGCGTTGCCCTTCGCGAATGAATTCGCCCCCACAGGAAAACGGGCTCCTGCTTGGACCACTTGCCCTCTCCCCCAGCCCCTCTCCCGCACGCGGGCGAGGGGTGACTCTCACTGCGCCACCGATGCACGGGCTACACCTGCACTTGTAGGGGCGAATTCATTCGCCAAGCAGGCCGCAGGTCTGCCGTAGGTTGGGCAGAGGAACGAAGCCCAACGCGCGGACGTGACCTCTACCCAGCGCTCTTGCGCCACACACTCGCCAGCCACGGCTGCTGCGCACGCGGCAGTCCCGCCGGGCGGTAGTAATGCTCCAACGCCTCGAAACCCGCTGCTTCAAGCAGGACCTTCCAGTTCTCGTAGTCGTGCCAGGAACCGTAGCGGCTGCCGCTCCAGCCTTCGTCGTTCTGCCCGCGCGGGTTGGAGCTGAAGAGCACACCGCCGGGCTTCAGCGCGGCGTGCAGCTGACGCAGGACGCGGGGCAGTTCCTGGCGCGGGACGTGGAACAGGCTGGCATTGGCGAAGATGCCGTCGAAGCGTTCGGCAGGCAGATCAAGCGCGAGGAAATCCTGGTGCCAGACCTCGCAGCCGGAATCGGCACGGGCCATGGCGACGAAGCTCTGCGCGCCATCCAGGCCGATTGCGTGATGGCCCAGGCGGGTGAACGTCTGCAGATCGCGGCCGGGGCCGCAGCCGAAATCGAGGAGGGTGAACGGCGCATTGCCCCTGATGTGCCGCAAGAGTGCCTCGATGTTCTGGCTCACATCGTGGTCGCGGGTACCTTCGCGAAAACCTTCGGCATTGCGGTTGTAATCGTCGAGCGTGGTGGCGGTGATGCTGGCCAGATCGTCAGGTTGCAGAGGCATGGGCGGCTCGCGGCGGCATGTTGCAGGGAAGTGAATTCTACTCCTGGCCGGGAAGCAGCATCGTCCAACGCCACCTATCTTTCTGGAGATATCTCCTCCAGAAGGTTTCCAGCATGACGGCTCCCGGCAAGAAAATGGGTCTGACCGGCCTCACCACGCTCGTGTCGGTCAACATGATGGGCTCCGGCATCATCATGCTGCCCTCCAGCATGGCGCAGCTCGGCGCGATCTCACTGCTGTCCTGGATCATCACCGCCGTGGGCTCCATGGCCATCGCCTACTGCTTCGCCCAGTGCGGCATCTTTTGCGCACGCTCGGGCGGAATGTCGGCCTACACCGAAGAGGCCCATGGCAAGTCGGCCTTCTTCCTCTGTTCCTATCTCTATTTCCTCTCGCTGGCCATCGGCAACGTGGCCATCGCGATTTCCGCTGTCGGCTACCTCACACCGTTCTTTCCCTGGCTGGGCAGCGGTGCCATTCCGCTGTTCGTCGGTGCTGTGGTGCTGATCTGGCTGACCACCCTGGCCAACTTCGGCGGACCGAAGATCACCGGCCATATCGGTTCGATCACCGTCTGGGGCGTGATCATCCCGGTGGCGGGGCTGTCGGTGATCGGCTGGTTCTGGTTCGACGCCGACATCTTCCGCGCCGCCTGGAACCCCAATGGCATCTCCACCAACGACGCCATCACCCAGAGCATTCCCCTCACCCTCTGGGCCTTCCTCGGCATGGAATCGGCGGCGCAGAACTCCGATGCGGTGGAAAATCCCAAGCGCAACGTACCGCTGGCCTGCCTGCTGGGCACCCTGGGCGCCGCGGTGATCTACGTGCTGTCCACCTCGGTGATCATGGGCATCGTGCCCAACCCTGAACTGGCCAACTCCAGCGCGCCGTTCGCTTTCGTCTACGCGAAGATGTTCAACCCGCTGGTGGGCGACCTGATCATGGGCCTGGCGGTGATGGCCTGCGTCGGGTCGCTGCTGGGCTGGCAGTTCACCCTGGCGCAGACGGCCAAGGTCACCGCGGACCAACACATGTTCCCGGCGCTGTTCGCCAAGGTCACCCTGCTGGGCGCGCCCATCGCCGGGCTGGTGGCCAACGCCGTGCTGCAGAGCGCCATGGCGGTGTCGACCATTTCGCCCAATGCCTCGGAACAGTTCGGCAAGCTGGTGAACCTGGCGGCGGTGACCAACATCATCCCCTACATCACTTCACTCTCGGCGCTGCTGGTGATCATGCAGAAAGCCGGGGTGACGGGTTACCCCCACCACCGCAACGTCGTGGTGCTGCTCATCGCCATGGCCTACAGCTTCTATGCGCTCTATGCCTCGGGTACGGAGGCGGTTTTCGGCGGCATGATCGTCACCGCAGTGGGCTACCTGATGTTTGGCTACATCGCTGACCGTTTCCTCGAAGAGCGGGCTGCACGTACGCGCTCCCTCGGCCTGGAGGAACAGCCATGAAAGGAATCTCGATTCGCTGGCTCCCGGCGCTGCTGGTCGCCCTCCTGCCAGTACTGGCCCCTGCCCAGACCCTGGACCGCATTCGCGCCACCGGCACCCTCACGCTCGGCTATCTGCCGGACCAGCCGCCCTTCTCCTCCGCCGAAGGTGAAGGCGCCTCGGGCTATGCCATCGACCTGTGCCAGAAGGTTGCCGAACAACTGCGCTCCCAGCCAGGCCTTGCATCACTCAAGGTCCGCTTCGTGCCATTGGCGCCGGGGAAAGCCCTCGGCGTTGTGCGTGACGGTGGCGTGGACCTGCTCTGCAGCCCCATGGTGGAAACCCTGAAACGCCGCCAGAGCGTGGCATTCTCGCTGCCGGTGTATACCGCCGGCATTGGCGTGGTGGTGCGCAAGGATGCATCGATATCGCTGGTAAAGGTGCTCAGCGGCGAAGTGGAAGAGACTGGCCCCACCTGGCGCGCCACGCTCAACCGCGGCCTGGCCGCCCACAACTTCGCGGTGCAGAGCGGGTCGGTAGTGGAAGACTGGGCGCGGGAAAAACTGCGTCTGATGAAGGTGATGGTCAGCCTGGAAACCGTGGCCAGCCCGGCAGAAGGCGTGGCGCTGGTGGCCGACGGCAAGGTGGACGCCTTCTTCGCCAGCCAGATGATCCTGCGTAGCCTGGTGGCACGGGATACCGCCAATACCAACCTGATGGTGCTGGACCGCCGCTTCGAGTTCGAGCCAGTGTCCCTGGCCCTGGCGCGCGACGACGAAGACTTCCGCCTGCAGGTGGACACGGCGCTCAGCCAGCTCTACCGCTCCGGCGCCATAACGCCGCTCTACAGCAAGTACTTCGGCGCCCCGAGCGAGTTAGACCAGACCCTGTTCAAGGTTTACTCACGGCCCTGACAGGCGCCGAATTCGAACGCAAGCAGCGGAGTGCCCCGATGCTTGCGCGCGCCTAATCTCGGCGCCCATCACCGAACAGGGGCACCCACCATGAAAGCCATCGACAGCCTGGACTGGCCATCCATCGAAGCGGACCTCGACCAGAATGGCTGGACCCTGATCCGCCAGTTACTGACACCAGCGGAGTGCACGGAGCTGGCAGCCCTGTACGGGCAGCCGGATCGCTTCCGCTCCCGCGTCGTCATGGCCCGCCATGGCTACGGCCAGGGCGAATACCAGTATTTCGACTACCCGTTGCCGCCCTTGGTGGCGAGCCTGCGCAGCGCGCTGTATCCGCGTCTGGCGCCGCTGGCGAACTTCTGGCACGAGCGCCTGGGGCTGGATGGACGCTTCCCCGCCGAGCACAGCGGCTTCCTCCAGCGCTGCCACGATGCCGGCCAGTCGCGCCCTACCCCGCTGCTGCTGCGCTACGTCGCCGGCGACTACAACTGCCTGCACCAGGACCTCTATGGCGAGCAGGTTTTCCCGATGCAGCTGGCGGTACTGCTGTCCGAGCCGGGCAAGGCGTTCGAAGGCGGCGAGTTCGTCATTACCGAGCAGCGTCCGCGCATGCAATCGCGCGTGCAGGTGGTGCCTCTGGCCCTTGGCGATGGGGTCCTGTTCGCGGTCAACTTCCGGCCGGCGCCGGGCGTACGCGGCTACCACAGGGTCCGGCTGCGACACGGCGTCAGCCAGGTCCGCAGCGGTCTGCGTCACACGCTGGGGGTGATTTTCCATGACGCGCTGTGAAGGAATTCGACCGCAAGAGTCGGGATGCGCGCCCGATGCTGGCCGCATACTCTCTGCCATGAACGAACCACAAGCGGATAGCGCCATGAAGCCCTCTGCCAGGACCGCCATCGAACAGGACCCACGCTGGGCCGCCGTGCAGGCCCGCGATCCGGCCGCCGACCGGCAGTTCGTCTATGCGGTGAAGACCACCGGCATCTACTGCCGCCCCAGCAGCCCCACGCGCCTGCCGCGCCCGGAGAACGTGGAGTTCTTCGACAGCGCCCAGGCCGCCGAAGCCGCCGGATACCGCCCCAGCCGCCGCGCCGCTACCGACATGACGCACCTGGCCGAGCAGCATGCGGCGCTGGTGTCTGCGGCCTGCCGGCAGATCGAAACCGCCGAGGAAGTCCCGGGGCTCGAAGCCCTGGCCGAATCGGTGGGCATGAGTGCCTCGCACTTCCACCGGGTGTTCAAGGCCGTCACCGGCCTGACGCCCAAGGCGTACGCCCGCGCCCGGCGTGCCCGCAAGGTGCGCGACCAGCTCGGCCCGGACACCTCGGTGACCGAGGTGATCTACGACGCCGGGTTCAATTCCAACAGCCGCTTCTATGCCGATTCCGCCCAGGTGCTGGGCATGAAGCCGGCCGACTACCGGGCCGGCGGCACCAACAACGCCATCCGCTTCGCCCTGGGGGAATGTTCGCTGGGTCACTTCCTGGTGGCGCAAAGCGACGTCGGCGTCTGCGCCATCCTCCTCGGCGACGATCCGGATGCCCTGCTGCGCGACCTGCAGGACAAGTTCCCCCGCGCCCAGCTGATCGGCGGCGACAGCGACTTCGAGCAACTGGTGGCCAAGGTCATCGGCTTCATCGAAGCGCCGCAACTGGGCCTGGACCTGCCACTGGACGTGCGCGGTACGGCTTTCCAGGAGCGGGTCTGGCAAGCGCTGCGGGAAATTCCACCCGGCAGCACCGCCAGCTATGCGGACATCGCCGAACGCATCGGCTCGCCCCGCGCCGTGCGCGCCGTGGCCCAGGCCTGCGCAGCCAACAGCCTGGCGGTGGCCATTCCCTGCCACCGTGTGGTGCGCAGCGACGGCAATCTCTCCGGTTACCGCTGGGGCGTGGAGCGCAAGCGCCGCCTGCTGGAGCGCGAGGCCGAGGGGTGAGAGCCTGGACCCTGGTGGGAGCGGACGGACAGCCCTATCCCAGCCCTGTTCCCGGAATGCTGGGCGGGCACCGCAAGACGCGCATCTACGGCCGTCTCGACTGCCCCACCGCCCTGCGCGCGATCGCGCGGGGTGGCTACGTGAAAGAGCGGGTGTTCTTTCTCGATGAAGCCACCGCGCAGGCAGCGGGGTATCGACCTTGTGCGCGGTGCATGAAGGAGGCGTACAGGGAGTGGAAGGCTCTCCTGTCGTAGGGTGCGCCGTGCGCACCGGCGGTTTCACGTGGTGCCGATGCTGATCCCGGAATTGGTGCGCACAGCGCACCCTACGATGCAGATCGAGCTAAAGAGGCCTGCCTTGTGCACAGGGAGGGGGCAGCTACGCTGCCCTTGGCGATTGAAATCGCCCCCACAAAAAAGCGATCCCCTCCCGCATCGCCCGATGGCAGGTTCTGAGCCCCCACAAACTACTGCGCAACCACCACTGTTCCGCCCTCCCTTGCCGCCCGGCCGATGGCATCCACCACCCGCAGGTTCTGCAAGCCGTCGCGCACGCTCACCAAAGGTTCGGCTTCGCCGCGAATGACCTGGCAGAAATGCTCCAGCTGCCTTGCCAGCGGGTCTTCGCGGTGCAATTCGGCCACCTCGCAGGTGAAGGGTTTCCACCAGGAACGGTCCTCCGGCTGGTCGTAGCACTTCAGGCGCATGGTCGGCACGGCCAGGGAACCGTCGGTGCCGGCGATCAGGTAGCAGTCTTCGTCGTCGTAGCTGGGATAGTCGCGGTTTTCCCGGGAGGTCTGCTCCCAGCTGCGCGCCGAAGCCGCAGTGTCGGAGAGCAGGAAGCTGCCTAGGGCGCCGCTGGCGAAGCGCAGGCCGATGGCCACCGTGTCTTCCACCGGAAAACCACGGGTGGCGCTGGAGGCCAGGGCCTGCACCTCAACGATTTCGCCGCACAGTGAGCGCAGGTTGCCGATCTCATGGATCAGGTTGATCAGCACCGGCCCGCCGCCGGCCTTGCGCCGCCATGGCGCGGCATCGAAGTAGTCGTCCGGCTTGTAGAACAGCGCGCTGCCCATCACCGCCACCACCTGGCCGAGCCGGCCCTGGCGGATGACCTCGCGCGCCTGCTCGAGGATGGGACTGTGGGCGCGATGGTGCCCGACCAGCAGTGGCACCTTCGAATCCGTCGCTGCCGCCCATAGTCGCTCGCCCTCTTCCAGCGTATGCGCCACCGGCTTCTCGATCAGTGCGGGCACGCCCGCCTGCAGGCAGGTCAGTGCCTGCTCCACATGCAGCTGATTGGGCGTGGCGAGGATGATGCCGTCGGGGCGTCCGGTCTCGAACAACGCCTCCAGCGAGGGGAACAGCGGCAGTCCGGCACGCTGCGCCACGGCTTCGGCGGCGGGTGCCGGGTCCACCAGGGCGACGGGGTCGCAGGAGGCGCTGGCCTGGATGATTTCGAGGTGGCGCTGGCCGATCAGGCCGGCGCCGGCAATGGCGATGCGGAGGCTGCTCATGTCGTTCGATCGATTCCGGTGGGGGAAGGTCGATCAGAAGACTAATATTCACTATCCAACCAATAATCAGCCTCCATGAAAAATCAGAATGCGCTATTAGCGAATAATGACCCCTTCCTCCGCGACCTCCTACTGTTCTGCACCGTGGCGCGGCGCTCCAGCTTCGTGGCCGGTGCGACTGAACTGGGCATCTCTCCCGCCCATGTCAGCAAGCGCATCGCGATGCTGGAGGAAACCCTCGGGGTCAAGCTGTTCAATCGCACCACCCGGCGGGTGAACATCACCGCTGACGGCGAAGCGGCCTTTGCCTGGGCGCAGAAGATTCTCGAAGACGTGGAAGGCATGGTGGAGGCCCTTTCCGGCCTGAAGGGCGAGCCACGCGGGGTGCTGCGCCTCGCCACCAGTCTGCGTCTGGGCCGGGACTATGTGTCGCCGGTGCTGTCCCTGCTGCGCCAGCGCCATCCAGGGCTGGAAGTCTGGCTGGAACTGCTGGACCGGCGAGTGGATCTGATCGGCGAGAACTTCGACATCGACCTGCGTGTGGGCGAGGTGCACGAGCCGCACCTGATCGCCCACAAGATCGCCGAGAGCTACCGCATGCTCTGCGCCGCGCCGTCCTACCTGGCGCGACGCGGGCAGCCGCGCACCCTTGCGGACCTCGCGCAACACGACTGCCTGCTGTTCCGTGAGCGCGAGCTGGGGTTCGGCGTCTGGCGCCTGTCCGGTCCGAATGGCGAGGAAACGGTGAAGGTCACCGGCCCTATGGCCTCCAATCACAGCGACGTGGTGCGCCAGTGGGCCCACGAGGGCCACGGAGTGATCATGGCCTCGGTCTGGGATGCTGCTCCGAGCATCCGCGCCGGCAAGCTGGTGCGCGTGCTGCCGGCCTACCAGCAGAGCGCCGATGTCTGGGCGGTGACGGCCGCGCGGGCCTCGGGTTCGGCCAAGGTGAAGCTCTGCATCGACTTCCTCAAGGAGCAGCTCGCCGAGGGGCCCCACGCACTCGACACCCGGCTCTGAGCGGGTCGACAAGCCCGCCATCCTTGGCTAGACCTCCAGGCATGTGGTCCCGCCTGTTGCGGGGCAGTCCCTGGCAGGAAGCACCGACGTGACGCTGAGTCCTCTGGAAACCCTTCTTCTAGCCGCCCTCGCCCTGCTGCTCGGGCGCCTGGTCAACCGCCTGATCCCCTTGCTGTCGCGCTACAACATCCCCGAACCCATCACCGGCGGTCTGCTGTTCGCCATCGCCCTGGCCATCGCCGGCGCTGTGAGCGACTTCAGCGTGGAGTTCGACACCACCATGAAACCCGCCCTGCTGCTGGCATTCTTCTCTGCAGTGGGGCTGTCGGCAGACCTGGCCATGCTCAAGCACGGCGGCAAGCGCCTGTTGATGTTCGTCATCGCCCTGATCCCCTTCCTGTTCCTGCAGAACATTCTCGGCATTCTGGTCGCCTGGGGCCTGGACATGCACCCGCTGATGGGCCTGGTGGGCGGCACCATCACCCTGGTCGGCGGTCATGGCACCGGGGCGGCCTACGCCGAGCGCTTCGCCGAGGTGAACAACCTGCAGGCGATCATGGAGCTGTCGATGACTTCCGCCACGCTTGGCCTGGTGGCCGGCGGCATCATCGGCGGGCCACTGGCGCAGTGGCTGATCAAGCGCCACCAATTGGCGGGCAACGTCCCCACCGGCGAGCACCACGAGATCACCGGCGAAATGGCTCCGCCGGTTACCGCAAGCAACTTCCTCAATGTGCTGGCGGCCACCATGGCGGCTTTGGTGGGCGGTCAGTTCCTGGCGGGGATGTTCGGCGAAGGCGCCGTGACCCTGCCGAGCTTTCTCTGGTGCCTGCTGCTGGGCGTGCTGATCCGCAACGTCCTGCCGGTGGTGGGCGTGCGACTGAACGACGGCGCCATCGACCTGATGGCGTCGGTCACCCTGTCGCTGTTCCTGGTAATCACCATGATGGCGCTGAGCCTCGGTCACGTGGCCAGCGTGGCCGGGCCGCTGCTGGTGATGCTGATCGCCCAGTCGGCCCTGGCCATGGTCTACGGCGCCTGGGTGGTCTACCGCTACACCGGCCGCGACTACGAAAGCGCTGTGCTCTCGGCGGCCTTCTGCGGCTTCGCCATTGGCGCCACGGCCACCGCTGTCGCCAACATGCAGGCCATCGCCCACAAGTACGGCCCGGCCCCGGAGGCCTTCATCGTCGCGCCGCTGGTGGGCGCCTTCCTGATCGATCTGCTCAATGCGCTGGTACTCACGGGCTTTCTCGCATTGCCGGGAATGGGAGGTTGACCATGCTGCGCGCCCTCCTCATCGCCCTCCTCGCCCTGACCGTCACCGCCTGTTCCCGAGGTCCCGACCAGGCGACGCTGGAAACCGAAGTGCAACAACGCCTGAAGCAGGCCTTCGGTAGCGGCGTGCTCAGCCTTGCCGAGCTGAGCCGGCGCGGCTCGGCCCGCGACGCCAACGCTCCAGAAGGCGAGAAACGCCTGGTGATCTACTTCGACAGCACGCTGAAGGTGGAGCGCGATCAGGACTTCGGCTCCTGGGATTCCCCTGGTGTCGCCAGCCTGATCAGCGCCCTGGGCGCCGGGCCGCGCGGGCTGTCCGGCATCCGCAATGAAGGCAACAAACAGGGCGACCTGCTGAGCGCCCACGGCAGCCTGATCTACCGCGAAACGGACAGCGGCTGGGTGGCCGTCGTGCCCCAGGGCTTCAAGGCGCCGCCCGCGCCCGAGACCATCGAGCCTGGCGTCGGCCAGACCCGCGAACAACTGGTGGCAGCCATCGGCACTGCGCTGAACCTGGCACCCGGCGGCACCGGGGCGAAGGAGCGCACCATCATTGCCGACGAGCTGAGCCACTCGCTGAACAATATCCAGGGCCGTCTGAGCCGGTTGCAGAAGGGCTACCCATTGGCGGGCGGCCCGGCGTCCGGCCAGTACGCGCGACTGGCCCAGGCCATGGCCAGCCTGATGCGGCCGAAGGGCCTGCAACTGACCCCGCTGACCACCGAAGGCGGCCTCGACAACCTGCGCATGCTGCGCCGGGGTGACGTGGTGGTGGCCCTGTCCCAAAGCGACATGGCGCAGTTGGCGGTAAGCGGCAGCGGCCCCTTCACCGAAGGCGGTCCCTATACCGGCTTGCGCGCCCTGGCGAGCCTCTATCCCGAGCCCGTGCATGTGCTGGTGCGCGGTGACAGTCCCATCCATGACCTGGCGGGCCTGCGCGGCAAGCGGGTCAACCTCGGCCAGCCCGGCTCAGCGTCGCGGGATACCGCCGTCGCCGTGCTGGCGGCCCATGGCATCGGCACGACGGACCTGGCCGAAGCCACCAGCCTGGACCTGCAACAGGCCCTGACCGCCATCCGCGACGGCAACCTGGACGCCACCCTGCAGGTGATTGGCGCCCCCGCCGACAGCATCCGCGCCGCCAGCGAGGCGATGCAGCTGCGCCTGCTGCCCCTGGACGAGTCGGCCATCCGCCAACTGGAAGCCAACCGCCCCGGCACCTTCGCCGCCCAGGTGGCCGCCGCGACCTATCCCAACCAGACGGCGCCGGTGCCCACCATTGCAGTGAGTGCGCTGCTGCTGTGCGACGAGCAACTGAGTGCGGGGGAAGCCGAACAACTGGTGCAGCAGCTCTTCGCCCAGGACAACGACTGGCTGGCGGCCGGCAGTATCCAGGGCGAGCAGCTGTCGAAAGCCAACGCTCGGCGCGGGCTGGCGATTCCATTGCATGAAGGAGCGTTGAAGGCGTTGGAGAAGCCCTGACTGTCCGCACACTTCTGTGGGGGCGAATTCATTCGCAAAATGAACGGGCACCGAGCCGGCCGGCCTTCCCTCACCCCAACCCCGCTCTGCGCCCCTGCCAGATTGCTTCGCACTCTGGCGCTCATCAGCACCGGAAGCGTTGCTTCCGAAAGCGTGCCTCTTCGCCCCAGAGGGAGAGGGAGCTGTCCGTGCAATCCTGAAAGCCTGCGTGCTTCCTGTAGGGGCGAATTCATTCGCCAAGCGGCCCGAAGGTCCGCCATTCAGGCAACGAACTCATTCCAGAAGCATGTCGGGCTACGGCACGTAGTCGCTTTCCATCACATCCCGATAGGTGGCGGCGAAGGCTTTCCAGTCTTCGTCCGGCATCGGCTTGTGGTGCTCCTTGAATTGTTCGTAGTCGTGCTTCGCGGCGCTGTACGCCGTCAGGCGATGGTTGCTTCGGGCCAGTCCGAGCAAGGCCACTTCCACCTTCTTCTCCCGCTCGCCGGTGACCTTCACGAAGATGTTCTTCGGGTACAGGCGGCCATGCTCCCAGCCCGCGCGGTGCATGCGCGCGACGGTGTTGGCGAGTTGCTGGATCATCTGCTGGCGAAGCCCGGCGGAAACCGGCTGGGCATACCACTCATCCAGGCTGACGAAGTCGTCCAGGCCCTCGGTGACCAGCAGCGCCTGGGACTCGGTTTCAGTCTTGCGTGCGCCGCTGAACACCACCCGGGGAACGCGGATGCCGAGTTGATTCAGTGCCAGCAAGGCCTTCGCCTCGTGCAGGATGGTGGGTTCACCGAAGGGGTGCGTCAGATCGCGGTGGAAGTGGTTGATCTGCCGCTTGCTGTAAAGCACGTGGCCGTCGGGCACGTGCAGCCGCTGGATACCGCTTTCACCGCTGAGCAGCTGGTCCTGGGAGTCGAACCACTCGCCGTAGGTATCCCACCACTTGTCGAAACTGCCTGCCGCGTCGCCGTTGTCGTGCCTGAACCACTGGGTGTTCATGAGAGCACCTCCTCATGGAGCGCACTCGCCCCACGGGCTACTGCCAAGGCAACCCGACACGGGCCGCCGCCTGAGGCCGGTATATCGGTCCCCTGGATTCACGTTAGCGTCCTTTTGCCCATTCTGCCGGCGCGTTCACAGGCACTTCGAGGTCGAATCCAGACAACTCCCGACAAGTCGTTAGACCTATGGTGACGGGCCTTTTATCAGATCGTTTGGAGCTGAAATGTCCGACTTCATCACCGTTCTGCGCGAAACCTGCCCTACCCCTGTGCTGGATGCCACCAAGTGGAAGCGCATTGGCGGCGACCCGCACACCGTGAATCTCAACGCCTACCTCTCCCAGGACGGCAGCAAGATCATGGGCACCTGGATCTGCACCCCCGGCAAGTTCGAGGTGAACTACGAGAAGTGGGAGTACTGCCACTTCCTGGATGGCTACTGCATCATCACGCCCGAAGGCGAGGAGCCCAAGCACCTGAAGGCCGGCGACGTGTTCGTGATCGAGCCGGGCATGAAGGGCACCTGGGAAGTGGTGGAGACGGTGCGCAAGTACTTCGTGTTCGCCTGAGTTCACTCACCTTGTGAGCTGACCCGCAGGATGTGGCGCGCAGTGCTCTGCAGTGGAACGAAACCCATCGATCCGTCCGCATGGGTTTCGCTCCGCTCTACCCATCCTACAAACCCCCACCTCGTAGGATGGGTAGAGGAACGAAACCCATCACCACGATGTTGCGGAAAATCACACCACTTGCTCCGTTCTCTGGGCTGCCTGTGGGAGCGAATTCATTCGCGAAAAAAAGGCCGGGCAATTGCCCGGCCTTTTGTCGTCTAGCCCCGATCAGGCCTTGTAACGATCCGCCGCCGAGGAGCGCGACAGGTTCGGCGCCATGTGGAAACGGGCTGCGGTGAAGCGGTCCCAGTCTTCCTTGTCCGGCAGGGACGGAATAGTCACCAGCTCGCCCTGGTCCAGGCCAGCCAGCGCGGCGTCGACCATTTCGCCGACGTCCATGAGGATTTCCTGCGGGATGTTCTCGATGCCAGTGCCCGAGCGTTCCCAGATTTCAGTGCGAGTGGCGCCTGGCAGCACCACTTGCACGCGCACGCCCTTGTCCTTCACTTCCGCATTCAGCGACTGGCTGAGATTGAGCACGAAGGCCTTGGTGCCGCTGTAGGTGCCGTTGAACATTTCCGGCGCCAGCGCTAGCACAGAAGCGATGTTGATGACGGTGCCGCGTCCCTGGGCGACGAAGTTGGCGGCGGCGGCGGCGGCCAGGTGGGTCACGGCCACCACGTTGAGCTGGATCATCGCATCGAAGCGGTCGAGGTCAGTGTCCAGCAGGCTGCCGCTGACGGCCACGCCGGCGTTGTTCACCAGCACACTGATGGTGGCGTCGCTGCGCAGGCGATGGGCCACGCGGGTCAGATCGGCCCGGTCGGTCAGGTCGGCCTTCAGCACTTCCACCTTCACGCCGGCGGTTTCGCGCAGCTTGGCCGCCAGCTCTTCCAGACGTCCCTGGTCACGGGCGACCAGCAGCAGGTCATGGCCCCGTTCCGCCAGGCGCTTGGCATAGGTGGCGCCGATGCCAGTGGATGCGCCAGTGATCAGGGCAACGCCTGGGTGCTTCTGTTCGCTCATGGTTCTGTCTCCGGGGAAGATGCTCGTGATCGAGCGATGGACTTAAATTACACTCGTAATATTACGCACGCAATATATCTCCACTAACCATTCGTCGTCAGGTCTCTCTGGAGGGATTTGTTGTAGGGGCGAATTCATTCGCCAAGCAGGCCGAAGGTCTGCCCTGGACCGACCATTGGGGCCGCTTCGCAGCCCATGGCGAATGAATTCGCCCCTACAGGTGACGCGCACGAAACGCGGGCAAAAAAAAGGTTCTTCGCGGAGTCTGGGGAAAGAGCGAGTTGACAGTCA
>NZ_BDMA01000022.1:0-29001 GCF_002003485.1 Metapseudomonas resinovorans
AATCGCCGTTCTTTTTTCATGGCTCCCCGGAAATCCGCGAAGAACCAAAAAAAAGCGGGCATTCCATTTCGGGATGCCCGCCCTTGTTCGTTGCGTGACTCAGACCAGGGTCAGGGTCACGTCGATGTTGCCGCGGGTGGCGTTGGAGTAGGGGCACACGATGTGGGCCTTGTCCACGATGGCGCGGGCTTCTTCACGGTCCAGGCCGGGGAGGTCGATGCGCAGCTCCACCTCGATGCCGAAGCCGGTGGGAATGGCGCCGATGCCCACGATGCCTTCGATGGAGGTATCGGCCGGGAGCTTGTGCTTGTCGCGGGCAGCGACGAATTTCAGTGCGCCGAGGAAGCAGGCCGAGTAGCCGGCTGCGAACAGTTGTTCGGGGTTGGTGCCTTCGCCGCCGGCACCGCCCAGCTCGCGCGGGGTGGTCAGGTTGACGTCGAGTACGCCGTCGGAGGAGATGGCTCGGCCTTCACGGCCGCCAGTGGCTTCTGCGTAGGCGCGGTACAGAACGTTTTCGATGCTCATGATGGTTTCCTTTTCAGTCGGTATGGATTGCGTGGTGTGCGTGGTGTGCGTGGGTGTTCGGGTTATCGGGATCAGCCGTCGTGGTTGATCAGCCATTCCGGGTACAGCGCACCGCTGCGGCGGCTGTCCGGCTGGGCATCAGCGAAGCTGGCGGAGGAAAACGCGAGGACGGCGGTGACGGTGATCAGGGCTTTCATGGCGAGTCTCCAGTGTTCATTTGTTCGTTAATATTTTGCGCGCTAAGTTGTTTGGTGAGGTAGAAGTTAATGCTGAATTATTTTGTGCGCAAGATAATTTTTAGAGCGTTTCGCGCTAATCCGATATCGCTTCAGGCATAAGCGTCTGGAATGCGCCTTCGGCGAGATAGGTGACGCAGTAGGGCGGCGTTATGCTGCGCGTCACCGGCCCGCCTGGTGGTCTATATGAATGGCAAGGCCCCTTCTTAGGCTTTGTTGTTGTAACAACAAAATATTTGGCGCTTCTTAGTGAAATTTGCGCGGCGATGAACGTACTGTGGTTTCTATCAATACAAATCCCGCCCGCTATCTGGAGTCGAATCCATGCATCCCCGCGTACTTGAAGTAACCCGGCGCCTGGTGGAACGCAGTCGCGCAACCCGCGAGCGCTACCTGGCGATGATCCAGAAGGCGGCCAGCGATGGTCCGCAGCGCGGCAAACTGCAGTGCGCCAACTTCGCCCATGGAGTGGCCGGTTGCGGGGGCAGCGACAAGCAGCGCCTGCGTCTGATGGAGTCGGCCAACGTGGCGATCGTCACCGCCTACAACGACATGCTCTCGGCCCACCAGCCCTATGAGGACTACCCGGAAAAGATCCGCCAGGCCCTGCGCGATATCGGTTCGGTAGGGCAGGTGGCCGGCGGGGTTCCGGCGATGTGCGACGGGGTCACCCAGGGCGAGCCGGGCATGGAGCTGGGCATCGCCAGTCGCGAGGTGATCGCCATGTCCACCGCTGTCGCGCTGTCCCACAACATGTTCGACGCGGCACTGTTCCTCGGCATCTGCGACAAGATCGTCCCCGGCCTGATGATGGGCGCGCTGCGCTTCGGCCACCTGCCGTCGATCTTCGTTCCTGCCGGGCCCATGCCGTCAGGCCTCTCCAACAAGGAAAAGGCCGAAGTGCGCCAACGCTATGCCGAGGGCAAGGCAAGCCGCGACCAGCTGCTGGAGTCGGAAATGCAGGCCTACCACAGTCCTGGCACCTGTACCTTCTACGGCACCGCCAATACCAACCAGATGCTCATGGAGGTGATGGGCCTGCACCTGCCGGGCGCATCCTTCGTCAATCCGAACACGCCGTTGCGCGAGGCCCTGACCATCGAGGCGGCCCGCCAGGTGACGCGTCTGACGAAACAGGGTGGGCAGTTCATGCCCATCGGCGAGATCGTCGACGAACGCGTGCTGATCAACGCCGTCGTCGCCCTGCACGCCACCGGCGGTTCCACCAACCACACCCTGCACATTCCGGCCATCGCCCAGGCCGCTGGCATCCAGCTCACCTGGCAGGACATGGCTGATCTTTCCGAGGTGGTGCCGACGCTGGCCCACGTCTATCCGAACGGCAAGGCCGACATCAATCACTTCCACGCGGCGGGTGGCGTGGCCTTTCTGGTGCGCGAGCTGCTCGATGCCGGCCTGCTCCATGAAGACGTCAACACCGTGACGGGTCCTGGCCTGCGTCGCTACACCCAGGAGCCGTTCCTCGAGGAGGGTGAGCTGGTCTGGCGCGAAGGTTCGGGCAAGAGTCTGGACGACAACATCCTGCGGCCGGTGGCGCACCCGTTCTCGCCGGAGGGCGGGTTGCGGGTCATGGAAGGCAACCTGGGTCGCGGCGTGATGAAGGTTTCCGCCGTAGCCCCCGAGCACCAGGTGGTGGAGGCTCCGGCGCGGGTCTTCCACGACCAGCAGGCGCTCGCGGACGCCTTCAAGGCAGGCGAACTGGACCGCGACCTGGTGGCGGTGATGCGCTTCCAGGGGCCGCGCAGCAATGGCATGCCCGAGCTGCACAAGATGACGCCCTTCCTCGGCGTGCTGCAGGACCGTGGCTACAAGGTGGCCCTGGTCACCGACGGGCGCATGTCCGGTGCTTCGGGCAAGATTCCCGCCGCCATCCACGTCTGCCCGGAGGCCTTCGACGGCGGCCCGCTGGCACGTGTGCGTGATGGTGATCTGATACGCGTGGATGGCACCACCGGCACCCTGGAAGTGCTGGTGGACGCCGCCGAGTTCGCATCGCGCGAGCTGGCGCCGTGGGACCTGGAACCCAACATCGGCACCGGCCGCGAACTCTTTGCTTTCATGCGCGAATCCTTCAGCACGGCAGAGCAGGGTGCCAGCGCCTTCACTCGCAACCTGACGAGTCTCACGTGAAGCTGGCGCTGGTCGGCGACATCGGCGGTACCAATGCCCGCTTCGCCCTGTGGCGTGAGCGGAAGCTGGAGTCGGTGCGCGTGCTCGCTACGGCCGACTTCGCCGGGCCGGAAGAGGCCATCAGGCATTACCTTGCCGGCCTTGGATGTGCACCAGGCGATATCGGCACCCTGTGTCTGGCCGTGGCCGGGCCGGTGGATGGCGAGCATTTTCGCTTCACCAACAATCACTGGCAGCTCGACCGCTCTGCGCTCTGTCGGGCCTTGCTGGTAGACGAGCTGTTGCTGATCAACGATTTCTCCGCCATGGCACTGGGCATGATCCGTCTGCACGGGGACGAGAAACTGCAGGTCTGCGCCGGAGTCGCCGACCCGGATTCCCCGGCAGTGGTGATTGGCCCTGGAACCGGACTTGGCGTCGGTATCTTGCTGCCGCTGGATGAGGGGCGCTGGAAGGCGTTGCCGGGGGAGGGCGGCCATGTCGACCTGCCCATCGGCAATGTGCGCGAGGCAACCCTATGGCAGCAGCTGCATGGCCAGCTCGGCCACGTCAGTGCGGAAAACGTGCTCAGTGGTAATGGCCTGCTACAGCTCTATCGAGCCGTCTGCGCAGTGGATGGCCATGCGCCCCGTCTGGCTTCACCCGCCGAAGTGAGCGCGGCGGCATTGGCGGGGGAGCCAATCGCTGAAGACGTGCTGGAGCTGTTCTGCAGTTGGCTAGGCCGGGTTGCCGGCAACATCGTGCTGACCCTTGGCGGCCGTGGTGGCGTCTACATCGTCGGCGGCATGGTCCCGCGCTTCGCGGCATTCTTCCAGCAGAGCGGCTTTGCCCGCGCATTCGCCGACAAGGGCTGCATGAGCGGTTACGTCGAAGGCATTCCGGTGTGGCTGGTGACCGCCGAACATCCCGGCCTGATCGGCGCGGGCGTTGCACTCGAGCAGAGGGGCTGACGCATAGGCGTTGGACTTGGCTGCGTTGGTGGATGATAAAAGCGCCATCCACCCTACGAAGAGCGGGGTTCAGCCGCGTAGGGTGGATCACGCTTCACCGATCCACCATCGGAGTCCCGACTGGGCGCGGCGGCGGATGAAAAGGCGCCATCCACCCTACGAAAAGCAGGACCTCAGCTCGGTTCTTCATCCGCCGGATACCGGCTGGCGTTGAGGCTTTCCTTGATCTTGCGCAGATGCGGCTGGAAGTCGACGCCGCGGCGCAAGGTCATGCCGGTGGCGAGGACGTCGAGCACGGTGAGCTGGATGATGCGCGAGGTCATCGGCATGTAGATGTCGGTGTCTTCCGGCAGCGGGATGTTCAGGCTCAGGGTGCTGGCCCTGGCCAGCGGCGAGCCGGCTGCGGTGAGGCCGAGTACCGAGGCGCCGTTCTGCCGTGCCAGGCGCGCGACCTCCACCAGCTCGCGGGTCCGGCCGGTGTAGGAAATGATCACGAACAGGTCGCCCGTGTGGGCCACCGAAGCCAGCATGCGCTGCATCAGCACATCGGAATGGGCGGACACCGCGAGGTTGAAGCGGAAGAACTTGTGCTGGGCGTCCAGGGCCACCGAGGCCGAGGCGCCGAGGCCGAAGAAGTGGATCTGCCGGGCCTGGATCATCAGGTCCACGGCGCGGCTGATCAGCTGTGCGTCGAGGCTTTGCAGGGCGCTGTCGAGGGAGGCGATGGCACTGCCGAAGATCTTTCGCGTGTAGGCCTCGGGGCCATCGTCGGCGGCTACCGCCTGGCTCACGTAGGCGGCACCGCTGGCCAGGCTCTGGGCCAGCTGCATCTTCAGTTCCGGGTAGCCGTTGACGCCGAAGGAGCGGCAGAAGCGGTTCACCGTCGGCTCACTGACCTGGGCCGACTGGGCCAGCGCCGCGATGCTGTAGCGCGTGGCCTGTTGCGGATCGCGGAGGATGACTTCGGCGACCTTGCGCTCGGCCTTGTTGAGTTCGCCGAGGCGGTTCTGGATCTGCTCCAGCAGGTTGTGCACGCGGTCCATTGGGTTTCCTGGAAAAGGGCCTGCAATCGGTGGCCTATCGTACTGAGCGCACCCAGGTGGAGCCACCGCAATCTCGGGTGTTCATAAATGTAGTTTTATTACTACATTTTGTCTTGCTGCGAGGCGGGGCTGGGTGTATTCATAGACTCATGTTGGATAGAAGAACAAATATCATGGCCTCACAACCTGTCGAACCCTGCACCCTGGCCTTGTTCGGCGGCCTGGGTGACCTGGCACTGCGCAAGCTGTTCCCTGCGCTCTATCAACTGGATCGCGCCGGCCTGCTGCCGCCCGATACGCGCATCCTCGCCCTGGGTCGGGACAGTGGCGATCCGGCCCTGCACATCGCCGCCATCGGCGAGCAATTGCGCCATCATGTGCCGGTTGGTGACGTCGAGCAGGACGCCCTGCAGCGCTTCCTCGCGCGCCTCGACTACCTGTCCATGAACTTCTTCGACGCCGAAGCCTACCCGAAGCTGGCCGAGCACATCGGCCCGGTGTCCCAGTTGATCGCGTACTTCGCCACGCCCGCTTCGGTGTATGGCGCCATCTGCGCCGGCCTGGCCGCCGCAGGATTGGCCGAACGCACCCGCGTCGTGCTGGAAAAGCCTATCGGTCACGACCTGGAGTCGTCGCGGGTGGTGAACAACGCCGTGGCGGCGCACTTCCCGGAAGACCGCACCTACCGGATCGATCACTACCTGGGCAAGGAGACGGTGCAGAACCTCATCGCTCTGCGCTTCGCCAACAGCCTGTTCGAGACCCAGTGGAATCAGCACCACATCTCCCACGTGGAGATCACTGTGGCCGAGCAGGTGGGTATCGAGGGTCGCTGGGGCTATTTCGATGAAGCCGGGCAACTGCGCGACATGATCCAGAATCACCTGCTGCAGCTGCTCTGCCTGATCGCCATGGACCCGCCCAGTGATCTCTCCGCCGACAGCATCCGCGACGAAAAGGTGAAGGTGCTCAAGGCCCTGGCGCCCATTGGCGTCGAACAACTCAGCCAGCAGGTCGTGCGCGGCCAGTACGTGGCTGGAAACATCCTCGGCAAGCCGGTCCCCGGCTACCTGGAGGAGGACAACGCCAACACCCACAGCGACACCGAAACCTTCGTCGCCCTGCGTGCGGAAATCCGCAACTGGCGCTGGTCCGGCGTGCCCTTCTACCTGCGTACCGGCAAGCGCATGCCGCAGAAGCTTTCGCAGATCGTCATACACTTCAAAGAACCGCCGCATTACATCTTCGCCCCCGAGCAGCGGCCGCTGATCAGCAACCGCCTGATCATCCGCCTGCAGCCGGACGAGGGCATTTCCCTGCAGGTGATGACCAAGGAACAGGGCCTGGACAAGGGCATGAGGCTGCGTAGCGACCCGCTGCAGCTGAGCTTCTCCAACACCTACCGCAGCGCGCGGATTCCGGACGCCTACGAACGGCTGCTGCTGGAAGTGATGAAGGGCAACCAGAACCTCTTCGTGCGCAAGGATGAAATCGAGCACGCCTGGACCTGGTGCGACCGGCTGATCGCCGGCTGGCGGCAGCAGGGCGACGCACCCAAGCCCTACGCGGCGGGAACCTGGGGGCCGGTGGCCTCCATCGCATTGATCACCCGTGAGGGCAGGAGTTGGTATGGCGATCTGTAATCTCGACCTGCCGCCGCAGGTCACCGGGCTCAGTCTCAGCAGCCCGGAACAACTGGCCGGAGAACTGGCCATCACCGTCGCCAATGCCTTGCGCGATGCCGTCGATACCCGTGGTTCCGCCGTGCTGGTCGTCTCCGGCGGCCGCAGCCCGGTGGCCTTTTTCGAGCGACTTTCCACAGAGGATCTGGATTGGTCGAAGGTGACCGTCAGCCTCGCCGACGAGCGTTTCGTGCCGGTCAGCCACACCGACAGCAACGAAGGTCTGGTACGTCGTCATCTGTTGCGCGGAGCTGCCGCCGATGCGCGGTTGCTCGGCCTTTACCGCAGTGCGCCGAGTCTCGATGAGGCGGCGCGCCTGGCCGATGCGGCCCTGGCTGAGCTGGGCACCATCGACGTGCTGGTGCTCGGCATGGGCGAGGACGGTCACACCGCATCGCTGTTCCCCGGCAGTCCGAACCTGGAACAGGCGCTGCGCAGCGATTGCCCGCAGCGCTGCCTGCCGATGCTGGCACCCAGCGTGCCGCGGCAGCGCCTGACCCTGACCCTGCCGCTGCTGCACAGCGCCCACCTGACATTGCTGGCCGTGCAGGGCCAGGCCAAGCTGGCCACCCTGGCCGACGCGCTGGCGGGCGATGACGCGGCGGCAATGCCGATCCGCGCCTTCCTCCGTCGTCCCCTGGAAATCCACTGGTGCCCTTGAGCCCGAAGGAACACCCATGACCAGCCCTCCCAGCAATCGGGCGACCAGTCGCGAAACCGTGCCGAGCATGGCCGACAAGGCTGCCCTGATCGATATCCTCTGTGGCGCGGCGCGCATCCTCCCGGTGATCACCATCGAGCGCGAGCAAGATGCCCTGCCGCTGGCCGATGCCCTTGCCGCCGGTGGCCTGCATACCCTGGAAATCACCCTGCGCTCGGAGCACGGCCTCGCCGCCATCCGCACCCTGCGCGAACAGCGCCCGGAACTCTGCGTCGGCGCCGGCACCGTGCTGGACGAGTGGATGCTGGCCGAGGCCGAAGCCGCCGGCTCGCAATTCATCGTCACGCCCGGCTGCACTGCGGAGCTGCTGCGTGCGGGCGTCTACAGCCCGCTGCCACTATTGCCCGGTATCAGCAGTGCCTCGGAAATCATGCTCGGCTACGCCCTGGGCTACCGCCGCTTCAAACTGTTCCCAGCGGAAATCTGCGGCGGCGTGAAGGCCCTCAAGGCCTTCGGCGGTCCCTTCCCGGGCATCCGTTTTTGCCCCACCGGCGGCGTGACCCCCGACAACCTGCGCGACTACATGGCGCAGCCCAACGTGATGTGCGTGGGCGGTACCTGGATGATGGACAAGGACTGGATCCGCAACGGCGACTGGCAGCGCATCCAGGAAACCACGGCAGCGGCGTTGGAGCTGTTGCACTGAGGCAAGGTGCCTCGCAACGGGGCGATCCTCTGTTGTAGGGGCGAATTCATTCGCCAAGCAGGCCGAAGGTCTGCCCTGGAAAACCCAATGGGGGCACTGCGTGCCCCTTGGCGAATGAATTCACCCCTACAAGATTCGCGTCTCCCGTCTAAACCCTGATCCCGATCCCCGCGTCGACCGTTGTCGCCTCGGGATTCCGCCAAACGGTTTGCTGAAACGATTTACCACGCAACAGAATCAGGCTAAAACCGATCCCCAGTGGTTCCGAACCAGAGGAAAGCGCAATGACCGACAACAACAACCTCGATGCCCTGTTCCCCACTACCGAGCAGATTCCCGAGCGCTACCACCCCGGTGGGCCCATCGAGCAACGCGAATACCTGGTCAACGGCGAGCTGCTGCGCTGGGATGGCCCCCTGGCGGCAGTGCGCAGCCCGATCTTCCTGGCCGGTGACAAGGGCGATGAGCAGGTCGTGCTGGGCAGCACGCCGCTATTGGATGCTGACGCCGCCCTGGCCGCGCTGAATGCCGCCGTTACCGCCTACGACCACGGGCAGGGTGCCTGGCCGACCATGCGCGTGGCCGAACGCATCCAGCACGTGGAGAAGTTCCTTGCCCGCATGCGTGAGCAACGCGAGGCGGTGGTCAGGCTGCTGATGTGGGAGATCGGCAAGAACCTCAAGGATTCCGAGAAGGAGTTCGACCGCACCTGCGATTACATCGTCGACACCATCGAGGCACTCAAGGAGCTGGACCGCCGCTCCAGCCGCTTCGAGCTGGAGCAGGGCACCCTCGGCCAGATCCGCCGCGTGCCGCTGGGCGTGGCCCTGTGTATGGGGCCGTACAACTACCCGCTTAACGAGACCTTCACCGCGCTGATCCCGGCGCTGATCATGGGCAACACCGTAGTCTTCAAGCCGGCCAAGTTCGGCGTGCTGCTGATCCGTCCGCTGCTGGAGGCCTTCCGCGACAGCTTCCCGGCCGGCGTCATCAACGTCATCTACGGGCGTGGCCGCGAAACCGTCAGCGCCATCATGGCCAGCGGTAAGGTGGATGTGTTCGCCTTCATCGGCACCCACTCCGGCGCCGCCGACCTGAAGAAGCTGCACCCGCGCCCGCATCGCCTGCGCGCCGCCCTGGGCCTGGACGCCAAGAACCCCGGCATCGTCCTGCCGCAGGTGGACCTGGACAACGCGGTGAGCGAAGCCATCACCGGCGCGCTGTCCTTCAACGGCCAGCGCTGTACCGCGCTGAAGATCCTCTTCGTCCACGAAGACGTGCTCGAACCCTTCCTCGACAAGTTCTGCGCCAAGCTGGCCGCCCTCAAGCCCGGCATGCCCTGGGAGGATGGCGTGGCCCTGACGCCCCTGCCCGAGCCGGGCAAGGTCGATTACCTCAATGCGCTGCTGGAGGACGCCGTGGCCAAGGGCGCCAAAGTGGTCAATCCGGGTGGCGGCAGCCACCGGCAGAGCTTTTTCTACCCCGCTGTGCTGAGCCCGGTGAGCCCGGACATGCGCCTCTACAACGAAGAACAGTTCGGCCCGCTGATTCCGGTGGTGCCGTATCGCGAAGTGGAGGAGGTGATCGACTACGTGCTGCATTCCGACTACGGCCAGCAGCTCAGCCTGTTCGGCAGCGATTCGGCCCAGGTCGGCCGGCTGGTGGATGCCTTCGCCAACCAGGTGGGGCGTATCAACATCAACGCCCAGTGCCAGCGTGGCCCGGACACTTTCCCCTTCAACGGCCGGAAGAACTCGGCCGAGGGGACGCTGTCGGTACATGACGCCCTGCGGGTGTTCTCCATCCGCACCCTGGTGGCGACCAAGTTCCAGGCGGATAACAAGGAACTGGTCAGCGAGATCATCCGCAACCGCGAATCGAACTTCCTGACCACGGATTACATTTTCTGAGGTTCCCGGCAGAGGTCGGAGGATTTCTGTAGGGGCGAATTCATTCGCCAAGCAGGCCGAAGGTCTGCCCTGCAGGATCGATTTGGGGGCACTGCGTGCCCCTTGGCGAATGAATTCGCCCCTACAAGGCCTCGTTCGAATTCGGTTAACGGAGATTCCAATGCCCCGCCCCATCAGCCGCGACACCCGGCTCTGCATGTCGCTGTCCGGCCGCCCCGGCAACTTCGGCACGCGCTTTCACAACTACCTCTACGAAGCCCTGGACCTGGACTTCGTCTACAAGGCCTTCACCACCACCGACCTACCGGCGGCCATTGGCGGCATCCGCGCGCTGGGCATCCGTGGTTGTGCGGTTTCCATGCCGTTCAAGGAGGCCTGCATTCCATTGCTGGATGAGCTGGACGCCTCGGCTTCGGCCATCGACTCGGTCAACACCATCGTCGCCGACAACGGCTGGCTGAAGGGCTACAACACCGACTACAGCGCCGTGGCCAGCCTGCTGACGAGTCACGCGGTGCCCAAGGACATCCAGTTCGTCGTACGTGGCAGCGGTGGCATGGCCAAGGCCGTGGCCAGTGCCTTGCGCGACAGCGGTTTGCGCCACGGCACGGTAGTTGCCCGCAACCCTGAAACCGGCCCGGCGCTGGCCCGAGGCTGTGGATATCTGTGGCGGGCAGAGCTGGGTGACGAGAAGCCACAGATGCTGGTCAATGTCACGCCCATCGGCATGCAGGGCGGCCCGGAAGCCGACGCCCTGGCCTTCACCCGCGAGCAGGTGGAGGCGGCCGATTGGGTATTCGACGTGGTGGCGCTGCCGGTGGAAACCCCACTGATCCGCCTCGCCCGCGAGCTGGGCAAGCCGGTGATCACTGGCGCCGAAGTCATCGTGCTACAGGCCGTGGAGCAGTTTGTGCTCTACACCGGCGTGCGGCCGGAGGCGGAGTTGATCGAGAAGGCGGCGGAGTTTGCGCGGGGTTGAGATCGTACGAAATCTTGTAGGGGCGATTTCAATCGCCAAGCAGGCCGAAGGTCTGCCCTTCAAGGCCCCATGGGGACACTGCGTGTCCCTTGGCGAATGAATTCGCCCCTACAGGAAGTGCGCCAATGGAGGAATCAACCCTCCGGCAGATTCGCGTAGATCTTTTCCAGCGTGCCATTGAGCTTGGCGATCTGGGCTTCGGTGAGGTCCTTGAAGCTGTTGGTGAAGATGTGCGCAGTGTTCACCTGGATTTCCTCCACCATGTGGCGGCCCTTCTCGGTGATGGTCACCTGGGTGACGCGGCCGTCGTTGCTGCAAGGGGCAGTGTCCACCAGGCCGTCGTCCTTCATGCGGTAGACGATCTTGGTGACGGTGGAGAGCTTGGCGATGGCGTGCTCGGAGATTTCCGAGATGCTCGACTGGCCGTTCTCCTTGAGGATGAAGAGGATGCGCCAGCGGGGGATATCCAGGTCGATCTTCTTCAGGGTCTTTTCCATGGCCATGTTGTAGCGGCCATAGACGCGGGCGATCCAGTAGAAGGGAAACTCCTCCTTCTTGAAATCGTCGCTGGCGGGGTTGTACCGGTTGAGACGCTTTTTCGGGGTGCTCATGCGAGTGGGGCAAGGTTCGTGCTGACAGGGGGAGAGTTATAGGGGGTTGCGCGTGGGCTGTCGACAGCCGCGTGGCGCCTCCTTGATCCCGATCAGTCGGGCGGGCCGCTTTGGAGAGCGGCCCGCCGGTCTCAGCCGTGCAGGAATCGCTGGGCCAGGTCGAGTTGGGAGTTGGCCAGTTGGTGCAGTTCCTGGCCGATCTGGGTGTTGCGCTGGGCCTGGCCGGCGCTCTGTTCGGCAAGCCCGGCGATCCTTGCGATCTGCCGGCTGACCTCCTCGGCCACCTGACCCTGTTCCTCGATGGCCGTGGCCATCTGCAGGCTCATGCCGCTGATCTGGCTTGCTTCATCCTTGATACGCCGCAGGGCTTCGCGCACATCCTCCACATCGGCGCTGGATTGCTGCGCTGCTTGTTCACCGCGTTGTGCGGTGGCCAGGGCCTGTGCGCTGCCGCTGCGCAGGCGTTCGATGGACTGCTGGATCTGCCCGGTGGAATCGCGGGTGCGCGAGGCGAGGGTGCGCACTTCATCCGCCACCACGGCAAAGCCCCGGCCCGACTCGCCAGCGCGAGCGGCCTCGATGGCGGCGTTGAGCGCCAGCAGGTTGGTCTGCTCGGCGATGCTCTGGATCACGTCGGCAATGCCGCTGATGGAGTCGATGGACTCGGCGAGCTGGCCGACCGCCTGGCCGATGTCTTCCACCGATCCGCGCAATGCCTGCATCGACACCTGGCTCTGACTGGCCAGCCGCTCGCCGTCACGGGCCAGGTCGTCCACCACCTGGGTGGCGCCGGCACTGTGCTGGAGATTGCGCGACAGCTCCTGGATGGTGCTGCTCATCTGCTGGATGGCCGCCGCCGACTGCTCGGTTTCTTCCAGCTGGCGTTCCAGCTGGCTGGCTTCGCTGGCCACCAGGGCCGAGGATTCCCCGGCGCGGCTGCGCAGGATGTCGCCGTTGATATGGATGCGGGCCATCACCGTGCGCAGGCGCAGTTGGAGATTGCCCAGAGCCATATCCAGCAGGGCGTCGGCGCCGCCGCGCGGGCTGTAGGCCGGTGCCAGCAGCGGATCGCTGTAGACCTGTGGATAACTCGCCAGGCTCCGGGTCACGCCGCGTTGGCGTACATGGGCGGCCTGCAGGCTGATGGCACCAAGCCCGCCGAGCAGGGCCAGGCCGAGGCCAGCGTTCAGTTGACCGGTCAGGGTCGCGCCGGCCAGCACCAGGGCGGCCATTGCGGCGACGCTGTGTTCGCCCAGCAGGTGCAGCGCCCGTGTCGCGGCGGGCTCGGCCGGCTTGCCCTGGCGCAGGCGCGCATAAAGGGCGTCGGCGCGCAGGCAGCTGGCGCGGTCCATGGGGTGATAGACGGTACCCAGCGCCACCAGTTGGCCGTTGTCGAACAGCGGCACCACGTAGAGGTCGCTCCAGAACACGCCGCCTTCCTGATGGCGGCCCATCAGCGGGCCGTTCCACGGCACCCCGGCGCGCAGCGTTTGCCACATGCGTTCGATGACCACGGCGGGCATGCCGGGGTGGTTGATGAAGCTGAAGGACTGGTGCAGCAGCGCCTCGCGGCGATAGCCGCACATGTCCAGGTAGGCGTCGTTGCAGTGCAGCAGCCGGCCTTCCGGATCGAGGCGGGAAATCGGGGGCTCCGCGAAAGCCGGGACGGCCTGCGGAGAGGGGGATGGTTTCATGTTGTCCTCCGTGGACGGGGCCCGACCTTGCGGCCGGGCCTTGGCATCATCAGCTGGCGAGCATCTCCTGGTGCTTGCTGGCCAGGCCCAGGTAGGCCTCGATCACACGCGGGTCATCGGCCAGCTGGGCGGCGGGGCCCTGCATGGCGATCTGGCCGGTTTCCAGCACGTAGGCGTAGTCGGCCACGCGCAGGGCGGCGCGGGCGTTCTGTTCCACCAGCAGGATGGAAACCCCCTGCTGGCGCAGGGTGGTGATGATGCGGAAGATCTCGCGGGTGATCAGCGGCGCGAGGCCCAGGCTGGGTTCGTCGAGCATCAGCAGCTTGGGCTTGGCCATCAGCGCACGGCCCACGGCGAGCATCTGCCGCTCGCCACCGGAGAGGGTGGCGGCCAGTTGGTCGCGGCGTTCCCACAGGCGCGGGAACAGGTCGTAGACCTCCTTCAGCGTCACGGCGTGGTCGCGTTTGCCGCTGCGGTGGCGCTGGAAGGCGCCGAGCAGAAGGTTGTCGGCCACCGTCATGCTGCCGAACAGCTCGCGCTTCTCCGGCACCAGGCCGAGGCCGCGCGACACCATCACTTCCACTTCCGGCACCGCCTCCAGGCTGCCGTCGAAGGCGACCCGGCCACGGGAGCCGAGCACGCCCATGATGGCGGAGAGCAGGGTGGTCTTGCCGGCGCCGTTGGGGCCGATCACGGTGACGATCTGCCCCTGGCCGACCCGCAGGCTGGCGTTGGACAGGGCTTCCACCTTGCCGTAGGCGACGCTCAGGTCGCTGACTTCCAGCACCGGGTTGGCAGCGAGGTTTTCCGGCTGCTTCAGGTCTTGAATCGGCATATTCATCACTCAGCACCTCCGAGATAGGCTTCCAGCACCGCCGGGTCTTTCTGTACGTCAGCCGGCAGGCCAAAGGCGATGCGCTGGCCGAATTCCATCACCACGACCCGGTCCACCAGGCCCATGACGAAGTCCATGTCGTGCTCCACCAGGAGGATCGCCATGCCTTCGCTGCGCAGGCGGCTGAGGAGCACGCCGAGGGCTTCTTTCTCCTTGTGGCGCAGGCCGGCGGCCGGCTCATCGAGCAGCAGCAGGCAAGGGTTGGCGCAGAGGGCGCGAGCGATTTCGAGGATGCGTTGCTGACCCAGGGCAAGGCTGCCGGCTTCCACGTACAGGTAGTCACCCAGGCCGACGCGTTCCAGCTGGCGACGGGCTTCGCCCAGCAGTTCGGCTTCCTCGGCGCGGTCCAGGCGCAGGGCGGCGGCGAGCACGCCCTTGTGGCCACGCAGGTGGGCGCCGATGGCGACGTTCTCCAGCACGCTCATTTCCGGCAGCAGCTTCACATGCTGGAAGGTGCGGCTCATGCCCATGCTCGCGATCTCCCGCGAGGGGATGCCGTTGATGCGCTGGCCACGGAACAGCACCTCGCCCGAGGTGGGGGTGTCGACGCCGGACAGCTGGTTGAACAGGGTGCTCTTGCCGGCGCCGTTGGGGCCGATCAGGGCGAGGATTTCCCCGGCGCGAACGTCCAGGTTCATCTCGTTGTTGGCTACCAGACCACCGAAGCGACGCGTCACGTTGCGGGCTTCCAGCAGGACTTCGCCGGCTGCGGGCAGGTCGCGGCGTGGCAGTTCGGCGGAGGCATCCACGGCCTTGAACGACGGGCGCGGTTTCCAGGCATCCGGCACCAGGCGCAGCAGAAGCGGCCAGAGGCCGCCCGGCGCACGTTGCATCAGCAGGATGATGAGCAGGCCGAAGACGATCACCTCGTAGTTACCGGTGCTGCCGAACAGGTGGGGCAGCAGGTCCTGCAGCCACTGCTTGAGCATGGTCAGCACGCCCGCCCCGAGCAGCGCGCCCCAGACGCTGGCCACGCCGCCGATCAGCGCCATGAACAGGTAGTCGATACCCATGTGCAGGCCAAAGGGCGTGGGGTTCACGAAGCGTTGGGTGTGGGCGTAGAGCCAACCCGACACGGCAGCGAACAGGGCGGAGATGAGGAAAATCACCATCTTCGCGCGGAAGGTGTTCACACCCATCGACTCGGCCATCAGTTGGCCGCCCTTGAGGGCACGGATGGCACGGCCTTCGCGGGAATCAAGGAGGTTCTGGGTGATCAGCATCGCGCAGAGCAGCACGGCCCAGATCAGGTAGTAGATCTCCTCGCCCTTGTTCAGCTCCCAGCCGAACAGCGAGATCGACGGCAGGCCGCTGACACCGGTGTGGCCGCCGAGGGATTCCAGGGTGCCGAACAGGTAGTAGAGCGACAGGCCCCAGGCGATGGTGCCCAGCGGCAGGTAGTGCCCGGAGAGCTTGAGGGTCAGGGCGCCCAGCAGCAGGGCCACCGCACCGGTCAGCACCAGGCCCACCAGCAGGGTCAGCCAGGGTGAGGCACTGGCCCAGGCCAGCCAGCCCGGCAGGTCCTGAACTGTGGTCAGGTAGGCGCTGGTGTAGGCGCCGAGGCCGACGAAAGCCGCCTGGCCGAAGCTGGTCATGCCACCGACGCCGGTGAGCAGCACCAGGCCGAGGACCACCAGCGTGTAGAGGCCGATGTAGTTGAGCAGGGTGACGTAGTAGGGCGGCAGCACCAGCGGCGCGAGGCCGAGCACGGCCACCAGGGTGAGGATCAGGTAGCGCGGTTTCATTCATCGTCCTCCACGTGACGGCTGGTGAGGGAGCGCCAGAGCAGGAACGGGATGATCAGCGTAAAGACGATGATCTCCTTGTAGGTGCTGGCCCAGAACATCGAAAAGGCCTCGATCAGGCCAACGCCCAGCGCGCCGAGGGCGGCCACCGGGTAGCTCACCAGACCGCCGATGATGGCGCCGACGAAACCCTTGAGGCTGATGACGAAGCCCGAGTCGAAGTAGAGGGTGGTGATGGGGGCGATGAGGATGCCCGACAGCGCACCGATGAAAGTGGCCAGGGCGAAGGTGGCCTTGCCCGCCAGGGTCGGCGAGATGCCCATCAGCCGAGCGCCCAGGCGGTTCACCGCAGTGGCGCGCAGGGCCTTGCCGTAGAGGCTGCGTTCGAAGAACAGGAACAGGCTGATGATCAGTGCCAGGGACACGGCGATCACCCACAGGGTCTGGCTGTTGAAGGTCACGGGACCGAGGGTCAGGCCAGCCTCGGAGAAGGGCGCAGTGCGCGCGCCTTCGGGGCCGAACATCAGCAGGCCGAGACCGACCATGGCCACGTGCACGGCAATGGAAACGATCAGCAGCACCAACGAACTCGCCGAGGCGATCGGCTGGAACACCAGGCGATAGAGCTGCGGGCCGAGAGGTACGACCAGAGCCAGCGTGAGCAGTGCCTGGATCGCCATGGGCAGTTCGGCCAGTGGCAGGTTGCGGACCAGGCCGACCATGGCCAGGGCATAGACGAGCTTGGGAATTATCCGTTTCGGGAAGCGGAAGCCGCGGCTGGCGCGGGTCGCGTCAAACAGGTCCATGGCGCAGTCCGCCAAGGTCAGGCCGAGCAGCAGCCACACCAGCGCAGTGGGCTGACCGGCCTGCAGGCTGGCCATGGCCAGGGCGCCGTAGGTAACGAACTCGCCCTGGGGGATCAGCAGGATGCGCGTGACGGTGAAGACCAGCAGGAGCGACAGGGCCAGCAGCGCATAGATGGCGCCGTTGGTGATGCCGTCCTGGCCGAGCAGCAGGGCTATCTGGAGATTCATGGTGGGAACTCTTGTTGCGGTATTGGGGCGCGAGACGATCAGTGCGTAGGGTGGATGACGCTTTTTTCATCCACCTTCGGCGTTCGGCCGGGCTCCGTCTGGTGGACATGAAAAGCGATGTCCACCCTACGAGAGCCCATGCCTGAAGCTCAGTTGCGGCTGAGCAGGGTCCAGGTGCCGTTCTTCACCTGGATCAGCTCACGGCCGCGCTCGTCGAAGCCGCTGTGATCCTCCGGGGTCATGTTGTAGACGCCCTGGGTGGCGGGCAGCTCGTGGCTCGACTCCAGCGCGTCGCGCAGGGCAGCACGGAACTCCGGGGTGCCCGGTGCGGCCTTGGCGGCGGCCAGCGGGATGGCTTTCTGCAGCAACAGGCCGGCGTCGTAGGTATTGGCGCCAAAGGTGGCCGGCTTGCTGCCGTTCAGCTTTTCGTAGGCGGCCACATACTCACCGGCAACCTGCTTGGAAGGATGGCTGTCGGGGATCTCGTCCAGTACCAGCATCAGGCTCGCGGCGAGGATGGTGCCTTCGACCTTCTTGCCGCCGAGCTTGAGGAAGTCCGGCAGGGCAGCGCCGTGGGTCTGGTACATCTGGCCGCGATAGCCCTGGTCGAACAGGGTGGTCTGCGGCAGTACCGCGGCGCTGCCCGGAGCGGCTACCAGTACGGCGTCGGGGCGGGAGGCGAGCACCTTCAGACTCTGGCCGGTGACGGAGGTGTCCTGGCGCTGGAAGCGCTCGCTGGCCACCAGCTTGATGCCGTGTTCGGCGGCCAGCGCGACCAGCACCTTGGACCAGTTCTCGCCGTAAGGATCGGCGGTGCCGATGAAGCCGAGGGTCTTCACGCCACGTGCGGTCATGTCGTCCACCAGGGCCTTGGCGATCAGGTCATCGTTCTGGGTGGTCTTGAACACCCACTTCTTCTGCTCGTTCATCGGCAGCACCACGGCCGCGGTGCCCACCGGCGCCAGCAGCGGCACGCCGGCCTCGGCGACGAACTGGATGACGCCCATGGCGTTGGGTGAACCACTTGGGCCGATGATCGCGTCGACGTTTTCTTCGCTGATCAGCTTCTTCAGCGCCTTGACGGTGGCGGTGGGATCGCTGCCGTCATCCAGGGGGATGTACGTGACCTTCTGGTCCCCGGCCTGGGTAGGTAGCAGCGGCGTCGAGTTCTTCTGGGGAAGCCCGACCAGGGCGAGGGGACCGGTGGAGGAGGTGATGACACCGACTTTCACGTCGGCCTGGGCATTGGCCAGGATGGCGGCGCTGAGGAGCAAGGTGGACACGGCTTGTTTGAGGAACATGACGTTCTCCGAGGGTTGCAAGGCTATTCGAGAGGCAACGATCCGCAGGTAGCGCCAGGTCCTTGTGGACACCGATGCACGGATGGCTTGCCGCCTTTTTGTTGTTCTGGCGCCTGGTGGCGCTACCGGCGGGTATCCCGCTCGGCGGGAAGTGAAATTGCAGCTCCCGTGCCAGAAAAACCTGCGCCATGCCGGTGCAGCGCCGAGGAGGCCCCTTTGAGCCCTCCCGCTTTCCCCTCAAGTCAGTGCTTGCTGACTCTCCCCTCGGACCTTTCTGCAAACCGACTTCATGCCAGTGGCAATCGGCTTTTCAGCGTCTTTTGCAGGGCGCTTCCCTGGCTGATTCTTGTGGTTATTCAGGCTAAAAAATCTCTTATTTATCGCCAAAAAATCCGCAATAAATTTCAAATATTCCGTTCGATAATCGCTCACTTTGAAGAGGGTGCTACGCGTGATGAATTTCGATGTGTGCGATGTGAATAATTCTTATCTAATTTATATCTGATTGAAAACAAAGAATTTTATATGTTTTTTTGCGTGAAATATCCATTTTCAGACTGTTACATAAATGCACGGAAGTGGTGCCTTGTTACGTGAAAATGCACCTAATCTACACACTCCTTTTCCAGTGATAATTCAATTGACATTTCACGTAATTTTTTTGATTCTGGATTTACGCAATCGACACCCCCGACGGGGCAGTCGAGCACCAACAAGAACGCCAATGGGTGATGTAAATGACGATAGTGGTCGAGAGGCTGGAGCTGGGTGGCGCGGGGCGAACCGTGATGGTGAAAGACACCATCGATATCGCCGGCCATCCGACCCGCGCTTCCAGCCGTGCGCTGGAAGAAACGCCCGACGCCGTGCGCCATGCCGATGTGGTCCAGGCCCTGCTGGATGCCGGCTGCCGCATCACCGGCAAGACCAGTCTGCATGAACTGGCTTTCGGCACCACCGGCCTCAACACCTGGACCGGCACCGCGGAAAATCCGCGTTATCCCGGCCGCGTGCCCGGTGGTTCCTCCAGTGGTTCGGCTGCCGCCGTCGCTGCCGGTCTCTGCGACTTTTCCTTGGGCACCGATACCGGTGGTTCGGTACGCATTCCCGCCGCGTGCTGCGGTGTGTTCGGCCTCAAGCCCACTTTCGGCCGCATCAGCCGCGCCGGTGTGATGCCGGCACAGACCTCCCTGGATTGCGTCGGTCCCTTCGCCGCCAGGATCGATCTGCTGATCGAGGCCATGGCTGCCATCGATCCTTCCTTCGGTGTGTTGCCCACCGTCAGCGGCATTCGTCTCGGCGTCGTGCCGGTCGAGGCCGATGCGGAGGTGAAGGCCGCCCTGGATGCCGTGCTGGAAGCGTCCGATTTCGAACTGTTCAAGGCGCCGCTGCCGGGCATGCAGACGGCCTACGACGCGGGCCTGGCCATCATCAACCGGGAGACCTGGAACGCCTGCGGTCACCTGGTGGAAAGCGGCCTGGTGGGCGCCGATGTCGCGTCCCGCCTGCTGGCCGCCAGCAAGACCACCGACGCCGACCTGAAAGAGGCCGAAGCCATTCGCGCCGCCTTCACCGCCGAGGTGGATGCCGCTCTGGCGCGTTACCCGATCCTTGCTCTGCCGACCATGCCGAACTACCCGGCCCTGGTAACGGAGGCCGCCGACACCCGCGCGGCCATCGGCATGACCGCATTCGTGCGGCCGTTCAACCTCACTGGCCACCCGGCACTGAGCATTCCCTTCGAGGGCGCCTCGAAGCTGCCGGTGGGCCTTCAACTCGTTGCCGCCAAGGGCGCGGACGAACTGCTGCTGGCAGTCGCCCGCGAGCTCGTGCGGCGCCTCGAACAATAACCAAGAAGCCCACCAGGAGAGCCCCATGTCTTCGCTAAGCGAGCTGGATTACCAGCGCCCCACCCCGATTACCGCGAGTGAAGGATTCCAGGCGCTGCTCGCCGACATCCGTGAGCGTGCCCGGCGCGAGGAATTCGACCGGCAGAAATTCATTTCCCAGGACGTCATCGAGCGCTTCAAGGAACTTGGCGTCTACCGTGCCCTGGTGCCCACCCGCTTCGGCGGCGACCAGCGCTCGCCCATGGAGTTCTGCCAGATGGTGGAGGACATCTCCGCCGCCGACGGTTCCGCCGGCTGGGTTGCCAGCTTCGGCATGAACCCGGTGTACCTCGCGGCGCTGCCCCTGGCGACCCTGGAAAAGGTCTACGCCAACGGCCCGGACGTGGTGTTCGCCGGTGGCATCTTCCCGCCGCAGCCGGCTGCCTTCGTCGAGGGCGGGCTGGAAGTGAACGGGCGCTGGAAATTCTCCAGTGGCTGCATGGGCGCCAACCTGATCGGCGTCGGCATCAGCCCGAAGAACGGCGACACCGTCGGCCTGCCGCGCCTGGCGGTGATGCCGCGCGAGAAGGTGAAGATCGAGGAAACCTGGGACGTGATCGGCCTGATCGGCACCGGCAGCCATGACGTGGTGATCGAAGGCGTTGTCGTGCCCGAAGAGTGGACCTTCGTCCGCGGTGGCCCGGCCAACCTCGACGAGCCGATGTTCCGCTACCCGTCGCTGTCCTTCGCCACTCAGGTGCTCTCGGTGGTGGGCCTGGGCGTTGCCCGCGCCGCCCTGGATTACCTCTCCGGCATGGCCACTGGTCGTTTCTCCGTCACCGGTGCCCCGGCCCTGTCCGACCGCCCGCTGGCGCAGATGCAGATGGCCAAGGCCGAAGCCGAACTGCGCGCCGCCCGCGCCTGGTTCTACGAGGCGATGGAAAACGCCTGGGCCAGCCTGCTGGCCGGCGACCCGGTGAGCGTCGAGCAGACCAACCTGCTGCGCCTGTCCTCCACTCACGCCACCCGCGTGTCCGCCGAAGTGGCGCGTACCGCGCAAATGCTCTCCGGCATGACCGGCGTGTACCGGGACAACCCGTTGTCGCGCTTCGTCAACGACACCCTGGTGGTCACCCAGCACGCCTTCATGGGCGACATGACCTACCAGAACGCCGGCGCGATCTTCTTCGGCAACAAGCCGCTGCCCGGCTACCTGTGAATTCCAACTGACTGATCGGTGATTTCGATGAGCGATAAGAAAGCCCTGCGCGTCCTCTTCTGCATGGGTATCAACCAGAATTTCTTCGACGCCCCGCGCGAGGAACAACTGCAGGTCTGGGCCGCCTTCAGCGAGATGTGGAATGGCATCCACGACCTGCCCGGCGTGACGGTGTTCGGCAACATGGACGACGACCAGAGCATGGTCGGACCAAGCACCGGCTACCCCTGGACCACCTACCTGCTGGCCGACGTACCGGACATCGAAACCGTGCACGCCGCCTGCAACCTGTTCCGCACCACCCCGGTGGGCGACGGCACCTACAAACTCTGGCGCTACGCCAAGGTCGAGGCCCGTACCGGCCGCGAACTGATCATCCAGCGCGCGTGACCGCCATGACCGAAGCCCTTGAGCAACGCCTGCGCCAGCTGGAAAGCGAACACGCCGTGCGCGCCTGCATGAACCGCTACATGGCGCTCTGCGACGCACTGGACGCCCGCACGCCCCTGAACGAACTGGCGGGTCTGTTCACCTTGGATGCCGTCTGGGAGGGCAAGGGCGCCAAGTACGCCAAGAGCTTCGGTGGTTACCAGGGCCGTGAGGCGATCCGCGCCATGTTCGCCACCTACATGGTGGAGCCGGCGCACTTCGCCCTGAACGTGCACTTCCTCTGCTCCGAGCTGATTCGCGTCGAAGGCGCGGAAGCGGTCGGCAGCTGGGTGATGTTGCAGACCTCGACCTTCGCCAGTGGCGCTTCGCACCTCAATGCGGCGCGCCTGACAGTGAAGTTCCGCGAGGAAGAGGGCACCTGGCGCATGGCGCATTTCCAGACCGAGAACCTGTTCAGCCGTCCGGTGGAGGCGTGGAACAGCGACGCGCACCTGCCGGTTCCGGACAAGAACGGCGAGTAACAAACGTAGAGGCCTGACGGTGGGCTGAAGCCCACCCTACGAGAGTCGAGTTTGCCCAGGAAATACGCGGGCAAAACGAACAAGAAATTTTGTAAGTCGGCGCCTTGCGTCGACGAGGAGTGATCGTGACCAACCTGATCGAAACCGTGAACCTGGCCAGCTCGCCGGCCGACCTGGTGCTGCACGACCGCGTGCACACCTCCCTCTACACCGACGCCCGCATCTTCGACGAAGAGCTGGAGAAGGTCTTCTACAGCACCTGGATCTGGGTGGCCCACGCCAGCGAGATTCCGGAAGGCGGCAGCTACAAGAGCACCTACATCGGCAAGCAGCCGGTGATCGTCGTACGCGACCGCAAGAAGGACGTGCACGTGCTGCTCAACCGTTGCCGTCACCGTGGCGCAACCGTTTGCGAACACAAGAAGGGCAAGGCCAACAGCTTCGTCTGCCCGTACCACGGCTGGAGCTATGCCCTGGACGGCAGCCTGCGTGGCGTGCCTCACCCGGAGAGCTACGCCGACTGCCTGGACAAGGGCGAGCTGCCGCTGGTGAGCCTGCGTGTCGAGGAATACAACGGCATGATCTTCGCCACCTTCAAGGACGACATCGAGCCGCTGGTGGACTTCCTCGGCCCAGCCAAGAAGTGGATCGACCTGTTCATGAAGCAGGGTGCCGGTTACGGCGTGAAGGTTTCCGGTGAGCACCGTTTCCGCTTCCCTGGCAACTGGAAGATCCAGCTGGAAAACACCACCGACGCCTACCACTTCCCGCTGGTGCACAAGTCGTTCCTGTCCTCGGTGGACGAGCAGACCCTGGAGCTCTTCGACTTCGTGAAGGGCCCGGGCTACGTCGAAGACCTCGGCAACGGCCACAGCGTGATGGTGATGATCCCCGAGCTGGTGGACCTGGAAGCCAACCTCGACCAGCCGATCCCCGAGCGCTTCGAGGCTCTGGCCGAAGAGCTGCGCGGCGAAGGCATCGAGGAGCAGCAGGTGCGCCGCATCGTCCGCGCCGTGGGCGGTTCCGGCTTCAACCTCAACCTGTTCCCCAACGTGGCCTGTTCCATGGCCTTCTTCCGCGTGCTGCAACCGGTCTCGGTGAACGAGACCGAGATCCACCACGCGGTGATCACCATGGACGGCGGCCCGGCCGTGGCCAACCGCTACCGTCTGCGCCTGCACGAACACTTCCAGGGCCCCATGGGCTTCGGCACTCCGGACGATTCCGAGGCCTGGGAGCGCGTGCAGAAGGGCGCCCAGGCGGGCACCGACCTCTGGATCATGCTCAACCGCGGCCTGCCCGGCGAGAAGCCGAGCGAGGACGGGCTGATCAGCGACGTGAGCGCCGAGACCGGCATGCGCGCTGCCTACCAGCAGTGGAAAAAGATGATGTCGGTCTGACCCTCATCCGCCTCTCTCCCGCCAGCGGGAGAGGGGCAAGGGATGGCGTCGCCACGAAACGCACTATTTGAGAGAAAAACCATGAACCTTGAATTGCTCAATCACGTCAGCGCATTCATCTGGCAGGAAGCGGACATGCTCGACCACGGCGACTTCGACGCCTGGCTGAACCTGTGGACCGAGAAGGGCACCTACATCATCCCGATCGATCCGAACGAGACCGACTTCGAGAACACCCTGAACTACGCCTACGACGACCACCACATGCGTCAGCTGCGCGTGCAGCGCCTGATCGGCGGCGAGTCCATCTCCACCAGCCCTCGCGCCCGCACCGTGCGTGCCCTGTCGCGCTTCCGCGTGCTGGGTGAGGAAGACGGCGTGGTGACCGTGCGCTGCGCACAGAACCTGCGGGAGTTCCGCAAGGACGTGCTCAAGCACTACACCGCCGACATCACCTTCCAGCTCAAGCGTGAAGGCGAGTGCTTCAAGATCCAGCGCAAGCTGATCCAGCTGATCAACTCCACCGATACCCTGGCCGGTATCGGCTACATCCTGTAAGGGCGCCGCCATGAGCCAGATTGCACTCGTCACCGGCGCCGCCCAAGGCCTCGGCCTCGCCATCGCCAGCCGCCTGTTCGCAGCCGGTTACGCCGTGGTGATCACCGACCTGTCGCTGGAAGGCGCCCAGGCCGCCGCGGACAGGCTCGACCCCAGTGGCGAGCGCAGTCTGGCGCTGAAACTCGACGTGGCCAGCAAGGCCGACTTCGAGCTGGCGCTGGCAGCGACCCTGGAACGCTTCGGCGCCCTGCACGTGGTGGTGAACAACGCCGCCATGACCATGACCACCCCGGTCATGCAGATCAGCCCCGAGGAGTTCGACCGCGTCCTGAGCCTCAACACCCGTAGCGTCTTCGTCGGCTGCCAGGTGTTCGGTGCGCATATGGCGGCGGCCGGCTACGGGCGCATCGTCAACATGGCGTCCCTGGCCGGGCAGAACGGCGGCACCGCCACGGGTGCGCACTACGCCGCGTCCAAGGGTGCCATCGTCACCCTGACCAAGATCTTCGCCAAGGAGCTGGCGGCGGGCGGCGTCACCGTCAATGCCATCGCTCCGGGTCCGATCGAATCCCCGGCGGTGCGCGCAGCCGTGCCGGCCGAACGCATGGAAGGACTGCTCGCCAACATCCCGGTCAAGCGCCTGGGCGATGCGGACTTCCTCGGTGACCTGGTCGTGCAACTGGCACGCCCGGAGGCCTACTTCACCACCGGGGCGACCTGGGATGTCAACGGTGGGCTGTTCATGCGCTAAGTGCGCAACCAGACAAAGCAGTGTCGTGCGTGCAGTGCGGCAAGTAACAACGATCGAGAACAATCAGCACCCATGAGGGTGCGGGAAGGCCGGTATGAGTGAGCAAGTGTTGAATCTGGTGGTCCGCAAGCGGGTTGAGCAGGGCGAGGGTGTAGTCATCCTCGACCTCGCCGACCCGTCGGGCAAACCCCTGCCGGCGTTCGAGGCCGGTGCCCATGTGGATATCCACCTGAAATCCGGCCTGGTGCGCCAGTACTCCCTTTGCGGTGACCCGGCCAATGCCTCGGTCTACCGCCTTGGCGTGCTGCGCGACCCGGCTTCCCGTGGTGGTTCGATTGCCGTCCACGAACTGCTGCAGGAAGGCAGCGAGGTCGCCATCGGCGCGCCGCGCAACCTCTTCCCGCTGGCTGCTGGCGCGAGCCGTTCGATCCTCATCGGCGGTGGCATCGGCATCACCCCGATGATCGCAATGGCCCACGAGCTGACCGCGAAGGACAGCGCCTTCGAACTGCACTACTGCGGCCGCTCGCGCAGCCGTACCGCCTTCCTCGACGAGCTGGAAAGCGCCGATTTCGCATCCCGTGTGCGTACCCACTTCGACGACGAGGCCGCCGAGCAGAAGCTCGACCTGCCCGCCGTGCTGGGTAAGCCGGCCGACGACGTTCACGTCTATGTCTGCGGCCCGGCCGGGTTCATGGACTGGGTGATCGCCGAAGCTGGCAAGGCGGGGTACGCCGACGATCACATCCACCGCGAGTACTTCCAGGTGGAAGTGGACGCCAGCGGCGACAGCTTCGAAGTCGTCGCCTCGCGCAGCGGCAAGACCGTGCAGGTGGCCGAGGGCCAGAGCATTGTCGACGCCCTGGCCGGCGTGGGCATCAAGATCGAGATTTCCTGCGAGCAGGGCGTCTGCGGGACGTGTCTGTGCGACGTACTGGAAGGCGAACCGGACCACCGCGACGTCTACCTGACCGATGAAGAGAAGGCCGCCAACGACCAGATCCTGGTCTGCTGCTCGCGTGCCAAGTCAAACAAACTGGTACTGGACATCTGACAGCAGAGGGGCAAGACCATGGTCGATACCAATGGATTCCGTAATGCCATGGCGCTGCTGGGCGGCGCCGTTTCCGTCATCACCACCGATGGCGCAGCGGGCCGCTGGGGCTTCACCGCTTCCGCGGTGTGCAGCGTCACCGACCAGCCGCCGACGCTGCTGGTGTGCATGAACCGCTCTTCGTTCGCCAACGGTCATTTCAAGCAGAACGGTGTGCTCAGCGTGAACGTGCTGTCCGCTGAGCTGAAGGAAATCTCGGGTGTGTTCGCCAACCGCGAGCTGGACTCCGAACAGCGCTTCGCCCGCGCCAGCTGGAGCACCCTGGAAAGCGGCTCGCCGCTACTGGACGACGCCCTGGTGAGCTTCGATTGCCGCATCGCCCAGGCCCATGAAGTGGGCTCGCACACCATCTTCTACTGCGAGGTGCTGGGCATTCGTCACGGCAAGAACCAGGAAGGCCTGGTGTATTTCAACCGCGCCTACCACCGCCTGGGCGACGCCTCACGTTCGGCCTGCTGATCCGGTGTTTCGGGGTTGTCTTGTTGGGCTTCGCGTAGCTCAGCCACAACCTATCAAAGCGTGCTCTCTCCCGTAGGTTGGGCAGAGCGAAGCGAAGCCCAACGCGCGATGGCGAAAAGAACTCCGGAGTCATTCCGGAATATTGGATGAAGTTGTATTTCATCCGTTCTGAAGATGTACCCATAACTAGAAATCGAGGGCGCCCGTACATGTTCGGGTGGCGGGCCTTGCTACAACTTTTTTGCAGTAAGTGGTTATAAAAACAACACTGTGGATTAACTGCCGAAGTTGGACTTCTTGCTAATTAATCTGCTTCCACTCGATGTGCCTTGCATGCACATGTAAGAAAGGATCACTTCCATGTTTCAGAAAAGCTGGCTGGCCAGCGGCGTAGCTGCCGCGGGCCTGATGGGGATGCTCATGCCGATGTCCGCGCAGGCGGACTTCGTGAAGGATCGGCAAATCAGCCTTGGCCTGCGTAACTTCTATATCGATCGTGACTTCAAACAGGATGATGCGCCGAAATCGCGTATCGGAAGTTGGACTCAAGGTTTCGATTTTCGCGCCATCTCCGGATATACCGAAGGCACTTTGCAGTTCGGTCTAGATGTATCCGGGCAATATGCCTATCGTCTGGATGGTGGTGGCGGTCGCGGCCCGGACACCATCATTCCTTACGACGACAGCAAGGGTGAGCAGGTGCGCGACTATGGCCGCGCCGCTCTGACCGGAAAGATGCGTTACTCCAAGACCGAATTGAAGGTCGGCGAGCATCGCCCGATGCTGCCGGTGGCCTTCTATGACGACTCCCGCCAACTGATCACCACCTTCCATGGCTTCCTGCTGGAATCCCGTGAAGTGGACCGGTTGACGCTTACCGGCGGACGCTTCACCGAGATCAGCAGCCGTGAGTCGTCCAACCGCGAGAAGATGTACCTGTTCAATGGCCCGGACATCAAACGCCGCAGCGATGGCCTGAACTTCGGTGGCGCCACCTACGCCTTCACCCCGAGCCTCACCGCCAGCTACTTCTACGGCCAACTGGAAGACATCTACCAGCAGCATTACCTGGGCGCGACCCACACCGCTGACCTGGGTGGCGGCTACGGCCTGAAGACCGACCTGCGCTACTTCGACAACAGCGAAGACGGCAAGGCGTTGTACGGCGATATCGACAACCACTCCTACGGCGCCATGACCACCCTGCGCAAGGGCGCCCACGCCATTGGCGTCGGCTACCAGCGCATGCTCGGCGAGAGTGTCTTCCCGACGCTCAACGGCTATGCGCCGCAGCCGTACCTGGTGAACTGGTCCACCGTCGGCTTCGTGAAACCCAACGAAAGCTCCTGGCAGCTGCGCTACGACCTCGACTTCGCCGCCTACGGCGTGCCTGGTCTGAAGCTGATGACCCGTTACCTGCGAGGCACCGGCATCGACCGTGGCAACAACGCGCTGGACCAGAACGTCGAGAGCGAACGCAACCTCTACCTCAGCTACGTGGTGCAGAGCGGCGCGCTCAAGGGCGTCGGTTTCGAGTGGCGCAACATCGACGTCAAGACCCGCTACGGCAACGGCAATGCCTCGGGTCCGGACTATCAGGAGAACCGCCTGATCACGACGTACACCTTCAAGTTCTGAGCCAACGGGGCCGGCCGATGATGGTCGGCCCCTTTTTCAAACCTGGCAGCGAGACTCCGATGCGACTCTACGAACTCATCACCTTCACCCTGCGCGTGCGCACGCCGGCCGCGGCACTGGCGCGCCTGGAATCGACACTGGCCGAGGCGGCGCCGGGCTGCACCCTGGTGGGTTGCTGGGCATCGGAAATCGGACCGCTGAACCAGATCGCCGTCCTGCGTGGCTTCAGCGACGAGAACGCGCGGCAGACCGAGCGCGAGCGCTTCCTGCTGGCGCGGGATGCGTTTGGCATCGAAGAGTTCATGCTCGACATGAAGGTGGAGAACTACACGCTGTTCCCCTTCCTCGAACCCCTGGCATCGGGTGCCCATGGGCCCTTCTACGAACTGCGTGAATACAACCTGATTCCCTCCGGCCTGACCCCCACTCTGGAGGGCTGGAAGAAAGCCGTCGGACCGCGCACCACGGAAAGTTATTCACAGGTCTACGCGGCCTTCTACGCCACCGACGGGCGCACGCCGCGTTACCTGCACATCTGGCCCTACGCAACCCTGGAACAGCGCCTCGACGTGCGCACGAGGGCAGTGGAGGACGGCGTCTGGCCGCCGGAGAACTCCGGGCCGCAACTGCGCGAAATGCATTCCACCGCCTACCTGCCGGCAAAGTTCTCGCCGCTGCAGTAGCGCCTTTTTTCACGCTTTACCTCAGCCCGTTCCACTCCTTTGCGGGCTTTTTTTCTTGTTGCAGGGACGGTTGCTTCTTGTAGGGGCGAATTCATTCGCCAAGGGCAGCGCAGCTGCCCCGTAGGGTGGATGTCGCTCTTAACATCCACCAATGGAGTCCGGATGAGCCACGGACGGTGGATCGATGAAGCGTGATCCACCCTACGAACGTGCCAGGGAATGCAGGCTTGTTGTGGGGGCGAATTCATTCGCTATGGGCAGCGCAGCTGCCCCGTAGATACCGTCTTGATCCCTAGTGGGCAAGCGCCCGTTCTGC
>NZ_BDMA01000023.1:0-181062 GCF_002003485.1 Metapseudomonas resinovorans
AATCGCCGTTCTTTTTTCATGGCTCCCCGGAAATCCGCGAAGAACCAAAAAAAAGGGCGGCCCCGACATTGCGGGCCGCCCTAAATCACGGAGTTGCTTACATCGCGTGGCGGCGATGACTTGCCGCCACGGGTATTGGATTACTTTTCCAGGATCGCGGTCACACCCTGGCCGCCTGCAGCGCAAATCGAGATGAGTCCTCGCCCCTCGCCCGCCACCGAAAGCAGCTTGGCCAGGTTGGCGACGATGCGCCCGCCGGTAGCCGCGAAGGGGTGTCCGGCGGCGAGCGAGCTGCCCTTGACGTTCATCTTGCTGCGATCGATGGACCCCAGCGGATTGTCCAGGCCGAGACGGCTCTTGCAGTAGTCGGCGTCCTCCCAGGCCTTGAGGGTGCAAAGCACCTGGGCCGCAAAGGCTTCGTGGATTTCGTAGTAATCGAAGTCCTGCAGGCAGAGGTTGTTGCGCGCGAGCAGGCGCGGCACTGCGTAGACCGGCGCCATCAACAGGCCTTCCTCGCCGCTGACGAAATCCACCGCCGCCGCTTCGCCGTCCCGGAAGTAGGCCAGGACCGGCAGCCCGCGTGCCTTGGCCCACTCTTCGCTGGCCAGCAGCACCACCGAGGCGCCGTCGGTCAGCGGCGTCGAGTTGGCCGCCGTCAGGGTGCCCCGCGGGCCGGGCTCGAACACCGGTTTCAGGCCCGCCAGCTTTTCGGCATTAATGTCGGGACGCAGGTTCTGGTCGCGGTTCAGGCCACGGAAGGGGCTCATCAGGTCGTTCTGCCAGCCTTCGGCATAGGCCGCCGCGAGTTTCTGGTGACTGGCGATGGCCAACTGGTCCTGCTCATCGCGGGGGATGGCCCAGGTCTGTGCCATCAGCTCGCAGTGTTCGCCCATGGATAGCCCGGTGCGCGGCTCACCGTTACGCGGGATGTTCGGCGCCAGGTGACGCGGGCGCACCTTCAGCAACGTCTTGATCTTGTCGCCGGTGGTCTTGCCACGGTTGGCTTCCAGCAGGATCTTGCGCAGCTCCTCATGTACGCCGATGGGCGCGTCGGAGGTCGTATCCACCCCGCCGGCGATGCCGCATTCGATCTGGCCCAGGGCGATCTTGTTGGCCACCAGGATGGCAGCCTCCAGGCCAGTGCCGCAGGCCTGCTGGATATCGTAGGCCGGAGTTTCCGGCGCCAGGCGCGAACCCAGCACGCATTCACGGGCCAGGTTGAAATCGCGGGAATGCTTGAGCACCGCACCGGCGGCGAATTCGCCCACGCGCACGCCGTGCAGATTGAAGCGTTCCACCAGGCCCTCCAGGGCGCTGGTCAGCATGTCCTGGTTGCTCGCCGTGGCGTAGACGGTGTTGGAGCGGGCGAAGGGGATGCGGTTGCCGCCGACGATGGCGACCCGGCGAAGCTGGGCCATGGTGACTCCTTGCGATGAGGGTTTGCGGGTTGCAGTGTCGGGTACAAGACTAGACGGCTGGATTGGCCGCCTCGCCGCTCGGCAGGTCAGCGCGGTCAATTGCGCTCAACGCGTGTCTGCGTAGAGTGAGCCCACTTTCGATTGACCAGCAGGAGCTACCCCATGAACGACCGTTACCTCGCCTTCGCCAACTCCAACACTGGCCGGCGCCTGGTGGGCGCCCTGGGCTTGCCGGCGCCGGTTCGCCTGGAGCGCTGGATGGCAGGCCGGGCACGGCCGGTAGACGGAGCCCTGCTGATTGGTGGCCAGGGCGCGCTTGCCGAAGCGGCCAGCGGCGTACTGAACAAACTCACGGACCAGAATTTCGCCGACGAAGACGGACGTTTCGGCCTGTCGCGCTGGACGGCCGAGCACAGCCCGAAACTCAAGGCGCTGATCTTCGATGCCAGCGGGCTGACCCGGTTCGAGCAACTGATCGAGCTGCGCAACTTCTTCCAACCGGCCATGAAGGGGCTGGGTAAATGCCCGAAAGTGGTGGTCCTGGCCCGCGCCCCCGAAGCGACAGAGGACCTGGTCGCCGCCAGCGTGCAACGCTCCCTGGAGGGTTTCACCCGTTCCCTCGGCAAGGAAATCCGCCGCGGCGGCAACGTCCAGCTGATCTACGTGGGCGCAGGTGCGGAGGACCAGCTCGAAGGCGCGCTGCGTTTCTTCCTTTCACCCAAGAGCGCCTACATTTCAGGGCAGGTACTGCGCCTGACAGCCTGCGCCGAGAAGGTCCTCGACTGGACCCGCCCACTGGCCGGCAAGCGCGCGCTGGTGACCGGTGCCTCCCGTGGCATCGGCGCCGCCATCGCGGAAACCCTGGCCCGCGACGGCGCCGAGGTGGTGCTGCTGGACGTGCCCCCGGCGAAGGACGCCCTCGACGGCCTGGCCGCACGCCTGGGCGGCCACAGCGTCGTCATGGACATCACTGCCGAAGATGCCGCCAGCCAACTGGTAGAAGCCCTGCCTGGAGGTGTGGACATCCTGGTGCACAACGCCGGCATCACCCGCGACAAGACCCTCGCAAAGATGAGCGACGAATTCTGGAACTCGGTGCTCAACGTCAACCTGCGTGCCCCGCAGGTGCTCACCCAGGCCCTGCTGGACGCCGGCAAGCTGCACGACAACGGCCGCGTGGTGCTGATCGCCTCCATCAGCGGAATTGCCGGCAACATGGGCCAGACCAACTACGCGACGAGCAAGGCCGGCGTGATCGGCCTGGCGCAGAACTGGGCGCCGCTGCTGGCCAAACGCAGTATCAGCATCAACGCCGTGGCGCCCGGCTTCATCGAAACCCAGATGACCGCTGCCATTCCCCTGACCATCCGCGAAGCGGGCCGCCGCATGAATTCGATGAGCCAAGGCGGCCTGCCCCAGGACGTGGCCGAAGCCGTCGCCTGGTTCGCCCAGCCGGGCTCAGGCGCCCTGACCGGGCAGGTGATGCGGGTGTGCGGGCAGAGTCTGTTGGGGGCTTGAGGCCGGCCCCTTGCGACGATTCAGGACCGTAGGGTGCGCTGTGCGCACCGACTCAGGGATCGACTCCGGGTCCCCCGTCAAACCGCTGGTGCGCACGGCGCACCCTACCGGGTGGGAGCGAATTCATTCGCGAAAGGGCGGCAAAGCCGCCCCAATAAACCCAGCAGGGCAGACTTCAGGCCTGCATTCGCGAATGAATTCGCTCCTACAAGCGCATTTCATCCCGACTAAACGTGCGAGGTTTCAGCCCTCGCCCTTCCCCTTCCTACGGAACTCCACCGGCGTGTCCCCGACCCAACGCTTGAAGGCCCGGTAGAAGGTGCTCGGTTCGGAGAAGCCGGTGCGTTCGACGATCACCTCGATGCGCTCGTCAGTCTTCAGCAGCAGCTCCTTGGCCAGCCGGCAACGGTAGTCGGTGACCAGGTCGTTGAATCGCACCCCGGCCGTGGCCAGCCTTTCCCGCAGGCGGCGGGCCGGCATGTTCAGGCGTGCGGCGACCTGCTCCAGGGTCGCGCCGCCATCCACCAGCAGTTCGCCGATCAACTCGCGCACCTGACGCACGAGGTCCAGGCGTTCCACCTCCGCCAGTTGGCGACGGGCCAGGGATTCGTGCATGCGCAGGAGGTCCGGCGCAGCGTGGCGCGAGGGTTTGTCCAGCACTTCGGCATCGAAGATCAGCGCGTAGCGATCAGCCCCCAGCCTCGCCGGGCAGCCATAGACCGAGTGGTAACGCTCGGCGGGGGCGCCCTCGGCGTGCATCAGTTGCACTTCGTGGGGTTTGAACTGCCCATCGGTCAGGGCATGGAAAAGTCGGATCACCGCACCCGCGAGCATCTCCGGGAAGTGCCGGTTGCTACCCGCGTGCCGGCCGAGGGAGAGCACGGCGCGATCATCTTCGACTTCCAGATGGGCGCTCAGGGTGTCGGAGAGCAGGCGCACATAGCGCAGGGCATGCCGCAGCCCCTCGCCGAAGGTGCCGCTGGAGAGGAACAGGTACTCCAGCAGCAGCCCGTGGAAGGCCGGCAAATGACCCGCCAGGTAGAGGCCGACGTGCTCCTCACCGCACTCGGCGGCGGCAGCCTTCCAGAACTGGGTTTGCGCAGCATGGGGAAAGCGACCCGCGGGCAGTCCGCCTGGCGGCAGGCCGACGCGCACCAGAACCTTGTCCGGGTCGGTGCCGCTGGCACGCAGGGCGTCGATCACCGGGCGCATCAGCGCCACATCGTCGGTCAGATCACGCATCATTTTCGGAGAATTCTTATTGTCTGCGAGGCGCGGCCATCTTATTCGGCTTTTTCATCCCCGCTCAAGGCCGCGATTGACTGCCCTGCCGCACTCCCGGGACGGCCGGCCAATGTGCGACACAATCCGCTGACTATGCTGAGCCCCATTCGCCTTGAGGAGATCACGCATGGCCACCGACTGGCTCGACCTTTCCGCACCTCCCGCCCTTCCCGGCCTGTTCGCCCGCGCAGCCGTGCGCCGTGGCATGCGCGGCAAGGCCCTGCCCGAGCTGGGCGTGCGCTGCCAGGTGAGCGTCGACCCTGGTCATCTGGCGCGCTATCGCGCCGTCTGCGGCTTCAGCGACAAGGGGCTGATGCCGGCGACCTACCCGCACGTCCTCGCTTTCCCGCTGCAGATGCGCCTGCTCACCGACCCGCGCTTCCCCTTCCCGCTGCTGGGTCTGGTGCACCTGGAAAACCGTATCCGCGTGTTGCGCGCCCTGGGTGGCCTGGGGCCCTTCGTGGCCAGCGTGCAGGTAAGCGATCTCCAGCCCCACGAGAAAGGTGCCACCTTCAGCCTGATCACCCGCCTGGAAGACCAGCTCGGCCTGGTCTGGGAGGGCGACAGCCGCATCCTCTTCCGCGGCCTGCGCCTGCCCGGCACGCCCGAACCACGCACTCCCCAGGAAAGCCTGCCGCTGACGCACCTGGACCAGTGGTACGCCGCTGCCGACATCGGCCGGCGCTATGCCCGCGTGGCCGGCGACTACAACCCCATCCACCTTTCGGCCGCCACCGCCAGGCTGTTCGGTTTCCCCCGCGCCATCGCCCATGGGCTGTGGAACAAGGCTCGTTGCCTGGCTGCGCTGGAAATCCACCTGCCCAGCGCCGGTTACGAGTTGGAAGTACGTTTCCAGAAGCCCGTTCTCCTGCCGGCCGAAGTCACCCTGCTGGCCAGCGCGCCGGCCGCCGAAGGCCAACTCGCGTTGCTCGGCAAGGGCGACATTCCGCATATGGCGGGAAGCTGGCGCCCGCAGGGATAACCCTTGCGCGGCCGGGCGGCCAGCGGGACCATAGGCGGCTCAAGGAGAGCCCCATGAACCTCGACGAAATCACCGCCCGCCTGCATGCCATCCGCGATAACAACGACTGGCGGCAATTCCACAGTCCGAAGAACCTGGCCATGGCCGCCAGCGTGGAAATGGCCGAGCTGGTGGAAATCTTCCAGTGGCTGAGCGAAGACCAGTCACGCCAGCTGCCCCCCGAAAAACTCGCCCACGCCGGCCAGGAAGTGGGCGATATCGTGCTCTACCTCCTGTTGCTCTGCGCCGAACTCGGCCTGGACATGGACGCCGTGGTCCGTGCCAAGCTGGCCGACAGCGAAAGGCGCTTCACATGAGCGACCGTCACTTCGATGAACTGGCGACGCGCTTCGCCGAAAAGATCTACGGCGGTGCCAAGGGCGCCATCCGCCTCGCCGTGCTGCAGGCCGACCTCGCTGAAGTCCTGCCCGACCGCCCGTTGCGCGTGCTCGATGTGGGTGCCGGTCTGGGCCACATGGCGCTCTGGCTGGCCGAGCGCGGCCACCAGGTCACCCTCGCAGAGCCGGCCGAACCCATGCTCGAAGGCGCCCGCCAGCGCTTTGCCGAGGCCGGCCAGGCTGCCACCTTCATCCAGGCGCCCTGGCAGGAGCTGCTCGGCCAGCTCACCGAGCCCTATGACCTGGTGCTCTGCCACGCCGTGCTGGAATGGCTGGCCGACCCGCACGCCATCCTGCCCGTGCTGCATCAGCTCACCGCCAAGGATGGGATGCTGTCGCTGGCCTTCTACAACAAGGACGCGCTGATCTACCGCAACCTGCTCAAGGGGCACTTCCGCAAGCTGCGCAAACACAAGTTCGCCGGCGAAGGACAAAGCCTGACCCCGCAGCAGCCGCTGGACCCGCGTGACCTGGCGACACAACTCGAAGGCCACTGGAAAGTCGAAAACCAGAGCGGCGTGCGTGTGTTCCACGACTACATGCCCCAGGAGTTCCAGGCCAAGGCCGAACTGGTGGACCTGCTGGAAATGGAACTGGCCTACCGCCGACACCCCAGCTATTCGGGATTAGGTCGCTACCTGCACTGGATTTGCCGCCCACTCTGAAAACCAGCTCACAATTAGCTGCGCGTCGGAATAGCTGCGTTGAAAATGGCTTCGGAATGCTCATTTACATCCGTAAACTCCGCTTCCTCAGCCATTTGATTCGCTGGCGCTCTCCCTTCGGGCCAGCCTGCGGCTGTTACTCCCGTTGGTCGTTGCGCCTTGCTCTTCGCTAGCTCACGAAATCGTGAGCAGGTTTGAACGGAGGCCCCATGAAACAGCCCGCGCTGCTCGCATTTGCCTTGTTGCTGTCCGCCTGCCAGAGCCAGAACCCGTACAAGGCCGAGTCTCGCCCGCTGCCTCCCGCCCCGCCGGGCGCGGCAACCACCTTCGACAGCAGCGCCTACCCCGCCGCGCCGCGCGACTTCGGCCGCTACCGCAGCTGGACCTGGCTCGATGGCCAGCTTCCCGCCGGCAACAACTGGGCGACGCCCGAGCAGATGGCGGACATGGTCAACTCCGGCCTCGACCAGCACGGCCTGCGCCAGGCACGCAATCCCGGCCAGGCCGATCTCAAGGTCAGCGCCAGCCTGCGCTACGAACGGCGCCTGCGGCAGTACGACGATTATGGCGGCGCCTACTACGGCAGCGGCCCGTGGCGCGACCAGTACGGGGCATGGGCCACCGTGCCGGTCGTGCGCACCTATGAGGAACAGGTGGCCGTGGTCTACCTGGAGTTCTATGACGCCCGCGACAACCAGCCGGTGTGGAGTGGCAGCGGCGAAACCTACGCCAACGGCAGCCGCTCCGACGGCGTGGCCGCGCTGCGCGAAGCGGTGAAGGAAGCCCTGGACGACTATCCGCCGAATTGAGTGAAAGCCTCGGGATAGAGCGCCCTCAAATTCCCCTTGCCGACTGTCTTGCCTTGCGTTTCGATAATGATTCCGGCAGAGGAGATCCGATCATGACCCGCCTCACGCTACTCCTTTCCACCGTCGTGCTCCTGGCCGCCTGCCAGAACTACAACGTCAACCGCGATTACGACAGCTCTCGCGATTTCGGCGCGTACCGCAGTTGGAGCTGGAAAGAGCCCGCCCTGCAGTACAGCCCCGACGACCCGCGCATCAAGAGTGACCTCACCGAACAGCGCATCCGCGACGCCGTCGGCCAGCAGCTCGACCAGCGCGGCCTGCGCCCGGCCACCAGCGGCAAGGCCGACCTGGATGTCCAATCCTGGCTGATAGTCGATGAGCGCCAACAGCAGAGCAGCTACAACTACGGCGGCTACTGGGGCGGCTATTGGGGAGGTTACTGGGGTGGACCGGCCTACACCGAAACCCGCGTGTACACCTACAAGGTCGCCACCATCCAGGTGGACCTGTACGACACCAAGGACGGCAAGCTGGTCTGGCGCGGAAGTGCAGAACAGATCATGAAAAACTCGCCGCCGACTCCGGCTGAACGTGAAGCCGCCATCCGCGAAACGGTCGCCAAGGTGATCGCCCAATACCCGCCGCACTGAGGACCTCATGCCCGCTGTTAATCCCCAACTGCAGTACCGCCCCGCCAGCGTCGAAGACCTCCACGATATCGTCCGCTTCCCCCAGGATGCGGACGAACTGTTCTTCGCCTACCCCAAGGCCAGTTGGCCCCTCACCGTCGGCCAACTCGCCGCTGCCATGGCCGAGCGTCGCGGGAGTACCGTCGCCCTGCTGGACGGCAAAGTCGCCGGTTTCGCCAACTTCTACCAATGGCAGCACGGCGAGTTCTGCGCCCTCGGCAACATGATGGTGGCGCTCTGGGCACGCGGCCATGGCGTCGCCCAGTACCTGATCGGCGTCATGGAGCGCCAGGCCCGCGAGCAGTACAAGGCCAGGCTGATGAAGGTCTCCTGCTTCAACGCCAATGCTGGCGGCCTGCTTCTCTACACCCGGCTCGGCTACCAGCCACGCGCCATCGTCGAACGTCTCGCCGCGGACGGCCGGCGCGTCGCCCTGGTGCAGATGGACAAAGCCCTCACGGATTGAGCCCGTTTGCGCAACCGACTGGCCATGCGCCGCGACCTGCCCTGAACCGATCGGCGCCTTTAGGTCCGACAGCCCAGCCCCTCACTAAACTTATCCACATGGCACCGGCAAACACCGATGCCGGGTGGGGAGCGGGAGGCTCCTCCTCGAGTGCCGGCTACGCAGGCTTATCGGGAGCGATGAACCGCCGCCTGGCAGGAGGTGTCCCATGACCATGATCACCCAGCTGCAAAGCAGCCTCATGCAGCACAAGACACGCTTCGACGTGCTCAATCACACCGCATCCATGACCACCCGCGAAGCCGCCCGCCGCGCCGGCGTGCCGCCGCAGCAAATGGCCAAACCGGTAATACTCGACGACTTCCAGGGCCACTGGATGATGGCCGTCGTGCCCGCGTCACGTCATGTCGACCTGGAAAAGGTCCACAAACTCACCCACCGCCATTGGCGCCTGGTGCGCGAACGGGACTTCGGCAAACGCTTCGCCAATTGCGAAACCGGCGCCATCCCCGCCGTGGGTAACCTGTTCGGCCTCGACACCCTCATCGACCAATCCCTGGCGGAACAACCGGACATCTACTTCGAATCCGGCCGCCATGACGAACTGGTGCACATGAGCGGCAAGCAATACATGGCGCTGATGCCGGAAGCCAAGAGCGGGAAACTCTGCGAATAGCCGCCGCCTTGTGGGAGCGAATTCATTCGCGAAAGAGTTCGCTCCCGGAGCCACACCGTTCATTTGTGAAGTGGGCTTGCCAGTTCCTTACCGGATATCCCCACAGAAAATGTCGTAGTTGCCATCTGCGGGCGTCGTCCGCAGTACGAGTGAGTAATCGCCTGCGCGTAACGCCGAGAATGGAACAGGCGCGGACTTCGACATCCGCCAGACGTCACCGCGGAAATGGCGCTCGGTGGTTACCGTATTGTTCAACTCATAGGCGGGCGATGCCCCCGGATGCGCGCAACTTCCCGGATAGATGAAGGTGTAAAGGCGGACGGGGCGAGTCGTGAAGGACGGTACGCCGCTGATCACAAACGAAATGCTCGTTTCATCGCCCCGCGGCACCAGCGTCGCCTGAGCGATACGCCCGGCGTTCTTCGGCGTGGCGTTCAATCTGACTTCGAGCAACTCTTTTTTGGCGTCGCCTGCCGGGCCCGCGCACGCGCACAGTCCGAAAACGGCAGTGATCAGTGCCAGATACCTTGCTGCATTCATCGCTGGCCTCCCACGGTGAGAAGCGCCGTTGCTCACTTATCCACTATAAGCGGGCGTTTGGAGGCAGCCATGCCTCTCGACCCAACGGTCCAGAACGCAGGAAAAGAGCAGAGAAAAGCCTCGCAAATCGAGGCTTCGAGAGAGGTACGGAGGAAGTTGATGCCTTCCTCCGTGATCGAGACGAACTCAGGGTTTGTATTGGGTCTGCGCAACGCACCACTTGCTGGCCGGGTCCTTCGCCTTGGTGCAGGAGTTGCGGAAGATTACCTGGGCATGCTGTTGGCAATTGCGGAACTGCTTGGTGCCTTTCTCGTTCTTGCTGCACACAGTATCCAGCGCGATGGCGCCGTTACGTTCCTGCCAGTTCAGGTAATAGTTATCGCTGTCTTTCTTGGCTGCGGGAGGCCCAGCAAATGCCACGCTCGCCATAAGGACCAGCGCGCTGCCGAATGCGAATCGGATAGTCATGTCAACTCCTGATAATCGCTTGCTTCAGTGCGCCTTCTCAGAGGCGCTGCCTTGAGCGGTGATACCTGTGTCATTGCGGTACGTTCAACTGAATGAGCAGCAAACTACCGGCTGCCCGCTCCCCTTGAAGCAACTGCGAGAGAACTGCATTGAATAGTGATGAGCACGACGCAAGCCTGCAAGAACCACGCGCACAAGCGGACTGACCGTCTGTCTAAATGTCAGGATCGACACTAAGAAGCGGGCGCAAGCCACGGAAACTCAAGAAAAAAACCGAGGGCCAAATTTCGCTCCTGAAAAGCTCAAGCGTTATCCGTATGTGCTTTTCCATATCGACCAGAACGAGGGGTAGATGTTTGGTGGGTACACCATGGGACGGGACGATCGGTATTAAAAGTGAATCTGCAACCGGTGCTAACATGCTTTGGCAAATTTTGCCAAAAGGTGAGGTCCCATGAGCACCATGAACATCTCCCTGCCCGACGCCCTCAAGAGCTTCGTCGACGAGCAGGTCAGCCAGCGCGGCTACGGCACCAGTAGCGAGTATGTCCGCGAACTGATCCGCAAGGACCAGGACCGCCAGCGTCTGCGCCACCTGCTTCTGGAAGGCGCCGCGTCCGCTCCCGCCGCCCCGGCTGATGACAACTACTTCGAGGCCCTGCGCAACCGGGTACGGAACGCCAAGGCATGAAGGCCAAGCCCATCATCCCCCGGGCACTGGCCAACCAGGACATCGACGAGGCCATCAGCCACTACCTGAGCGAAGGAGCCGAGCAAGCCGCACTTGGTTTCATCGACGCCCTGGAGCGGAGCTACAAGCACATCAGCCGGCATCCCGAGTCGGGCTCATCGCGATACGCCCACGAACTCGATCTGCCGGGACTGCGTTCCTGGATGCTGAAGCGCTATCCCTACCTGGTCTTCTACATCGAGCGTGACGATCACATCGATGTGTGGCGGGTACTGAATGGGACGAGCGATATCCCGGCCTGGATGCAGAGCGACGAAAAATAAATCCATCGCCCGCAAGACGGGACTTTCAGAGAGGGGATTGGCGGAAGGCAGTGAGAGTCGAACTCACCCAGGAACGGCTGCCGTCCCCCACCGGGTTTGAAGCCCGGCCACGCCACCGGGCGTGCTTGCCTTCCATAACTTGTGATCAGGGGCTGGGCGCTTGGGCCAGTGCGGAGTCTTCCCTGATCTTGCGTTGGTCGCCGATGCGGCGGGTGTAGCCGATGCGGTCGAAGTATTCGAGTAGCTGGATGCTGCGCTTACGGCCGATGGCGAGGCGGTCGCGCCAGGCGGCGGCTTTGATGGTGCCGTGTTCGTCCTGCAGTTGCCGAGCCAGTGTAGCCAGTTGGTGGATGGTCGTATCAAGGTAGAACAGGTCCTTGACCACCTGGTGCTGCAGGCCGAGGCGGGCGAGTTTGCGTTGCAGCAGGCGCATGGCGCCCTCCTCTACTCCCAGCTCCTTGGCCAGGTCGCGAACCCAGGGCGGGTCGTATCGGCCGGCCTCCAGGAGCGGCCAGATGCGTTGGCGCAAGGCTTCGTCGGCATCGTTCAGTTGGACCTGATGATCGGGCAGATGCAGCCATGGCCCGCTGGATTGGACCATGCCCGCGCTCAGGTGCTGTTCCAGCAGGGCGATGAAGACGGGCCTTTCCAGTCCGGAGAGTGCGTAACGGCGCAAGCGGTCGCGGTCGGGGCCGAGTTCGTCGGGGAGTTCGGCGTGGAAGCGTGCCAGGCCCTCTAGCAGTTGCTGTTCCAGTGCCTGCCAGCGTTCCCTGGCGAACAGCCGCTGACCGATACGGGTGGTGATTTCTACCGCCTCGGTAGGTAGCGCCCAGCCGGCGCGGGGACGGTTGAATTGCCGCTCCAGCAAATGCGGATCGAGGCCGTTGCTGGCCGTGCCAAGGAGGGCGGGCAAGGCGGTTTCCAGACCTTCGCCGCGCAGCGCTTGCAGTTGCGCCAATCGCTCCGGCGTACGGCGATTGCGCGCAGGCGCGAAGGGATCAAGTACGCGGCCGCCGCCGAGGGTTCGCTGGGCCGACTGGTCGCGCAGCACCAGACGGTCGCCGTGCACCGCATGGGCAGGGGCATTCAGCAGCAACTGGGCGACGGTGCGACGGCCAGGTGGCAGGCGCTCTCCTTCCAGTAAGGCCACGCGCCCGGTCACATCCTGAGCACCGAGGTGAATGTGCACCGGCGTCCAGTGGGCGAGGTCATGGGGCTCGCTGGGTAGCAGGCGCAGATCGATGTCCACCCGCGTGGTGGGCGCCAGCAAGGCTGGAGCCAGCAACCAATCGCCCCGATGAATCTGGTCCAGGCTCAGGCGGTCGCCTGTGATGTTGAGGGCCACGCGTTGCCCCGCCTGGGCCTCTTCGACTTGCTGATTGCGTGCGTGCAAACCGCGCACGCGCACCGTCCTGCCTGAGGGGCTGAGGACCAGTTCATCGCCCACTTTCACCTGCCCGGCAAAGGCAGTGCCGGTGACCACCACACCCGCACCGGAAACGCTGAAGGCGCGGTCGATCGGCAGACGGAAGTACCCATCCGTGCCGCCTTCAGTGCGGAGCGCGGCTTCCGCCAGAAGCGCCTGGCGAAGGGCGTCGATGCCTTTGCCGCTGAGGCTGTCCACAGGAAAGACTTCCGCGTCCGCCAGTGGCCCCGGCGCCAACAGCGCAGTGACTTCAGCGCGTACCTGGTCCACGCGCCTGGCATCAACGCGGTCGAGCTTGGTCAGCGCGACAACGGCCCTGCGAACCCCCAGCAACTCGGCGATGGCAAGGTGTTCGCGGGTCTGCGGCATCACGCCGTCGTCGGCGGCCACGACCAGCAGCAACAGGTCGATACCGCAGGCACCGGCCAGCATGTTGTGGATGAAGCGTTCGTGACCTGGCACGTCGATGAAGGCGGTGGGCTGACCGTCACCCAGGTCCGCATGTAGGTAGCCGAGGTCGATGGTGATGCCGCGCTCGCGCTCAGCCGGGCGTCGGTCGCCCTCCAGGCCGGTGAGGGCCTTCAGCAGCGCGGTCTTGCCATGGTCGATATGGCCTGCGGTGCCGACTATCACTCAACGGCCCCCTGCAATTGCGGCAGTTGCGCGAGGAAGGCGGGTTCGTCGTCGAGTTGGCGCAGGTCGAGCCAAAGGGCGTCATCGTCGAGACGGCCGATCACCGGAATGGGCAAGGTACGCAGGTTTTCTTCCAGCAAGCGCAGGGCCCGGCCGCGTAGGCGTTTGGGCTGTTGCGGGCGCAGGCAGAGGGCTGCGCTGGGCAGGCGTGCCACCGGCTGCGCGCCACTTCCGATCATGCCGAGTGCCGGTGCCGCGCTCACCAGCCAGCCGGCGCCAAGTTGCGCCGCCAACGGTGGCACAAGGCGTTCGGCCTGTGCCTGGATGTCCTGCTGCGGGCGACTGAGCAGACGCAAGGTGGTGAGGCGTTCGGCGAGGCGTTCCGGGTCGCGATACAGGCCGAGCACGGCCTCCAGCGCGGCAAGGGTCAGTTTGTCCACGCGCAGGGCGCGCTTGAGTGGGTTCTTCTTGATCCGGCCGATCAGCTCCTTGCTGCCTAGGATCAGCCCCGCCTGGGGTCCACCCAGCAATTTGTCGCCACTGAAGGTGACGATGTCGGCGCCGTCGCGCAGGGCCTCCTGCACGGTGGGTTCCTTGGGCAGGCCCCAGCGAGTGAGGTCCACCAGTGTGCCGCTGCCGAGGTCTTCCAGCAGCGGCAAGCCATGGGCGTGGGCGATGGCCGCCAGCTGCGCCGTGGGTACGCTGGCGGTGAAGCCCTGCACGCTGTAGTTGCTGGTGTGCACCCGCATCAGCAGGCCGGTGCGCGGGTTGATGACGGCCTGGTAGTCCTTGGCGTGGGTACGGTTGGTGGTGCCCACTTCGACGAGCTTCACGCCGGCACGGGCCATGATGTCGGGAATGCGAAAGGCGCCGCCGATCTCGATTAGCTCGCCTCGGGAAATCACTCCTTCCTTGCGCGCGCCCAGGCTGTTCAGCGCCAGCAGCACTGCTGCGGCGTTGTTGTTGACCACGGTGACCGCTTCGGCGCCGGTCAGCTCGCGGACCAGGCCGGTGATGAGGTCGTCGCGGTCGCCGCGCTTGCCGCTGGCGAGGTCGAACTCAAGATTGAGCGGGTAGCGGGCGGCAAGGGTGATGGCTTCGATGGCTTCATCCGGCAGCAGGGCGCGACCGAGATTGGTGTGCAGCACGGTGCCGGTGAGGTTGAACACCCGCCGCACCTGGCTGGAATGGGTTGCGGCAAGGCGCTCGCCCGCGCGGCCGGCAAGCACCGCATCAGTCAGTTCGATAGCGGCGAGCTGGCCATGTCGCGCCGGCTCGCGCAATTCGTCGAGCAGGTCACGCAGGGTCTTGAGGAGGGCCTCGCGGCCGTAGCGCTGTTGCAGTGGAGCGCAGGCCGGGCTGCGCAGCAGGCGGTCGACAGAGGGCAAGCGAGCGGCCGACATTGGCATTCCTTAGCGCGGGGGCATTGGGTCCGTCTTGAGTCTAGGTGTTTATTCCGATCCGGGGGCCAACAGGAGGTTGGGGGCGCGGCGCAGATAACCTTCTTCGCTCAGGCGCACATCGAGGTCGAGACTGGCTAGGTCGTCGGCCTGGGATTCGGCCTCGGCATCGAACTCCAGGTAGCACTGTTTGAGGTAACCCTGGCAGCTTGGGCAGGTCTCGGCGCGGATGGGCGCCTGCTCGCTCTTCACGCCCTCGCGTTCGAGGGAGAGGTGAGCGAGGTGTTTGCTCTCCTGGCAATGGCTGCATTTGAGGCGCACGTAGTGCCATTCGCACGAGCACAGCGAACACGCCAGGTAGCGCAGACCGTTGTGCTTGCCACGATGACGAATCATGCCGCTGACCGGCGGCGAACCGCAGGCCGGGCAAAGGACCTTGGCCTCGTTCTCGACAATCGCGCCTTCGGGCAGGGCCAGCAGCCAATGGCTGAAGGCGATTTGCAGGGCAGCGCCGACAAAGGGCGCGATGGCCGGTGGCAGCAGGTCGAACTGGCCGCTGAGCAGGCCAACGCCCCAGGTCTTGCGCTGGGCGGTATCGGCCTCGCCCAGCTGTCGCAAGGCATCGGCGACGGCCGCGTTGGCCGGTGCAGGGAAGCGCGCCAGCAGGGCATCGAGGGCGGCGAGCCAGCCATCGGCGCGTACCAGCGCTTCGTAGGCAATGGGCGGCATGCCGTGTTCGAGACTGCGCGCCACGGCTTCGGGAGCCGGGCCGGGAAGTGGCGGCGGATGGTCCAGCACCTGTTGCTGCGCATCGCAGAGTGCAGCCACCAGCAGCAGGTAGCCGGCAAGCGGATGACCTTCGGCGAGCTGGCGCAGGCGTGCTGCGCGAATGCGGAACAGGTCGGGCCCAGGCAGGTGGAGAAAGGGCGGGATGTTGGCGGCGGCTTCGATCTGGCCGGGCTCGAGTATCTCGACTGTCACGCAGGACTCCTTGTTGATGGGCACCGATGACGTATGTGTAGGTTGGGTTGAGCCATGCGTTACCTGTCGTTTGCGCCCAATCGATGGGTATCGCTGCGCTCAACCCACCCTACGAACCTTTCGCGAGTAAACATCCACGTTCCTTAGAACGTGGGGGCGAATCCACCACCGAGCACAACGTCGACCTCTTTAGCCCGGTCTGGACCGTAGGGTGCGCCGTGCGCACCGACTTCCGGGCCAGCTTCGGCACCCGGTCAAACCGCCGGTGCGCACGGCGCACCCTACCCGATCGGCCTCAGCGCTTGCTGTCTTCGCCCTTGGCCAAATCCTTGTACCAGCCCCTGTGGTGCTTGCGGGCCCAGCCGCTGCTGACCCAGCCGTGGAGCATCGCGCTGATGGAGCCCTTGATCCAGATACCGGCGTAGATGTGGACGATGATGCTGCAGATAAGCACCCAGGCCGCGAGGGCATGCAGCAGGGCGGCGAGGCGGATGAGTTCGATGCCGAACAGATGGCTGAAGTACTGCCGCCAGATCACCACGCCCGTGGCCAGCAGCACCAGCATGCTGAGCAGCAGCACCCAGAACAGCAGCTTCTGCCCGGCGTTGTAGCGCCCCACGTCCGGCAACCGCTCCTCGCGGTTATTCACCACGTCTTTCCACTGTTTCAGCCATTGGCTATCGGACTTTTCCCAGCGGTTGTGGTGGGCGAAGCGCATGGCCAGCCAGATGAAGAAGAGGAACATGGCAACGCCGAGGAAGGGGTGCAGGATGCGTGTCCAGGGGCCGCCGCCGAACAGGTTGGTGAGCCAGAACAGCGCCGGATGGAACAACGCCAGGCCGGACAACCCGGCGAGGAAGAACAGGATGGCCACCGCCCAGTGATTGCTGCGCTCGGAGGGGGTGTAGCGTTCGATGTCTTTGTTCATGTTGGGCTCCATGCTCGGGGCAGGCTTCCCTCACCCCGCCCCTCTCCCAGAGGGAGAGGGAGTAAAAAAGCACATCAACTCGGTGCCTTGGGATCGAAGCTGTGCACCGACGGGTCGACCTTGTGCACCGCCGGATCACCGCGCGGGGCTTCGTCTTCCTCCACCTTGTTTGGGCCGACCCGCACGTAGTGGAAGAAACCGAACAGCGCCACAACGCCCATCCCCAGCAGAGCCAGGGGTTTGGTCACGCCTTTCCACAGGCTGACCATGGGGCTGATGGCCGGGTCGTTCGGCAGGCCGGCGTAGAGCGACGGCTGGTCGGCGTGGTGCAACACGTACATGACGTGGGTGCCGCCGACCCCCTGCGGGTCATACAGCCCGGCGTTCTCGAAGCCACGGGACTTGAGGTCAACGATGCGCTCGGCGGCGTGCTCCTTCATGTCTTCCTTGGTGCCGAAGACGATGGCTCCGGTCGGGCAGGTCTTCACGCAGGCCGGCTCCAGCCCTACGGACACGCGGTCCGAACACAAGGTGCACTTGTAGGCCTTGTGGTCCTTTTGCGAGATGCGCGGGATGTTGAAGGGGCAGCCGGTGATGCAGTAGCCGCAGCCGATGCACTTGTCCTGGTTGAAGTCGACGATGCCGTTGGCGTACTTCACGATGGCGCCCGGGCTCGGGCAGGCCGCCAGGCAGCCGGGGTCGTCGCAATGCATGCAGCCGTCCTTGCGGATCAGCCACTCCAGATTGCCCGCCTCGTTCTCGTGCTCGGTGAAGCGCATCAGGGTCCAGGTGTTGGCGCTGAGGTCCGCCGGGTTGTCGTAGGTGCCGTGGTTCTGGCCGACCTCGTCGCGCAGGTCGTTCCACTCCGAACAGGCCACCTGGCAGGCCTTGCAGCCGATGCATTTGGATACGTCGATGAGCTTCGCCACTTCGTCCATCTCGCGAACGGACGGCATGGGTGTCGTGGTGGCGGAGCGGGCGATGATGTCTTGTGATGCCATGGCTCAGCTCCTCATGCCTTTTCCACTTTGACCAGGAACGACTTGAATTCCGGCGTCTGAGTGTTGCCGTCACCCACGAAGGGCGTAAGCGTGTTGGTGATGTAGCCGGGCTTGGCCACGCCGGAGAAGCCCCAGTGCAGCGGGATGCCGACCTGGTGCACGGTCTTGCCGTCGACGGTCAGTGGCTTCAGGCGCTTGGTCACCACCGCCACGGCCTTGATGAAGCCGCGGTTGGAGGAGACCTTGACCCGGTCGCCGGCGACGATGCCCAGTTCCTTGGCCAGGGCTTCGCTGATTTCCACGAACTGCTCGGGCTGGGTGATCGCATTCAACCGGCAGTGCTTGGTCCAGAAGTGGAAGTGCTCGGTGAGGCGATAGGTGGTGGCGGCGATGGGGAACTGGTCCGCCTTGCCGAACATCTCCCAGTCACCCTTGAACACTCGCGCCGCCGGGTTGCTGGTGACCTTGGCGTTGTCCGGGTGCAGCGGGTTGCGGCCGATCGGGGTTTCGAAGGGCTCGTAGTGCTCGGGGAACGGGCCCTCGTTCATCTTGTCGAGGGCGAAGAAACGCGCCACGCCTTCGGGGTTCATGATGAACGGGCTCATGCCGGCTTCCGGCGCGAGATCGGCCTTGTAGTCGGGCACATCGGTGCCGGTCCAGGCCTTGCCGTTCCACCACACCAGGCGCTTCTTGTCCGGGTTCCACGGTTTGCCGGACGGGTCGGCCGAGGCGCGGTTGTAGAGGATGCGCCGGTTTGCCGGCCAGGCCCACGCCCAGCCCAGCGTCTGGCCCATGCCGTACGGGTCGGCGTTGTCGCGACGGGCCATCTGGTTGCCTGCGGCAGTCCAGCTGCCGGCGAAGATCCAGCAGCCGCTGGCGGTGGTGCCGTCGTCCTTCAGCACGGCGAATCCGGGCACTTGCTCGCCGGCCTTGAGCAGCACCGCGCCGGTTGCCGGATCGGTGAGGTCGGCGAGGGCCTTGCCATTGAACTCGCGGGCGATTTCATCGGGCCCCGGCTCGTCCGGACGCAGGTAGTTCCAGTCCAGGCCCAGGATCGGATCGGGGAAAGCGCCGCCCTCTTTTGCGTACGCCGCCCGCAGGCGATGGAACAGGCCGCCCATGATGGCGATATCGGTGCGTGCCTGGCCGGGTGGCTCGGCGCCCTTCCAGTGCCACTGCAGCCAGCGCCCGCTATTGACCAGCGAACCGTCTTCCTCCGCGAAGCAGGTGACCGGCAGGCGGAACACCGTGGTCTGGATGCTGGCGGTGTCGACGTCGTTGAATTCGCCGGCGTTACGCCAGAACTCCGAGGTCTCGGTGGCCAGCGGGTCCATGACCACCAGGTACTTCAGCTTGCTGAGACTGTCGGTGACCTTGGCCTTGTTGGGGAACGATCCGATGGGGTTGAAACCCTGGCAGAAGTAGCCGTTCACCTTGCCCTGATACATCAGGTCGAAGTAGCGCAGCACGTCGTAGGCCGGTACATCGAGCTTGGGCAGCCAGTCGTAGCACCAGTTGTTCTCGACGGTGGCCGACTTGCCGAACCAGGACTTCATCAGGCTGACGTGGAACTTGCCGTAGTTCTGCCAGTAGGACATCTGCCCCGGCCGCACGGGCTTGGTCGCGCGCTTGTCGATGTAGGCGGCGTAGTCCTGCTCGGCGTCGGCCGGCAGGGTCAGGTAACCCGGCAGGGAGTTGGAGAGCAGGCCAAGGTCGGTCAGGCCCTGGATGTTGGAGTGGCCGCGCAGGGCGTTCATGCCACCGCCAGGCATGCCGATGTTGCCCAGCAGCAGCTGCACCATGGCGCCCGTGCGGATCATCTGCGAGCCCACCGAGTGCTGGGTCCAGCCCAGGGCATACATGATGGTCATGGTTTTGCGGGGATCGGAGGTCTCCGCCACCTGGGCCCAGACTTTCTCCAGCTGTTCCTTCGGCGTGCCGCAGATGCTGCTGACCAGGTCCGGCGTGTAGCGGCTGTAGTGCTGCTTCATCAACTGGAACACGCAGCGCGGGTCCTGCAGGGTCATGTCGGAACGGACGTAGCCGTCCTCGCCCTTGGCGTAGCTCCAGGTGGACTTGTCGGGGTAGGCGCGCTTGGCTTCGTCGTAACCGCTGAACAGGCCGTCCTGGAAGGTGAAGCCGTCGTTCACGATGAAGGGTGCGTCGGTGTAGTTGCGCACGTACTCGTGCTGGATCTTGTCCTGGGTGATCAGGTAGTTGATCAAGCCGCCGAGGAAGGCGATATCGGTCCCCGTGCGGATCGGCGCGTAGTAGTCGGCGACGGCGGCCGAACGGGTAAAGCGCGGGTCGACCACAATCAGCCGGGCGTTGTTGTGCGCCTTGGCTTCGGTGACCCATTTGAATCCACAGGGGTGGGCTTCGGCGGCGTTGCCGCCCATGATCAGCACCAGATCGGCATTCTTGATGTCGGTCCAGTGGTTCGTCATGGCTCCTCGGCCAAACGTCGGGGCAAGACCTGCCACCGTCGGGCCATGTCAGACACGCGCTTGGTTATCGAACCCCAGCATGCCCAGGGAACGCACCACCTTGTGGGTGATGTAGCCCGCTTCGTTGGAAGAAGCCGACGCAGCAAGAAAGCCCGTGCTCAGCCAGCGATTCACGGTCTGGCCCTGGGCGTTCTGCGTGACGAAGTTGGCGTCGCGGTCGGCCTTCATCAGCTTGGCGATGCGGTCGAGGGCGTCATCCCACTCGATGCGCTTCCATTCGCTGGAGCCGGGCTCGCGAATCTCAGGGTACTTGAGGCGGTTGGGGCTGTGGACGAAATCCAGCAGGCCCGCGCCTTTCGGGCAGAGGGTGCCGCGGTTCACCGGGTGATCCGCGTCGCCTTCGATATGGATGATGTTCTGCGCGACGTTCTTCGCGGCATCGCCCTGGCTGTACATGATCAGGCCACAGCCGACCGAGCAGTAAGGGCAGGTGTTGCGCGTCTCGATGGTGCGCGCCAGTTTGAAATGACGTACCTGGTCGGCGAAGGCTGCCGGGGGGGCGACCCCCAGAGCCGCCAGGCTCGATCCTCCAAGGCCCACAGCACAGACCTTGAAGAACTGTCGACGGTTCATGTCCATCGTGCTCTCCCTTATCAGGCAGGCGGTACCCGGTGCATGCCAGGCGTACCTCTTGAAAGGTTAGTCAGGTTCGGGGGTATTGCCAGATGGGTGCCCTGGACGCGGGCTTCAACGCTCAGGTGGACCCTCGGACAGCAACCAGTACGCTCACAAAAGAGCGCCTCGGGCATACTAGGCGCCCCTCGACTTCCTCCCGGAGATCCCCATGCCCAAGGCCTGGTGGCTGCTCGCCCTGCCCTTCGTCGCCGGTGCCTTCCTGCCCCTGCAGGCCGGTATCAATGGCCAGTTGGCCAAACAGATTTCCAGCGTCATGAGCGCTGCCCTGGTGTCCTTCGTGGTGGGCACCCTGGCCCTGCTCACGGTGGTACTGATCCAGCGCGAATTGCCGACCTTCGATGCGCTCAAGGGTGTGAGCTGGTGGCAGTGGAGTGGCGGCCTGCTGGGTGCCGTGTTCATCGCCACCGCCGCCTTTGCCGGCCCACGTATCGGTGCGCTGCTGTTCATGACACTGGTGCTGGCTGGGCAGTTGAGCATGGCACTGACACTGGATCACTTCGGCTGGGCCGGCTTCCGCGAGGCCCCCATCAGCATCGGCAAACTGGCCGGTCTGGCGCTGATCGTAGGCGGCGTCTGGCTCATTCGTCGGGGATAAACGGCAGCGATATCAATCTGATGTCAATGCTGTGGCAGAACGGCTAAGCTCAGCCGACCTCTGCTGTATCTGTGATCACAAAAAGATGACCGATGCCGATCTACCTCATTCTCCAGAGCGATTCAGACTCTGGCGTGAAGTGCAGGACACCCGCACACGTACGAGACTCGGCGGCGTCTACTACCTCCTGGCCTGGCTGCTCTGCTGGCTGTTCAGTGCAGCGCCGATGGAACACTTTGGCGTGGGGTTGCTTGGAAGCGGCTTCTTCGCCCTGATGCTGGCAGCGCGCTTGCTGCACCAACCTCCGGTAGGGGGCAGCGAACCCGAATTGCAGCGCTGGCTGGACCGGCATTGGGGCGTGATCCTGGTGTCGTCCATCGGCTGGGGACTGGCCCACGCGTGGGTGTTGCTGGCGCCCGAATTCCGCCCCTCGAGCCTGATCGGCACCCTGGCCACCATCGCCTTCAGCACCGCAATGGCCTTCAACTTCGCCATGCGTCGGCGCCGCGCGATCATCGCCATCCTGCTGCTGTACCTGCCGGGCCTGGTGGTGCTGGGCGTCTCTCCAGAAGGGACACGTGCAGAGCTGGTCACCCTCGCCTTCTACCTCAGTTACCTGCTGCTGGCGCTGAATCGCAGCCACCGTGAATACGGCACCATGCTCGCCCTGGAGTTGCAGCTGCTGGAGCAGCGCCAGCGCCTGGACACCCTGAGCCGCACCGACGTCCTGACCCAACTGGGCAACCGCTACCAGTTCAACAACCTGTTCCCGGCCATGTGCGCCAGCGCCCAACGCCACGGCAGTGAGCTGTCGTTGCTGCTGATGGACATCGACTTCTTCAAGCGGATCAACGACGAACACGGCCACAGCGTGGGCGATGCCTGCCTGCGCGCGTTCGGCGAGCGCATGCGCGAATTCTTCCGCCGCGACAGCGATGCGCTGCTGCGCCTGGGCGGTGAGGAGTTCGGCGTACTGATGCCGGATACCAGCATGGAACAGGCCCGTCACCTGGCCGAGCAGTTCCGCGAGGACCTGGCCAATCGCGGCTTTCAGCTTGACGGTCAGCACTTGCCGGTGACCACGAGCCTGGGCCTCGGCTGCTTCGACGAGCGCGACGGCGGCAGTGCGGAAGCCTTCTTCAAACGCGTGGACGACGCGCTGTACCGCGCGAAGGCGCTGGGGCGGGACAGGTTGGAGATGGCCGACGGCTGAGCTTGTCGGCGTAGGCATTCCCGGTAGGGTGCGCCGCGCGCACCGGTGCATTGCAGCGGGGCTGATTCCGTAATTGGTGCGCATGGCGCACCCTACCCGTAGCTCCGAGTTTCACTGGAGCCATGATCCCTGTGGGGGCGATTTCAATCGCTGGGCAGCCCAAAGGGCTGCCCATCTCCTGCTCACAACCTGAACTTACCCACCTGCTGCGCCAGGTCTCCGGCCAGGCGGCTCAAGGTCTGGCATTCCTCGCGGCAGCCGCGCACTTCGCTGGCAGTCGCGTGGGCCAGGTCGGCGATGCCCTGGACGTTGCGGTTGATTTCCTCGGTCACCGACGACTGCTCCTCGGTGGCCGCCGCGACCTGGTGGTTCATGTCGCTGATGCGCTCCACCTGATCGGTGATGGCGCCCAGGGAGGTGCCGGTGCGCTGGCTGGCCTCGACCCCGGTGCCGGTCGCCGCCTGGCCTGCGTGCATGGAATGCACTGCGGTGTCGGCGCCGTGCTTGAGGCGCTGGATCATCTGCTGGATTTCATCGGTGGAGGCCTGGGTTCGGCTGGCCAGGGTACGCACCTCATCGGCGACCACGGCGAAGCCTCGTCCCATTTCGCCGGCACGCGCGGCTTCGATAGCGGCGTTCAGCGCCAGCAGGTTGGTCTGTTCGGAGATACCACGGATCACCGCCAGCACCTGGTCGATGGAGGCAACCTGGCTGGCCAGCTCGCTCACCGCCGAGGCGGCGACACCGATTTCGTTGGACATCTTCTCGATGTGCCCGACGGACTCGCCCACCACCTGGCGCGCCTGCAAGGACTCGTCGCGGGCTTGCTGCGAAGCCTGGGCGGCGGTGCCGGCGTTGCGGGCAATCTCCTGCACGGTGAGACCCATCTCATGCACAGCGGTGGCGACCATGTCGGTCATTTCCTGCTGCTGGCCGGAGCGAGTCGCGGTGTTGTCCACCACCTGGGCCACCTGACCCACCACCTTGTGCAGGCGCTGGCTGGTGTCGAGCACTTCGCCGATCAGGCTGCGCTGGCTTTCCAGGAAGCGGTTGAAGCCGCGGGCGAGGTCGCCCAGTTCATCGGCACGGGACTCGTCCAGGCGACGGGTGAGATCGCCACCCCCGCCACCGATTTCCACCAGCGCCGCGGTGACCTGGCGAATGGGCCGTACCAAGCCGCGCGCCAGCACCACCACCAAGAGCAGGCAGAGGGCGAGCACACCGAACCCGGCGAAGCTGCTGGTCCACATGGCCTTGCGCGCTTCGGCATAGATTTCCGCCTCAGGCACTTCGCTCACCAGTTGCCAGCCGAGGCTTTCCAGGGGACGGGCCAGGGCCAGGTAATCCTCGCCATCGCGGTTGAAGCGAATGGCCTTGCCGCCAGCCGCCAGCAGTTGCGCCGCCGAATCGGCACCGAAAACGTCGGTCAGGCGGGCGCTGCCATTCAGGGCGGCGTCGGGGTGCACCTTGATGTCGCCTTCGCTGTCCATCAGGAAGACGCGGCCGCGCTCACCGAAGCGGAAGTCGCGGATCATCTCGGACATGGACTGCAGGCTGTAGCCCAGGCCGGAAACACCGAGCGTCTTGCCATTGCGGCTGATGCGCTGGTTGATGAACAGGGTTGGCAGGCGGGTGCCCTTGTCGATATCGATTTCCAGCACCCGATTCCGGTCGCTGTCCACCAGCTTGTAGAACCACTGGTTCTCCGGCTGGCTGCGGGAAATGGTGCGCGCCAGACCTTGGCCCGTGTAGTAGTGACCGCTGTCCAGCACCGCGATGGAGGTGGTGGTGGCGTTCTGCTGGGCGCGTACGCCTTCCAGGTAGCGGGCAAAGGCCTCGGCGCGGGCCGGCTCTTCGCCTTCGGCCAGCCAGTCCTGCACCAATGCGTTCTCGGCGATGCCGGCGTTGGCGGTAATGGGGGCGGCCAGCGTGCGCTCCAGGGAGTTGCCGATCGCCTGTACGCGGGCCGGCAAGGCTTCATCCAGCAGGAAACGTTCGGTCAGGCGGTTCATCAACACCGAATAGATGCCAATGACGATGAGGATGCCGGCGAGCAGGGCTGCACCCATGCTGAGGATCAGCTGCCACTGAATACTGCGTTGCCAGAGGCGCATGGAGTTGTCTCCTTGGAGTGCTTGTTGGAGGCGAGACGAGGGGCGGGAGATTGTATACAAATTGTTCGACAATATTCCCATTCTTTGCCAACAAGATTTATCGGCGCGCGTCAGCGAAAACTTGAACGAGCGGTCAGTCCGTGACGGCAAACTCCAGACGAGCGGTTTGCCCGGCTTCGTCCAGCACGCTCAGTTGGTGCCGGCCGCTGCGCAGAAACTCCTGGTTGAAGCTCTCATCCGGCCCTGTGGCGGTCAGGGGCGTACCGTCGAGGAACCACCAGCGCCTGCCGCTGCCACCGAGAGTGGAGAGCTGGAGGCGCAATGGCCCGGCGCTGCCCGACGGGCGACGCAGCTGGTCGCCTTCGCGAACGCCAACGATCGACAGCGGTGCGGCGGCTGGCGGCAGTGGTGGCGGACAGACCGGGGCCACCGCCGGCAGGCGCGTTGCCCGCCGTTCGCGGCGCGGCAGCCAGGGCTCCAGGGGCGCCGGCCAGAGCACGTATTCGCGAGCCTGGGCGCCGCTGCAACCGGCGGCCACCTGGCGTCCCCCTGCGTCCACCCAGAGGGATTGGCGCAGCCCCAGTCCAAGTGGCTGGTCGGCGGCCAGCAACGTAGGCGGTGTGGTGCCTTCCAGGGTCCAGGCGAAGCGCTGGCGGCGACAGTTCGGATCACCCTTGGCCATGGGCTGGCCAAGGGGCCAGCAGATGGCAGCGACGCCGACTTCAGGGGGTTGTGGGTCCACCGGCTGGGCAATGCCGCGCTGGGTATCGCGGTTCACCAGCAGGTCATGCACCTGCAACAGCAACGGGGCAGCCGACGCCAGGCCGAACTGGCCAGGCACCGGTGTGCCGTCGGGGCGGCCGATCCAGATGCCGATCAGGTAGCGCGGGCCGACGCCAATCGCCCAGGCGTCGCGGAAGCCGTAGCTGGTGCCGGTCTTCCAGGCCAGCACCGGGCGCTGCGTCAGCCGCGCGCGTGGGTCGCGGTCCGGTCGCGCCTGGCCGGCGAGGATGCGGCGGATGATCCAGGCGGCACCGGGCGACAGCAGGCGGCGTTCCTGCAGTGCATCCTGGGGTTGTAGCCGCAGGTGAGCGACGCGCCCCTGACGAGCGAAGGCGCTATAGCCGCTGACCAACTCTTCCAGCTTGCTGCCGGCGCCGCCGAGGATCAGTGCCAGGTTCGGCTCGCTGGCCGCCGGCAGCACCAGCGGCACGCCGACATTGCGCAGCTCGCCGGCAAAACGCTTCGGCCCGTATGCCTCCAGCAGCTGTACCGCCGGCAGGTTAAGCGACATGCCCAGCGCCTCGCTGGCGGACACCGGGCCGATGAAGCCCGCGGCGAAGTTACCGGGGCGGTAGTCACCGTAGCGTCGCGGCACGTCCTGTAGCAGGGATTCGGAGTGGATCAGCCCGGCGTCCAGGGCCATGCCATAGAGGAACGGCTTGAGCGTTGAGCCGGGGGAGCGCAACGACTGGACCATGTCCACGTGGCCGAAGCGGCGCTCGTCGGCGATATCCACGGAGCCCAGGTAGGCCCGCACAGCCATGGTCTGGTGCTCCACCACCAGGATGGCCGCCGAGGTGCGTTCCGGCAGGCGCGCACGCCAGCCCAGCAACAGGTCTTCCAGTCGCCGCTGCAAGGCGGCATCGAGGGTGGTGCGGATCAGCGGCGGGCTGCCCGCGGTGTTCAGTCGCCTTGCCAGCAGCGGCGCAAGGCTGGGCTCCTGCCGTGGCGCCAGTAACACCGGTTCTTCCATGGCCTCCTTCACAGCGCCGTCCGGCCACACCTGGAACTGCGCCAGGCGCCGCAGCACCTTGTCACGCGCCGACTGGGCACGTTCGGGGTGGCGATCCGGGCGCAGCCGGCTGGGCGCCTGGGGCAGCACCGCCAATAGCGCAGCCTCGGCGCGGGTCAGTTGGGATGGCGGTTTGCCGAGGTAGGCCCAGCTGGCCGCCGCCACGCCTTGCAAGGTGCCGCCGAAGGGCGCGCGGTTGAGGTAGAGCGCGAGGATCTCGTCCTTGGACAGATGCCACTCCAGCTGCGCGGTGCGCCACAGCTGGCGCAGCTTGCCGGCGAAGGTGCGCGAGTGCGGATCAAGCAGCCGTGCCACTTGCATCGACAGCGTGCTGCCACCGGAAAGCACACGCCCGCCCGTGAGGTTGAGCCAGGCCGCGCGCGCCAGGGCCAGGGGATTTACACCGGGGTGTTGGTAGAACCAGCGGTCTTCATAGGTCAGCAGCGCCTCAAGGTAAAAGGGCGACACCTCGTCCTGGCTGATCGGGTAGCGCCAGACGCCCTCGGCATCAGCGAAGCGCCAGAGCGGCGTGCCGTCTTCGGCCAGTACCACCCGCGCCAGATCGTCGTCCGGCAGGGGCAACGGGAACAGGCGGTCGGCCGACCAGAGCAGCGCCAGCATCAGCAGCGGTATCAGCAACGAGGGCCGGCGCAGGACGCGCCAGGGGCGGCCAGACCCTATCCACGCCATCCTGGCGGATACCGGGTCGACCTGCGGGTGCCGGGCCATGTCTTCTCCAGGGCAGGGCCGAATCAAGGGGCAGATGGTCGTCCCATCCGGGTTTCACTACAAGTCACCGTACTCCGCGAGCGGGCCGTCATCACACCGTCAGTCAAATTCCTGACTCCAATTCGCCGTTCGTCGTGATTTTGACCGTCAGTACACCTCGCCCCAGGCCGTTCCTTTACAGAGGCTCGGCCCCCTCCTAAACGAATATCAAACTGACATCAGTGCTTTGGCCGTCGCTGTAGTCGGTGCCCTTCTTCTTCACGGTCCCTTACTCAATTCAGGAGTCCCTTGCATGGGTGCTCGCAGATTCCTGCGCGCTGCCTTCGGGCTTCGTGCGCGCCTGCCGCAGCGGTCCGCCGCAGACTTCCATGGGCCACCCGGCGCTGTCGCCCGGCCCCGGTAAAGCCCATACGTCCAACAAACTCAATGCAAGGAACCCAGCATGGCCATCTCCCCCATCTCCTTCGGCAACACTCCCCAGGCCAAAGGCGACAGCTTCATCTACGACGACCTGGTGCGGACCGGTTCCAACTACATCTGCCTGGACGTCATGGCGAATGACCTGGGCGGCAAGGCCAAGACCCTCTACTCGCTGGCCGATGGCGTGCACGACGATGGCAGCACTGCAACCCGTGCGGAGATCCAGGCCGACCTCCTGACCCATGCCATCCTGAGCACGAGTGCTTATGGCGCACGGATCTGGATTGCCGAAGACCCGCTGGGTGGGGCGGTCAAGGTCTTCTACGACGCCAGCGCGATTTTCAACAGCGATGCCTATCGAAGCCTGGGGGCCGGCGAGCTGCTGACCGACAGTTTCACCTACGCCATCCGCATGGGTAACGGCACCCTCAGCTGGGCCACTGCGACGGTGCAGCTCGAGGGTGTGAACGATGCCGCCGTGCTGGGTTCGGCCAACGTCGAGCTGTATGAATCCAATCTCCCGCTGAGCACCGGCGGCACCCTGAGCATCAGCGACATCGACAGCCCGGCAACCTTCATGGCTCAGGCCAACACCGCCGGGACCTACGGGCACTTCAGCATCACCGCTGGCGGCGTCTGGACCTACACCGCCAACTCGGCGTTCGACGAACTGAACCTCGGCGACAGTCGCAGTGAGACCTTCAAGGTCTTCAGCGCCGACGGCACCGAAACCAGCGTCAAGGTGACCATCAAGGGCACCAACGATGCTGCCGTGCTGGGTTCGGCCATCGTCAATCTGAATGAAACCGATGCCCCCCTGAGCACCGGCGGAACCTTGACCATCAGCGACGTCGACAGCCCGGCGACCTTCATGGCTCAGGCCGACACTGCCGGGACCTACGGGCACTTCAGCATCACTGCTGGCGGCGCCTGGACCTATACCGCCAATTCGGCCTTCGACGAACTGAATGTCGGTGACAGCCGCACCGACACCTTCCAGGTGTTCAGCGCCGATGGCACCGAAACCAGTGTCAAGGTGACCATCAAGGGCACCAACGATGCCGCGGTGCTGAGCTCGGCCAGCGTCGAGCTGGATGAAACCAATCTCCCGCTGAGCACCGGCGGCACCCTGAGCATCAGCGACGTCGACAGCCCGGAGACCTTCATTCCGCAGACCAACGTCGAGGGCGACTACGGCAAGTTCAGCATCGACGCCAACGGTGCCTGGACCTACGTCGCCAACTCGGCCTTCAACGAACTGAATGTCGATGACAGCCTCACCGACACCTTCCAGGTGTTCAGTGCCGACGGCACCGAAACCAGCGTCACGGTGACCATCACCGGCACCAACGATGCTGCGGTGCTGAGTTCGGCCAGCGTCGAATTGGATGAAACCAATCTCCCGCTGAGCACCGGCGGCACCTTGAGCATCAGCGACATCGACAGCCCGGCGACCTTCGAGGCGCAGAGCAACGTCGAGGGCGACTACGGCAAGTTCAGCATCGCCGCCAACGGCGTCTGGACCTACGTCGCCAACTCGGCGTTCGACGAACTGAATGTCGACGACAGCCTCACCGATACCTTCCAGGTGTTCAGCGCCGACGGCACCGAAACCAGCGTCACGGTGACCATAACCGGCACCAACGATGCCGCGGTGCTGAGCTCGGCCATCGTCAATCTGAATGAAACCAATCTCCCGCTGAGCACTGGCGGCACCCTGAGCATCAGCGACGTCGACAGCCCGGAGACCTTCGAGGTGCAGAGCAACGTCGAAGGCGACTACGGCAAGTTCAGCATCGACGCCAACGGCGTCTGGACCTACACCGCCAACTCGGCGTTCGACGAACTGAATGTCGACGACAGCCTCACCGACACCTTCCAGGTGTTCAGCGCTGACGGCACTGAAACCAGTGTCACGGTGACCATCGCCGGTACCAACGATGCTGCGGTGCTGAGTTCGGCCAGCGTCGAGCTGGATGAATCCAATCTCCCGCTGAGCACTGGCGGCACCCTGTCCATCAGTGACGTCGACAGCCCGGAGACCTTCGAGGCGCAGAGCAACGTCGAGGGCGACTACGGCAAGTTCAGCATCGCCGCCAACGGCGTCTGGACCTACACCGCCAATTCGGCGTTCGACGAACTGAATGTCGATGACAGCGTCACCGACACCTTCCAGGTGTTCAGCAACGACGGCACCGAAACCAGTGTCACGGTGACCATCACCGGCACCAACGATGCTGCGCTGCTGAGCTCGGCCAGCGTCGAGCTGGATGAAACCAATCTCCCGCTGAGCACTGGCGGCACCCTGAGCATCAGCGACGTCGACAGCCCGGCGACCTTCATTCCGCAGACCAACGTCGAAGGCGACTACGGCAAGTTCAGCATCGCCGCCAACGGTGCCTGGACCTACGTCGCCAACTCGGCCTTCGATGAACTGAATGTCGACGACAGCCTCACCGACACCTTCCAGATGTTCAGCGCCGACGGCACTGAAACCAGTGTCACGGTGACCATCACCGGCACCAACGATGCCGCGGTGCTGAGTTCCGCCAGCGTCGAACTGGATGAATCCAATCTCCCGCTGAGCACTGGCGGCACCCTGTCCATCAGTGACGTCGACAGCCCGGAGACCTTTGAGGCGCAGAGCAACGTCGCCGGCGACTACGGCAAGTTCAGCATCGCCGCCAATGGTGTCTGGACCTACGTCGCCGACTCGGCCTTCGACGAACTGAATGTCGATGACAGCCTCACCGACACCTTCCAGGTGTTCAGCGACGACGGCACCGAAACCAGTGTCACGGTGACCATCAAGGGCACCAACGACGCACCCACCACCATTCCGGTAACCCTCGCCGCCATCGCCGAGGACAGCGGGACCCGCCTGATCACCCAGCTCCAGTTGCTGGCGGGCGCGCAGGATGTCGACAGCGCCGGTCTGACTGCCAGCAACCTGCAGATCACCTCGGGTGGCGGCTCTCTGGTCAGCAATGGCAACGGCACCTGGAACTACACACCGGCCCCCAACGATGACAGCTCCGTCAGCTTCAGCTACACGGTCAGCGACGGCGCGCTGAGCACGTCCGGCAGTGCCAGCCTCGACATCACCCCGGTGAACGACGCCCCGGTCAATACCCTGCCCGGTCCACAAACCACGCCGGCCGGAACCCCCAAGAGCATAAGCGGCCTGAGCATTGCCGATGTGGACGCAGGCTCAAGCAACCTGACCGTGACGCTGCAGGTCGCCCACGGCACGCTCTCCGCACAGTCCATCGTGGGTGGGGCATCCATTGGGGGGCTCAACACCTCGACACTGACCCTCAACGGAACGCTCGCCCAGATCAGCGCGACGCTGGCGGCCAATATCGGCTACCTGTCTGCCGCCAACTTCAGCGGCCAAGACACGCTGACCATGACCACCAGCGATGGCGCCGCCAGCGACGTTGACAATCTGGGCGTCACGGTGACGCTGGTGAACAACGCACCGGTGGCGACAACTGACACCCTGATCGTGTCCGACGGCACCCATGTGGTCATGTCCGTCGCCGCCCTGCTCGACAACGATTTCGATGTCGACGGCGCCTACCTGAGCATCACGAACCTCGGCAGTGGCGGACTGAACAACGTGACCAACCTGCGCTTCGTGGCAGGCAGCAACAACACCCTGATCGAATTCGATACGGCCACAGACCAGACGGACTTCGGAAGCTTCACCTACACGCTGTCCGACAATAACGGTGGCCAGTCGACGGGGACCGTAAACCTGATCGGAAAAGACCTCCGCCAGAGCACCGACCCGGGTAACGAAAACGACACGGTCAACCTCGCCGGCAATGCCTACCAGGCATCGTTCATAGACGGGAGAGCTGGCAACGATGGCATTACCGGTGCGGGAAGTGCGGCCGACCGTTTCATTGGTGGCTCCGGCAATGACACGCTGATAGGTGGAAGTGGCAACGACAGTCTTCGTGGCGGTGCTGGCAACGATACGCTGGACGGTGGCGACGGGGTCGACATGCTCGACCTGTCCGATGCAACCGGCGCGCTCAACATCCTCTTGGTCCAGAGCAGTATCAACGCCCCAGTCAGTCCGTCCGCCCCGGGACTGGGCAACGACAACTACCGGAACATGGAAGGCGTGATCGGCTCAGCCTTCGGCGACACCCTGACCGGCAGCGCCGGCAATGACGTCCTTCGCGGCGGCGCCGGCAATGACATCCTGGATGGCGGTGCGGGCAGCGACCTGCTCGACCTGTCCGATGCAACTGGTGCGCTCAATCTCACCCTGGTGCAGAGCGGCAGCGACACCGCGATCAGCCTGACCTCCGTCGGCCTGGGCATCGACAACTACCGGAACATGGAAGGTGTGATCGGTTCGATCTTCAGCGACACGCTGACCGGCAGTACCGGCAACGACGTCCTGGTCGGCGGTCTGGGTGCAGACCAGTTGAGCGGCGGGGGCGGCGCTGACGTGTTCAGGTTCAACAACCTCAGCGAGGCCGAGGACCGCATCCTCGACTACAGCGCCAATGACAAGCTCGATATCTCGGCGCTGTTCGCCGCCCCACCGTCAGGGGATATCGCCAACTACGTCAAAGCGGTGCAGGTCGGTACAGACATCTCCGTGCAGGTGGATGTCAACGGCAGCACTGGAGGCGCGAATTTCGTTGAGCTGGTCACCATCACCGGCGTTCAACAGGTAACGGCGACCTTCGGGGGCGGCGACCACATCATTCCGAGCTGACGGTGTTCCCCTCTCCCGAAAGGGAGAGGGGTTGCGGATTGGTACTTACTTGCCGCGCACCACCAACTGCTCTGGCGCATCACCCAGGGCCTGCCAGTTCGGCCGGTACATGGACTCCACCGTGGGCGGCGGCACGCGGTATTTGCCGGGGGTGACGGCACGGGCCAGGTACAGCAGGTGGGTGGTGCCGTACTCGCCGACATCCAGGGCCGCCACGTAGCGGTCGTCGCGGAACTCCTGATGCTTGATGGCGGCGTTCTGCATGGACTTCTGCCATTCTTTCACCGCGCTGCTGGCGTCGTCGAGGCTCGCGGCGCTCTGGGCGAGGTTCTGGTTTTCCAGCTCGAGGCCGGCGGGTAGCAGGTCCACCACCAGGGCGTCAGGCACGCGCTCCTTCGCTTCGATGGTCAGGTGCACCAGCACCAGCTCGCCGCTGTCCAGGGCGTTGAGGTCGAGGCGCTCGCCATTCGCGCCGAGGAACTCGCGGTGGATGGACAGGTTCTCGCCGCCCGCCGCCGGCGCAGCCAGCGGATAGCCGGACAGGGTGAGTTGCTGGTACAGCGGTTCGGTGCCGGCGGACGCGATGCTCAGCGGTTCAGCCAGCAGGTCACCCTCCAGCTTGAGCCCCGGCTGCTGATTGTTCAGCTCGCGCTGCTGGCCGCCCGCGCTGAGCTGCGCGCTCCAGTTCGGCTCGGGCTTGCCCAGCAGGCCGCGACCGGCCAGGTACAACGCGTTGCGCTCCTGGGTGGACAGCCAGCGCTCGCCGGCCACCAGATCGGCGAGGTCGAACAGACGTTGCTCGCGGGCACCGGCAGCCAGATCGTTCTCCTCCAGCAAGGCGAGGATCAGCGCCTGGTCGCGCAGCGGACTGCCGTAGTCGGCCAGCCAGTCGTGGCTGTCGCGCTGGATACGCAGGCCGAGTTCCAGGGCCTGGTCGGCGCGCGGTGCGTCGCCCATCAGCTTGAAGGCCGCAGCCAGCTGCACCAGCGGCAGGCCGGAGCGAGCATCGGCACGGCGTTCCCACAGACTGCGCAGCGCGCCCAGCGGCGCCTGCTGGCTGCGCGCCAGGACGTAGCCGGCGTAGGCCTGCACGGCAAAGCGGGTGTGGTCGGCGTTCTGGCTGTAGCTGACCTCGATCAGGCTGCGCTCCTGCAGGTAACGCAGCAGGCGCTCGCTGGCCTTCTTCAGGGCTTCCGGCGGCACGGCAAAGCCTTGGTCGCGGGCGCGCAGGAGGAAGTCGGTGACATAGGCGGTCAGCCAGTATTCCTCTTCGCTGTCGGCACTCCACAGGCCGAAGCTGCCGTTGTAGCGCTGCATGCCCAGCAGACGTTCGATACCAAGATCGATGGACGTGCGCCGCGCGTCATCCGGCTCGCCTTCCAGGCCGAGGCGCTTGAGCGACGCGGCGTCAGCGTACAGCGACGGATACAGGCCACTCGTGGTCTGCTCGGCACAACCGTACGGGTAGGCTTTGAGCGCGCGGATCTGCTCGCCGAGGTTCAGCGGCGGGCGACTGGACAGTTGCAGCAGCGCCTCGCGGCCGTCTGGCTCGTAAGCATCCAGGGTGCCAGCCGGCAGGCTCCAGCTGTCGCCCTTGAGCACCGCGCGGAATTGTTTGAGCTGCGCCGGATAAGCCGGACGCACCCCGAGGGTCCACTCGCGGCTGAACGGCGGCAGGTTCTCACCCGGAAGCTCCAGGCCATTCACCGTCACCTTGAACTGTCCCTGGCCGTAACCGCCCACCGCGCGCACAGGAATACGCAGGGTGGTGCGCTGGCCGTCGGCGAGCTGCACCGGCACGGCCTGCCCGCCACCGCTCTGGGTAAGGTCCAGCTGGCCGGCACTTTCCAGTTCGATGTCCAGGCGCTGGGGTTTGCCGGACAGGTTGGTGAGGTCCAGCGCGAGGGTGGTCTGGTCACCACCGGCGAGGAAGCGCGGCGCCGCGAGTTCCGCCACCAGCGGTGCGGCCACCACCGTCTTGGCTTCGGCCATGCCGTAGCGTTCGTCGGTCCAGGCCTGGGCCATCAGGCGCAGCTCACCGTTGAAGTCTGGAATGTCGACGCTGACTTCGCCCTGGCCCTGCTCGTCCAGGACGACTGGCGCACTTTGCAGGGCAACGATGGTGACGCTGGTCTGCGGACGCTTGCCGCCACCGGCCAGTGCGGCGTCGCCACCGAAGGCCATGGTCGCCAGACGGCCTTGGCCGGCCTCGATCAGCTGGCCGTAGACGTCGAGCTGGTCGGCGCCGTAGGCCTTGCGGCCGAACAGGCTGGCGAAGGGATCGGGCGTGGCATAGCGGGTGATGTTGAGGATGCCCACGTCCACGGCGGCCACCAGCACGTTCACTGATTTCGGCACGCTGCCATCGGCATTCTTCGCCTGTACCTGGACTTTCAGCGGTTGCTTGGGCCGCATCTTCTCCGGCGCGCTGAGGGTCAGCGCCAGCTTGCGCGGCGCCCGCTCCAGCGGCAGGTGCAACAGGCCCACGGCGCGCTTTGGCGTGACGCTGGCCTTGCGCTCACCGGGACGGATCACCAGCGCGCTGACATATAGATCGTGGCGCGCCCATTCCTTGGCCACCGGGATGTCGAAGCTCTTGCCTTCGGCGGGCACGTCAATGGGTTGCCACCACAGCGGGCCCTCGGCGGACTCCACCAACAGGTAGCCGCTGCCCGCGCTGGGCGGCGTGACGGTAACCTTGGCGGTGTCGCCGGCGGCATAGCCCGGCTTGTCCAGGGCCAGCTTGACCTGGTCGGGACGTACCGCGCCGCCTTCCGCGTTGTCCTGCCAGCGATAACCGGCCCAGAAGCGCAGGCTGCTGGTGATACCGGTGGACGGGTCTTCCACTTCCACGCGGTAGGGGCCCCACTCCACCGGGAAGCTGACCTTCGCGGTGCCGCCGGCGGCGACCTGCACCTGCTCTTCGGTGAGGTTCAGGTACTTCTCGTTGTAGTGGTAGGTCCAGCCATCGCTCTCGGAGTAATTCCAGTAGTAGTCGCGACGCTCGCGCACCAGGCGCACCTTGAGGTTGTCGGCGGCCAGCTTGTTGCCTTCGGGGTCGGCCACCAGCAGCTCGAACTCGGCCACGCTGTCGGCGTCGGTCTCCTCGCCGTCGAACAGGGCGCGCAGGCCCGGCAGGCGCTCGGCCGGCCACACCGGCTGCACCAGGCGGCGGGTGATCGGACGGCCGCCGGATTCCTGCAGGCTGGCCTGGAGGATCAACTGCACGGGCGACTTGGCCTCGGCCCAGCGGGTGTCGATATTCAGCTCGGTCTTGCCGTCGGCATCCAGCTGGGTGTCGTCGAGTTCGATGTCCTGGCTCAGTTCGCCCTCCATCACCGAGCCGAACTGGTAGCCGGGCAGCGCCTTCACCGCTTCGCGCAGCGGACGCACGTAGAGCTGGCCGGTCAGGCGGTTGCCGGAAGCCGGCGCGCCATAGAGGTAGCGACCGCTGACCTGGAAGCGGGCATTGTCAGACGGGGCGAAGGGCTGATCGCTGCCCTTGAGTTCCAGCGCCATGCGCTCGGGAAGGAAGTCTTCCACGAGGAATTCATAGAGCTGCGGCTTGCCATCGCCCAGGTCGAACAGCAGTTGCCAGCGGCCGGTGGGCGCTTCGGCGGCGAGCGGCAGCTGGTACTGGTAGAAACCACCCTCCCCGGCTGCCCAGACGAAGCGGCGGCTGACCTGTTCATCGGGGCGACGTACTTCGACGGTAACGGGCTGATCCTTCACCGCGCGGCCATCGGCATCCCGCAGCAGGGCATTGAGCAGCACGGTTTCACCCGGACGGTAGAGATCGCGTGGGCCGAAGACGAAGAACTGCAGGGCATGGCTGGCCGGGCCGGCAATGTCGAACTCGGCCAGGTCCAGCGCTGGCGCGGACAGGCGCAGCAGGCTGGTCTGTTCGTCCTTGCGAGCGATCAGCACTTCGGCCTTGGGCGCCAGGGGAATTTCGGCGTGGCCCTTGCCGTCGGTCTTGCCTTCGGCCAGCACGCGGCCTTCACCATCCAGCAGTTCCAGGGCGATATCGGCCTGCGCGGCGCCGCCTTCCAGGGCCTGGGTGAAGACATCCAGACGGTCGCTGTAGCGGTGCGCGGAAAGGCCGATGTCACTCAGGGTGAAGAGCGTCGCCGGATTGGAATAGGCGTAGCTGCCGGACTCCTTCATCACCGCGAGGTAAACGCCCGGCTGCTTCATCGGCTCGAGGCCGGCGATGGGCAGCAGCAGGGTCTCGCGGGTATTGCGTGCAGGCTTGAGATCGAAGCGGCCGGTGTAGACCAGGTCCGCCATCTTCAGCAGTTCGCGCGCCTCCCAGACGTCCAGGGCGCCGCGCTTGCCCCAGCGGGCGAGGAAGCCCGGCAGGGATTCGGTCTTCACGCGGAAGAAGTCCACATCCACCTTGTCGACGTTCAGCGCGATCACCGGCAGGCCTTCGGCGAGACGCGTGGGCAGCAGCGAACCACGACTGGCGAAGCCGACGGTGGCCTGCAGGTCGCGGGTTTCGAGGCGGGTGACGTGCTCTTCGGCGAGACGGGCGTCGTTCACCGCACGCAGGCCGGGGTCGATGGTCAGCACCAGCTTGCGCTTGGGCTCCAGGTGACGCAGGCGCAGCTCCATCAGGTTGTCGGAGAGTTCCCAGGCGCCATCCACCTTGCCGTCCTTGCTGTCCACCAGGTGCAGGCGCTCGGCGAACGTCTGCTCCGGATCGAGCGGCACCGAGAAGGTCACCGTCAGCGCACTCGCGCCGTCGAGCTGCACTTCGGATACGTCGATCACCTGCAGCTCGCGGCCTGCGTAGCGCTTGGCCAGGACGGCGGTGTCGACGGCAGGGCGCGCCGCGTCCTGGGTAGCGGCGGGTGGTGACTTGCTCGCCGCCTGCTCGGGGGTGGAGGAATCGCAGGCGCTGAGGAGACTCAGCACCACGGCCAGAAGTAGTCCTTTCTTCGGCATGGCAGGCTCTCGATGGGGAGTGCGTATAGGCGGCGAACTATAGACCAGCCGGGCGCTCCGGTGGCAGCTGGATGACAGCAGGAGCGATGCGCCTCATGAAACGGCACGCCGCTATACTGCGCGGCCTGACTGGAGCCCTGCATGAGCCTGTTCCTCGACGCCTGGCGGCACACCCCGACCCATCGGAAGGTCTGGGCGCTGGCCGCCCCGATGATCCTCTCGAACATATCCGTGCCCTTGGTCGCCCTGGTGGACAGCACGGTGGTCGGCCACCTCCCCCATGCCCACCAGTTGGGCGCCGTGGCAGTCGGCAGCACGCTGTACATGCTGCTGCTCGGGGTGCTGGGCTTCCTGCGCATGGGCACCACCGGGTTCGCCGCCCAGGCCGCTGGCCGTGCGGACGGGGGCACGTTGCGCCAGGTGCTGTTGCAGGGGCTGGGCCTGGCGCTGGGCCTGGCCCTGCTGCTGGGCTTGCCGGCGGTGCCCTTCAGCGACCTGGCCCTGAAGTTGATAAATCCTTCAGCCGAGCTGGACGCGCTGACCCGCGAGTTCTTCCACCTGCGCCTGCTCGGCCTGCCGGCGGCCCTGGCCAACTACGCACTGGTGGGCTGGTTCCTCGGCACCCAGAACGCCCGCGCACCGCTGGCCATCCTGCTGGGCACCAACCTGGCGAACATCGCCCTGGCGCTGTGGTTCGTCCTGGGTCTGGACTGGGGCGTGGCCGGCGCGGCGCGGGCGGCGGTGATCGCCGAATGGAGCGGCGCGCTGATCGGCCTCGCGCTCACGCGCGGCGCGCTGCGGCGGTATCCCGGACATATCGACTGGCCGGCCCTTCAGCTGTGGCGCAACTGGCGACCGCTGCTGGCGGTGAACCGCGACATTTTTATCCGCTCGCTGGCCCTGCAACTGGTGTTCTTCCTGTTGACGGTGCAGGGCGCGCGGATGGGCGACGCCACGGTGGCGGCCAATGCCCTGCTACTCAACGGCCTGCTGGTCACAGCCTACGCCCTGGACGGCCTGGCTCACGCGGTGGAGGCGCTGTGCGGCCACGCCATCGGTGCCGGCGATCGCGCGGCGCTGCGCCGTTCGCTGCTGGTGGCCGGCGGCTGGTCGCTGCTGGCGAGCCTGGCCTTCGCGCTGTTCTTCGCCGTCGCTGGCGGGCTGTTCATCAACATGCAGAGCGATATCGCGGCGGTACGCGAAGTGGCGCACACCTTCCTGCCCTACCTGGCGCTGCTGCCGCTGATCGCGGTCTGGAGCTATCTGCTGGACGGACTTTTCATCGGTGCCACGCGGGCTCGCGAAATGCGCGACGCCATGCTGCTTGCAGTCGCCCTTAGCCTGCCGCTGGGTTGGGGACTACAGTTTCTCGGCAACCACGGACTCTGGCTGGCCTTCCTCGCCTTCATGGCGCTGCGCGGGATCAGCCTCGGTGCGCTTGCCGTGCGCCTGAACCGGCAGGACGCCTGGTTCGCCCGGCCGCACCGATTGCACCCGCAAGCATGACCATAACCACAACGATCGACCTGATGACCTGAAGGAGTTCCCATGGGACAAGCTGTCGCCGCATACCTGCATTTTCTCTCGATCTTCGTTCTGTTCGCGCTGCTCGTTCTGGAGCACCGCCTGTTCAAGCTGCCACTGGACCTTGAGCGCGCCCGCAGCCTGGTGCGCATCGATCTCGTCTACGGCATGGCCGCTGGCGCGGTACTGCTCACCGGTCTGGCGCGGGTGTTCTGGTACGGCAAGGGCGTGGACTACTACCTGCACAACTCGATGTTCCACGCGAAGATGGGGCTGTTCGTGCTGATCGCCCTGCTATCGGGCTTCCCGACCTTCGTCTTCCTCAACTGGCGCAATGCCCTGAAGGCCGGCCAGGTGCCGCAGATCAGCCCCGGCAAGGCCAAGGCGGTGATCATGGTGATCCGTCTGGAATTGCTGCTTGCTCTGCTGCTGCCGCTGTTCGCGGTGCTGATGGCGCGGGGTTATGGGGTGATGGGGAGCTAAGGCTGATAGCGGCACCTGGCTCCCCGTAGGGTGCGCCGCGCGCACCGATTCCGGGCCGGCTCAGGCGCAATGCTCAACCGCCGGTGCGCACGGCGCACCCTACCGGCGTCTCTGCCCCTACAACTGCACGTCGGGGAAGGGTTCTGGGGCGAACACCGGATTGAACGACAGGCGCTCCCGCGCTTGTTGCAGGGCCGCTGCCACTGCCTCCTCGCCGTCGGCCAGGCCCTGCAGGTGGAGGTACTCCACATGGTGCAGGCCGATGATGCCGAGCACATGGCGCAGGTAGGGGGAGAGGAAATCCATCTGCTTGGCCTTGGCGCCCAGGTAATGGCCGCCTGAACTCAGCACCACGAAGGTCGGTCGATCCTCCAGCAGGCCGTCACGCTGGCCGTTGTGGATCTCGAAGGTGCGGCGGATGCGCACCACGTAGTCCAGCCAGAGCTTCAGCGCCGCTGGCACCATGTAGTTGTGCATGGGCGTGGAGATGATCAGGTAGTGGCTGCGCTCCAGCTCGCCGATCAGTTGCTCGGACAGGGCGAAATGTTCGTCCGAGCAATCCGACTTGCCCACCACCGCCTCGGCATAACCCGCGCAGAGCGGCGGCAGCGGCTCGCGCACCAGGTTGCGGACGATCACCTCGGCCTTGGGGTGGATGCGCCGAGCCATTTCCCGGGCCAGTTGGCCGCCGGGTGAGGCCAGGTCGTTGGGGCTGCATTCGAGCAGGAGGACGCGTGGCATGGTGGGGCTCCCGACAGATTTAGAAAGGCTGGCGGAAATGAAAGCGTCGAATGGGGGATTTGGCCAGGGAGTTGGTCGGGTTGACTCCACGTTGAGTGGTAATCGTAGCCCCCGGTAGTCGTAGGGTGGAAATCGCTTTTCATTTCCACCATTCGGCGTCCGGCCAGACCACCGACGGTGGACCGATGAAGCGTGGTCCACCCTACGGCTTCGCAAGCTCCAATGGAAAAGCCCGGCGCTTAGGCCGGGCTTTTCCATTCACCGCAACTGTCAGGAAGACAGGTAGGACGAGCGGGTCAGTCCGAGGCGCAGGGCGTCGACGTACTGGGTGCGCTCGCGCGGGCTCAGCTTGGCGCTGGAGACCTTGTCGCGATACAGCGCCATCAACTCATCGGGAGACAGGTGCACGTAGCGCAGCATGTCTTCGATGGTGTCGTGGGTCTCGATGCCGGCGTGGTAAACGCTGCCATCGTCGTGCTGGTAGACGTTCACCGAGTCGGTGTCGCCGAACAGGTTGTGCATGTCGCCGAGGATTTCCTGGTAGGCGCCCACCAGGAACACGCCCAGCAGGTAGTCCTCGCCTTCGCGCACTTCGTGCACGGGCATGCTGGTTTCGATGCTCTGCTCGTCGACGTACTGGTTGATCTTGCCGTCGGAGTCGCAGGTCAGGTCCTGCAGCACGGCGCGACGCAGGGGCTCTTCGTCGAGGCGGTGCAGCGGGATGATCGGCAGCACCTGGCCGATCGCCCAGGTGTCCGGCAGGCTCTGGAATACCGAGAAGTTGCAGATGTACTTCTCCGCGAGCTTGTCGTTCAGCTCGTCGAGCACTTGGCGATGGGAACGCTGGCGGGCCTTGAGCTGGTTGTGCAGGCGGCGGCAGATGGCGAAGTAGGTCTGTTCGGCCAGGGCCTTCTCGGCGAGCGTGAGCTTGCCCTCGGCATACTGAGTAGCGGCGTCTCCCATGTAGTGGGTGGCGCGCCAGTAGGTCTCGGTGACCATCTCGGCATCGGTCGGGCCAAGCATGTCCATCAGCCAGCGCACGATCTCCGGCTGTTCGGCGACGTTGTCGATTTTCGGCACGGCGTCGTTGTGACGCTCGACGTCGGTCACCTGCATCACCAGCACGGCGTGGTGCGCGGTCATGGCGCGGCCGCTCTCGGAGAAGATGTGCGGGTGCGGCAGGCCCTGGGCGTCGCAGAACTCCTTGAGCATGCCCACCACCACACCGGCGTAGTCGTCCATGTCGTAGTTGATGGAGCTGGCGTTGCGCGAGTGGGTGCCGTCGTAGTCCACGCCGAGGCCGCCGCCGACGTCGATGTGATCGACCGGCAGGCCGAGGCTGCGCAGCTCGGCGTAGTAGCGGATGGCTTCCTTGAAACCGTGCTGGTAGTCGGCCAGGTTGGCGATCTGCGAACCCATGTGGAAGTGCAGCAGACGCACGCCCTGGTCCAGGCCGGCCTTGCGGAAGCGCTCGACCACCGAGAGGATCTGCGCGGCGGAAAGGCCGAACTTGGATTTTTCGCCACCGGTGTCGGCCCACTTGGACGAGGCCAGGGACGACAGGCGCACGCGCAGGCCAACCTGAGGCGCGACCTTGAGCTCGGCGGCGACGTCGATGACGAACTCCACCTCAGCTTCTTTCTCGATGACGATGAAAACGTTGTGGCCGAGCTTCTGGCCCATCAGCGCCAGGCGGATGAACTCGCGGTCCTTGTAGCCGTTGCAGACGATGGTGCCGCCCTTCGGCGCCAGCGCCAGTACGGCCAGCAGCTCGGGCTTGGAGCCGGCTTCCAGGCCGATGGAGACGTTCTGGGTGGCGATGATGTTCTCCACCACCGCTTCCTGCTGGTTGACCTTGATCGGGTACAGCGCGGTGTACTTGCTCTGGTATTCCAGGCGCTCGATGTTGGCATCGAAGGCACCGGTCAGCTGGCGCACGCGGTCCTGCAGGATGTCGGGGAAGCGCACCAGCAGCGGCAGGGACAGGCCCGCTTCACGCAGGTCACCGACGATGTCGAAGAAGTCCACCGGCTCGCTGCCGGCACCACGGGGGCGCACTTCGACGCGACCCGCTTCGTTGATTGCGAAATAGCCGGCCCCCCAATGGCGAATACCATAGACACTGCGGCTGTCGGCCACGGTCCAGCTGGTGCCATCGTCCTTGCGCGTGCGTCGTGCAGACATCGGTTTCCCCCTATGGGATAGAAAAGCGCCATGCCCGCCGGATCATGCCGGAGGCCTGGACAGGTTAATTCGGTCGTATGACGTTGGAGTGTTGACCGCCGCTCTGACGGTCAGTTTAGAAAGCCGTGGCTCAGCCGCCGGATTTCTTGGCCTTGAAGCCGCGCTTGGCGAGTTCTTCAAGCAACAGGTCCACGTGGTCGCCCTGGATCTCGATCACGCCGTCCTTCAAGGCTCCACCCGTCCCGCAACGACGCTTGAGCGCCGTGGCCAGTTCCTTCAGGCCATCTTCGGCCAGCGGCACGCCGCTGACGGAGGTGACGGTCTTGCCACCACGGCCCTTGGTTTCACGGCGCACGCGGGCAATGCCATCGCCAGCAGGCACGACGGCTTGCTGGCAGATGCACGCATCGATGGGTTGGCGGCAATCCGGGCAATGCCGGCCGCTGTCGGTGGAGTACACCAGGCCGCCGAGGGCGGCTAAGGACGAAGCTTTCTTGACCACCGGCTTTCCTCGTAGGGGTCAGGATAGCGACTGGTCGGCGGGGAGCCGACCGCGAAGCCCCACTCTGGCAGGGGCAGCGCAACCCGGTGTGTGGCCGGGCTTGAAAGGCGGCGAAATTTATCAGCATTCGCGGCGAATGCTAAGTACGAAAATGCGCCATTGATCGACAGATTGGCGACCTCGTGCAGCATCCCGCACGAAAAGGTCCGGAATATTGCACAAACCCGCGCTGGGCGTGGGTTTGGCCGGGGTTAATGATGCATTTCACTGTGGGTGCGATTTCTTGTAGGGGCGAATTCATTCGCCAAGCAGGCCGAAGGTCTGCCCTTCGAGATCGCGGGGCTGCTACGCAACCCTTGGCGATTGAAATCGCCCCTACAGGAAGGGTTCGCCAGCAAGCTGGCTCCTACAGGGGAGCTCAGGGATGACTTGCCAAATAGAGTCGCAACGCCTTGAGCGAATCCGGGCAGCACGGACTCTGGGCTAGCGCTTCGTCCACGTTCATGAAGCGCGCTTCCAGCACTTCTTCCGGCTGCAGCGTCAGCGGCGCATCGGAGACGGCGGAGAACACCGCGCCCCAGAGCCGGTTGCCCGGCTCGTCGAAATAGAAGCGGCCATGCTCACGCAGCGGCACGCCGCCAACACCAAGTTCCTCTTCCAGCTCGCGGGCGGCGGATTCGGCGTAGTCCTCGCCTTCCTGCACCATGCCGCCGGCCGCCACGTCCCAGTAGCCGGGATAGAGCGCCTTGCTCAGGGTGCGGCGATGCACGCAGAGCTGGCCGGCGGAGTTGAACAGGAGAATGAAGGTGCCGCGGGAGATCAGCCCGCGCTCGCGCAACTCGGCGCGGGGCAGGCCGCCGAGGGGGCGGTCCTGCTCATCGACCCAGGCCACCCGCTCGGCGTCGGAGGCAGCGCGGTGGGCCGCCTCACGATCGTCGATGGCCATCAGCCCTGCTCCAGCAACTGACGCAGGTCGATCACGGCGGCGTTGGCGCGGGAGATGTAGTTGGCCATCACCAGCGAGTGGTTGGCCAGCACACCGTAGCCGCTGCCGTTCAGCACCATCGGGCTCCACAGCGGCTCCTGGGCGGCCTCCAGTTCGCGAATGATCTGGCGCACGCTGATGGTGGCGTTCTTCTTCGCCAGCACGTCGGCGAAGTCGACTTCGATGGCGCGCAGGATGTGGGACAGCGCCCAAGCCTGGCCACGGGCTTCATAGAAGACGTTGTCGATCTGCAGCCAAGGCGTCTCGACGATCTCCTCGCTCACCTCCGGCACCTTGCCGGTGGCGGCGGCGGCTTCCGGGCTGATGTCGGTGTTCAGGCGCACCCGGCCAACGCTGGCGGACAGGCGCTGGGACAGCGAGCCGAGACGGGTCGCGACGTCGCCCAGCCAGTTGTTCAGGTTATCGGCGCGGCTATAGAACTGCGCGCTGGGCTGGTTCGGATTGGCCAGGCGGGCCAGGTAACGGTCCAGCGAGCGGATGCCTTCCTTGTACTCGGATTCGGAGGCAGGCAGCGCCCAGCTCTTGTTGTCGAAGTTGAAGCGTGGCTCGGCCTTGGCCAGGTCCGGGTCTTCGGTGGACTGCGACTGGGAACGGGCGAAGTCCTTGCGCAGGGCGCGGGACAGGTCGCGCACCTGGACCAGCACGCCGTATTCCCAGCTGGGCATGTTGTCCAGCCAGAGGCCGGGCGGGGCGAGGTCGTTGGAGAGGTAGCCACCGCTCTTGTCGAGCAGGGTCTGCCCCACGGTCTTCAGGGTTTCCACGGTGGTGTAGCCACTGACCATCTGCCGGCCCGCGCGCTCGGCGGCCGCCTGGGCGTTCTGCTGTACGGGGAAGAGATCGGGCTCGCGGCTCCAGTACCAGCCCACAATCACGCTGCCGATCAGGTAGATCGCCAGCAGGCTGCCGAGGGCACGACTCAGCCAGATGCCACCGAGGTAGCTGCGTACATCGTCAACCGAATCATCGACGCGCTCACGCGCATCCCCCATACGCTTCTTCCAGTCCAGCATGGCAGTGTCCTTCGAATTTCGATCAGCACGGATAGGTTCGACCACGATCCGCAGAGAGCGTTGCGGCCGACTCCAGCAACTATAAGGGATGAGCACGCGCGGCGCAGTGCCCGCGCACCAAACCAACCTCCGGTGAGTTCAGCGGTTTCGGGGCCATGGCTCCAGGCTGAGGACTATTTATCTGGCATATCCCGCAAAATCGGGACAGATGGCACTGGCGTACCGGCTACGAGGTGATAGCATAGAGCCATCATTTAGATCGTCTCCAGGCGACCTCACCGGCCATGACCGAGCACGAAGATCCCAGCCGCGACCGACTCAAGAACCACTTCGCCCAGCGGGTAATCAACCAGGCGCGGCATGTTCTGGAGATCTGGCAGCGCCTGCAACGCAGCGAATGGAGCGCGGCCTGCATGACCGAGCTGGCCGAGGCCAGCCTCAACCTGCAGCGCTACGCCGAACGCTTCGAACAGCCGGAACACACGCGCCTGGCCGTGGCCATCGGCAACTGCCTGCGTGGCGTGGAAGAGAACCGTGGACGACTCTCCAGCGACCTGATCACCGAACTCAGCCTATTGATGCAGCGCCTGTCGCGCACCGGGCTGCGGCATGGCGACCAGTTCGAGCAGACCTTCCTGCCGCCCCTGCGCAAGCCGGTGTACCTGGCGCTGCAGAGCAAGGACCGCGCCGAGCGCCTGACCCAGCAACTGGAATTCTTCGGCCTCAACGCGCAGCTCTTCGAAAGCGCCAACGCCTTCCGCTCGGCCATGGCCGAACGGCATCCGGCAGCGATCGTGCTGGAAGTGGATTTCGCCGGTCCCGGCAAGGGCCTGGAGCTGGCACGCGAAGCCCAGCAAGGGCTGGAACAGAAGCTGCCGATCATCTTCTTCAGCCACGAAGAGGCCGATGCCCCGACACGCCTGGCGGCAGTACGTGCCGGCGGCCAGGAGTTCTTCACCGGCGCCCTGGATGCCTCCAGCCTGCTGGAAAAACTGGAGACCCTGACCCGCACCGCGCACTACGACCCCTTCAAGGTGTTGGTGGTGGACGACTCCCGCGCCCAGGCCACCCACACCGAGCTGATCCTCAACTCCGCCGGCATCGTCACCCGCGTCATCACCGAGCCGGTGAAGACCCTGCTGGCCCTGGCCGAATTCCAGCCGGACCTGATCATCCTCGACATGTACATGCCGGAGTGCCTGGGCACTGAGCTGGCCAAGGTGATCCGCCAGCACGAGCGCTATGTGAGCGTGCCGATCATCTATCTGTCAGCCGAGGATGACCTCAATAAACAGCTGGATGCGATGAGCGAAGGCGGCGACGACTTCCTCACCAAGCCAATCAAGCCGCGCCACCTGATCGCGACAGTGCGCACCCGCGCCAAGCGCGCGCGCAGCCTGAAGGCGCGGATGGTGCGCGACAGCCTCACCGGGCTGTTCAATCACACCCACACACTGCAACTGCTGGAAGACGCCAGCTCCCGCGCGCGTCGGGAAGGCAAGCCGCTGTGCTTCGCCATGCTCGACATCGACCACTTCAAGAAGGTCAACGACACCTATGGCCATCCCATGGGCGACCGGGTGATCAAGAGCCTTGCGCTGTTCCTCAAGCAGCGCCTGCGCAAGACCGACCATATCGGTCGCTACGGCGGCGAGGAATTCGCCGTGGTGCTGCCCGATACCGACCTCGAAGCGGCCCATCGCGTGCTGGAGGAGATCCGCCGGCGCTTCGCGGAAATCCGCTACCCGGCGCAACCCCACGACCTGTCTTGCACCTTCAGCTGCGGCATCGCCCAGTTGCATGACGATCTCGACATCAACCAGCTCTCCAAGCAGGCGGACGAAGCGCTCTACTGCGCCAAGCACGGTGGTCGTAATCGGGTGGAGTTGCATCGCGACTGAGCCCCGCCGTCACGGGACTGTCACTAAACGGCAATATCATCTGGCCATCCCCTCAGTTGTCTGTCGAGGACGCGATGCGCCTGAAACTGCTCACCAACCTGATCACCCTGCTGCTGGTCACCGTCTGCCTGGCATTGGGCGCCACGCTGTGGTGGTCACAGCGGGCGCTGGAACGTCCCTATCAACTCATGGAGCAGTACCTGGACCTGGCCCAGCGCTTCCAGGGGGAGGTGGAGGACAACGTCCAGGCCTACCTGAACAGCGGCGATGCGCTGCGTCACAGCGCCGCCACCCAGGGCATCGACAGCCTGGAACAGCGCCTCGCACAACTCCCGGGCGAACTGACCCGGGACCTGCTGCCCAGCTTCAACGAGCTGCGCGAATTCACCCGCGATGAACTGCTCGCCGCCGGCAAGCTGGCGGGCGACCCGCAGGGTTTGCTGATCCAGGCCGAACGGGAGATTGCCGGCTCTCTCGACCAGCTCGCGCAGTACGCCGACTCCGCCAGTACGCCGGCTGCGAGCGATTACCGCGCACCCTTGTTCGCCGCTGCCCAGCACCTCAACCGCCTCAGCCAGGCCCGCGCCAAGCTGGTGGCCAGCGGTCGCGACGAGCTGGCCGCCGACGTCGAGCGCGAACTGGAGGCCCTGGGTCGCGACAGCGCTCGGCTGGACCAGTTGCCCCTGCTCGGCGTGGCCGACAGCAGCAGCTCCGCCGCCGACGACTTCGCCGCCATGATGGGCCTGGAAAGCAGTAACGAAACCAGCCAGACCGAGGATCGCGGCATCGCCCTCAAGCGCGAACTGGGCGGCCTGCTCAAGCGCTACCCGGGAGAACTGGCGCGCACCCGCGAGTTGATCCAGCGGCGCCACGAACTCGCCGCGGCCACCGCCCAGCGCGTGGATGCCCTGCAGACCGCACTGGCCGCCCTGGAGCCCGAAGTGCGTGCCGAGCACGGGCGCATCCAGGCTGAAGTGCGCATCATGCAAGGCCTGATGATCGGCCTGATCCTGCTCATCGCCCTGTGCATCGACCGCATCCAGCGCCGCCTGACCCAGGTGCTCGGCCGTCTGGTCAGCGCCCTGGGAGCCTGGGCCGCTGGCGACTTCAGCCGCCCTATCGCCCTGGGCTCCAGCACGCTCGACCTGCGCCGCATCGAAGACTCGCTCAATCGCCTGCGCGACTACCTCGGCGAACTGGTAGGCACCATTCGCCAGCACGCCGAGAAAGTCGCCGGCAGTAGCAGCACCCTGGCCGATCTGAACAACGGTCTCCACGCCGGCGCCGAAGACCAGGCAGGTGGTACCGCGCAGATTCGCGACGCCTTGGGCGAACTGGAAAACACCATCCAGCAGGTGGCCGGCGATGCCAGCCTGGCCGCCGATGCCAGCCGCGCCGCCGGGCTGGCTGTGGAGCAGGGCCAGAGCGTGATCGACCAGAGCCTGGCCGGCCTGCACCAACTGGTGGGTGAAGTGCAGACCAACGCCCAGGCAGTGGAACGCCTGGCGGAAGAGACCGAAACCATCGACAAGGTGCTGACGGTGATCCGCGGCATCGCCGAGCAGACCAATCTGCTGGCACTCAACGCCGCCATCGAGGCCGCCCGCGCGGGTGAAATGGGTCGAGGCTTCGCGGTGGTCGCCGAGGAAGTACGCTCCCTGTCCCAGCGCACCACAGGCGCCACGGCTGAAATCCAGCAGTTGATCGCGCGCCTCCAGCAGGCCGCACGGCAATCGGTCGATGCCATGCGTATCCAGGTCGAACACGCCGAGGCCAGTGCCGAACAGGCTGCTGCCGCCGATGGCGCACTGGTGGAGGTGGTCAGCGCGATTCGCACCATCGCCAGCATGGCCGAGCGCATTGCCGACGCGACCGCGCAGCAGACCGGCGCGGTGAGTGACATCCGCGACCATAGCGAACAGATTCATCAGCTCGGCGGCAGCAACCTCGCCCGGATCGACGAAAGCCGCAGCCAGGGCGAGCGTCTGCTGCGTCTGGGTGGCGAACTGCACACCGCCGTGCAGGCTTTCCGCGTCTGACGAAACGGCGCGATTGGCTTTTCCGTAGGAGCGAGCTTGCTCGCGAAACACTCTTCGCGAGCAAGCTCGCTCCTACCCTACGCAACCCGACCTTTCACGCCGAGGACAAAACCGCTTACAGCCGGGAGCCTGCAGGAAGTCGTCGAGGTCCGCTATGATGCGGGCATTTTCCACCCAAGAGACCTCCATGCGCCGTCTGCTGAGCCTGATCCTTCTGCTGGTGGCCCTGCCCGCCGCCGCAGGGTTGCTGGACAACCGCCCGAGCCCGACCCTGGGTGCCTCCCTCAATAACAGTGGCGACTTCCTGCCGGTTCGCGAGGCCTTCCGCCTCAGCCTCGTGGAAAGCACTCCCACATTGGTGAAACTGCGTTTCACCAATGCCGAGGGCTACTACCTCTATCGCCATCGCTTCCAGTTCCGCGCCGAGCCCGCCGACAGCGGACTGGGCCAGCCGGTACTGCCCGCCGGCAAGCACAAGACCGACGAATACTTCGGCGATGTCGAGGTGTACTACGGCGTCACCGACATCAACCTGCCGGTGGACCCGACACGCAAGGCACCCACCGAGTTGCGGGTGACCTACCAGGGCTGCGCCGACAAGGGCCTGTGCTATCCGCCGGAGACCGAGGTCATCAAACTGGCCGAAGCCGGCCCGGGCAGCGGCATTGCCGAACTGGGCAGCAGCACCGCCGGCAAGGGCTGGAGTTGGCACGAACTGGCCCTGTTCTTCCTTGCGGGCCTCGGCCTGACCTTCACCCCCTGCGTGCTGCCGATGCTGCCGATCCTCTCCGGCGTGGTCCTGCGCGGACAGGCGGGCGGCGGGCGCGGCCTGGTGCTGTCGCTGGCCTACGTCCTGCCCATGGCCGCCTGCTTTGCCCTCCTGGGGGCGCTGATGGGCGTGTTCGGTGCCGAACTCAACCTTCAGGCGCGCCTGCAGTCGCCCTGGGTACTGGTGCCCTTCGCGGCGTTCTTCACCGCCTTCGCCCTGGCCATGTTCGGCCTCTATGAATTGCGCCTGCCGCGCTTCATCAGCGGCCCGCTGGATTCCCTGGCCGGCAGCACCAAGGGCGGCTCGATCTGGAGCGCCGCACTGCTCGGCGTCGTCTCCAGCCTGCTGGTCTCGCCCTGCGTCTCTGCGCCGCTGGCCGGAGCGCTGCTCTATATCAGTGCAAGCGGTGATGCGCTGGGTGGCGGCCTCAAGCTCTTCGCCCTCGGCCTGGGCATGGGCGCCCCGCTGGTCCTGTTTGCCACCGGCGGCGGCGCATTGCTGCCCAAGGCCGGGCAATGGATGGTCAGCGTAAGAAATGCATTCGGCGTACTGCTGCTGGCGGTCGCGGTGTGGATGCTCGAACGCGTCCTGCCCGGCCCACTGGCGCTGGGCCTCTGGGGCCTGCTGGCGGGCGGCGTGGCGCTGTTCCTCGGCGCCCTGGAGTTCACCCCGAAGGCGCCGCGCGAGCGCCTGGGCCAACTGGCGGGCCTGGTGCTGCTGGTGTACGCGGTCGCTGCCTGGTCGGGCGCGCTCAAGGGCGAATCCGATCCGCTGCGTCCGCTGGGTCGGGCGCCCCTGGCTGGTGCACCGTCCGTCGCCCCAACCGCTGGCGAATGGCAGACGATCACGACCCCGGCGGAACTCGCCGGGGTGCTCGCCGAAGCCAAAGGCTCTGGCCAGCCCTTGCTGCTGGACTGGTATGCCGACTGGTGCATTAGTTGCAAGGTGATCGAGCGTGAAGTCCTCACCGCCACGGAGGTTACCTCGCAGCTGGGCGGCTACCGCCTCATCCGCTTCGACATGACCGAGAGCAACGCGGAACAACGCGCCCTGCTCGACCGCTACAAGCTGTTCGGGCCGCCGGCCATCCTGTTCTTCAACGGCAAGGGTGACGAATTGGCCGATCTGCGTGTCGTAGGTGAAGTCGATGCCATGGCCTTCGCCGCCCGCCTGCAACAGGCGAATGCATCGCGCTGATGCAGCAACGTCATATATTTGCCGTAAACACCGGGCATCTTGTCGACTATTGTTGGCAACTGGACAGCCTTTTCGGCTATCCGGCATAGTGCCGCCTGGCCTCCAATAAGGAACAAACTGCATGGCCACCCTGCTCGTCCTGCATGGTCCCAACCTCAACCTGCTGGGCACCCGCGAACCCGACAAATACGGGGCCACGACCCTGGCCGAGATCAACCAGGATCTTGAGCGCCGCGCTCGCGAGGCTGGTCATCACCTGATGTACCTGCAAAGCAATGCCGAGTACGAATTGATCGACCGGATTCATGCAGCCCGTGGTGAAGGAGTGGACTTCATCATCATCAATCCTGCTGCTTTCACGCATACAAGTGTCGCCCTACGTGACGCATTGCTCGCAGTGAGCATCCCATTCATCGAAGTGCACCTGTCCAACGTGCACAAACGTGAACCTTTCCGCCATCACTCCTACTTCTCCGACGTAGCCGTGGGAGTGATCTGCGGTCTGGGTGCCACCGGCTACCGCCTGGCCCTGGACGCGGCGCTAGAACACCTTGAACGCCCCTGACCTCACCCCGGGAGTTGATGATTAATGGATATCCGTAAAGTCAAGAAACTGATCGAACTGCTGGAAGAGTCCGGTATCGACGAACTGGAGATCCGCGAGGGCGAAGAGTCCGTGCGCATCAGCCGTCACAGCAACAAGGCCTTCGCAGCCCAGCCGATCTATGCCGCTGCCCCGGCGCCGGTCGCAGCCCCCGTTGCTGCTGCCGCTCCGGCCGCTGCCGCTGAAGCCGCTGCCCCGGCAGCTCCGAAGCTGAACGGCAACGTCGTGCGCTCGCCGATGGTCGGCACCTTCTATCGCGCAGCCTCCCCGACCTCGGGCAACTTCGTCGAAGTCGGTCAGAGCGTGAAGAAAGGCGACATCCTCTGCATCGTCGAAGCGATGAAGATGATGAACCACATCGAAGCCGAAGCCAGTGGCGTGATCGAGTCCATCCTCGTGGAAAACGGTCAGCCGGTTGAGTACGACCAGCCGCTGTTCACCATCGTCTGAACCGCGGAGAGCCTGCGATGTTGGAAAAAGTCCTGATCGCCAACCGTGGCGAGATCGCCCTGCGCATCCTGCGCGCCTGCAAGGAGCTGGGCATCAAGACGGTGGCGGTGCATTCCACGGCCGACCGTGAACTGATGCACCTGTCCCTGGCCGACGAGACCGTTTGCATCGGCCCGGCTTCGGCAGCCCAGTCCTACCTGAACATCCCGGCGATCATCAGCGCCGCCGAAGTCACCGGCGCCACTGCTATCCACCCGGGTTACGGCTTCCTCGCCGAGAACGCCGACTTCGCCGAGCAGGTGGAGAACTCCGGTTTCGCCTTCATCGGCCCGAAAGCCGACACCATTCGCCTGATGGGCGACAAGGTATCGGCCAAGGACGCCATGAAGCGCTCCGGCGTCCCGACCGTGCCGGGCTCCGACGGCCCGCTGCCGGAAGACGAGGAAACCGCCATCGCCATCGCCCGTGAAGTGGGCTATCCGGTGATCATCAAGGCCGCCGGCGGCGGCGGTGGTCGCGGCATGCGCGTGGTGTTCGAGGAAGAAGAGCTGATCAAGTCGGCCAAGCTGACCCGCACCGAAGCCGGTGCCGCGTTCGGCAACTCCATGGTCTACCTGGAGAAATTCCTCACCAACCCGCGCCACGTCGAAGTGCAGGTCCTGTCCGACGGCCAGGGCAACGCCATTCACCTCGGTGACCGCGACTGCTCCCTGCAGCGCCGCCACCAGAAGGTGCTGGAAGAAGCCCCAGCCCCCGGTATCGACGAGAAAGCCCGTGCAGAAGTACTGGACCGCTGCGTCCAGGCCTGCATCGAGATCGGCTACCGCGGCGCCGGTACCTTCGAGTTCCTCTACGAGAACGGTCGCTTCTACTTCATCGAGATGAACACTCGCGTGCAGGTGGAGCACCCGGTTACCGAAATGGTCACCGGCATCGACATCGTCAAGGAAATGCTCAGCATCGCTGCCGGCAACAAGCTGTCGATCAAGCAGGACGACGTGGTCATCCGTGGCCATGCGCTGGAATGCCGGATCAACGCCGAGGACCCGGACAACTTCATGCCGAGCCCCGGCAAGGTGACCTACTTCCACGCCCCGGGTGGCAACGGCGTTCGCGTCGATTCGCACCTGTACAGCGGTTACGCGGTTCCGCCGAACTACGACTCGCTGATCGGCAAGCTGATCACCTATGGCAAGGACCGCGACGAAGCCATGGCGCGCATGCGCAATGCGCTCGACGAGATCGTCGTTGACGGGATCAAGACCAACATCCCGCTGCACCGCAACCTCACGCGCGACAAGGGTTTCTGCAAGGGTGGGATCAACATCCACTACCTGGAAAAGAAACTCGGCATGGACAAGCACTGATCCAAGGTGCCTGATCCACGACACAGGGGCTGCCATATGGCGGCCCTTGTGTTTTTCCGGCCTGTGCTCAAGTAAGCTTGCGCGCCTGCCGCACGTGCACGCTGAATTTTCAAGAGGTCCCGCCATGCCCTGGTTACAAGTTCGACTCGCCATCACCCCGGAACAGGCGGAAACCTACGAGGACGCCCTGCTGGAAGTGGGCGCCGTCTCGGTAACCTTCATGGACGCAGAAGACCAACCGATCTTCGAGCCGGACCTCGGCACCACCCCGCTCTGGTCCCATACCCACCTGCTTGCCCTGTTCGAGGCCGATACCGACGAAGCCAACCTGGTTGCGCACCTGGAACTGTTGACCGGCGGCGCGCTGCCGGAGCACCAGATCGAACGCATCGAGGACCAGGACTGGGAACGCAGCTGGATGGACAACTTCCAACCCATGCGCTTCGGCCGCCGCCTGTGGATCGTGCCGAGCTGGCACGATGCCCCCGAGCCGGACGCGGTGAACCTCCTGCTGGACCCGGGCCTGGCCTTCGGCACCGGCACGCACCCGACCACCGCCCTGTGCCTGGAATGGCTGGACGGCCAGGAACTCGGCGACTGCGACGTGCTGGACTTCGGCTGCGGCTCGGGCATTCTCGCCATCGCCGCGCTGCTTCTGGGCGCGCGCCAGGCAGTCGGCACAGACATCGACCCGCAAGCCCTGGAAGCCTCCCGCGACAATGCCTCGCGCAACGGCATCGACCCAGCCCGCTTCCCGGTCTACCTGCCGGCCGACCTGCCAGCCAAACCCGCCGAAGTGGTGGTGGCGAACATCCTCGCCGGCCCGCTGGTCTCGCTGGCTCCGCAGATCACCAGCCTGGTTGCGCCCGGCGGACGCCTGGCGCTGTCGGGCATCCTTGCCGAGCAGGCCGAGGAAGTACGCGCCGCCTACGCGGACGCCTTCGACCTCGATCCCACCGCGGAGAAGGACGGCTGGGTACGCATCAGCGGCGTGCGCCGCTGAAAGCCCGCAGATCGAGTAAAATAGCCTTTCGTTTCGACCGGATCGCCGCATGACCGACAGCTTCGTCACCCAGTGCCCGCATTGCCAGACCAGTTTCCGCGTCAGCCGCGCACAGCTGGCCGTTGCCCATGGCGCCGTGCGCTGCGGTGCCTGTCTGCATGTGTTCAATGCGGCTCAGCAGCTGTTGGCGGCCAAGGGCCAGGCGGCGACCCCGACAACGCCGAAGCCCAAACCTGCTGCACCGGCAGTGCCTCCCAGGCCGGCAGCCCCCCAGGAATCCCCCGCGGCCGTGCCAAGCGTCGCTACCGTGCTCAAGCAGCCGGCCGCGCCGCACACGCCGCCGACCAAGCCCGCCAGTAGCGACACGCTGTGGATTCACGACGACCTGGACCTCGACAGCCTCGACCTGGACGAAGAACTCGCCAAGCTGGAACAGGAAGAACAGCGCCTGTCCCGCGACCTGCTGGGTCCCGCCGCACCGCTACGGACCGAGGCGCAACCCGCGCCGCGTCACGACGAAGGCTGGGCCGAAGCCCTGCTGGAGGCCGAGGAGCACAAGCCGTCTGCGGAACTGGCAGCCGATCGGGACGACGATTTCGAAGCCGAACCTGAGACCGATTTCGACCTGCGCGCCGAGCCTGTTGCCGAGCCGGTGAGCCGCACGCCGGCAGAACCGCCCAGGCCCGCCCCCGTGGAGCGCACCGAGCCCAGCCTGTCCATGGACCTGGTGGAAGACGAGCCCGGTCCGGAATTCAGCCTGGGTTCCGCCCGCGACGACGAACCCGAAGACCTGCGCGACGACTTCGACGATGAGCCGGACGCACCGCCGGCGACCGAACCCGTGCGCCCACAGCACCAGCGGAACGAGCCCGCCCTTCGCGAAGATGGCCTGCTCGACCTGAATGAGGAACCGTTGCAGCTGGACTGGCAGGAAAGCAGGCGTCCCTGGGGCCGCTGGATCGGCTGGCTCCTGCTGAACCTGATCGCAATCGGCGCACTGGCCATCCAGTACATCTGGTACCACTTCGATGAACTGGCCCGACAGGACCAGTACCGCCCCTGGTTCCAGCAGATCTGCCCGGAAATCGGCTGCCAGCTGCCCTCCAAGGTGGATATCGACCTGATCAAGAGCAGCAACCTCGTGGTGCGCAGCCATCCCGAGTTCTCCGGCGCACTGGTGGTGGACGCCATCCTCTACAACCGCGCCGCCTTCGCGCAGCCGTTCCCTCTGCTGGAACTGCGCTTTGCCGACATCAATGGCCAACTGCTGGCCAGCCGTCGCTTCAAACCGGGCGAATACCTTTCCGGCGAACTGGCCGGACAGGCGGAAATGCCTCCGCAAACCCCCATTCACGTCAGCCTGGACATCCTCGATCCGGGCACCAAGGCCGTGAACTACAGCCTCAGCTTCCACTCCCCCGAATAAGCTGGAGACGCCGGATTCCGGAGTCTCCAGGCAATTTCTAACTCCCGGCGATAAGCACAGGGCTGTTCAGATTTTGTTCAAAACAGCCTTTATCCAGTCACCGAGAGCGGGTATCATGCCCACCCTTTTTCGAACTCCCCCAGCACTCAGCAGGCCCCAAACAGGGAAGACCTATGTCGGCGGTTAGCATTGGCCCTTATGCCTTGCCCAATCCGGTGATTCTCGCCCCCATGGCGGGCGTGACCGACAGGCCGTTCCGCCTACTCTGCCGCCGCCTCGGTGCCGGCATGGTGGTATCGGAGATGGTCACCAGCGACGTGCGCCTGTGGAACAGCCGCAAGTCGCGCCTGCGCCTGCTCCACGAGGGAGATCCGGAGCCCCGCTCCGTCCAGATAGCCGGTGGTGATCCGGACATGCTGGCGGAGGCGGCCAGGGCCAACGTTGAGCTCGGTGCACAGATCATCGACATCAACATGGGCTGCCCGGCGAAGAAGGTCTGCAACAAGGCCGCCGGCTCGGCGCTGATGAAGGACGAAGCCCTGGTGGCCGACATCCTCAACGCCGTGGTCAAGGCCGTCGACGTGCCCGTCACCCTGAAGATCCGTACCGGTTGGGACAGATCGAACAGGAACGGCATCAACGTGGCGAAGATCGCCGAACAGGCTGGTATCCAGGCCCTGGCCGTCCACGGCCGGACCCGTGCCGACCTGTACACCGGCGAAGCCGAGTACGACACCATCGCTGCGATCAAGCAGGCGGTGTCCATTCCGGTCTTTGCCAACGGCGATATCGATTCGCCACAGAAAGCCAGGCAGGTCCTCGACGCCACCGGTGCCGATGCCCTGCTGATTGGTCGAGCGGCCCAGGGGCGACCCTGGATTTTCCGCGAGATCACGCATTACCTGGCGACCGGTGAACTTCTGCCGGCGCCGGGCTTGATCGAAGTGGAACGGATACTGCTGGAACACCTGGCCGCATTGCACGCCTTCTACGGCGACGAGATGGGCGTTCGCATCGCCCGCAAGCATGTCGGCTGGTATCTGGCAACCCTGCCGGGCGCCAGGGAGTTTCGCGCCAAGTTCAATCGTTTGGAGTCCACGGACGCGCAGTGCGCCAACGTTCGGGAGTTCTTCGCCGAGCGTCACAACGAAGGGGAAAGGGCCGCATGACGACGATGACCGAGAATTTTTTTGATGGGGCAACACCCGTGAGTGACAACGCCAACCTGAAGCAGCATCTGACGGCGCCGACCGCTGAGGGCCAGACCCTGCGCGGTAGCGTCGAGAAGGCGCTGCATAACTATTTCGCCCATCTTGAGGGCGCCGCCGTCACGGACGTGTACAACCTGGTGCTTTCCGAAGTGGAAGCGCCGCTTCTGGAATCCGTGATGAATTACGTCAAGGGTAACCAGACCAAGGCTTCCGAAATGCTCGGCCTCAATCGGGGCACGCTGCGCAAGAAGCTCAAGCAATACGACCTGCTCTGAAAGGCGGGAACCTGAAGCCGGAAGCCTGAAGCGGGAACACCACCCGACGCTCAGCCTTCCGGCTTCCGGTTTCAGGCCCAACCGCTAAATCTTCTCCCACTCGAATGGTTCCGAAATGACCGACCAGACCACCCGCCTTCCCGTTCGCCGCGCCCTGATCAGCGTTTCCGACAAGACCGGCATCGTCGAGTTCGCCCGTGAACTGGCTGCCCTCGGCGTAGAGATCCTCTCCACCGGCGGCACCTACAAGCTGCTCAAGGACAACGGCATCGCCGCCGTGGAAGTCGCCGACTACACCGGCTTCCCGGAAATGATGGACGGCCGCGTGAAGACCCTGCACCCGAAGATCCACGGTGGCATCCTCGGTCGTCGCGACCTCGACGGCGCGGTAATGGAACAGCACGGCATCAAGCCGATCGACCTGGTTGCGGTCAACCTCTACCCCTTCGAGGCCACCGTCGCCAAGCCTGACTGTGACCTGCCGAACGCCATCGAGAACATCGATATCGGCGGCCCGACCATGGTCCGCAGCGCCGCGAAGAACCACAAGGACGTCGCCATCGTGGTCAACGCCAGCGACTACGCCAGCGTCCTCGAAGGCCTGAAGGCCGGCGGCCTGACTTACGCCCAGCGTTTCGACCTGGCCCTCAAGGCGTTCGAGCACACCTCCGCCTACGACGGCATGATCGCCAACTACCTGGGCACCATCGACCAGGCTCGCGACACGCTGTCCACTGAAGACCGTGGCGCCTTCCCGCGCACCTTCAACAGCCAGTTCGTCAAGGCCCAGGAAATGCGCTACGGCGAGAACCCGCACCAGAGCGCGGCGTTCTACGTGGAAGCGAAGAAGGGCGAGGCCAGCGTCTCCACCGCCGTGCAGCTGCAGGGCAAGGAACTCTCCTTCAACAACGTGGCCGACACCGACGCCGCACTGGAATGCGTGAAGAGCTTCGTCAAGCCGGCCTGCGTCATCGTCAAGCACGCCAACCCGTGCGGCGTCGCCGTGGTACCGGAGAACGAAGGCGGCATCCGCAAGGCCTACGACCTGGCCTACGCCACCGATACCGAATCCGCCTTCGGCGGCATCATCGCCTTCAACCGCGAGCTGGACGGCGAAACTGCCAAGGCCATCGTCGAGCGCCAGTTCGTCGAAGTGATCATCGCTCCGAAAATCTCCGCCGCCGCCCGCGAAGTGGTCGCCGCCAAAGCCAACGTCCGCCTGCTGGAATGCGGCGAATGGCCGGCCGATCGCGCTGCTGGCTGGGACTTCAAGCGCGTCAACGGTGGTCTGCTGGTGCAGAGCCGCGACATCGGCATGATCTCCGCCTCCGACCTGAAGATCGTGACCCAGCGCGCCCCGAGCGAGCAGGAAATCCACGACCTGATCTTCGCCTGGAAAGTGGCCAAGTTCGTCAAGTCCAACGCCATCGTCTACGCCAAGAACCGCCAGACCGTCGGTGTCGGCGCCGGCCAGATGAGCCGCGTCAACTCCGCCCGCATCGCCGCCATCAAGGCCGAGCATGCGGGTCTTGAGGTGAAAGGTGCGGTCATGGCTTCCGACGCCTTCTTCCCCTTCCGCGACGGCATCGACAACGCGGCCAAGGCCGGCATCACCGCCGTGATCCAGCCGGGCGGCTCCATGCGTGACAACGAAGTGATCGCCGCTGCCGACGAAGCGGGCATCGCCATGGTGTTCACCGGTATGCGCCACTTCCGCCACTGAGTGACAGGGACGCACTGAAGCAGGCATCTGCTGCGTTGTCCGGCCCTTCCCCAATGCTCATTGCCAGAAGGCAACTCCGCTTGGTGAAGGGCCGTACGCCTTGCATCTACCCGCTCCATCGCGCCCCCTAAAGTCCGTCGTAGAAGATTCGTAGCTTTTGTAGGGTGGATAACGCTCTTCTTATCCACCAAACGGGCCGCAGGCCCGCCTCCTGAAGGAGAATTCAATGAACGTACTCATCATCGGCAGCGGCGGTCGTGAACACGCCCTGGCCTGGAAAGTGGCCCAGGACCCGCGCGTCGAGAAGGTCTTCGTCGCCCCGGGCAACGCCGGCACCGCGACCGAAGCCAAGTGCGAAAACGTCGCCATCGACGTACTGGCCCTGGAACAACTGGCCGACTTCGCCGCCAAGAACGTGCAGCTGACCATCGTCGGCCCGGAAGCGCCGCTGGTGAAAGGCGTGGTCGACCTGTTCCGCTCGCGCGGCCTGGACATCTTCGGCCCCACCGCCGGTGCTGCCCAGCTGGAAGGCTCCAAGGCCTTCACCAAGGACTTCCTGGCACGCCACAAGATCCCCACCGCCGACTACCAGAACTTCACCGAGGTTGAGCCTGCGCTGGCCTACCTGCGCGAGAAAGGCGCCCCCATCGTCATCAAGGCCGACGGCCTGGCGGCGGGCAAGGGTGTGATCGTTGCCATGACCCTGACCGAGGCCGAAGACGCCGTACGCGACATGCTCGCCGGCAATGCCTTCGGTGACGCCGGTTCGCGCGTGGTGATCGAGGAATTCCTCGACGGCGAAGAAGCCAGCTTCATCGTCATGGTCGACGGCCAGAACGTGCTGCCCATGGCCACCAGCCAGGACCACAAGCGCGTCGGCGACGGCGACAGCGGCCCGAACACTGGCGGCATGGGCGCCTACTCCCCGGCCCCGGTGGTCACCGCCGAGGTGCATCAGCGCGTGATGGACGATGTCATCTACCCGACCGTGCGCGGCATGGCCGAGGAAGGCAACGTCTACACCGGCTTCCTCTACGCCGGCCTGATGATCGACAAGAGCGGCGCTCCCAAGGTCATCGAATTCAACTGCCGCTTCGGCGACCCGGAAACCCAGCCCATCATGGTGCGCCTGGAAAGCTCCCTGGTCCTGCTGGTGGAAGCCGCCCTGGCCAAGGCCCTGGACAAGGTCGAAGCCACCTGGGACCCGCGCCCCACTGTAGGCGTGGTACTGGCCGCGGGCGGCTACCCGGGCGACTACGCCAAGGGTGACGTCATCGAAGGCCTGGCCGATGCCGCGGCCCTGGACGGCAAGGTGTTCCACGCCGGCACCGCACTGAAGGATGGCAACATCGTCACCGCCGGCGGCCGCGTGCTCTGCGCCACCGCCATCGGCGCCAGCGTGTCCGATGCCCAGCAGCAGGCCTATCGCCTGGCGGAGAAAATCCGCTGGAACGGCTGCTTCTATCGCACGGATATCGGCTACCGGGCCATTGCCCGGGAACGTGGCGAAGGGTAAGAAGTCAATAAATAGTGCTCACCAAGGCGGCCCGGTGGCCGCCTTGGTCATATTCCGCACGAGAAGGCCTTGACTATAATCCGGCCACTCACCCACGAAGGGACCTCGAACGTGCCCCGGCTCAGGATTGCCACAGGATTGATCGCCAGCCTGCTGCTGGCCCTGTTTTATCTGCTGCCCGCCCAAGCGGCCGGGGAGCGGCAGTGGAGCATGCTGCTCGATCCGAGCGCCAACCTGCAGCTGCAGGAAATCCGCACCCAGCAGGCCCTTTCCCAGTTCACCCCGGTCAACCTCGACCAGCTCTACACTCCCGGCGGCACCAGCGCGCTCTGGTTGCATTACCGCCTCCCCGCGAGCCAGCACGAACAGCTGCTGCGGGTCTTCGCGCCTTATCTGGCCTATCTCGACCTCTACGTCCTCAAGGGCGACGAGCTGGTTGCCCACACCCGCACCGGCAGCCGCCTGCCCTTCAGCGAGCGACCGTTGCCCAGCCGCGACTTCCTCCTGCCGCTTCCGGTGCAACAGGAACCGCTGGACATCTACCTGCGCATGGCCTCGGAACATGCCCTGCGCCCGACCGTGGAACTGCGTTCCTCGGCCCTGATGGCGGCGGACGACACCCGCCCGCTGCTCTTTGGCCTGCTGCTCGGCGGCCTGGTCATGCTGGTGTACTACAGCCTGGTGCGCTACGCGTATTCCCGCTCCGCCGTCAGCCTCTGGCTCGCCGCCGCTCAAGGCTGCCTGATCGTCACCGGCGTCAGCCTGCTGGGCATCAGTTCGCCCTGGCTGGGTGACTGGCAGAGTGCACAACCGCAGATCGCCAACATTTCCATGCTGATGGCCATGGTCTGCGCCCTGGCCTTCACCCTCAGCTTCTTCCACAAGGTCTGTCCGAGCACGCCGCTGTCCGGCCTGCTGCTGGGCGAGATCGTGCTGATCAGCCTCACCGCCGCCCTGCTGCTGATCGTCACCGAGCTGCAGTTCAACCAGTTGGTCTATGTGATGGCGGCATTCGCCAGCCTCAGCATGTTCGTGTTCGCCATCCACCACTGGCGCCAGGGCTATCGCCCGGCCCGGCTGTTCAGCCTGGCGCTGGGCGTGTTCTGCGTCGCCATCCTCGGTGCCCTGCCCGCCCTGTTCGGCTACTGGCAGCTGCAGTCCGACTGGCTGGCCTACACCCTGCTGGCAATCTCCACGATCAGCGGCGTGTTCCTAAGCATGGCCCTGAGCGAACGCCAGCGGCGCATCCAGAACGAGGTCTTCAGCGCCAGCCGCGCCCTCGCCGCCAGCTCAGCCGAACTCAAGGCCAAGGGCGAATTCCTCGCCAAGATCAGCCACGAAATCCGCACGCCGATGAACGGCGTCCTGGGCATGACCGAGCTGCTCCTCGGTACCCCGCTGTCGGCCAAGCAGCGCGACTACGTGCAGACCATCCACAGCTCGGGCAATGAACTGCTCACCCTGATCAACGAAATCCTCGACATTTCGAAGCTGGAATCCGGGCAGATCGAACTGGACGACGTGCAGTTCGACCTCAATGCCCTGATCGACGACTGCCTCGACATCTTCCGCGCGAAGGCCGAGCAGCAGCGGGTCGAACTCATCAGCTTCATGCAGCCCCAGGTTCCCCGTGTGATCAGCGGCGACCCGACGCGCCTGCGACAGATTCTCCTGAGCCTGCTGGACAACGCCTTCAAGCAGACCGATGAGGGCGAAATCCTGCTGGTGGTGGCCCTGGACAACAGCAGCGCCCAACCGCGCTTGCGCATTGCCGTGCAGGACAGCGGCCGTCCGCTGGAGGCCGGTGAGCGCACCGCCCTGCTGAACGCCGAAGTGCAGAGCAGCGATTTCCTCGCTTCCTCCAAACTTGGCGGCCGTCTCGGCCTGGTCATCGCCCGCCAGTTGGTGCGTCTGATGGAAGGCGAATTCGGCATCCAGAGCGGGGCAGGACAAGGCAGCACCCTCTGGCTCACCCTGCCGCTCGACGCCCAGCACCTGATACGCCCCACCGCCGACCTCGACAGCCCGCTGGAAGGCGCGCGCCTGCTCGTGGTGGACGACAACGACACCTGCCGCAAGGTGCTGGTCCAGCAATGCGGCGCCTGGGGCCTGCAGGTCAGCGCCGTGCCGTCCGGCAAGGAGGCCCTGGCCCTGCTGCGCACCAAGGCGCACCTGCGCGAGTATTTCGATGTGGTCCTGCTGGACCAGGACATGCCCGGCATGACCGGCATGCAGCTGGCGGCCAAGATCAAGGAAGACCCGAGCCTCAACCACGACATCCTGATCATCATGCTCACCGGCATCAGCAACGCGCCGAGCAAGATCATCGCGCGCAACGCCGGCATCAAGCGCATCCTCGCCAAGCCGGTGGCGGGCTACACGCTGAAGACCACGCTGGCCGACGAACTCAACCAGCGCAAGGACGGCGGCTCGATCTCCCTGCCGGGTTCCCAGGTCAGCGAACCGCTGCACGTGCCCACCGACTTCCGCATCCTGGTGGCGGAAGACAACAGCATTTCCACGAAGGTCATTCGCGGCATGCTGAGCAAGCTCAACCTCGAGCCGGACACCGCCAGCAACGGCGAGGAAGCCCTGAGCGCGATGAAGAACCAGCACTACGACTTGGTGCTGATGGATTGCGAGATGCCGGTGCTGGACGGCTTCACCGCCACCGAAATGCTGCGCCACTGGGAAAACCTGGAGCAGCGTCCGCGTACCCCGGTGGTCGCACTGACCGCCCATATCCTCAGCGAACACAAGGAACGCGCCCGCCTCTCCGGCATGGACGGCCACATGGCCAAGCCGGTGGAACTGTCGCAACTGCGCGAGCTGATCGAGTACTGGGTGGCCGAGAAGGAAATGCGCGACCGCCACGCCATGCACAGCTGACGGTTCCCCAGCGGCCTTGATGGTGGGCTGAAGCCCACCCTACGGGCTATCCGCCGCCCTGCGACTCAACCCCCTGTAGGGGCGAATTCATTCGCCAAGCAGGCCGTAGGCCTGCCCTTCGCCCATCTTTCACTAACCACCCGCCCTCACCCCAACCCTCTCCCAGAGGGAGAGGGGGCTGTCCGTGCCAGGTCTGGCTATCTTTCCCCTGCAGCCCTCCCATCAAGCAGCCGACTGCCCTACCCGAACCTCACCGCAAAAATCGGCGGCAAATGCCCCGCCACCAGCTTCCAGCTGTCGCCCTGATCCTCGGATATCCACAGATGTCCGGTGGTGGAGCCCATCGCCAGGCACTGCCCGCTACCATCCACATCCAACCCGTGGCGATACACCAGGTCGTAGCAGAGCTGCTGTGGCAGCCCCTGCTCCAGCACATCGAAATGCTTGCCGCCATCGCGAGTACGGGTGACCCGCAGGCGCTGGTCGGCGGGTACGCGGCATTCATCCTTCACCGCCGGCACGAACCAGGCGCTGTCCGGGTCAGACGGATGCACCGCCACCGCAAAGCCGAATGTGGACGGTCCTGCCTGGGGAATTTCCCGCCAGTTCAGCCCACGATCAGCACTGACGAAGATGCCGTTGTGGTGCTGCACCCAAAGCCGTTCCGGGTCCGCCGGACAGGCCACCATGCGATGCGGGTCCTGGATGTCCGGCTCCTCGGCGCGTTCTGGCGGCATATAGGCCGCGCGCATGCCTCGGGTGCGGTAGCTCCAGTTGGCGCCTTCGTCCTCGCTGTGCCAGACGCCGCCACAGGACACCGCCAGAGTGAGGTGCCGGCTGTTGCGTGGATCGATGCAGATGGAGTGGATGCCTGGCTGGTCGTAGCCGCCGCCGAACCAGTTGGCCCGCTCCGGGCGGTTCCAGAGGCTGTCCACCAGGCTCCATGAAGCACCATGGTCGCGGGACCTGAACAGCCCGCCTGGGATGGTCCCGGCCCACAGCGTTCCGGGTTGGTCCGCTCCGCCCGGCTCAAGGCACCAGATCATGTCGACCGAGGGCCCATCCTCACCCTCGTCCGCCTGGGCAAAGGCAGGGGCGGCGATCTCCTCCCAGTTCTGCCCGCCATCTGCCGAGCGCCACAGCTTGGGGCCGAAGTGCCCGAGATGCAGGGCCGCGTAGAGGCGTCCATCGCGCGGGTCAGCCAGCAACATGCTCACCGGCTCGCCGAGAAAATCCTGGCGCGCGAGACGCCAGCCATCGCCCTCCTTCTCGAATCGCAGCAGACCCTTGCGGGTCGCCACATGGATGCATCGGCTCATGGTCCTTCTCCTTGTACGACTCAGCCGCCGGACAGCGCCTGGACAACGAAGATGTCGCTGGACGGCCCCACGGGATCACTGAGGTGGCGGCGGTCGCTGACCTGCTGGGCGTCGACGAAGATCGCCACATGCCGACGCAGGCGGCCCTGGTCGTCCAGCAGATAGCCGCGCAGACGCGGGTTAGCCACGAAAGCGGCTTCCAGCGCCTCGGCCACGGAGGCGGCGGCGACGTCCAGTTCAGGAACGTCGAGGTGACGCTGGAGGTTGGGGGTGAAACTCATGCGCGCCATCAACGGCTCCCTGCGCGACGAAACGACCCAGTGGGGGAAGGTATAGCCGACCCCGGTGGCGCGGTTATAGTTGTGCGCCCAATGGCAGGGCAGCCTCTACACTGATCAGCGGCCCTCGCAGTCACGAACGGATGCCCCCATGCTCGAAAGCCTTTCCAGCCTGTACCTGAAGATGCTGGTGCTCTACAGCCCCTTCTTCGTGCTCTCCTGCTTCATCAGCCTGACCCGAGGCTACACGGTGAAAGAGCGCAAGAAGCTCGCCTGGAAAGTCGCCCTGGGCACGTTGATCGCCAGTGCCCTGCTCTACCTGTTCGGCCAGGCCATCTTCAATGTCTTCGGCATCACCATCGACGCCTTCCGCATCGGCGCCGGCACCGTGCTGTTCATCTCCGCGCTCGGCATGGCCCAGGGCAAGCCGGCAGTGCAGGCGGACAACGTGCAGCAGGACGTCACCATCGTGCCGTTGACCATCCCGCTCACCGTCGGCCCCGGCACCATCGGCGCGATGCTGGTGATGGGTGCGGGCCACGTGCACTGGAACGACAAACTCACCGCCCTTATCGCCATTGCCATCGCTGCCGCCACCGTCGGAGCGATCCTCTACCTGTCCGACCGCATCGAACGCATCCTCGGCGACCAGGGCCTGCAGATCGTCAGCCGCCTGATGGGCCTGTTCGTCTGCGCCCTGGCTGCACAGATCATCTTCACCGGGGTGAAGAACTACCTGGTGCTGTAGCTCCGTGCGCAATGCCCAACGCTGCGTTGGGCTTCGCTGCGCTCTGACGGAACGCCGCCCGCACCAACCTACGGCCGCTTCGCATTCGCGCGCTCCGGCGTAGCCCCCGTAGGATGGGTTGAGGTACGAAACCCATGCGGGCCGTGGTCGATGGGTATCGCTGCGCTCAAGCGGAACGCCGCCCGCCCTCCTACGAACAGCACATTGCACCAGCCAATGACCCTTGCGCCTTCGCGCGCCCCAGCGCGGTGCGCCAAATGCCCGGGGCAAACCCGACTCTTCGCGCCCGACGCCAGCAACCACGCGCCTTTCCGGAACCTGGCACCTGCTTTGCTGTGGAGAATTCCAACTTGGATACAAGATGGAACTCCAGAGCATGTCCGACGCCCCTCTCGCCTTCACCCTCGCCGACTGGCAACAGGCCTACCGCGACCAGCTGCAACCCGCCGACCTGCTGCACGCCCTGCTCCAGCGCCTCGACGCGGACGACAATGCCTGGATCAGCCTGGCCAGCGCCGAGCGGCTAGACGCCCAACTCATCGAACTCGCCGCCCTTTTGGCCGCCGCCGAAGGCCAGCGGGAACGCCTGCCCCTCTACGGCGTGCCTTTCGCCATCAAGGACAACATCGACGCCGCCGGCTGGACCACCACCGCCGCCTGTCCGGCCTTCGCCTATGAAGCTGCCGAAGACGCCACCATAGTCGCCCGCCTGCGCGCGGCCGGCGCCATCCTGATCGGCAAGACCAACCTCGACCAGTTCGCCACCGGCCTGGTGGGCACCCGCTCCCCCTATGGCGCCGTACCCAATGCCTTCGACCCGGACTACGTCAGCGGCGGCTCCAGCTCCGGCTCCGCCTCGGTGGTCGCCCGTGGCCTAGTGCCCTTCGCCCTGGGTACCGACACCGCTGGTTCCGGCCGCGTGCCGGCCGGCTTCAACAACATCGTCGGCCTGAAGCCCACCAAGGGCTGGCTATCCACGACCGGCCTGGTGCCGGCCTGCCGCACCCTCGACTGCATCTCGGTGTTCGCCCTGACCGTGGCCGACGCCGAGGCGGTGGCGCGCATCGGTGGAGGTTACGACGCCCGCGATCCTTACTCCCGGCAGAATCCCAACAGCACCCACGTGGGTATCGGTGCCCAGCCGAAATTCGCCGTGCCGGACACGCTGGAGTTCTTTGGCGATGAGCAGACCCGCGCAGTATTCGAGTCGGCCCTGGACAAGCTCCGCGCCCTCGGCGCCGAGATCACCCCGATCGACTTCAGCCCCTTCCGTCAATTGGCCGCACAGCTCTACCAGGGCTCCTGGGTAGCGGAACGCACCGTGGCGGCCGGGGCGATCTTCACCGACCAGCCCGAGGCAATGGACCCTGTGGTGCGCGGCATCCTCGACAACGGCCTGAACTACAGCGCCTGCGACGCCTACCGCGCCGAATACCTGCGCGCCGAACTGGCACGATGCATCAACGACGCCCTGGCGCCCTTCGACGCACTGGTGGTGCCCACTTCTCCGACCATCCGCCGCATCGCCGAAATGGCCGAGGAACCGGTGCTGTTCAACGCCCAGTTCGGCACCTACACCAACTTCACCAATTTCGCCGACCTCAGCGCCCTGGCGCTGCCAGCCGGCATGCGCGCCGATGGCCTGCCCGCCGGCATCACCCTGCTCGCCCCGGCCTGGCACGACGCCGCCCTGGCCAGCTTCGGCAAGCGCTGGCAAACCAGCCTCGACCTGCCCCTTGGCGCCACCAGCCGCGCACTGCCGACCCAGCCAGCCGCCGCGCAGGCACCGGGTTGTGTACGCGTCGCGGTAGTCGGCGCGCACCTCACCGGCATGCCGCTGAACTTCCAGCTCACCAGCCGCAATGCAGTGCTGGTGGAAGAAACCCGCACCGCCAGCGACTACCGCCTGTTCGCCCTTCCCGGCACCGTGCCGCCCAAACCGGGGCTGGCCCGCAACCAGGACGGCGCCGAGCTGATCGTCGAACTCTGGGACATCCCCCTGGCCCGCTTCGGCGAGTTCGTTGCGGAAATTCCACCGCCGCTGGGCATCGGCAACCTGCAGCTGGCCGATGGACGCTGGGTCAAGGGTTTCATCTGCGAGCCCTACGCACTGGAAGGCGCCCGCGACATCACCGCCTTCGGTGGTTGGCGCGCCTTCATTGCCAGCCAGGTGCGCTGACGCCATGGAGCTCGCCAGCCCGCGCAGCACGCGCCCGGAACGCCCCGACAGCCTGGCCGGGCGCATCTACGCCCGGCTCAAGGAGGACATCAGCGAATTCCGCCTGCTGCCCGGCGACCGCTTCAGCGAAGGCGACGTGGCCGAGCGTATGGCCGCCAGCCGCACGCCAGTGCGCCAGGCCCTGCATCGCCTGGAGCGCGAGGGCTACCTGGCGGTGCGCTTTCGCAGCGGTTGGCAAGTGAAGGCCTTCGACTTCGATCATTTCGAGGAGCTGTACGAGCTGCGCATCGTCCTCGAACTGGAGGCGGTACGTCGCCACTGCGCCCGCCCTACCGAGGAGCAACCCGCAGCACTGCAACAGCTCGGGCGCACTTGGATGGTGCAACCGCGACCGGACGACGGCTTCGAGGTGTCGCGCCTGGACGAGGATTTCCACTGCCAGTTGGTGGAAGCGGCCGGCAACCGCGAGATGGCCCGAATCCACCGGGAAGTCAGCGAAAAGATCCGCATCATCCGCCGCCTGGACTTCACCCAGGCGCCTCGCATCGACGCCACCTACGCCGAACACGCGGCGATTCTCCAGGCCATTGCCGGTCGTCGATGCGAAGAGGCACAGCAATTGCTGAGGCTCCATATCGAAACCAGCAAGGCCGAAGTACGCAAGATCACCCTGCACATGTTGCACAGCGCTCGGCAGAGACCGCAGCCAGCCCAAGGGTGACGAGGAAGCCCCTTTGAAAACTGCCCGGATAACAAACCCATAAACGCAGTCATTTCAAAAACTTGGATAAGAACGGAGATCGACCCATGCACCGTCGCAGCCTGATCAAGGCGTTCACCCTTTCCGCATCCATCGCCGCCATGGGCATGTCCTGGACTCTCCAGGCGGCCGAGACCATCAAGGTCGGCATCCTGCACTCCCTCTCCGGCACCATGGCGATTTCCGAGACGTCGCTGAAAGACATGGCGCTGATGACCATCGAAGAGATCAACGCCAAGGGCGGCGTGAACGGCAAGCAGCTCGAACCGGTGGTAGTCGACCCGGCGTCCAACTGGCCGCTGTTCGCCGAGAAGGCCCGCCAGCTGCTGACCAAGGACAAGGTGGATGTGGTCTTCGGTTGCTGGACCTCGGTATCGCGCAAGTCCGTGCTGCCGGTCTTCGAAGAGCTGAACGGGCTGCTGTTCTACCCGGTGCAGTACGAGGGTGAAGAACTCTCCCCCAACGTCTTCTACACCGGCGCCGCGCCGAACCAGCAGGCCATTCCGGCCGTCGAGTACCTGATGAGCGAGGACGGCGGCAGCGCCAAGCGCTTCTTCCTGCTGGGCACCGACTACGTCTACCCGCGCACCACCAACAAGATCCTGCGCAGCTTCCTGCACAGCAAAGGCATCGCCGACAAGGACATCGAAGAGGTCTACACCCCCTTCGGCCACAGCGACTATCAAACCATCGTCGCCAACATCAAGAAGTTCTCCGCCGGCGGCAAGACGGCGGTGATCTCCACCGTCAACGGCGACTCCAACGTGCCCTTCTACAAGGAACTGGCCAACCAGGGCCTGGAAGCCACCGACGTGCCCGTGGTGGCCTTCTCGGTAGGCGAAGAAGAACTGCGCGGCATCGACACCAAGCCACTGGTGGGCCACCTGGCCGCCTGGAACTACTTCGAATCCGTGGATAACCCGGTCAACGGCAAGTTCGTCGAGCAGTGGAAGGCCTACGCCAAGGCCAAGAACCTGCCCAACTACCAGACCGCAGTGACCAACGACCCGATGGAAGCCACCTACGTCGGCATCCACATGTGGGCCCAGGCCGTGGAGAAAGCCGGCACCACCGATGTGAACAAGGTCCGCGAAGCCCTGGCCGGCCAATCCTTCGCCGCGCCGTCCGGCTACACCCTGACCATGGACAAGACCAACCACCACCTGCACAAGCCAGTGATGATCGGCGAAATCCAGGAAGACGGGCAGTTCTCCGTGGTCTGGCAGACCGAAGGCCCACTGCGCGCCCAGCCGTGGAGCCCCTTCATTCCTGGCAATGACAAGAAGCCGGATTACGCGGTGAAGACGAACTGAACCGAAGAAATCCGTGCATGACCTGGCTTCCCTCACCCCCGGCCCCTCTCTCAAGGGGAGAGGGGTGACGCACTGCCGGGCACCGAGCGTTTCCCGTGACACCGGACGGTTCCCCTCTCCCTCCGGGAGAGGGGCTAGGGGTGAGGGCTGTGTCCGTTGGCACAGAGCCAGGCCCATCAACCAGGACCACCCAATGTCTAAAGCTCTCTATCGAATCCTCCTCGCCCTGGCCCTGCTGCTCCCCCTCGAAGCCCTGGCCGGCGCCCCCAACGACTTTGCCTCTGCCAACCCGGCGCAGCAGGCGAAGCTGCTGGAACACTGGGCCACCGAGCCCGACGCCGCGCGCCAGCCGCTGCTGGACGCCCTGCAACAAGGCCGCTTCGCCATCGACAGCAAGCTCGCCTTCATCGAACAGGACGGCACCTTCATCGCCGCCGAAGGTGATGCCTCCCCCGCTGGCACACCGAAAAAGCTGCGCCTGAACAATCGCCTGCGCGGTCTCCTGATCACCGCCCAGGCCAGCCACCAGTTGCTCGCCGCCGAAGCCACCGCACGCCTGGAGGCCGCCCGGCAATTGCAGAAGAGCGCCAAGCCGGCGCAACTGCCGTTGCTCAACCAGCGCATGGTGGCCGAGGAAGATACCGGCGTGCGCGACGCCATCAGCCTCGCCCTGGCCAATCTGCAACTGGTCGATCCCGATCCGGCCATCCGCCTCAACGCCGTGCGCCTGCTCGGCGAGACCGGCGATCCGCTGGCTCGCACCCGCCTCGAAGCCCTGCTCGATCCGAGCGCGGAAACCGATGCCGGCGTGCGCACCGCCGCCGAAACCAGCCTGGCCCAGGTCAAGCGCCGCCTGCTGGTGGGCGAGTTGTTCGGCCAGGCCTTCAGCGGCCTATCGCTCGGTTCCATCCTGCTGCTGGCAGCCCTCGGCCTGGCCATCACCTTCGGCCTGCTCGGCGTGATCAACATGGCCCACGGCGAGATGCTGATGCTCGGCGCCTACACCACCTACATGGTGCAACTCGGCTTCCAGCGATTGGCGCCGGAGATGCTCGCGCTATACCCGCTGGTGGCGCTGCCAGTGGCCTTCCTGGTCACCGCACTGATCGGCATGACACTGGAACGCACCGTGATCCGCCACCTCTATGGCCGCCCGCTGGAAACCCTGCTCGCCACCTGGGGCATAAGCCTGATCCTGATCCAGCTGGTGCGGGTGATCTTCGGTGCGCAGAACGTCGAAGTGGCCAACCCCGCCTGGCTCTCCGGCGGGATACAGGTGCTGCCCAACCTGGTGCTGCCTTACAACCGCATCGTGATCATCGGCTTCGCCCTGTTCGTAGTGATCCTGACCTGGCTGCTGCTGAACAAGACCCGCCTGGGCCTCAACGTCCGCGCCGTCACCCAGAACCGCAACATGGCCGCCTGCTGCGGCGTGCCCACCGGCCGTGTGGACATGATGGCCTTCGGCCTCGGCTCGGGCATCGCCGGCCTTGGCGGCGTCGCCCTCTCGCAGATCGGCAACGTCGGCCCCGACCTCGGCCAGAGCTACATCATCGACTCGTTCCTGGTGGTGGTGCTGGGCGGCGTTGGCCAGCTCGCTGGCAGCGTCATGGCCGCCTTCGGCCTGGGCGTGGCGAACAAGATCCTCGAACCTTCGATCGGCGCCGTGCTGGGCAAGATCCTGATCCTCGCGCTGATCATCCTGTTCATCCAGAAGCGGCCCCAAGGTCTCTTCGCTCTCAAGGGACGGGTGATCGACTGATGACTCAACCACTCAACCAGACCCTGCTCACCCGCGCCACGGCCACCCTCGGCCCGCGCACCTCGCTGGCCAGCGGCGGTGTCGTGCTGGCCCTGCTTCTGGCCATGCCATTGCTGCACCTGCTGCCAGCGGACAACCCACTGCAGGTCTCGGCCTACACCCTGACGCTGGTGGGCAAGATTCTCTGCTACGCCATCGTCGCCCTCGCCCTCGACCTCGTCTGGGGCTACGCGGGGCTGCTGTCCCTCGGTCACGGGCTGTTCTTCGCCCTCGGCGGCTACGCCATGGGCATGTACCTGATGCGCGAAGCGGCCGGCGACGGTCTGCCCGCCTTCATGAGCTTCCTCGCCTGGACCGAACTGCCCTGGTACTGGGCCGGCACCCAGCACTTCCTCTGGGCCATGTGCCTGGTGGTACTGGCGCCCGGCCTGCTGGCGCTGGTGTTCGGCTTCTTCGCCTTCCGCTCGCGGATCAAGGGTGTGTACTTCTCGATCATGACCCAGGCGCTGACCTTCGCCGGCATGCTGCTGTTCTTCCGCAACGAGACCGGTTTCGGCGGCAACAATGGCTTCACCGATTTCAAGCGCATCCTCGGCTTCGACATCACCGCGCCAGGTACCCGCGCCGTGCTGTTCCTGGCCACGGTGGCGCTGCTGGTGGGCAGCCTGCTGCTCGGCTGGCGCCTGGCCCGGAGCAAGTTCGGCCGCGTGCTCACGGCGCTGCGCGATGCCGAGAATCGCCTGATGTTCTGCGGCTACGACCCGCGCGGCTACAAGCTGTTCATCTGGGTGCTGTCCGCCGTGCTCTGCGGCCTGGCCGGCGCGCTCTACGTGCCCCAGGTGGGCATCATCAACCCCAGCGAGATGTCGCCCACCAACTCCATCGAAGCGGCCGTCTGGGTCGCCCTTGGCGGTCGCGGCTCGCTGATCGGCCCGCTGCTCGGCGCGGGCCTGGTCAACGGCATGAAGAGCTGGTTCACCGTGGCCTTCCCGGAGTACTGGCTGTTCTTCCTCGGCGCCCTGTTCATCCTGGTCACCCTCTATCTGCCCAAGGGTGTGATTGGCCTGGTCAAACGGGGAGAAAAGTAAATGCGTGCAGCCCCGGTACCCGAACTCATGCTCGAACCCGCCTTCGATCCCAACCGCGACGCCGGCAGTAGCCGCGACTCCCTGGGCCTCGGCCGCGTCGCCGGCCAGGGCCTGGACGTGCGCCACGGCACCATCCTCACCCTGGAAGACATCAGCGTCAGCTTCGACGGCTTCAAGGCGCTTCGCGACCTCAACCTCTACATCGGGGTCGGTGAACTGCGCTGCATCATCGGCCCCAACGGCGCGGGCAAGACCACGCTGATGGACGTGATCACCGGCAAGACGCGCCCCGATACCGGCAAAGCCTGGTTCGGCGAAACGCTCGACCTCACCCGCATGAGCGAAGTGGAAATCGCCCAGGCCGGCATCGGCCGCAAGTTCCAGAAACCCACTGTGTTCGAGGCGCTCTCGGTGTTCGAGAACCTGGAGCTGGCGCAGAAGACCGACAAATCGGTGTGGGCCAGCCTGTGGGCGAAGCTCACCGGCGAGCAGAAGGACCGCATCGACGAAGTGCTCGCGGTGATCCGCCTGGAGGCCTCGCGCAATCGCCCGGCGGGCCAGCTCTCCCACGGCCAGAAGCAGTTCCTGGAAATCGGCATGCTGCTGATGCAGGACCCGCAGTTGCTGCTGCTCGACGAGCCGGTGGCGGGCATGACCGACGCCGAAACCGAATTCACCGCCGAGCTGTTCAAGGGCCTCGCCGGCCAGCACTCACTGATGGTGGTGGAGCACGACATGGGCTTCGTCGGCAGCATCGCCGACCACGTCACCGTACTGCACCAGGGCCATGTGCTGGCCGAAGGCTCACTGGCCGACGTGCAGGCCAACGAACAGGTGATCGAGGTCTACCTGGGCCGCTGAAAGACGGTGCGCACGGCGCACCCTACCTGGCACGGCGTCACTCGTAGGGTGCGCCGCGCGCATCGAATCGCGCCGCAAGCCACAAGGACACGCACATGCTCCAAGTCGACAAACTCCACCAGTACTACGGCGGCAGCCACATCCTTCGCGGCCTGTCGTTCGACGTGAAAGTCGGCGAAGTCACCTGCCTGCTTGGGCGCAACGGCGTGGGCAAGACGACCCTGCTCAAATGCCTGATGGGCCTGATCCCGGCGAAAGAAGGTGCGGTGAACTGGGAAGGGCGCGCCATCACCGGTTTCAAGCCGCACCAGCGGGTGCATGCAGGCATCGCCTATGTGCCCCAGGGTCGCGAAATCTTCCCGCGCCTGACGGTGGAAGAAAACCTGCTGATGGGGCTGTCACGCTTCAGCGCGAAAGAGGCCAAGGCGGTGCCGGACTCCATCTACGAACTCTTCCCCGTGCTGCGGGAGATGAAGCATCGTCGTGGCGGTGACCTCTCCGGTGGCCAGCAGCAACAGCTCGCCATCGGCCGCGCCCTGGCCAGCCAGCCGCGCTTGCTGATCCTCGACGAGCCCACCGAAGGCATCCAGCCCTCGGTGATCAAGGAGATCGGCGCGGTGATCAGGAAGCTTGCCGAGCGTGGTGACATGGCCATCCTGCTGGTGGAGCAGTTCTACGACTTCGCCGCCGAACTGGCCGACCAGTACCTGGTGATGAGCCGGGGCGAAATCATCCAGCAGGGACGCGGAGCAAACATGGAAGCCGAAGGCGTACGCGGCCTGGTGACCATATGATGAGCCCCTTACAACACCTTCGCACCGCGTGGGTTACGCCGCTTCGCGGCTAACCCACCCTACAAGATCAACTCATGAACGCACCTGCCAACCCTGCCCTCTTCACTCCCAGCTGGCACGCCGAGCTTGAGCTGGCTTACGCCCTCGATGGTGTCACCACGCGCCCGGTGCAGCGCCGCCACAAGGGTCCGCTGCGGGTGCAGAAACACCTGCACGCCGAAGGCCCGCAGGTGTGCCAGCACATCATTGTCCACCCGCCCGGCGGCATAGCCGGTGGTGATCGTCTCGACCTGAGTGCACGCGTCGGCGAAGGCGCCTGGGCGCAGCTCACCAGCCCCGGCGCGGCCAAGTGGTACCGCGCCGCCAGCCCGGCGTTCCAGGAGGTCGAACTCAAGGTCGAGGCCGGCGCCACACTGGAATGGCTGCCGCAGGAGACCATCGTCTACTCCGGTGCCCGTGCCGAACTGGCGACCCGCATCGAACTGGTTGACGACGCCCGGCTGTTCTACTGGGACATCGTTGCCCTCGGCCGACCCGCTGCTGGCGAGCGTTTTGCCGAAGGCCATTTCCAGGCGCATCTGGATATTCGCCGCAACGGCACGCTGATCTGGCACGAACGCCAGCGCGTCGAAGGTGACGACGGCCTCCTCGACTCCCCCATCGGCCTCGCCGGCCAGCCGGTATTCGCGACCCTGATCGCCACCGGCGAAATCGATGCCGAACTGCTCGAACGCTGCCGCGAACGCCCCTGTGCCGGGCGCGGCGACCTGACCCAACTGCCCGGCTTGCTGGTGGCCCGCTGCCTCGCCTCCGAGGCGCTACACGCCCGCGCCTGGCTGATCGACCTCTGGCGCCTGTTGCGCCCTGCCTTGCTCGGCCGCGAAGCCGTTGCACCCCGTATCTGGAGCACCTGATGGACCTGACCCCAAGAGAAAAAGACAAACTGCTGATCTTCACCGCCGGTCTGGTGGCCGAACGGCGACTGGCTCGTGGCCTCAAGCTCAATTACCCCGAAGCCATGGCGTTGATTTCCGCCGCCCTCTTGGAAGGCGCCCGCGACGGCCAGACCGTGGCCGAGCTGATGCACTTCGGCACCACCCTGCTTTCCCGCGATCAGGTAATGGAAGGGGTACCGGAGATGATTCCCGAGATCCAGATCGAAGCCACTTTCCCGGACGGTACCAAGCTGGTCACCGTCCACCAGCCCATCGCGTGAGGAAATCTTCCAATGTCTACTGCGCTTGCCCATGCCGCGTTGCAAGTCGGCTCGGATTGCTCATTGACAGGCGTCAACTCCGCATCCTCGCCGACTTGCGCCTTGCCTGAGCCGCGCTCGCTACGACCTTGAACGACTTCCTGGAGACCGGAAACATGAACATTCGTGATGCAGCAGATGCTGACCTGCCCGGCATCCTCGCCATCTACAACGACGCAGTGGAGAACACCACGGCGATCTGGAACGAAACCCTGGTGGACCTGGCCAATCGCCGAGCCTGGCTGGCCGACCGCGCAGCCGCGAGCTTCCCGGTGCTGGTAGCGGTGAACCCAGCGGGCGATGTGCTCGGCTACGCCAGCTATGGCACCTGGCGCACCATCGAAGGCTTCCGCCACACCGTGGAGCATTCGGTGTACGTGCGCGGCGACCAGCGCGGCCAGGGCCTCGGCCCCGCGTTGATGCAGGCGTTGGTCGACCGCGCGCGCCAGGCGGGACTGCACGTGATGGTCGCCGCCATCGAGAGCGAGAACACCGCCTCCATCCGTCTGCACGAGCGCCTCGGCTTCGTCACCACCGGGCAGATGCCCCAGGTGGGGCGCAAGTTCGACCGCTGGCTCGACCTGACCTTCATGCAACTGATCCTGGAGTGACGCGATGATCCCCGGCGAATACCAGATCCAGGACGGCGAGATCGAACTCAACGCCGGCCGCCCCACCCTGAGCCTCTCCGTGGCCAACACCGGCGACCGCCCGATCCAGGTCGGCTCGCACTACCACTTCTTCGAAGCCAACGACGCGCTCGACTTCGACCGCGCCAGCGCACGCGGCATGCGCCTGAACATCCCGGCGGGCACCGCCGTGCGCTTCGAGCCGGGCCAGAGCCGCGAGGTGGAACTGGTAGAGCTGGCTGGTTTACGCCGCGTGTTCGGCTTCGCCGGCCGGGTGATGGGCGAGTTGTAAGGAGTAGGGTGCGCCGTGCGCACCGAGGAAATGGCACAGCGATTCGGTGCGCGCAGCGCACCCTACGGGACGAACGAATGAAGATCAGCAGACAAGCCTACGCCGACATGTTCGGCCCCACCGTCGGCGACAAGGTGCGCCTGGCCGACACGGACCTGTGGATCGAAGTCGAGAAGGACTTCACCACCTACGGCGAAGAAGTGAAGTTCGGCGGCGGCAAGGTGATCCGCGATGGCATGGGCCAGGGCCAGTTGCTGGCGGCGGACGTGGTCGACACCCTGATCACCAACGCCCTGATCATCGATCACTGGGGCATCGTCAAAGCCGACGTCGGCCTCAAGGACGGCCGCATCAAGGCCATCGGCAAGGCCGGCAATCCGGACATCCAGCCCGGCGTCACCATCGCAGTGGGTGCCAGCACCGAGGTGATCGCCGGCGAAGGGATGATCCTCACCGCTGGCGGCATCGACACCCACATCCACTTCATCTGCCCGCAGCAGATCGAAGAGGCGCTCATGAGCGGCGTCACCACCATGATCGGCGGCGGCACCGGCCCGGCCACCGGCACCAACGCCACCACCTGCACCTCGGGCCCCTGGCACATGGCGCGGATGCTCCAGGCCGCCGACGCCTTCCCGATGAACATCGGCTTCACCGGCAAGGGAAACGCCAGCCTGCCGGAGCCGCTGATCGAGCAGGTGAAGGCCGGCGCCATCGGCCTGAAGCTCCACGAAGACTGGGGCACCACCCCGGCGTCCATCGACAATTGCCTGTCGGTCGCCGACCTGTACGACGTACAGGTGGCGATCCACACCGACACGCTGAACGAATCGGGCTTCGTCGAAACCACCCTCGGCGCATTCAAGGGCCGCACCATCCACACCTATCACACGGAAGGCGCCGGCGGCGGCCACGCTCCGGACATCATCAAGGCCTGCGGCCTCCCCAATGTACTGCCCAGCTCCACCAACCCGACCCGGCCCTTCACCCGCAACACCATCGACGAGCATCTGGACATGCTCATGGTCTGCCACCATCTGGACCCGAGCATCGCCGAGGACGTGGCCTTCGCGGAAAGCCGCATCCGTCGCGAGACCATTGCCGCCGAAGACATCCTCCACGACCTCGGCGCCTTCAGCATGATCAGCTCCGACAGCCAGGCCATGGGACGCGTAGGCGAAGTCATCACCCGCACCTGGCAGAGCGCCGACAAGATGAAGAAGCAGCGCGGTGCCCTGCCCGAAGACGCCCCCGGCAACGACAACTTCCGCGCCAAGCGCTACATCGCCAAGTACACCATCAACCCGGCCATCACCCACGGCATCAGCCATGAAGTGGGCTCGGTGGAAGTGGGCAAGTGGGCCGACCTGGTGCTCTGGCGTCCGGCCTTCTTCGGCGTGAAGCCAACGCTGATCCTCAAGGGCGGCGCCATCGCCGCGAGCCTGATGGGCGACGCCAACGCCTCCATCCCCACCCCGCAGCCCGTGCATTACCGCCCGATGTTCGCCAGCTTCGCCGGCAGCCGCCACGCCACCAGCATCACCTTCATCAGCCAGGCCGCATTCGAGGCGGGCGTGCCGGAGCAGTTGGGATTGCAGAAGAAAATCGGCGTGGTGAAGGGCTGCCGCGATGTACAGAAGAAGGACCTGATCCACAACGGCTACACCCCAACCATCGACGTCGACCCGCAGAACTACCAGGTGAAAGCTGACGGCCAACTGCTCTGGTGCGAGCCCGCGAACGTGCTGCCGATGGCACAGCGGTATTTCTTGTTCTGAGCCACGAAGGCAGCGCAACTCACAGGCCAATCGACGGCTTGAGTCCGAGCCATAAAAAGACCAGAATTTGGCTCCAAATACAGGAGCCAAATTCATGCAAAACGTACTTGCCAACGTTGCCGTCAGCGTTTCCGAGCTGAAGAAAAATCCCTCGGCCGTGGTGTCCGGCGCCAAGGGTGCGCCTGTGGCTGTTCTCAACCACAACAAGGTCATGGCCTACATGGTTCCGGCTGAAACCTTCGAAGCGCTAATGGAGTATCTGGACGATCAGGCACTGGCCGAAATCGTCCGCAGCCGCGCCCACGAGAAGGGAGTGAAAGTCAGCCTCGATGAGCTATGAACTGGAGTTCCTCCCCTCGGCGCTGAAGGAATGGCGCAAGCTCGGCGATACCGTCCGGGAACAATTCAAGAAGAAGCTGAAAGAGCGGCTGCAACGGCCGCGGATCCAGGGCGATGCACTTCACGGAATGCCCGACTGCTTCAAGATCAAACTTCGCACCGCCGGTTACCGCCTGGTGTACCGGGTCGAAGACCAACGCATCACAGTGGTGGTGATCGGAGTCGGCAAGCGCGAAGGTGGTGCGGTCTACGACAAGGCCAAAGGTCGCTTGTAAACCGGCAAAGCGCTTGCCTCAGCGCAACTGACTATCCTTGCTCCCCCGCCGGTTATACCCGGTAAAAGCGGCGTTTTCCTTGTCGTGCTCGGTCTGGCAGGCGACGCACAGGTGCGCGCCGGGGATCGCCTTGCGGCGGGCTTCGGGGATGGGGGCGTCGCACTCTTCGCAGTGCGTCAGGCTTTCGCCCTTCGGCAACTGGCTGCGCGCGCGCTGGATGGCATCTTCGATGGTGCTGTCGATCTGTTCCTGGACGGCACCATCGCCGGCCCAACCACTGGCCATGCTGACCTCCCGCTTGCTCAAGGCTCAATGGAAGATTTGGGCTTTCTTCCGGCCTTTTGCAAGGGGGGCAGTCGTCAGGCGACAAGTGGAGGTCGCGCTACTCCTTCACGTTCATGAATTCCTCGGCCCAGACGATGTAGTCCTCGGGCAAGGTGTACTTGTGGGTGAGTTCGGTAGCAGTGAGTTCGGTGCCGGTGGCGACCTGGCGCTGCTCGCGCAGGCAGTCGTAGGTCGCCTTGATGGCGGCGAAGTAAGCCGCGTGTCCATTGACCACGATGCGCACGCCAAGGCGGGCGAGGCGTTCGTTGTCGCGCAGCTTGGGGTTGCCGTAGGTGACCAGCATCAGCGGGATGCTCAGGTGTTCGGCGATCTTTTCCAGGTGCTCGAAGTCGGCCACGCCGACCATGCAGATGCCATCGGCACCGGCAGCCTGATAGGCCTTGGTGCGCTTGATCACTTCTTCGGTGCTGAGCACGCCGGCGTGGGTGCGGGCGATGATCGCCAGGTCCGGATCGACGCGCGCCTCCAGGGCTGCGCGGATTTTGCCGACGCCCTCATCCACCGAGATCAAGTCGGTGGACTTGCGGCCGAACTGGGCCGGCAGCAGGGTGTCTTCGATGGTCAGCGCGGCGATGCCGGCACGCTCCAGTTCGACCACGGTGCGCATCACGTTGAGGGCGTTGCCGTAGCCGTGGTCGGCATCGGCGATTACCGGCAGGCGCGAGACGCGACCTATGCGGGTCGCCTGTTCGACGAACTCGCTGAGGGTGATCAGGGCGAAGTCAGGTGCGGCGAGCACCTGCAGGGACGCGACCGAACCGCCGAGGATGCCGACTTCGAAACCGAGGTCAGCGGCGATGCGAGCCGACATGGGATCGAACACCGAAGCGGTGTGAAAACAGGAATCCGAGTCCAGCAGCGCACGAAAGGCCGTGCGCAACTCGTGATGAGAAGCTCTATGCATAAAGGCACCAAAGATCAGAGGGGGGTCAGGATGAAGCCGGCTCCGTAACTCTGGAGTCGGCGCCCCCGTTTTTCCATTGTCAGACTGCGCCCATTCTAACGGATCAGTCTTTCAGTTCGCTTAACGGCCACGCGGCTTGTCCGGCACTTCGTCGGCCGCCACACTGACGCCCCCTTTTTCGAGACGCTGCCGTGCTGGCACTCACCGCCTACCTGGGCCTGTTCCTCTCTGCCTTCGGCGCCGCCACCCTGCTACCCCTGCAGTCGGAAGCCGTGCTGGTCGGGCTGCTGCTGGGCAAGGCCCATCCGGCCTGGGCGCTGGTGACGGTGGCGACCTTCGGCAATGTGCTGGGCTCGCTGGTGAACTGGTGGCTGGGGCGCTACCTGGAGCACTTCCGCGAACGTCGCTGGTTCCCGGTGAAACCGGCGCAGATGGAGCGGGCGCAGGCCTTCTACCACCGCTACGGGCGCTGGTCGCTGCTGCTGGCCTGGGTACCGGTGATCGGCGATCCGCTGACCCTGGTGGCCGGGGTGATGCGGGAGTCCTTCTGGGCGTTCCTGGCACTGGTGACCCTGGCCAAGGCGTGGCGTTATCTCGCACTGGCGGCGCTGACCCTGGGCTGGATGGGGCTTCAGTAGGGTGGATCACGCTTCACCGATCCACCATTGGAGGCGTGATCGGCCTCGTCGGTGGATATGAAAAGCGATATCCACCCTACACCCGCTCGCGAAGCGGTTCGCGGTCCGACGAAGCGCTGCCATTGTGTTTCGGGATACTGCCCCGGCGACGTTGCGTCGCTGGAGCGCCTACGCTTTTCGGGTCGCTGCCTGGAGGCCAACCCATGAGAAAGCTCGCCCTGCTGATCGCCTTCTTCGCCCTGGTACTTGGCGCCACCGCTGCGTTCGCCCACCACGGATGGAGTTCCTATGACGCGGACAAGACCCTGACCATCGAGACACCGGTCAAGACGCTTTCCTATCGCAATCCCCACGCTCACATCACCATCGACTACGAAGGCCGCGAATGGCACGTGGTTCTGGCCCCCCTCAGCCGCATGGAGTCGCGTGGGCTGCCGGAAAAAGACCTGGCACCGGGCAAGACGGTGACGGTGGTCGGCTACCCGCGCAAGGACGGCACGGCGGAGATCCGTGCGGAGCGGGTAATCGTCGACGGACGCTCGGTGGAGCTGCGCTGAGGCGGTGATAGAACTCGTCCTGCCCTGGGCGGAACAGCTGGAAGCATCGCCCTTCGGCGCGCTGATGCGCGAGTCCACGCTGTTCTACCCGGCGGCCAACCTGCTGCACCTGCTCGGCCTCGTGATGCTGCTGGGCTCCATGCTGCTGCTCGACCTGCGCCTGCTCGGGCTCGCCCGCGAAGTGCCGCTGCTGGAAGCCTCGCGCCGCCTGACGCCGATCGGCATCGCCGGGCTGCTGCTCCTGCTGCTCACCGGCTTCTGCCTGTTCGCCGCCGACGCGGGGCCGTTGACGAAGAACTGGTTGTTGCAACTCAAGCTGCTGATGGTTGCTGTGGGTGCCGCCAACGCCTTGCTGTTCCGTGCCCTGTGGAGCGCACGGCTGGCGGATTGGGACCAGCAGCCACCCGCCAGCGGGCGGCTGCAGGTGGCGCTGTCGATCCTGATCTGGTGCGGGGTGATGTCGGCCGGCCGATTGCTCGCGTACGTCTAGCACTGACGCTCGCCGGCGCTAGTCCTTCTTCAGGCACTGACTCATGAAGGCCTTGCGCTCATCGCCTTTCAGGGCCTTTTCCGAAGCGCCCTTGTTGCAGGCCGTCATGCGCTCCTGCTGAGTCATGCTCAAGCACTTGCTCATGAAGGCTTTGCGTTCGTCGCCCTTGAGGGCCTTGGCCGAAGCGTCGGCGTTGCAGGTCTTCATCTTTTCCTGCTGGGTGGCGGCGAAGCCTTGGCCGGCGGCCAGCAGGGCGATGAGCATCACGGGCAGGCATAGTTTCTTCATGGAAGGGTCTCCCTGTTTATCCACACGGTGGGAGTCTAGCCAGCGCGACGAACTGTGCCGGACAACCCGAGTCCGCTCGCGTAAACTGCGCGGCCGTTTTTTTCCGGAACACCCGCGACATGAGCAACGTCCTCTCCGCCCAGGCCCTGGGCATCGACTTCGGAACTTCCAACTCCACCGTCGGCTTGTGGCGCCCGGATGCGGAGCCGCTGATCGCCCTGGAGGACGACAAGTTCACCCTGCCTTCGGTGGTGTTCTTCAACACCGAGGAGCGCCGCCCGGCCTATGGACGTCAGGCCCTGCACGAGTACCTGGAAGGCTACGAGGGCCGCCTCATGCGCTCGCTGAAAAGCCTGCTGGGCTCGCCCCTGCTGAAAAGCGAAACCACGGTGCTGGGCAGCGCCCTGCCCTTCAAGGACCTCCTCAGTCTGTTCATCGGCCAGCTCAAGCAGCGCGCCGAGGCATCCGCCGGCCGCGAGTTCGAGCAGGTGGTACTGGGTCGCCCGGTATTCTTCGTGGATGACGATCCGGAGGCGGACCAGGAAGCCCAGAACACCCTGGTCGCCGTGGCGCAGAAGCTCGGTTTCAAGGACGTGTCCTTCCAGTTCGAACCCATTGCCGCCGCGTTCGACTACGAGCGCGACATCGAGCGCGAGGAACTGGTGCTGATCGTCGACATCGGCGGCGGTACCTCGGACTTCTCGCTGGTACGCCTCTCGCCCGAACGCCGGGAATTGGCCGAGCGCCAGGACGACATCCTCGCCACCGGTGGCGTGCACATCGGCGGTACCGACTTCGACAAGCAACTCAGCCTGCAAGGCGTGATGCCGCTGTTCGGCTATGGCAGCCGGATGAAGAGCGACGCGCTGATGCCCACCAGCTACCACCTGAACCTGGCCACCTGGCACACCATCAACGCCGTGTACGCGCAGAAGTCGCAACTGGCGCTGAAGAACATGCGCTACGACATCGTCGACGCCACCGGCATCGACCGTCTGTTCAGCCTGATCGAGCAGCGCGCCGGCCACTGGCTGGCCATGCAGGTGGAAGACAGCAAGATCGAGCTGACCGAGGCCGAAAGCCGCCGCATCGACCTGGCACGCATCGAGCCGGGCCTCGATGTGCAGCTGACCCGCGCGCTGTTCGAGAGCGCCATCGACGACCTGCTGGTACGCATCCGTGCCAGCGTCGATGGCCTGCTGGCCCAGGCCGGCGTGCGTGCCGACGAGGTCGACACGCTGTTCTTCACCGGCGGCTCCAGCGGCATTCCGGCACTGCGTCAGAGCGTGGCGGCGATGCTGCCCAATGCGCGCCAGGTGGAAGGCAACCTGTTCGGCAGCATCGGCAGCGGCCTGGCCATCGAAGCGAAGAAACGCTACGGCTGACCGCTCATCTGCCCACCGGTCCGGCATCCCTTGCCGGGCCGCGCGATCCCCGCCGCAGGTAGATTTTCAATGCCCTGCTAGGCTCAATCCCATCGCGGGAAGGGCCCGCGCCAGATAGGGAAGTTCTGCCATGAGCAAGCACGCATTGCTGCTGGCCTGCGCCCTGGCCTCGATGGTCGGTTGCGCCAGCAAGATGGAAAACCCCACCGACTACTACACCTACCGCGACCAGCCGCTGGTCAAGCAGGTGGACGAGGGCATGACCGAGTCGCAGGTGCGCACCATCGGCGGCCCGCCATCGTCTTCTATGCGTCGCAAGGTCAATGCCGGCATCTGCAACGATTACATCCTCAATCAGGACGGCCACCAGCAGGCCTACCATGTCAGCTTCGACGGCAGCGGCCGGGTCGAGGAAAAGGGCTTCATGACCTGTCAGCAACGCGAACAGGCCGAACGCGAGAAAGCCGAGAAACAAGCGGGCGACGGCGGCTATTGATCGGTCTTATCGCTGCCGAACGGCGGCATCCGGCAGTTCGCCATCACCCAAGCTGAAAGTCACGCCTGGCGCGGCTTTCAGCTCCTCCCCCAGGCATTTCGCCAGCTGCTGGCGGAATGCCGTCCATCGCCTGCTTCGTCTCCCGGCGAACTCGGGCGAACTCTCCCCAGTCTTCGATGTTCCAAGCGCAGTGTTTCAATAGCGTTAACCCATGAGGACCCATGATGTACAAGCAAGCGCTTGTCATGGCTTGTGCCCTGGCATCGATGGCGGGCTGCGCCAGCAAGATCGAAAACCCCACGGACTATCTCACCTTCCGCAACCAGCCCCTGGTAGAGGAAGTCGAACCCGGAATGAGCCGACAGCAGGTGCTGATCATTGGCGGGCGCCCCTCTTCCGTCGTCCAGCGCAGCGTGCACCCGGGTTCCTGCAACAACTACATCCTCAATGAAGAGGGCCACCAGCAGCCCTACCACATCAGCTTCGACAGCAGCGGCCGCGTGCGCCACAAGGGCTTCATGACCTGCGGCCAGCGCGAGCAGGCGGAGCGCGACCAGCTTTGAGTCCGGTCCGGCAGACGCACCAGCAAGACCTTGGCAAGGCGTCCGCCTAACGTTTGTGCATCTGCTGTAACAGGGGCTGGCAGGCATTTCCCTCCTCGCCTCCAGCCGCCGGAGCCACCAGCGCCAACAAGGCAGCTGCCGGGGCCACCGCCACCCCCAGCGCCAGCATGCCCGCTCCGCGCACCACCAATGACACCGTCTGCACCCCGGCCTGGGGATTCTTGAAGGTGCCGCGCACGTAGAGCGGCGAGCGCAGCGAGAACACCCGCACCCCCTTGGAATCCGGATTGACGCTGAGGTCCAGGCGCTCATTGCGGAAGTTGGCATTGCCGTCGATCCGCACCAGCGCATTCTCGGTATCGAAGACGAACAGGCGCGGGGTCATCAGGCCATCCTTCAGCCCCAGATCCGCCGCCGCACAATTGATCTTCACTTCCTCGTCGCCGAACAGCCGCCCCACCAGGTAATTGCCCACGTTGAGCCCGGCGATCTCCATCAGGTTGCGACTGATGGTGCCGTCGTTGACCAGCATCTGCACGTCGCCATTGGCCGTGCCCAGCAGCGCCGCCACCGAGTTGCCGGTGCCGGACAGGTCCGCAGTGCCGTTCAGCTCGCCCAGGCTGTTGCGCATGGCCTGGACATTCGGGAACAGCTCCTTGAGCTTGAAATGGCGCGCCTTGATCTGGGCCTTGCCACTCAGCGGTGTCCGCCGCCCATCGAGACGGAGGGTGGTGTCCAGGTCGCCGCCGGCCACGCCGAAGCGCAGGGGCGCGAGGCTGAGCACGCCGTCATCGAGTAGCACATGGGTGGAGAGGTCGGTGAAGGGCAGCTTCTCGCTGTGCTGGATGCGCTTGCCGGTGAAGCTCACATCGGCATCCATCGCCCGCCAGCGTTCGGTGCGGAATTCCTCCACCGGCAGCACTTTGTCCGTCGGCTGCCGGGTGGCGACACCGCGTGCCTGCTGCCCCGCCCGTGAGTCGGCGCCGATCAGCGGGCCGAGATCGGCGAAGCGCAGCTGCTCCGACGTCAGGGTGCCTGAAAGCTTGGGCCGAGGCTGGCTGGCGACGTAAGTGAGATCGCCATGGATATCGCTGGCGCCGATGCGACCGTTGAAGCCCTGGTAGTGGAACCTTGCCCCGCCGGGCTCGTGCAGTTGCGCCACCAGCCGGCCATCCGTGGAGTAGGCCGGGGTTTCCGGCAGCGTAACGCCCGTCAGCGGATAGAGCTGGGCCAGACTTTTGCCGGATAGCTGCAGACGCAGGTCGAGGGCGCCAAGTTCACGCGGATCGGTCAGGGTCCCCAGCAAGGCGATGCGGGTATCGCCGGCCTTGATATCGGCCTGCAACGGGAAGGGCAGGTCGGCGTTCTGCAGCGCCAGCAGGCCGCCCACCTTGCCTTTGCCATCCAGCGGCTGGCCCTTGTAGCTGCCTTTCGCCTGCCAGCCGAAGGCGTAGTCCTGGGCGGTCGCCGTCGCAGGCCTCGCCCCCTTGGTCGGCAGCAGTTCGCTGAATGGAATCGGCTTGCCCAATGGATCGACGAGGATGTCGAGCCGGGTGCCGGTCTGCGCGTCATCCACCTTCACCTGGCCCTTGTCGAAGCCAATGGTGCCGATGTCCAGGCTCCAGCTGGAGGGCTGCTGCTGATCGTCCTGCGGTTTTTTCGGCAGCTCGAAGGTCCAGTTGTTGCGACCATCCGCCAGGCGCCTGACGCTGGCCTGCGGGCTGCCCAGGTCGATGCGCGGAATGCTCAGCTGCTGCCAGAGCAACGGCAGTGGCGCGACGCGGAACTCCACCCGTTCCAGGCTGACGAAGTCGCCGCCCTTGGCCCACTCAGGATTCCCTAAACGCAGCTTCTCGGCCACGAAACGCGGCCAGGGCACCAGGGCGCGCCAGCCCCCCTCACCTTCTTCGCGCTGCCAGATGACGCTGAGATTGCCGTCGATGGCGAACTCGCGTCCCAGTTCGACGGACACCCGCTGGTTGAGGGCCGGCTTGATGCGGTTCCAATCGAAGGTGGCGACCAGCACCAGCAATGCCGCCAGCAGCAGCGCCAATGCCAGGACCGTCCTGGCCACGATGCGAAGACCTCGCGTCATGCACTTCTCCCCTTTGCTCACGGCAACCCTTGGCAGGCGACGTGATGTCCATGCCTTATCGACCCGTGGATGTGCCGGGATGCTCCCTCGAAACGCAGCGCTTCGACCACCGGCAATCCCGCCAACCGACCCGAGAGTGATGCAAGGCATTGATTATAAAGGGCGTCGCAAACATTAACGGCGTTGATGTTCTCTATCGGGAGTGATCACTTTTTAATCGAACCCCGATCCGTAAGATTGGCTCCGTACCCAGTTTCCAGCCCCCTTCGAGGAGCACACGATCATGAAAACCCAAGCCTTCGCCGCCCTGTTCATCACCGCCCTCAGCACCAGCGCTTTCGCCCTGCCGTCCGACTCCCAGTCCGTTCTGGGCGAAGCGAAGGAAGGCGCCTACATCCAGGTCGTCGAGCCGGTTGCCGCCGAAGGTAGCTTCATGGTCCTGGACCGCGTCGCCGAAGGTGGTTCTGATCGCACCGGTGCCAACCGCATCGCTGAAAGTGGCGCCGACCGCACCGGCGCAAACCGTATCGCTGAAAGTGGTTCCGATCGCACTCAGGGCTTCCGCGTAGCCGAAGGCGGTTCTGATCGTAGCAACGCCCTCCGCGTCGCCGAAGGTGGTTCCGACCGCATTGGCGCCAACCGTATCGCCTGATCGCAGACTGCAAAACCTCAAAGCCCGGCAAATGCCGGGCTTTGTGCTAATGGGCACCCATACCCTGTAGGGGCGAATTCATTCGCCAAACGGACCGCAGGTTCGCCCTTGAACTCCCGAGGGGGTTCCCAACCTCCCTCACCCCCGGCCCCTCTCCCGGAGGGAGAGGGGAGCAGACCGTGCCCAGGTCGAGCCGGACACCGCCTTGTAGGAGCGAATTCATTCGCGAAATCACGCCAACCGGTACTTCCAGATTCGCCTAATCACGCTACCGAACTGCACCGACAACCGTCCGCTGTTGTAGACCTGCCCATAACGCCCGGCGATCTCCCGCACCCTCTTGGCCATCTCGGCGTAGCGCCGGGCTGGCAGGTCGGGGAACAGGTGGTGTTCGATCTGGTGGCTGAGGTTGCCGGTGAGGATGTGGAACAGCTGCCCTCCTTCCAGATTGCTGGAGCCGCGCAGTTGGCGCAGATACCAGTGACCTCGGCTTTCCCCTTCCAGCACGCTGGGTGGGAAGACCGCCGCGCGCTCCGTGAAGTGGCCGCAGAAGATCACGGTGAAGGTCCACAGGTTGCGGATCAGGTTGGCCAGCAGGTTGCCCACCAGCACGGCCGTCACACTCCCCCCGACCAGCAACGCCAGCAAGGGGAACAGCAGGTAATCCTTCACCGACTGGCGCAGTACCTTGGCATTGAACTGGCGCAGTCGCGGTCGCAGTTCATCGGCGCTCATGCGGCCCTTGAGGTACTGGTCCAGGCGCAGGTGCTGCACGGCCACCGAGTACTGGAACAGCACCGCCTGCAGCGTCACCCACACGGGTTGCCAGCGGTAGAAGGGCTTCCAGCGCTGCTCGGGAAACAGCCGCACCACGCCATAGCCGACGTCATCATCCATGCCGAGCACGTTGGTGTAGCTGTGGTGGATGTGGTTGTGGGTATGCCGCCAGAAGTCCGAAGGCCCGGCGATGTCCCACTCGTAGCGAGTGCCGCGCAGTTCCGGGTCGTTCATCCAGTCGTACTGGCCATGCATGACGTTGTGGCCCAATTCCATGTTCTCGAGGATTTTGCCCAGTCCGAGCAGGGCCACGCCCAGCAACCAGGTGGGCGGGAACCAACCGAACAGCAGCAAGGCGCGCCCGCTCCAGCAGCAGAAGCGCACGGCCGCGCGGATTCGGCGGATGTAACAGGCATCGGCTTCGCCGAGATCGTCCAGGGTGCGCTGGCGCAGGGCGTCCAGCTCAGCGCCGAAGGCATCCAGCTCAGCAGGGGTGAGTTCGCGGTCGCTTCGCATCTCGAGTCCTAGAGTTCCAGTTCCACATCGCCTAGCGGCGCGCTGACACAGAGGCGGATAGGCAGCCCGGGCCCGGCCGTCACGGCGCCGGTGCGCAAGTCACGCACGCTGCCGGCCAGCAGTTGGCAGGTGCAGCCGGTGCAGATGCCCTGGCGGCAGCCATGGGGCGGGCGCAAGCCGTGGGATTCGGCCTGATCCAGCAGATTGACGGCGCTGCTGCCCGGCAACTCCCGATGAGAGCGGGCGAAGCGCAGGCGAATCGCTGTGCCGCTCCCGCTGATCTGCGCGGGTGGCGTAAAGGCCTCCAACTGCAGGCTGCCGTCGCGAGGCGATGCCTGCCACCAGGCGCGCACCCCTTCCACAAAGCCATGCGGCCCGCACGCCAGCAGGCTGTGTGCGGGCAACCCGGTCAAATGATCCGCCTGGAAGCGCCCCGCCATCTCATCAGCCAAAGGCGCTTCGCCGCTGATAGCCCAGCGCACCTGCAGATTGGGATGGCGGCGCATCAATGCTTGCAGCTCCTCGCTGAAGGCGCGCTGGCCGCGCTGGCGCACGTAGTGCAGCAGTGTGACCGGCGCGCTGAAGCCGCGGGCCAGCGCCTGGCGCAGCAGACCGAGCAAGGGGGTGATGCCCGAGCCGGCGGCCAGCAGCAGTACGGACGCCGCGTCATTCGGCCAGGCCAGTTCACCCTGGGCCGGGTCCAGCTCCAGCACGCTGCCCACCTCCAAACGGTCCAGCAACCAGGTGGACAGGCGGCCGCCCGGCTGGCGTTTCACCGCCACCTCGATGCGCCCGTCGGCCTCCACCGCCAGCAGGCTGTAACTGCGTCCATGCCGCACGCCATCCAGTTCCTGGTAAAGCCGGACATGCTGGCCAGGCAGCCAGCCACGCGCATTGCCATTGGTGCGCAGGCCGAGGGCGAGCATGTCGTCGGCCACCCAGCGTCGGGATTCGACCCAGGCAAATACCCGGTGCAGGCGCAGGACCGGATGAACGCGGCGCAGCAGGCAGTCCAGCTCGGACTCCTGCAGCCAGCCGCCAGCGACCAGCGCACGCAAGGGCCCGAGCGCGGGGCCAAGATGGCGCGCCAGGGAAACGGACAAGAGGGGCATGGAAAGACTCTAGTGAACAGTTGTGCACTAGGCTGCACGAACCAACGAATTACAGTCAACACTTGTTCACTGAAGCAGGTTCGCGCCCCCTAAGCCCTTTTGCTAGAGTGCGCCGCACATTCGCCAACGGCCGCGCCCCATGACCCAACGCTCGGAACAGAAGCAGCAGACCCGCCACGCCCTGATGGATGCCGCGCGGCTCCTGATGGACAGCGGACGTGGCTTCGGCGGCCTGAGCCTGCGGGAAGTGGCGCGCAATGCCGGCATCGTGCCCACCGGCTTCTACCGCCATTTCAACGATATGGACGAACTCGGCCTGGCCCTGGTCGAGGAAGTTGGCGAGACCTTCCGCGCCACCATCCGCGTGGTACGCCAGAACGAGTTCGAACTGGGCGGCATCATCGAAGCCTCGGTGCGCATCTTCCTCGATGCGGTTGCCGCCAACCGTGGCCAGTTCCTCTTCCTCGCCCGCGAGCAATACGGCGGCTCGCAGCCCGTGCGCCAAGCCATCGGCGCCCTGCGCCAGCGCATCACCGACGACCTGGCCGCCGACCTCAAGCTGATCAACCGCATGCCGCAGCTGGACGACGAAGGCGTCGACCTGGTGGCTGACCTGGTGGTGAAAACGGTATTCGCCACGCTCCCGGAACTGATCGATCCGCCGGCGGACAACCTGCCGCCGCACCTCCTGCCCGCCGCCAAGATCACCCAGCAGCTGCGCTTCATCATGATCGGCGGCAAACACTGGCTCGGGCCGGGCAAGCCGAAAAGCTGACCGTTCCGCCAGCACAGCCGCACCACTCGGGTGCAACTCGCACCACCACGGCCCACCATTACGCCCCACAGGCAGGCACGACCTGGCGAAAGCCCCGCTGAACGGGCGCCCGGCGATCTTGGCAAGGGCCTTGCTCTGCACCCGGCAATGCACACTGCCGGATTCGCCCGATGCTGGTCATCCACGAACGAATAGAGGCCCAGTCGAGCTGGGACGAAGAGCTGCTGCTGACCTATGAAGCGCGCAGCAAGAGCCGTTTGCGCTGCTTCACTGTGAAGGGCGAAGACGTCGGCCTGTTCCTCGAACGCGGCCAGCCGCCCCTGCGCGGCGGCGATTGCCTACGCAGCCAGGACGGCCGAGTGGTCAAGGTCAGCGCCCGTCCCGAAGCCCTGCTCCACGTCACCTGCGCCAGCGCCTTCGAACTGACCCGCGCCGCCTACCACCTCGGCAATCGCCACGTCGCCCTGCAGATCGGCGAGGGCTGGCTGCGCCTGCTGGACGACTACGTGCTGAAGGCGATGCTCGAACAGCTGGGCGCCACGGTGGAAAACATCGAGGCCGGCTTCCAGCCTGAACACGGCGCCTATGGTGGTGGCCATCACCATTCCCATCAGCTGGAAGCCGACTTCAGCTACGCGCCACGCCTGCATCAGTTCGGTGTGCGCACGTGAACAAAGCCTGGCAGCTCCTGCGACTTGCCAGTCCGCAGCTGCCGATTGGTGGCTACAGCTATTCCCAGGGCCTGGAGTTGGCGGTGGACTCGGGACGGGTGCACGACCCGGACAGCGCCGCGCGCTGGATCAGGGATCAACTGCTGCTCAACCTTTCACGCTTCGAGGCGCCCTTGCTGCTGGCCCATTGCGAAGCGGCGGCATGCGAGGACTGGAACGAGTTGAAGCACCTCGCCGAGCGTCACCGCGCCAGCCGCGAAACCCGCGAGCTGCAGCTGGAAAGCCGGCAGATGGGCTACTCCCTGCAGCAACTTTTGCATGACCTCCCCGAGCAGGACGACGCCGCACGCCAACTGCTGGGCGAACTGGAAGAACCCGGCCTGGCCGTGGCCTGGGCCCTGGCTGCCCGTGCCTGGACCATCGCGCCGCAAGACGCCCTCGCCGCCTGGCTCTGGGGCTGGCTGGAAAACCAGCTGGCAGTGCTGATGAAGACCCTGCCACTGGGCCAGCAAGCCGCCCAGCGCCTGACCTCCGCCCTGCTGCCCAGCCTGGAGCGGGCGCAGCGCGAAGCCAGTGAAATCCCCCCGACCCTCTGGGGCAGCGCCGCCTTCGGCCTGTCCCTGGCGAGCATGGCGCACGAGCGCCAATACAGCCGTCTGTTCCGTTCCTAGGAGATGCACAGCACATGAACAGCCAACCTTTGCGCGTCGGTATCGGCGGCCCGGTAGGTTCCGGCAAGACCGCCCTGACCCTGGCCCTCTGCCGTGCCCTGCGCGAGCGCTACAACCTGGCGGTGGTGACCAACGACATCTACACCCAGGAAGACGCCCAGTTCCTGGTGCGCAACGAGGCCCTGGCGCCGGAACGCATCATCGGTGTCGAGACCGGTGGCTGCCCGCACACGGCGATCCGCGAGGACGCTTCGATCAACCTCGAAGCCGTGGAACAGCTCAATCGCCGCTTCCCCGGCCTGGACCTGATCCTGGTGGAGTCCGGCGGCGACAACCTGTCCGCCACCTTCAGCCCGGAACTCTCCGACCTGACCCTCTACGTGATCGACGTTTCCGCCGGCGACAAGCTGCCGCGCAAAGGCGGCCCCGGCATCTGCAAGTCCGACCTGCTGGTGATCAACAAGGTGGACCTGGCGCCCATGGTCGGCGCTTCCCTGGAAGTGATGGACCGTGACGCACGCAAGATGCGCGGTGAGCGGCCCTTCGTGTTCAGCAACCAGAAGGTCGGCCAGGGCCTGGACGAGATCATCGCCTTCATCGAGAAGCAGGGCCTGCTGACCAACTAACTCCCCTCTCCCACTGGGAGAGGGGCCGGGGCGGGCCGCGTGCGGATGAGGGCCTTGTCCCACCACTCTCGCTCTCATGTGAAAGGAGCTTCACCATGAACCTGCGCAAATCGCTCTTCGCCATCGCCCTGTTCCTCACGCCGGCCATCGCCTTCGCTCATGCGGGCCACGACCATGCCGGGGTGATGTCGGGCATGGCCCACCCGGTTACCGGACTCGATCACCTGCTGGCCATGCTCGCTGTCGGCCTCTGGGCCGCCCAGCAGCAAGGCTCGGCGCGCTGGGCACTGCCGCTGACCTTCGTTGGCACCATGTTGCTGGGCGGCTTGCTGGGCTTCGCCGGTATGGAAATGCCGTTGATGGAAAGCGGTATCGCCGGCTCGGTACTCGCCCTCGGCCTGCTGGTGGCCGTCGCGGTGCGGCCGCCGCTGTGGCTCGCCATGGGCCTGACCGCGCTATTCGCGTTGGCCCATGGCGTCGCCCACGGCCTCGAGCTACCGGACCTGGCCAGCCCGTGGGGCTACGCCGTCGGCTTCATCGCCGCCACCGCCACCCTGCATGCCGCCGGCTATGGCCTGGTTCGCGCCCTGCCGCGCGCCGCCGCGCCGCTGGTGCGCATTGCCGGTGGTGTGTCCGCGGGTGCCGGGGTGTGGTTGTTGGCGAGCTGAATCATCCGCGCCAGGAAGCGCCTTTTGTAGGGGCGAATTCATTCGCCAAGGGCAGCGCAGCTGCCCCTGCAAGGCCGCAGGGCAGACCTTCGGCCTGCTTGGCGATTGAAATCGCCCCTACAGGTATTCCCCCAAGATCGACCCACATCCCAACCCGCACACCTCCCCCTCGCCTCTCCGTCATCTCTTTGTCATAGTCCCCGCGTTTGATTCGGCACGCCCGTCCACGTCTTACGGATAAGAACAACATGAAGCGCTTCGCCCGATTCTTTCTCGCTCCCCTCTTCCTCCTCGTCGTCGCCTTGCTGGCGCTGGCCCTGACCAGCCGCCCGGCGGAACGCCCCGCCGTGCTCGCTGGCCTGGGCGACCACCCCCTGGTCATCGCCCATCGTGGCGGTCGCGGCCTGTGGCCGGAGAACACGCTGTTCGCCTTCGAGCGCGCGGCTGCACTCAAGGTGGACATGCTGGAAATGGACCTGCGCCGTACCCGCGACGGCGAGCTGGTGGTCCTGCATGACGCACGGGTGGATCGCACCACCAACGGCGACGGCAAGGTGGCCGACCTCTCCCTGGCGGACGTGCAGGCGCTGGACGCCGGCTACCGCTGGAGTGCCGACGGCGGCGAGAGCTATCCCTACCGTGGCCAGGGCATTCGCATTCCCACCTTCGCCGAAGTGCTGGAGCGCTTCCCGGAGCAGCCCAAGGTCGTCGAAATCAAGGTGCCGGACGTGGGCATGGAGGAGCAGCTCTGCGCCATGCTGGACAAACACCAGCAGCGCCAGCGTGTTCTCGTGGGAAGTTTCTACGAGCGCAGCCTGAAGCGCTTCCGCGAGGTCTGCCCCGGCGTCGCCACGTCGGCCGGACCGACATCGGTGCGCCTGCTGGTGGCATTGAACTGGATCGGCCTTGGCAGTCTGGTCAGTCCCTCCTACCAGGCCCTGCAAATCCCGGAAAGCAGCGGCGGCCTGCAGGTGGCCAGCGACAGGCTCATGCGCACCGCCCTGCAGCGTGGCCTGGCGGTGCAGATGTGGACCATCAACGAGCAACCGGCCATGCGCCACCTGCTGGACATGGGGGCGAATGGCCTGATCACCGATTACCCGGATCGCGCCCTGCAGTTGCTGGGGCGCTCGACGCGCATCACTTCGCTGAGCGATTGACCGCGAAACCCGCCCAGGTCTGGCTCACGGGCATCAGCTCCAGGCTGTTGATGTTCACGTGGGCCGGCTGGTTCATGATCCAGAAGATGGTTTCGGCGATGTCTTCCGGCTGAATGGCTTCGGCGCCGGCGTAGGTGGCGTCGTACTTGGCCTGGTCACCGCCGAAACGCACCAGCGAGAACTCGCTCTCGCACAGGCCCGGCTCGATATTGGTGACACGTACGCCGGTGCCCACCAGGTCGTTGCGCAGGTTCAGCGAAAACTGGCCAACGAAGGCCTTGGTGGCGCCGTACACGTGGCTGCCGGGATAGGGCCAGTTACCGGCCACCGAACCCAGATTGACGATGCTCGCCCCACGGCCATGGGCGATCAGGTGCGGCAGCAGCAGGCGGGTGCTGTACATCAGGCCCTTGATGTTGGTGTCGACCATGGTGTCCCAGTCATCCAGGTTGCACTGGGTCGCGGGCTCGGCCCCCAGCGCCAGGCCGGCGTTGTTGATCAGGCCACGGATCTTCTCGTACTTCGCCGGCAGGCCGGCAATGGCGGCTTCCATGGCCTTGCGATCACGCACATCCAGCTCCAGGGTGTGCACATCGGTCAGGGCCGAGAGCTCATCCTTGAGAGCCTGCAGGCGTGAGGCGCGGCGGCCGGTCAGCACCAGCGACCAGCCGGCCTGGGCGAAGCGCCGGGCACAGGCTTCGCCGAATCCCGAGGTGGCGCCGGTGATGAAAACGGTGGAAGTCATGCTGTTCTCCTTGCTCTGGGGCACGGGCCCGTTGCGATAGACCGGCATAGGTTACGACATCCACAGGGACGAACTGATGGCGAAAAAACCATCACCTTCGTGTAACCCTCGCCGGCACTGGGCCTCAGCTGTTACTCCCAAGCTTATCCACAGCTTTCCACACAGCAGGCGGGGACAACTCGATAGCAGGGGCGCAGCCGCCAAGACACTGTATAAGCCACTGTTCATCCGGCATAAAGCCCACCTGAACAATTTCTGAGCAGGGCTTTTAGAGCTACGGACTGCGGGGCGTGGAAGCAACTGCTCCCAAGTTATCCACAGAGCGCTGCACAGAGATTGTTATCAACTTCCCAAGGGTGAATGAATTCGCCCCTGCAAGGCGTTCGCAGTGATCTCCATTGCCGGTGGATATCTCCACTTCGGACAAGCGGGACTGGCGCCCTCTTCCATCGGCCTAGACTTGCCTGCCTAGCCACAGAGGAGATCGGGTCATGGTTAAAGTCGCGTTGCTGGTACGTCTGGAAGCCAAGCCAGGCAAGGTCGCCGAAGTGGAGGATTTCCTTCGGGGCGGCCTGCAACGGGTGCAGGAAGAGCCCGATACCACGGCCTGGTTCGCCCTGCGAATGGGGCCGACGACCTTCGGCATCTTTGACGCCTTCGCCAACGATCTCGGGCTGCAGGCGCACATGGCCGGAAAAGTGGCGGAAGAGCTGATGGAGCGCGCGGACGAGTTGCTCAGCGAGCTGCCGCAAATCGAGCGCATCGAGGTGCTGGCGGCGAAGCTGCCTCAGACCGAACAAGCGGATGAACTCTAGAACCTGTAGGGGCGAATTCATTCGCCAAGGGCGGCGCAGCTGCCCCCCGCTTGGGTCGTGGGCAACCCTTCGGGCTGCTTGGCGAATGAATTCGCCCCTACAAGGAGATGTCGCTACACAGTACCTGCCAGCAACACCTGCGCCGCAATCAGGTCTTCCAGGGCATAGCCCACGGACTTGAACAGGGTGATCTCGCTGTTGGTCTGGCGATGGCCACGGCCGTGCAGCAGGTCGGCAAGTTCGACGTGTATGGCTTGCTCGGTGATGGCGCCCTCGGCGATGGCGAAAATCAGGTCCCCGGCCTCTTCAAGAGCACCGGCACGGGTGTCGACGACGATGCGCGAGCGGGCCACGGCGGCACTGTCGGTTTCCCGCATGGTCGGCAGGAAGGCGCCCACCAGGTCCAAATGGGTGCCCGGCCGCAACCAGTCCCCGAGTACCAGCGGCGACGTGGACGTGGTGACGCAACTGATGCAGTCCGCCTGCTGGGCGCAGGTCTGCAGGTCGGGCGCCACCTGCACCGGATAACCCTCCTCGGCGAGGGAGCGCACCAGTTCGGCGGCCTTTTCAGGGTGACGGCCCCAGATATCCACACGCTCGTACCGGCGCACCACGCAGTGCGCGCGAACCATGTGCGCGGCCAGGGTGCCCGTGCCCACCACCAGCAGCCGGCTGGCGTCATGCCGGACCAGCGCGCTGGCGGCCAGGGCCGAGGTACAGGCGGTGCGGCGAGCGGTGAGTTCGGAGGCTTCCAGCACCGCCAGCGGCCGGCCGGTGGCGTCGTCGAAGAGGGTGAAAAGCGCGGCGACCGAGGGCAGGCCCTTTTCGCCGTTGTGGGGATACACCGTTACCAGCTTCACGCCGACACCCTGCCCCTGCTGCCAGACCGGCATGCAGAGCAGCGTGGCGTCTTGTGGCAGGGCATGGCAGGCGCGCACCGGGGCCTCGGCCGCGTTGGCCAGGCCGTGGCGCAGGGCCTCGATCAGTTGTGGATAGTCCAGCGCCGCAGCGACATCGGCGTTGGTGAAGAAGCGCAGGGTTTGCATCGCGGACTCCCTGGTAGAGCTAGGGTGAGCAAACATCCCTCTCCCCCGGCCCCTCTCCCTTAAGGGAGAGGGGAGATGATCCAGGGAGAGGGAGCAGCGTCGGTCAGTGACCGCCGAGGTAGGCGTTGCGGACTTCCTGGTTACCCAGCAATTCCTCGCCCGTGCCGCTCATGCGGATTTCCCCGGTGACCATCACATAGGCGCGGTCGGAGAGTTTGAGCGCATGGTTGGCGTTCTGCTCGACGAGGAAGATGGTCATGCCGGTCTGGGCCAGTTCCTTGAGGGTCTGGAAGATCTGCTTGACCACAATGGGCGCGAGACCCAGGGACGGCTCATCGAGCAGCAGCAGCTTGGGTCGGCTCATCAGCGCGCGGGCGATGGCGAGCATCTGCTGCTCGCCGCCGGACATGGTCATGGCGCGCTGGTTGCGTCGTTCCTTGAGGCGCGGGAAGAGGTCGAACATGCGCTGCATGTCTTCATCCGCATGGTCCATGCCGACGGGGATGGTGCCCATCAGCAGGTTCTCTTCCACGCTCATGTCGGGGAACACCCGGCGCCCTTCCGGCGACTGCGCGACACCGTTGGAGGCAACGTAGTGCGCCGACCTGTGGGTGATATCGGTGCCCTGGTAGACGATCGCGCCATTGGCAGCGCGCGGCTGGCCGAAGATCGACATCAACAGCGTGGACTTGCCCGCACCGTTGGCACCGATCAGGCTCACCGTCTCGCCTTCGTTGATGTGCAGGCTGACGTTGCGCAGGGCCTGGATGGGCCCGTAGAAGACGTCGACATCCTTGAACTCCAGGAGGGGTGCACTCATGCCACTTCCTCCTCTTCGGCGCCGAGGTACGCGGCGATCACCTTGGGATCGTGGCGGATGTCGTGGGGGTTGCCTTCGGCAATCACTTCGCCGTGGTCCAGCACCACGATGTGGTCGGAAATGCTCATCACCATGCCCATGTCGTGTTCGATCAGCAGAACGGTCTGGTCGTGTTCGTCGCGCAGCTTGCGGATGATCCGGCTGAGCGCTTCGGTCTCGGCCGGGTTGAGGCCGGCGGCGGGTTCGTCGAGGCAGATCAGCTGCGGCCGGGTGCACATGGCGCGGGCGATTTCCAGGCGCCGTTGCTGGCCATAGGAAAGCTCCCCGGCCAGGCGGTTGGCGCAATCCACCAGGTCGACCACTTCCAGCCAGTAAAACGCATGGTTCAGGGCGTCTTCCTCGGATTTGCGGAAGCCCGGCGTATTGAACACACCTGCCAGCAGGCTGCGGTTCACCCACATGTGCTGGGCCACCAGCAGGTTCTCCACCACCGACATTTCACGGAACAGGCGGATGTTCTGGAAGGTGCGTGCAAGGCCTACGCGGTTCACCAGGTGGGTGCCGCCGAACATCTTGTAACGCAGGCGGCTGGCGAACTGCGCGGGGTTGAAGAAGTCGGTGGGCTGGAACGGCTCGCCCAGCACTTTGATCACGTCGGTGCTGCTGCTCCGGGTATTGAGCTGGATGCGTCCGCCGGTGGCCTTGTAGAAGCCGGTCAGGCAGTTGAACACGGTGGTCTTGCCGGCGCCGTTGGGGCCGATCAGCGCGGAAATCGAACCGCGCTTGATCTTCAGGCTGACATCGTTGAGCGCCTTGATGCCGCCGAAGTGCATCATCAGGTGCTCGACGCTGAGGATGTTTTCGTCGCTCATGGGGCTACTCCTTTACGCGGGGTGAAGCCGACGCGGCTGATGCGGATCAGCCCGCGCGGTCGCCAGATCATCATCACCACCATGAGCACGCCGAAGAGCAGCACACGGTAGTCGGCGAAGGTGCGCAGCAGCTCCGGCGCGACAGTGAGGACGAAGGCGGCGATCACCACCCCGACGGTGGAACCCATGCCCCCGAGCACGACGATGGCGAGGATCAGCGCCGACTCGAAGAAGGTGAAGGACGAGGGGTTGACGAAGCCCTGGTAGCTGGCGAAGAAGACCCCGGCCAGGCCGGCCGTGGAGGCGCCCAGCATGAAGGCCGAGAGCTTCACCAGCACGTGGTTCAGGCCCATGGCGCGACAGGCGATCTCGTCCTCGCGCAGCGCTTCCCAGGCGCGCCCCACCGGCATGCGGGTCAGGCGGTGCTTGATGTAGAGGACCAGCAGCACCACCAGGAAGAGCACCACGTAGATGAACAGGAACTTCAGGTTGGGGTTGTAGGTGAAGCCCAGGAACTCGTGGATGGGCACCCCCCCATCTTTCGCCCGGCGGCCGAACTCGAGGCCGAAGAAGGTCGGTGAGGGCACCGACATGCCGTTCGGGCCACCGGTGAAGCTCAGCCAGTTGTTGAGGATCAGGCGAATGATCTCGCCGAAGCCCAGGGTCACGATGGCCAGGTAGTCACCGTGCATGCGCAACACCGGGAAGCCCAGCAGTGCGCCGGCCAACGCCGCGGCAACGGCGGACAGTGGCAAGGCGGACCAGAAGCCCAGTCCCAGGTGCTCGTAGCCCAGCGCCAGGCCGTAGGCACCGATGGCGTAGAAGGCCACGTAGCCGAGGTCGAGCAGGCCGGCGAGACCGACCACGATGTTCAGGCCCAGGCCCAGCAACACGTAGATCAGGCCGAGGATGACCACGGTGAGCAGGTATTTGCTGGCGAAGAACGGGAAGATCACCGCCGCGACGATCAGCAGTGGGATGACCCAGCGCAGCCGGCTCTTGTAGTCGGGATCACGCACGTGAACGCCGGAACCGGTGGATTCGAAGCGCTGCATCAGCACTTCGCCGCGTGGGGTCTGCAGGTAGAGGCTGAGGAAGAAACGGCCGAGCATCACCACGGCCATCATCACGCCAACCCGATTGAACTCCAGGTTGAAGCTGTAGCCGTCGAGTACCACACCCATGATGGGGCCGAAGACGATAAGGGCGAGCAGACCGGCGATAACGGCGTCGATCAGGCTCTTCTTGAAATCCAGGGGTTTCCTGGCAATGGCAGAAGTCATGACTACACCTTGGCGACGTGCGGGCGGCCCAGCAGGCCTTGGGGACGGAAGATCAGGATCAGTACCAGCAGCGAGAAGCTGAACACGTCCTTGTAGTCCGTGTTGACCATGCCGGAGAACTGCGCCTCGGCGATGCCGAGGATGATCCCGCCGAGCATGGCGCCGGGCAGCGAGCCGATACCGCCGAGCACCGCGGCGGTGAACGCCTTGATGCCGATGATGAAGCCGGCATAGAAGTCGAAGGTGCCGTAGTTCATGGTGATCAGCACACCGGCCAGGGCGGCCATGGCAGCACCGATGACAAACACGTAGGAGATCACCCGGTCAGTGTTGATGCCGAGGATCGACGCCATCTTGCGGTCCTGCTGGGTAGCGCGGCACATGCGGCCGAGCTTGGTGCGCTGGATGATGTAGGTGAGCACCGCCATGCCGAGGAAGGCCGCCACCAGGATGAACACCTTGGTGTAGGTGAGCTGCACGAAACCATCGCCGATATGGAACTTCAGCGCGCCGTCGAGCAGGGTGGGCACGCCTTGCTGGCGGGCGCCCTGGCTGAGCTGCACATAGTTCTGCAGGATCAGCGACATGCCGATGGCGGAGATCAGGGGCGCCAGGCGGGTGGAGTTGCGCAGCGGCTTGTAGGCGATGCGCTCGATCACGAAGCCATACACGCCGGTCACCAGGATGGTGAACAGCAGGGTGCCAAGGATCAGTAGCGGGAAGGACTCGAGTCCGAAGAAGGCCAGGATGGCCAGGGTGATCGCGGCGATGTAGGCGGAGATCATGTACACCTCGCCGTGGGCGAAGTTGATCATGCCGATGATGCCGTAAACCATGGTGTAACCGATGGCGATCAGACCGTAGACCGACCCGAGGGTCAGCCCGTTGATCAGTTGTTGCAGGATAATACCGTCCATCACTCTGTCTCGTCTTTTGGGGGTCCGGCCTTGGGTTCGGCCAGCTCCCGCGAGTGGAATCAGACGGGCACCACTGAATTACCGGATCGGGAGTGGATCACTCCCGGCTCGAGCAGAATAGGACTTCAGCAGTTTCCCGGAATGCACCGACCGGCCAGATGCGGGTGGCATTTGGCCGGTCAGCCGAGCTATTTCCAGTCAGGATCGAAGAAGCGATCCCGCCGGCTATTACTGCTGGGCGTATTTACCTTTGTCATCCCACTCGTAGATCACGTAGTCGGAGACTTTCAGGTCGCCCTTGGAGTCCCATTCCTTCTTGCCCATCACGGTCTGTACCGGATGGCTCTTCAGCCATTCGGAGGCCTTGGCCGGCTCGTTGGAACCGGCGCCGTTGAAGCCGGCAGCCAGGGCTTGCAGGGTTGCATAGGCGTACAGGGTGTAGCCTTCCGGCTCGAAGCCGCCAGCGCGGAACTTCTCGATCACCGCCTTGCCGTCCTCGATCTTGCGCGGATCGGCGCCGAAGGTCATCAGCACACCCTTGGTGTATTGCGGGCCGCCGGCGGTGGTGACCAGTTCGTCGGTCACGATACCGTCGCCGGAGAGGAACTTGGCGGTCAGACCCTGTTCACGCATCTGGCGAACCAGCGGGCCGGCTTCCGGGTGCAGGCCGCCGAAGTAGACGACCTCGGCGCCGGAGGCGCGAATCTTGGTAACCAGGGCGTTGAAGTCTTTCTCGCCGCGGGTCAGGCCTTCGTACAGGACTTCCTTCACGCCGCGTTTGGCCAGCTGCGCCTTGGTGGCATCGGCCAGGCCCTGACCGTAGGTGTCCTTGTCGTGGATGATCGCGACCTTCTTGGCCTTCAGCACGTCGATGATGTAGTCGCCGGCGACGATGCCTTGCTGGTCGTCACGGCCGCACATGCGGAACATGCCGGACAGGCCGCGCTCGGTCACTGCCGGGTTGGTCGAGCCCGGGGTCATGGCGATGATGCCGGCCTCGTCGTAAACCTCGGAAGCGGGAATGGTGGAGGAGGAGCAGAAGTGACCGACAACGGCGATGGCCTTGTCCTGGTCGACCAGACGGTTGGCAACGGCTACGGCCTGTTTCGGCTCGCAGGCGTCGTCGGCTTTCACCAGTTTGATCTTCTCGCCGTTGATACCGCCGGCGGCGTTGAGATCTTCGGCGGCCTGGGAAGCGCCGCGCCAGTATTGTTCCCCGAACGAGGCGTTCGCGCCGGTGTGCGGCCCGGCAACGCCAATGACTACGTCAGCCTGTACAACGGAAGAAATGCCCAGCGCGGTGGTAACCGCCAGAGCCAGAAAGCCTTTTCTGAAAATCTTCTGCGACATGGAGTTTTGCTCCTGAGGTTTTTTAGGGTTAGCGCTCGTGTTCAGCAAGTGGCGTGCCATTAATTCTTGTAGTTGCTCCGCGCCCTGAAAGGCTGTCCCACCTCCTACGCTTCTTATTTTTATTCTTTTAAATCAATAACTTCCAAATAAGGCCGTTTTATCTTCAGGCGTGCCTGGAAGCCCCACGGCATCAGTGTGCCAGCAGATTCGCTAACAATAGACTCGCGGTACTTATTTGCACATCACTGGTGCGCGAATTTTCCCACCTCGCACTGTTACCGTTCCCCCAATCCTGCAAGAAAGTTCCTACTTTCCGAAAGCCGTGCAGTGAATTTTTTTGCTACCCGCGTCACGCGTTCAATAACCACTCCGAGCTTTTCGTAGGGTGGAAATCGCTTTTCATCTCCACCATTCGATGCCGGCCCTAACGCCCATGGTGGACCGGTGAAGCGTGGTCCACCCTACTCCGCCAAGCCCCTACCTGTCAGATCACCACGCGCAGGCACTGACCCGCGTGGTAGAGCGAAAAGCCCGCTTCGTACAGCGAACTGCGCAGCCCCACCGCCGCCACCGCGCGCATGGGTTGGAAAGGCATCGGCAGGACCGTCTCGTCACCGCTGAGCAGATAGTCGGCGAACGCCTTGCCCACCACGCTGCCGGTAGTCACGCCGCGACCGTTGTAGCCGGTGAAGGCGAGCAGGCCGGGCGCCGGCTCGTAGAGGCGCATGAGGTGGTCGGGGGTGAAATCGATGCAACCGGTCCAGGTGAATTCCCAATCCACCTTGCCCAGATACGGGAAGTAGTGGCGCTGGATCCGATCGGCCCAGGCACGCAGGAACCAGTCTGGCTTGCGCGAACCGTTGCCCAGGCTGCCGAGCAGCAGGCGGCCGTCGGCGTCGCGGCGGATGCTGCTGAGCACCTGACGGGTATCCCAGGAACCCTGTCCGCCCGGCAGGATGCGCGCGGCGGCCTCGCCTGAAAGCGGCGTGGAAGCCACCTGGTAATAGAAACCAGGGAAGAAATGGCGGCGCAGCTCCGTCCACTCGCCTTCGGTGTAGGCGTTGGAGGCGATCACCACTTGCGGGGCGATGGCGACGCCGTGTTCGCTGACCACGCACCAGTTGGCGCCTTGGCGCTCCAGGCGCAGCACGGGCGTATGTTCGAAGAGCTGGCCGCCGAGGTATTTCACCGCACGGGCCAGGCCACGGGTGTACCCCATCGGATTGAGGGTGCCGGCGCGGCGGTCGAGCAGCGCGGCGGCGATCTTGTCGGTGCCGGTGGCTTCGCGGCAGGCGTTGCCGGTCAGCAGCTCTACCGGCGCGCCACGCCGTTGCCACTGCTCGCAGCGACTGGCGAGGTCGGCCTGGCCGCGAGCATTGTGAGCCATGTGCAGAGTGCCTTCGCGGCGCAGCTGGCAGTCGATGTCGTAGCGGTCCACCAGGGAAAACACCAGCGACGGCGCAGCGCCCAGGGTGCGATTGAGGCGCTCGCCGACCGTGTGGCCGAGGCCGGCTTCGATCTCATCCGGCGGAATCCACATCCCCGCATTGACCAGTCCGACGTTGCGCCCGGAACCGCCATGACCGGCGGTGTGAGCCTCCAGCAGGCAGACACGCTTGCCCGCCTCCAGCAGGTGCAACGCAGCGGAGAGGCCGGTGAAACCGGCCCCGATCACGCAGACATCGACCTTGACCTCGCCGTGCAGCACAGAGCTTTCCGGCAGTTGTGGCGTCAGATACTCCCAGAGGCATTCCTGGCGCAGGGTCATGGATAGCAGTCCTTAGGGCCGGAACCCGCTCAGTCGAAGGTAATGCCCTGGGCCAGCGGCAGTTCGTGGGAGTAGTTCACGGTGTTGGTCTGACGGCGCATATAGGCCTTCCAGGCATCCGAGCCGGACTCACGACCACCACCGGTTTCCTTCTCGCCACCGAAGGCGCCGCCGATTTCCGCGCCGCTCGGGCCGATGTTGACGTTGGCGATGCCGCAGTCGCTGCCGACCGCCGACTGGAACAGCTCGGCTTCACGCACATCGGTGGTGAACACGCAGGACGACAGGCCCTGGGGCACGGCATTGTTGAGGGCGATGGCGTCTTCGAAGTCGCGGTAGCCGACCACGTAGAGGATCGGGGCGAAGGTCTCGTGGCAGACGACGGCACTCTGGCCGGGCATTTCGACGATGGCCGGGGACACGTAGTAGGCGTTCGGGAATTGCCGTTCGAGCTGGCGTTCACCGCCGAAGACCTTGCCGCCTTCGGCGCGGGCCTGCTCCAGCGCGCGCTGCATGCCCTCGAAGCTTTGCTTGTCGATCAGCGGACCGATCAGGTTGCCCTCCAGAGGGTGGCCGATGCGCACCTTGGAATAGGCGGCCTTCAGGCGCTCGACAATCTCGGCCTTCACCGATTCATGGGCGATCAGGCGACGCAGCGTGGTGCAGCGCTGGCCGGCGGTGCCGACGGCGCTGAAAAGGATGGCGCGTACCGCCAGGTCGAGATCGGCGCTGGGAGCGAGGATCATCGCGTTGTTGCCGCCCAGCTCCAGCACGCTGCGGGCGAAGCGCGCCGCCACGCGGGGTGCGACTTCACGGCCCATGCGGGTGCTGCCGGTGGCGCTGACCAGTGCCACGCGCGGGTCATCCACCAGGGCCTCGCCGGCTTCGCGAGCACCGATCACCACCTGGCTGAGGTTGGCCGGGGCCTCGCTGAAATTCTTCGCCACGCGCTCGAACAGCGCCTGGCAGGCCAGCGCGGTGAGCGGGGTCTTCTCCGAGGGTTTCCACACCACCGGGTTGCCACATACCAGCGCCAGCGCGGTGTTCCACGACCACACGGCGACCGGGAAGTTGAAGGCGCTGATGACGCCGACCACACCGAGCGGGTGCCAGGTTTCACGCATGTGGTGGCCGGGGCGCTCGGAGGCGATGGTCAGACCGTAGAGCTGCCGCGACAGGCCGACGGCGAAGTCGCAGATATCGATCATTTCCTGCACTTCACCCAGGCCTTCCTGGGTGATCTTGCCGGCTTCCCAAGACACCAGTTCGCCCAGCTCGGCCTTGTACTGGCGCAGCACTTCGCCGTACTGGCGGATCAGCTCGCCACGACGCGGCGCCGGCACCTTGCGCCAGGCCTGGAAGGCTTCGGCAGCGCGGGCGATCTTCGCTTCGACTTCGTCGCGGCCTTCCAGGCGTACGCTGCCGATGCGGCTGCCGTCGATGGGCGAATGAACGGCGTGATCGCCTTGCTGGTAGAGGGATGAATCGACACCGAGGCGGTCAAGCAGTGCGGCAACCATGGGAACTCCTGTCTCAACGAACTTATAGCGCCCTCTGTAGGAGCGAGCTTGCTCGCGAAGCGTTCGCCAGCAAGCTGACTCCTACAGGTTGGGAGCCAGATGGGAATGGCACCAGTAATAGCCGCGAAAAGGGCTTGCCAACAAACGACCTTTCCGACACATATCATTCCGTTTATTCATGTTCCGGCCCGCCCCGAGAATCCGCGATGCTCAAACGCCACATGCCCTCGATCACCGCCCTGCAATGCTTCGAAGCGGTGGCGCGGCACCTCAGTTTCACCCGCGCCTCCGAAGAGCTGAACCTGACCCAGAGTGCAGTGAGCAAGCAGGTGGCGCAGCTGGAGGAACTGCTCCAGCACCTGCTGTTCCGCCGCGTACGCCGACGCCTGCAACTGACCCCGGCGGGCTCGCTGTACCTGACCGAGGTACGCAAGATCCTCGCCCAGGTGGAGATGTCCACCCACTACATGCTGTCCTACGGCGGCGATACCGAAGTGCTACGCGTGGCCACTCCGCCGACCTTTGGCGCGCGCTGGCTGATCCCTCGGCTCAAGGGCTGGCGCTTGCGCCACCCGAACGTGCATCTGGACCTGCGCAATGAGCTTGAGCCCAACGCCCTGGTCCAGGGCCGCTGCGACGTAGCCTTCTACTTCGGCCATGGCGCCCTGCCCGGTGCCGAGTGCATTCGCCTGTTCAGCGAGGAGGTGGTGCCGGTCTGCGCACCCGGGGCGATGCCGGACGAACCTTTCACTGAGCCGACCCAGCTCACCGACCTGGTGTTGCTGCAAAACGCCACCCGCCCGGAAGCCTGGCACGAGTGGTTCCAGAGCCAGGACCGGCACACCGAGCACAGCTACCACGGGCCGCGCTTCGACACGTCCTACATGTGCATCCGCGCCGCCCAGGCCGGCTGCGGCGTGGCCCTGCTGCCGCGATTTCTGGTGGAGGAGGAGCTGGCCGAAGGCAAGCTGGTGATCCCCTGGGATCACCCCATGCCCAGCCGCAACGCCTACTACCTGGCCTACTCCGAACACGCCGCGGAAGTGCCGAAGGTGAAGGACTTCGTGCGCTGGATGCTGGAGCAGTTGGACCAGGAATGACGAGCGTTGCCCTGACCGGACAAATGCGGACTTCTCTTCCGTAGGGGCGAATTCATTCGCCAAGCAGGCCGCAGGCTTGCCCCAACTCGGATTCCCCTGGGGCCGCTTCGCGCCCCTTGGCGAATGAATTCGCCCCTACAAGTGATGCGATCCATCCCGTTCTGGGCTTCAGGAAAAAACGGAATGAACCCACCGGTTTTTTTCGTTTGCCCCGCCGCCGTTGGGCTGCTTGGATAGGCTCACCTTTACTTCATCCCGGAATCGCTCCATGTCCGCCAACCAACGCCTGTTTGCCCTGGTCGCCAGCGTGATCGGCGAACCCGCCGCCCGCTGGGTCGAATCCCATGTGGAAGTTCCCGCCGGCCTGTCCGCTTTACCCTTCAGCGAGACCGCCGTGCATCGCGCCTGGCTGGCCGAAGCGCTGAATCTCTGCCTGTTCCACAAGCTGGTGGAGGCGGTGCCGATTGGTCGCACCTATGTGGAGGAGCAGCAGGCGAAGGGGCGTCAGGTGGTGTTCGATCACGGCGCCATTCGCACCGTCGACTGGCCGGACAACGGCGCCCTGCCCCGTGGCCGCCAGGCCTTCGCCCGGTTGCTGGAGCCCCTGGGGTTCGCCGATGTGCGCACCTACCCACTCACCCGGCTGAAGATGACCGGATATGCCTACCGGCAGATGGACCTTCCCGAGGACATCGCCCAGTTCTTCGTTTCCGAACTCCATCCGGGCCGCTTCGGCGAGAGCTTCCAGTTGGCGGTGAGCCGCGTGGTGGGTGACAGCCGCGACCCGCTGGACGCCAGTCACAAGACCATCCTCGACACCCTCTGGCGCCAGCGCCAATGCAGCGAAGTCGAGGCTCGGCACCTGTTGCCGGCGCTCTATCGCGCTTTCGACCGCCAGCACGGCGTGGCGCATGAAAACGACTACCAGATCCTGCGCGAAGAAAGCGTGGAGATGGCCTGGATCGCCACAGAAGGCAACATGTTCAACCACCTCACCGACCGCGTCGCCAATCTGCAGTCGGTCGTGGATGAGCAAAATGCCAAGGGCCGGCCGATGAAGGCCAGCATCGAGGTCTCGGCGTCCGGCCGGGTGATGCAGACCGCCTACCGCGCCGTGCAGGTACAGCGCGATTTCATCGACAACAGCGGACGTGCCGTGCAGCGCGAAGTGCCGGGGTCGTTCGTGGAGTTCATCCAGCGGGAGATCGATCCGGAAGAAGCCCGGCTGGACCTGAATTTCGACAGCGGCAATGCCCAGGGCATCTTCAAGATGACCGCCGGGAAGAGCGCTTAGGAACAGTTGTAGGGGCGAATTCATTCGCCAAGCAGGCCGAAGGTCTGCCCCTGGGTCTTTCGGGGGCAGCTTCGCTGCCCTTGGCGAATGAATTCGCCCCTACAGAGATGCATGCCCATACGGCCCAGGCAATAAAAAAGGCCGCTACACGGAGCGGCCTTTTTGCATTCACCTGAAGGTCAGTCGACCAGGGCCAGGGTGCCCTTCATCATCGACACGTGCCCCGGGAACGAGCAGAAGAACTCGTAGCCCTCACCGGCAGCCAGCTTGGACACGTCGAAGGTCACGCTGGCGCTCTCGCCACCGCCGATCATCTTGGTGTGGGCGATGATGCGGGGGTCTTCGGCCTTGATGTAGTCCTTGTCGAGGCCTGCGGTCATGCCTTCGGTGGCAATGGCCTGGGCATCGGCGGTCTTGCTCAGCACCCAGTTGTGGCCCATCACGTTCTTGGCCAACTTGCCGGAGTGCTTCAGGTTCACGGTGAAGGTTTTGCAACTTTTGCTGACCTTGATCTCTTTGGTATCGAAAGTCATCTGGTCAGTGCCTTGCACATCCACGGTACATTCAGCAGCCAGCAGAGGTGCACTGGCCAGGGCCAGCACGGATGCAACGACGAGCTTGCGAATCATGGGAGTCTCCTTGGCAGAAAGGGCAGAAATGCCCCAAGAAGGGAGACTGCACCATTTATCCACGAGTTCCCATATCGTGCGGCAACAGGCCGCAACCCGTCTGAAACAAGGAATTTCAAGACTCATGTTGTCCTTCTTCATTGCCGCGATGCTTCTCGGATTCGTGTTCAACGCGGCCCCCGGCGCGGTTTTCAGCGAAACCCTGCGGCGCGGCCTGCGCGACGGCTACAAGCCGGCCCTTATGGTGCAGATCGGTTCGCTCGTGGGCGATGCCACCTGGGCCGCGCTGGGCCTTACCGGCCTTGCCCTGCTGCTGGACAGCGCCACAGTGCGTTACCCCCTGACCATCGCCAGTGCCCTGTATCTGGGCTGGCTCGGCCTGCAGTCATTGCGGGATGCCCAACGTCCGCCGCAACCGTCGACCGAAGAGCAAGGGGCCAGCGGCGGTGCCTTCGCCTCTGGCGCCGCCCTGTCACTGACCAACCCGCAGAACATCGTCTACTGGGCAGCCATGGGCGGGGCCATGGCCGCAGTGGGCGTGGCCGAGCCGACACCGACCCACCTGGCGGTGTTCTTCGGCGGCTTCATGCTGTCGTCGCTGCTCTGGTGCTTCATCTGCGCCGGCCTGGTGGACTGGTTCCGCCGCGCCGCCTCCACCCTCTGGCACCGCCTCACCTACCTGGCCTGCGGCCTGTGCCTGCTGGGCCTGTCAGGGATGACGGCGGCGGAATTGCTGAAGCTGGCTTGATCTGTCGCATGGCGCCATTCGTCCAGAAGGCGATGCGCCATGAGATTCCTGCAAAGCCTGCTCGCCGCCCATGCCGCGGGGCTTACGGCGGCCGCGCCGGCTGATTCCAGCGCCGACCGTTCGGAAGCTGACCGCTCGAACAGCTTGGAGCTCAGGCACTAAATCGGTACCCTTGCGCGCTTTTTTCGCCCGAGGAGTCCCCCATGTCCTTGCGTTCCATCTGCGTGTTCTGCGGTGCCAGCCCAGGCGCCAAGCCGATCTACCGTGAAACAGCCGCCCTGCTGGGCCACACCCTGGCCGAGCGCGGTATCACGTTGGTCTACGGCGGAGGCGCAGTTGGCCTGATGGGCACCGTGGCTGATGCGGCCCTGGCTGCCGGTGGCGAAGTCATCGGGGTGATTCCGCAGAGCCTGATGGACGCCGAGATCGGCCACAAGGGTCTGACCCGCCTGGAAGTGGTGGACGGCATGCACGCACGCAAGGCCCGCATGGCCGAGCTGTCCGACGCCTTCATCGCCCTGCCCGGTGGCCTGGGTACCTTGGAAGAGCTGTTCGAGATCTGGACCTGGGGCCAACTGGGCTACCACAGCAAGCCGCTGGGCCTGCTGGAAGTGAACAGCTTCTACGACAAGCTCACCGACTTCCTCGACCATCTGGTGGAAGAGCGCTTCGTTCGCGACCAGCACCGCGGCATGCTGCAGGTCGGCGGCCACCCGGAAATCCTGCTCGACCGCCTGGAAGCCTGGCGCCCGAGCAGCGCGCCCAAATGGGTCGACCGCAAGCCCCACTGACCCTGCACCCGTCCCGGCCTTACACTGTCCGGGCGAACCCACGGCCAGGAGCGGCCCATGGCAGGCGAAGAGCGGATCAAGGTCTATTTCAACAGCGCATGCCCGGTGTGCAAGGCTGGCATCGAAGGCCAGAAAGGCAAGACCACCGCCTGCCAGGTGGAATGGGCCGATGTCCATCAGGACAACAGCGCGGTGGACGAAATCGGCGAGAACCTGGAATACGTCCGCGAGCGCCTTCACCTGGTGGACGAACAAGGCATCAAGCGCATGGGCGTGGATGCCTTCATCGTGCTCTGGCGCCACTCACCTGGGGAACGCTGGAAAGCCCGACTCTTTTCCCTGCCGCTGATCCACGGCCTTGCGCAGCTCGGCTACAAGCTATTCGCCCGCCTGCTCTACCGCTGGAACAAAGCCAAGCATCACTGGTGACATGGATGACCCCTGCTGTCGAAACCCTGAATACCCTTTCCCCTGCCGACCGCCAGCGACTGATCGAAATCTGGGAAGGCGCCGTGCGCGCCACCCATGACTTCCTCACTGAGGACGACATCCAGTTCTTCAAACCCCTGGTGCGCGATGCCTACCTAGACTCGGTGCAATTGGCCTGCCTGCGTGATGCGGCCGGCAGCATCACCGGGTTCGTCGGGACCGATGGGGAAAAGGTGGAAATGCTTTTTGTCGACCCTGCTCTTCGCGGCCAGGGCATTGGTCGCACGCTGATGGAGCATGCGATGGCCCACGGTGCGCGATCGGTCGATGTGAACGAACAGAATCCGCAGGCGGTGGGTTTCTACCTGCGCCTGGGATTCGTGCAGTACGACCGTTCGCCAGTGGATGGTTCGGGCAAGCCGTTCCCGATCCTGCATCTGCGCAAGGACTGATCGGGCTTCCCTCTCCCCAACCCAGACCTGCACCCCAGTGTCGTAGGGTGGATGTCGCTCTTTACATCCACCTGTTGGGCCAAGCCTTGCTCCGACGGTGGATCGGTGAAGCGTGATCCACCCTACTCAACTAAGCGCTCTTCCTGTGGGGGCGAATTCATTCGCGAAAAGGTTCAGCACCGAGCTCGCTGCCTCGCACAGCCCCTCACCCCAACCCTCTCCCAAAGGGAGAGGGGGCAGTTCGTGCGGGAGATTGGCCAGGTGCTTCACCTGTAGGGGCGAATTCATTCGCCAAGCAGGCCGAAGGCCTGCCCGAGATCACCCCTGCGGCTGTTGCACGATAATGGTCTGCGCCGGCATGGGCGCCGGGAAGTCCGTACCCAGGGCTTCTTTGATGGTGCGGTTGGTATCGAAATACACCTGCCAGTAGTTGTCGTTGTGGCAATAAGGTCGTACCGCCAGCACCGGTCCCACCAGGTTGAACTCAAGGATTTCCACATCCACCGGCGGCTCGGTGAGCACATTGGGGATGGCGGCGATGCGCGCCTTGAGAACAGCCGCGGCTGCGTGCCAGTCGGCGGCGCCGGAGAGCTGGGCCTTGAGTTCCACACGGCGGAAGTCGTTGTGGCTGAAGTTCTGGATGGTGTCGCTGAAGATCTTGTTGTTGCCCACCAGGGTCATCACGTTGTCCGGCGTGTTGATCGTGGTGGCGAACAGACCGATCTCCTTCACCGTGCCGGTCACGCCGCCAGCGCTGATCATGTCGCCCACCTTGAACGGCCGCAGGACGATGATGAATCCGCCGGCCGCCAGGTTGGCCAGCAGCCCCGACCAGGCCATGCCGATGGCCAGGCCGACCGCCGCGATCAATGCCGCGAGGCTGGTGGTCTGGATGCCGAAGAAGCCGAGGATGCCCACCACCAGGAGGACGTTCAGGGTGACGGTGATGAACGACCCGACATAGCGCAGCACGGTCGGGTCCACTTTCTGTCGCTCCAGGGAGCGCTGGACCAGGCCAACCGCAAAACCGATGAGCCAGCGCCCCACCACCCAGAAGGCGATGGCCGCGAGAATCTTGACGCCGAAGGTTGTGGCGTACTGCATGACCGTGGTCATAAACGCGCTGACCTTCTCAGTACCCACATTAACGATGGTTGTTTCATCCATGGCAAAGCACCTTGCAGGAGAGAAGTGGCCCCGAAAAAGCTAGCACGGCGCCGGCAAAGTGCTCGGCAGGCAGATCCCCGTAGGTTGGGTAGAGGTACGAAACCCAACAATTCGGTGCTTGATATGGGTACGACGTTGGGCCTCGCTACGCTCGGACCAACCTACAAGAGCGGCAAGAGGGTCAGACGGCGAGTTCCCAGAGCGGCATGACGGTTACGCGGACTTCCGGGTCGTGGCTGCCGCCACCGAGAATGACCCCGCGCAGGGGCGAGACATCGGAGAAATCGCGGCCCCAGGCCAGGGTGATGTGTTCCAGGTTGGGCAGGATGTTGTTGGTGGGGTCGAAGTCCACCCAGCCATTGCGCGGGCAGTAGACCGATACCCAGGCGTGCGAGGCGTCGGCGCCGATCAGGCGTGGCTGGCCGGGTGGCGGCTGGGTGAGCAGGTAGCCGCTGACGTAGCGCGCCGCCAGCCCACGGGAGCGCAGGCAGGCCAGCATCAGGTGCGCGAAGTCCTGGCAGACGCCACGCCGCCGCTCCAGCACCTCGGTCAGCGGCGTCGCCACCTGGGTGGCTTCGGCATCGAAAGCGAACTCGCTGAAGATCTTCTCCATCAGCGCCGCCGTGCCCTGTAGCAGGGGCCGGCCGGCCGGGAAACAGCCCGTAGCGAATTCGCCGAACTGGCGCTTGATGCGCACATAGGGCGATTCCACGCGATAGCGACAGGCGTCCAGTTCAATGGGCGACAGGGCGCGGCCGGTGAAGCCGAGCGTAGCCGGCACCTGTTCCCAGGCCGGTGAGGCGGCGAGGTCCAGCGGCGCATGGGGCAGAACTTCGATCTGCAGGCGGGCGTTGACCTGCAGCTCATCATGGGGGCGTTCGAAGGCCAGGCGCGTCAGCGGGTTGCCGAAGACGTCAGTGAGATCCTGGCGCAACGTCGGTTCGGGATTGATCAGCAACTGCTGCCCACCGCACAGCTGCCAGGAGCAGTCTCGCGGCCAGAGATGCACCAGTTGCTGGGAGAGCGACACCGGCGCCGAATAGCGGTAGTGGGTGTCGTGGAACACCTGGTAGCGGGCGCTCTGCACAGGGGCGATGGATTGGGCTTGCGCGTGCATCAGGTCGATACCGTTTGCTGGCTGACGTCGTCGACGTGGGCAAAATAGCGCAATCCGAGACGATCGGAGACCTGTCCGACGTTCTGTGCGATATCCCGCAGCAGTCCGGCCAGTCCGGCCAGCACCTCGGCCAGGCTGTCGCTGCCGAACAGTGGGTCTTCCAGGGTGGCCAGGTCGAAGGCGAGCAGGCGCCCGATCAACCCGCTCAGCACCAGCTCCTGGGGCGCGCCGAACTCCTGATGCAGGCGCCCGAGGGAACGCTCCAGGGCTTGCAGCTGGAAGCGCAGGGCGTGGGGGTTCTGGTCATGCAGCAGGAGCAGGTCGAGTACCGGGATCAACTGCGGCGAGGCCAGGTAGCGCGAACGGTAGGTGATGGTGCTGTTGCCCAGCTCCAGCAACCACTCCAAGGCGCCCTGGTCCCAGGAATCGCCCCCTTCGAGGAAGCCGGCAATGGCGTCGGCATAGAACTGCACCCGCTCGATGCGACGACCGATCATCAGGAAGCGCCAGCCATCGTCGCGGGTCATGTCGTCCAGGGCGAAGCCGGACAGAGCCGCCAGGGACATCAGCAGGCGATTGAGGAATTCCATCGCCTCGCCGAGATCGGTACGTTGCGGGTCCAGGGCCTGTGCCTCGCGATGCAGCTCCAGCACCGCGTGCCAGTTCTCCCGCGACAGCCGGCCGCGCACCTGGGCCGCCGCCCAGTGCAGGCGACGCAGGTTCGCGCTGACGCTGCTCGGCCATTCGTCGTCCAGCAGGGCCGCCAACAGGCGCTGCTCCAGGGGTTCCTTGCCGACGGGCACGAGGCCGATGGCACCGGCCAGTTGCAGCGCCGAGCGTAACGCCTGCTCGTCACCGTCGGCGTCCACATAGCGCGACAGCACCACCCGCAGCAGCCGCGCACCATCGTCGCAGCGCTCGCCGTAGCGACCGAACCAATAGAGGTTTTCCACAACCCGGGAGGGCAGATAGGGGTCCTGGCGGATCAGGTCGCGCGCGCCGATGGTGCGGGGCCGCAGCGGCTCGCCCACCACCGGCAGGTCGGCCAGCACCCAGGTGTCCTTGCTGGCGCCGCCGCGCTGCATGGATACCACCTCGGCATCGGCCTCCGAGGCCACCCGCGTCAGGCCGCCCGGCATCACCCAGTAGCTGCCGTCTGCCCCTGCCACAGCGAACACGCGCATGCCGATGGCCCGCGAATGCAACTCGCCGCCTGCTTCGTCGCCGAGCCACACCGGCGCCTGGGAAAGCTGCGCCAGGCGCTGGGCGACATAGGCGTGAGGATGGGCCTGCAGACGCTTGCGCAGCGTCAGCAGCGCACCGTCTTCAAGCGCATGGCCGAACAGCGGTTCGAAGCTCTGGCTGGGGAAGGCCGGTTTGATCACCAGCCCGGCCAGGCCGTCCGGAGCCTTGCTCAGCACCTGCCCCTGGCCGCACCACCAGGTGCCGACGGTGGGCAGCAGCAGGTCCTCGCCGAGCAGCCGCTGGCTGACTTTCGGCAGGAAGCCCAGCAGCCCTGGCGATTCCAGCACGCCACTGCCCAGGGCATTAGCCACCAGGACCCGTCCCTGGCGTACCGCATCCAGCAGGCCGGGTACGCCCAGCGCCGAGTCGGTGCGCAGCTCCAGTGGATCGCAGTAGTCGTCGTCGAGGCGGCGCAGTACGGCATGGACGCGCTTCAGGCCACCCAGGGTCTTGAGGTAGAGGGTGGCGTCGCGCACCGTCAGGTCGTGGCCTTCCACCAGCGGAAAACCGAGCTGGCGAGCCAGGTACAGATGCTCGAAATAGGTTTCGTTGAAACGCCCGGGGGTGAGCAGCACCACCAGCGGCGTCTCGCCATCGCTGGGCGCCTGGCGGATCAGGGTTTCCTGCAGGGTGCGGAAGTAGCCGGCGAGGTACTGCACCCGCAGGTCGCGATAGAGCTCCGGCAGTGCGCGGGACACGATCTGCCGGTTCTCCAGGGCGTAGCCGGCACCGGACGGCGCCTGGGTGCGATCGGCCAGCACATGCCAGCGCCCATCGGCATCACGGGCGAGATCCACCGCGTAGCTGTGCAGGAAGATGCCACCGGGTGGCTGCACGCCCTGGCAAGGCCAGAGGAAGTTGGGATGGCCGTAGACCAGTTCGCTGGGCAACAAGCCTTCGGCCAGCAGCTGCTGCTCGCCATAGAGGTCGGCCAATACCGCATTGAGCACACGCGCCCGCTGGGCCACGCCTGCGGCGATGGGCTGCCATTCCTCGGCCGAGAGCAGGTTGGGCAGCAAATCCAACTCCCAGGGGCGGTCGGTGCCCTTGGGATCGGCGTAGACGTTGTAGGTGACGCCGTTCTCCTGGATCTGCCGCGCCAGCAGATCCTGGCGCTGCCGAATCTGCGCCGGGCTGCTGCGCTCGAGCTGCTGGAACAAACGCTGCCAGTGGGGACGCACCTGGCCCTCGTCATCCAGCAATTCGTGGTAGGCCGTGGCGGTCAGCGGATAGTTGGCTAGCAGCTCGGACATCGGGGGGCTCGGCAGTTGGGCGGCAGGGAAACTTTAGCGGACAGCGCGATGCCCGGCCGCTGTATCGTCGGCCGGGCGCACTTGCCCAAGCTAGCGGCGACGCAAATCCAGGGTCATGGGCAGTTCGTCGTCGACCACCGGCTTGCCGACCAGCAGCTTGCCCGGCGTATGCCCGTGACGGAAGAAGCGCGCCAGGCGGCGGCTTTCGGCCTCGTAGGCGTTTACCGGGAAACTGTCGTAGCTGCGCCCGCCGGGATGGGCGACATGGTACTGACAGCCGCCCAGGGAGCGCTGCATCCAGGTATCCACCAGGTCGAACACCAGGGGCACCTGCACGCCGATGGTGGGCTGCAGGCAAGCAGCCGGTTGCCACGCGCGGTAGCGCACGCCGGCGATGAACTCGCCGCCCCGGCCCGTGGACTGCAGTGGCACGGGTTCGCCATTGCAGGTCAGCACGTAGCGATCCGGGGCCATGCCGTTGACCTTGACCTGCACCCGCTCCAGTGACGAGTCCACATAACGCACGGTGCTGCCAGCGGAACCTTCCTCTCCCAGCACATGCCAGGGCTCCAGGGCCTGGCGCAGCTCAAGGTCGATCCCTTTGACCTGGTAGTCGCCGTATTTGGGGAAGCGGAATTCGAAGTGCGGGGCGAACCATTCGCTGCGCAGCGGATAGCCGGCAGCGTTGAACTCGTGGACCACGTCGTCGAAATCCTGCTGGACGAAGTGCGGCAGCAGGAAGCGGTCATGCAGCTCGGTGCCCCAGCGCACCAGCTTCGGCGGCTGGTAGGGCTCGTTCCAGAAGCGCGCGACCATGCCGCGCAGCAGCAGCTGCTGGGCCAGGCTCATGCGCGCATGGGGCGGCATTTCGAAGGCACGCAGTTCCAGCAGGCCGAGGCGCCCACTGCTGCTGTCCGGCGAGTAGAGCTTGTCGATACAGAACTCGGCGCGGTGCGTATTGCCGGAGACATCCACCAGCAAGTTGCGCAGCAGCCGATCCACCAGCCAGGGCGGACAGTCGGCGCCCGGCTGGGGCATCTGTGCAAAGGCGATCTCCAACTCGTAGAGGGCGTCGTTGCGCGCCTCGTCCACGCGCGGCGCCTGCGAGGTCGGGCCGATAAACAGGCCGGAGAACAGGTAGGACAGCGATGGGTGGTTGTGCCAGTAGCTGATCAGGCTGCGCAGCAGGTCCGGACGGCGCAGGAAGGGCGAATCCGCCGGGGTGGCGCCCCCCAGCACGAAGTGGTTGCCGCCACCGGTGCCGACGTGGCGACCGTCGACCATGAACTTCTCGCTGGACAACCGGCTCTGCCGCGCCGCCTCGTAGAGGAATTCGGTGCGTTCTACCAGTTCGTCCCAGTTGGCCGAAGGGTGAATGTTCACTTCGATCACGCCCGGATCGGGGGTGACGCGGAAATTGGTCAGGCGCGGGTCACTGGGCGGCTCGTAGCCTTCCAGCAGCACCGGACAGTCCAGCTCACCGGCCGTGGCCTCGATAGCGGCCACCAGTTCCAGGTAGGACTCCAGCTCGGAAAGCGGCGGCATGAACAGGTAGAGCCGGCCTTCGCGGGGTTCGGCGCAGAGGGCGGTGCGGATGATGCCGGCGGCGGACTGGTGCACGCGCGGTTCACGGGCATCGCCATGGGCCGCGGGACCTCCATCGCGCAATTGCTGGCGGATCAGCGCGGCGCGGCGCAGCGGCGGGAACTGCTGGCTGGGGTCGGCCGGGTTGACGTAGGGATAGTCCGCATCGTTGACCCAGGGCTGTGAATCCAGCGGCAGGCGATAGCCCATGGCGGAATCGCCGGGCAGCAGCCGGCAATGTTCGTCGCGCAGGAACCAGTGGCCACTTTCCCAGGCATCTCCGGCGGCGCTGCGCGCCAGCGGCAGCACCTGCCCCACGACTTCACCCAGTCCACGGTCGAATACCCGGCGTAGGCGCTCACGCTCCATCGGGTCGGCCAGGCGGGCATCTTCCGGAGTCACGTTGACGGGCAGCTTCCGCTCGCGCCAGAGGTAGTAGTACCAGTCCTCGAACGCCGGGAACTGATGGTCGCCCGTCACACCCAGCCGATCGGCCAGCCGACTGAGGAAGCGAGCCGCCAGAGGGGCGTCGGCGCCATAGGTGCGACTTTCGTTGGCGTAGAGGGCCGGGTCCTGCCAGATGGGCTCGCCGTCCTTGCGCCAGTAGCAGATCAACGACCAGCGCGGCAGTTGCTCACCGGGGTACCACTTGCCCTGGCCGAAGTGCATCAGGCCGCTGGGCGCATAGTGGCTGCGCAGACGATGGAACAGGTCGGCGGCCAGACGGCGTTTGTTGGCGCCCAGCGCAGCGGTGTTCCACTCCGGATCATCGGGGTAGTCGATAGCGATGAAGGTGGGCTCGCCGCCCATGGTCAGGCGCACGTCGCCGGCGAGGAGATCGGCGTCAATGCGCGAGCCGAGCTCGCGGATCGCCTGCCACTGTTCATCGCTGTAGGGCTTGGTCACCCGGGGGGCTTCCCAGACCCGTTCGATGCGCATGTCGTGGGAGAACTCGCACTCGCACTCTTCCACTCCGCCGCTGATGGGCGCCGCCGAGGTCGGTTCCGGGCTGCAGGCCAGCGGAATGTGGCCTTCACCGGCGAACAGGCCCGAGGTGGGGTCCAGACCGACCCAGCCGGCACCTGGCAGGTAAACCTCACACCAGGCGTGCAGGTCGGTGAAGTCGACCTCCGTGCCGCTTGGGCCGTCGAGGGATTTCTGGTCAGCGGTGAGCTGGATCAGGTAGCCGGAGACGAAGCGTGCGGCCAGGCCTAGGTGGCGCAGCAGCTGCACTAGCAGCCAGGCCGAGTCGCGGCACGAACCGCAAGCCTTCTCCAGGCTTTCCTCCGGCGTCTGCACGCCCGGCTCCATGCGGATCAGGTAGCGGATGTCCCGCGACAGCTGCTGGTTGAGCGCCACCAGGAAGTCGACGCTTCTCTTGGGAGTCAGGTCGATGCGCGACAGGTAATCCGCGAATAGCGGGCCGGCGGGAAGGCGGCTGAGGTACGGCGCCAGCTCACGTTGGTCATCGCTCGTGTAGCTGAAGGGAAACTGCTCGGCATAAGGCTCGAGGAAGAAGTCGAACGGATTGAACACCGCCATTTCGGCGACCAGGTCCACTTCCACCTTCAGTTCACGCGTTTTCTCCGGGAACACCAAGCGCGCCAGGTAGTTGCCCTGGGGGTCCTGCTGCCAGTTGATGAAGTGTTTGCCCGGCGAAACCTTCAGCGAATAGCCGAGGATGCGCGAGCGGCTGTGGGGCGCCGGCCGCAAGCGGATGACTTGCGGGCCGAGATTGACCTCACGATCGTAGCGATAGTGGGTGACGTGATGCAGTGCGACATGAATCGACACGGCGTGCCTCCTGCGAGCCTGGGCGATAGCGGGAGTTGCGCAAGACTTGTGCCAGCCCCCGAACCACCAATTTAGGCCCTTCCAAGCACCGGAAAAGAGCCACCTTCGCACCCAGATGGCCCGGCCGCACAAAAATGGTTCGCGGCGGACCAGCAGGTGAAATTGAAGCCTAGCGGTCGAAGATGAAGAAGAAGGGAATTCGCATCCGGCCGGTTAGGCCGATTGGGTATAACTGCCTATCAACGGCGATGACCTCTGTAGGGGCGAATTCATTCGCCAAAGGACGCGAAGCGGCCTCCTTCAACAAAGGCGGGCAGACCTTCGGCCTGCTTGGCGAATGAATTCGCCCCTACAAGTGCACTAGCACCCTCCGGGCAAACCGGCGATCCAGCGCGTCAGCAGCTCCACCCCTTCACGGTGTGCAGTGGAGCGCCCCAGCTCGGGCATCATCACGCTGGGGTCGGTGCTCTGGACGCGGTAGATCAGCACAGAGGCATCCGGCTGGCCGGGGTGGATGTCCACCAGGCGGTCGCCTGAGCCCTTGCCCGCAGCCACAGGCTGCTTGCACAGGCCGTAGGGAATGCCCAACGGCGTAGCAGGATCGAGGTAGAGGCCGGAGGTGCGCGCCGGTCCCTTGGGGTTATGGCAGTGGGCGCAGTTGATATCGAGGTAGCTGCGCGCCTGTTGCTCCAGGTCCTCCCCTTCACGGGGTGCGCTGGCCAGGGCATGGCGCGGAATGCCGCCCGCCGCTGGCAGCCCCTGGAGCAAACCCAGGCGCAGCCAGTGTTGCAGTTGGTTTTCCACAGCCTCCGGATAGGTCAGGTCGCGATTCAGATGACGTGCCTTCGGCCCCAGGGGGTGCAGCCCTTCTCCACGGCTCTCCTCATGACAACCGGCGCACTGGTTGGCGTCGGGCACCTGGTACTCCACCTGCAATGAGCCGCCCTGCTCGTCGTGCAGTTGCAGCGCTGCGCTGGCACCGGCCCATTCCAGAGTCGCGTCCCCCTGCGCCTCGTCCCACACGTACGGCAGTGCTACCCAACCCTGCTGCTGACGCAACAGCACACGGGTTTCCACCAATTGCACCTTGGCCAGAGCAAGCCCCTTGGCCGGATCGCGGTCATCCGTAGTGTTCTTCAACAACCGGCCCTGTTCGTCCTTCGGGTAATAGAAGGTCTTGGTCAGCACGGTGCCGACAGGAAAGTCGAAGCGCTCCTCGTCGTAGCGTGCGGCCTGCCCTGCCGGCATCCACAGGGTGCGCAGCTTGTGGGCGTAGTCGCTGAACAGCGGGGTATTCAGGTCATAAACCAGCGCTTCCGTCGCGGGCTGCAGGTAGCCACCGACCCGCTGCAGCATGCCCCAGCCACTGAGCTTTTCCGGGTAGTTCTCGCCCTCGGGCAGGTAGAGCGGCTCCTGCTGCTGGCCACAGCCGGACAGCAGCAGAAGCAGCAGACACAGCGCTGCCCTCATGCCCCCTGTCCCGCCGCTGCCAGGACGACTTCCGGCAGCGGTGGCAGCGTACAGCGGTGATTAGCCATATCGGTGCTGATGTTCTTGAAGTTGTTGGGGCCGTCGACGTTGACCAGGGTTGCCGCGCCGTTGTCGACGCAGATGCCCAACTCGGCCGGCAGCGTGCCGTCTACCACCTTCGCCGGGTTCACGTAGCCGTCCCAGAGAATGTCTGGCAGGCGGCCATTGAGGCCGAATTTGGCGACCCTGAGGGCTTTCAGTTCGAGGTGGTCAGGGCTGTCGCCGCCGGGCCCGAAACGATTGCCACGGATGGCGATGCGTTCCGGGTAGGGGTCGAAGTCGCTGGTGGTGGAGAGGTCGCTGTAGCCGGTGCTGAAGTAGCTGCTGACGATGACGTTGGCGGTGCGGTGATTGCCGATGTCGTTATCGAAGATTTCCACATCGTCGTTGGAGTTGATCACCACGCCGGAACCGGCGGGCACGCTGGCCACTGGCGTGCCCTTGTGGCCGAAGTTGTCGTGGTTGTTGCCCTCCACCTTGTTGCGGTAGATGCGTGTGCCGTGCCCCGGCTGCTGCAGGTTGGGCATGTTGAACACGAGGATGCCGCCGGTGTTGCCAGTGGCGACGTTGTCATAGACGTCGGCGCCGATGGTGTTCTCGATCTCGATGCCGGCGACGTTGCGTTCGGCGCGGCTATTGCGCACCACCACGTTGCGGGACTGGCCGACGTAGATGCCGGCATCCGACGCGCCGATGGCCACTGCGCCTTCGATCAAGGTGTTTTCGGTCTGCACCGGGTAGATACCGTAGGCGCCATTCTCAGTGGCCGGGCCATTGGTCCACTCGGTCCGTATATTGCGGATGATGATGTTCTTGCCCCCCACCACCTTGAGGGCATCGCCCTTGCTGTCCTCAAGGGCGAGGTCTTCGATGGTGAAATCCGAGGCGTCCACCAGCAGCCCTTCGGCGCCCGCCTTCTGGCCCTTGAAGCTGAGGATGGTCTTGTCCATGCCGGCACCCTTGAGGGTCACGCCGCTGACCTTGAGGCTGAGGCCGCGATCCAGTTGCCATTTGCCGGCGGGGATTTCGATGACGGAACCGGGCTTGGCCTTGATCAGGCGGGCCTGCAAGTCCTTCTGGAAGTCGGCGTGCGTGACGGGGGAATCGACCTGGTCGCCGCAGCCGGCGAGCAGGAGGGCAAGGGCCAGGAGAGTGAAGGGGCGCATGGGGCAGTACCAGGTGCTTTTTTAGATTTTAGCACTATAGTACCAATCGCTATCTTGTAGGAAGAAGCCGACAGACGACAGCGTAGGAGCGAGCCTTCGGCACGGTTGTTCGCGAGCAGAGCTCGCTCCTACAAGGGGCGCGGATACGAAAACGCCAGCCCGAAGGCTGGCGTTTTCATCAACGCGGCGCGACTGGCCGCTTGGCGGGCTTCTTCTTCCCACCTTTCTCCGATGCAGCGGCCTTGTTCTCGGCCTGCTTGCGGGCAAAGGCGGCGGCCTTGGCCTGCTCGCGCTTGTCCCAAGGATTGCTGCCGTCGCTGGCGCGGGGTGGCAGGCCGGTGTGCTGGGTAAGCACCTTGCCGACTTTCTTGCTGCCGGCCGGGGTGGAGTTCTTGCGGCGGGCGCTCTGGTACTCGCCAGTTTCCGGCTGGTAGGTCGGAATCAGGTGGTGCTTGCCGTTGCCAATCAGATCGGCGCGGCCCATGCGTTCCAGTGCGGCGCGCAGCATCGGCCAGCCCTTCGGATCGTGGTAGCGCAGGAAAGCCTTGTGCAGACGGCGCTGTTCCTCGCTCTTGACGATCGTCACCCCGTCGCTCTTGTAGGTGACCTTGCGCAGGGGGTTCTTGCCCGAGTGGTACATGGCGGTGGCGCTGGCCATGGGAGACGGGTAGAAGGCCTGCACCTGGTCCGCGCGGAAGCCGTTGCGCTTGAGCCAGAGGGCGAGGTTCATCATGTCCTCGTCCGTGGTGCCGGGGTGGGCAGCGATGAAGTACGGGATCAGGTACTGCTCCTTGCCCGCTTCCTTCGAGAACTTCTCGAACATCTGCTTGAAGCGGTCGTAGGAGCCGATCCCCGGCTTCATCATCTTGTCCAGCGGACCACGCTCGGTGTGCTCCGGAGCGATCTTCAGGTAACCGCCAACATGGTGGGTGACCAGTTCCTTGACGTATTCCGGCGACTCCACCGCGAGGTCATAGCGCAGGCCCGAGGCGATGAGGATCTTCTTCACCCCCGGCAGGGCGCGCGCCTTGCGATACAGCTCGATCAGAGAACTGTGGTCGGTGTTGAGGTTTTCGCAGATGCCCGGGAACACGCAGGACGGCTTGCGGCAGTGCTTCTCGATTTCCGGGTCCTTGCAGGCGATCCGGTACATGTTCGCGGTCGGCCCGCCGAGGTCCGAGACCACGCCAGTGAAGCCCGGAACCTTGTCGCGCATCTCTTCGATCTCACGAATGATCGAATCATGCGAGCGGTTCTGGATGATCCGGCCTTCGTGCTCGGTGATGGAGCAGAAGGTGCAGCCGCCGAAGCAGCCACGCATGATGTTCACCGAGAAGCGAATCATCTCGTAGGCCGGGATCTTTTCCTTGCCGTACGCGGGGTGCGGGACGCGGGCGTAGGGCATGCCGAAGACGTAGTCCATCTCTTCGGTGGTCATCGGGATCGGCGGCGCGTTGAACCACACGTCCACATCGCCATGGCGCTGAACCAGCGCGCGGGCGTTGCCGGGGTTGGTCTCCAGGTGCAGCACGCGGTTGGCGTGGGCATAGAGCACCGGGTCATTGCGCACCTTCTCGAAGGACGGCAGGCGGATCACGGTCTTGTCGCGGGTCAGGCGCGGGTTGGGCAGCAGCTGCACCACCTTGGCCTCTTCCGGATCGTCGACCGGGCCTTTTTCCTGCTCGATGGCGCAGGCGGCGGTGTCCTGGGTGTTGACGTAGGGGTTGATGATCTTGTCGACATGGCCCGGGCGGTCAATGCGGGTGGAGTCGATCTCGAACCAGTCCGCTGGGGTGTCGCGGCGAATGAAGGCAGTGCCACGCACATCGGTGATGCCGTCGATGGACTCGCCCCAGGACAGGCGCTGGGCGATCTCGACGACGGCACGCTCGGCATTGCCGTACAGCAGGATGTCGGCGGTGGCGTCCATGAGGATGGAGCGGCGCACCTTGTCCTGCCAGTAGTCGTAGTGGGCGATGCGGCGCAGGGAGGCCTCGATGCCGCCGAGAATCACCGGGACATGGCTGAAGGCTTCCTTGCAGCGCTGGCTGTACACCAGGCTGGCACGGTCGGGCCGCTTGCCGGCCAGGCCGCCGGGGGTATAGGCGTCGTCGGAACGGATCTTCTTGTCCGCGGTGTAGCGGTTGATCATGGAGTCCATGTTGCCCGCTGCCACACCGAAGAACAGGTTCGGCTCGCCGAGCTTCATGAAGTCGTCCTTCGAGCGCCAGTCCGGCTGGGCAATGATGCCCACGCGGAAACCCTGGGCTTCCAGCAGGCGGCCGATGATGGCCATGCCGAAGGACGGATGGTCGACGTAGGCGTCGCCGGTCACGATGATGATGTCGCAGGAATCCCAGCCGAGCTGATCCATCTCTTCCCGGCTCATCGGCAGGAAGGGTGCGGGACCGAAACACTCGGCCCAGTACTTCGGATAGTCGAACAGCGGCTTCGCAGCTTGCATATTTTTTGACCAGCGGGCTTTTTTACGGGGCGCGGAATATAGCACAAATTTTGAGCAAATCCGACGCTGACGCTGGGTTTCTTCAAGGCCCGAATGCAAGGCTGTAGGAAATCGCGTACAAAGTGATCACAGATTTTTCGGCTAGCTATACTCCTGCCGACCTACAAACCGCCAAGCCGCAGTAGTAAATAACTTACAAGGAGCGTGTGCGGTGCGACGTCCGATCCTTTCCCTCCTCTTGCTCCTCTGCTGGCTGGGCCTCGGCTTGCCAGTGCAGGCGGCCTTCGAACTGACGCCCCAGAGCAGCGGCGCGACGCTCAATGGTGCGATCGACCTGCTGGAAGACCCAGACGGCACGCTGGATATCCAGGACATGGCCAAGCCGGACGTGCAGCAGCGCTTCGTGCCGGCCAATGGTCGAGCCACCGTCGGCCAGAGCCGCAGCGTGTGGTGGGTGCGGGTGCAGCTCAGCCGCAGCAGCGACGCCCCCCAGCAATGGTGGCTGGAGAACTCCGGCATTACTGTGTACCGGGTCAGCCTGTTCCTACCGGACGGCCGCGGCGGCTGGAGCCAGCGCGAATCCAGCGAGGTCCTGCCCTTCGCCGAGACCCGCGACTACTCCTACCGCCGCATGCTGTTCAAGCTCCCGGAAATCGATGCCCAGCCCCTGACCCTGTACTTCCGCAGCTACGATCCAGCCGGCAACTCCTTCCCGCTCAAGATCTGGCAGGCGGATGACCTGAAGGAACTGAAGTCCACTGAAAACCTCGGCTTCGGACTGGTCTACGGGGTGATCCTGGCGCTGTTCCTCTACAACCTGTTCATCCTCGCGGCGCTGCGCGACAAGGCCTACCTCTGGTATGTGCTGGCCACGGCCTCCGCGCTGGTGTTCATCCTCAGCATGACCGGCCACGGGTTCCAGTACTTCTGGCCGGACCGCGCGGTGCCGATCTGGCTGGACCGCATCACCCTGCCCTCCCTGTGGGGCATCTTCGTGATGCGCTTCACCCAGGAGCTGCTCTATACGCGCCGGGGCCTGCGCTGGGCCGACCGGCTGTTCAATGTGGCCTGCGTGCTCTATGCCCTCGCCATCGTGATCAATGTCTTCGGTTATCGCGCCGAAGGCGCCCTGCTGATCGCCATCACGCCCATCGTGACCGTGCCCACGGCCCTGATCAGCGCCGTGGTCCGTTGGCGCCAGGGCTTCATTCCGGCGCGCTTCTACCTGGTCGGCTACGGCACCGTGCTGGTCAGCACCGCCATACTGGTGATGCGCGCCGCCGGCTTGATCCAGCCGATCAACTTCACCGCCTACATGTTCCCGGTTGCCGTCGCGACCGAGTCGATCCTGTTCTCCTTCGCCCTGGCCTATCGCATCCAGATGCTCAAGCAGGATCGTGCTGCTGCACTCGAACAGGCCGACCGCGAGAAGGCCGCGCGGCTGGCGCAGATGCAGGCCAGCGCCGATGAATTGCAGGCTGCGGTCACCACCCGCACCGCGGAACTGGCCGCCGCCAACCAGCGCCTCAGTGATCGTGAACGCGCCCTGGAACATGCCGCCTTCCACGATGCCCTGACCGACCTGCCGAACCGCCGCTACCTGATCGAGCGCACCGAGTCGGCACTGGCCAACGCCAAGCGCCACGAAGAGCAACTCGCACTGATGCTGATCGACCTGGACCACTTCAAACCGATCAATGACCGCTTCGGCCATGACGCTGGTGACGAGATGCTGCGCACCATCAGCCGGCGCCTGCGCGAGCATGTCCGTGGCGGAGACGCGGTAGCGCGCCTGGGCGGCGACGAGTTCGCCGTGCTGATCGGCGGGCCGGATGCCGAGGCCGAGGCCTGCAAACTGGCCCGGCGCCTCCTGGAGGAGCTGGCGGCGCCGATGTGCTACGGCGCGGAGAAACTGTCGGTGAGCATCAGCATCGGCATCGCGCTCTACCCGCGCCATGCCCGGCATTTCGCCGGGCTTTACCAGACAGCCGACCGGGCGCTTTACAAGGTCAAGGCCCGCGGCCGCTCAGGCATGGTGCTGTTCGGTGAGGATGGCGAGCTGTCTTCCGAGACCAGCCTGCAACTGGACGTACTGAAGACGCCCAGCGGATTGCTGTAGCGGAACCGCCTCGCGGCTTTTTCGCGATTTTAAATCCACGTTCGTAGAGCGTGGACTTGGGTAGCCCCCTGGAAGAGGGCGATTTAGTTCGGTCTCGAGCGTAGGGTGCGCTGTGCGCACCGACTTCAGGATCAGCTTCGACGCCACCTCAAACCGCCGGTGCGCACGGCGCACCCTACCGGATCGGCTTCACGGGGATTCGAATCACGGTGACGCATGACCACGTCTTCAAGGCGTGGTTTCCCAAATTCAAATGAATTCGCCCACAAAAAGGCGGGATCAGGCCAGGTAGCGGCGCGGTACGCGTGCGGTGACCTTGGTCAGCAGCTCGTAGCCGATGGTGCCGCAGGCCTGGGCCAGTTCGTCCACCGGCAGCTGCGCGCCCCAGAGCTCTACGGGGTCACCGACACGCGCCTCGGGCATCTCGCTGAGGTCTACCGCCAGCATGTCCATGGACACCCGGCCCACCAGCGGCACGCGACGGCCGTTGACCACCACCGGGGTGCCACTGGGAGCGTGACGCGGATAACCGTCGGCATAGCCGCAGCTGACCGTGCCGATGCGCGACGGCCGCGTGGCTTCCCAGGTCGCGCCATAACCCACGGTCTCCCCGATCTCGATCTCGCGCACCCCAATCAGCTGGGCGCTGAGGCTCATGGCGGGCTTCAGGCCCAATTCGGCCGCACTGAGATCAGCCAGCGGCGTGGCACCGTAGAGCATGATGCCGGGGCGCAGCCAATCCATATGGGATGCGGGCATGGTGAGAATGGCGGCGGAGTTGGCCAGGCTGCGCTGGTCGAAGTCGAGATCCAGCAGGTCGAGAAAGGCTTCCAGCTGGACCTCGTTGAGCGTATGGCCACGCAGGTCGGCACAGGCGAAATGGCTGATCAGGTTGAGTTCCGCCACCTGGGCCGCGGTGCGCAGGCGTGCATGCCAGTGACGCAGGGCGTCCGCGGTGAAGCCGAGGCGGTGCATGCCGGAATCCAGCTTGAGCCAGACATTCACAGGGCGGCCGATGGCAGCGGCCAGCAGTGCCTCAGCCTGCTCCGGCCCTTGCACCACCAAGTCCAGCCCGAGTTGGGCGGCGAGATGATACTCGGCCGGCTCGAAGCAGCCTTCCAGCAGCAGTACACGCGCCTCGTCGTCCAGCGCGCGCACTTCGGCGGCCTCTTCCAGGCAGGCAACGGCAAAGCCATCGGCCTCGCCACGCAGACTGGCGACCACTTCACGCACGCCGTGGCCATAGGCATTCGCCTTGACCACCGCAAAGGCCTGGCGCCCCGGCGCACAGCGCTTGGCGAGGGCATAGTTGTGGCGGATGGCGGAAAGGTCGACGGCAGCGATCAGCGGGCGCATTGAGACAGGCTCATGAACGAAAACGGGCGCCCATCATACCGCCTGGACGCCCGCATTCATTGACCTGCAGCTTATTCGTCGTCGAACTGATACGCGCCGGGCGCGAGGTTCTCGAAACGCGAGTACTTGCCGAGGAAGGCCAGCCGCGCGGTGCCCAGCGGACCGTTACGCTGCTTGCCGATGATGATTTCGGCCACGCCCTTGAACTCGGTCTCGGGGTGGTACACCTCGTCGCGGTACACGAACAGGATGATGTCGGCGTCCTGCTCGATCGCCCCGGATTCGCGAAGGTCGGAGTTGATCGGGCGTTTGTTCGGACGCTGTTCAAGACCCCGGTTCAGCTGGGACAGGGCGATCACCGGGCAGTTGAACTCCTTGGCCAGGGCCTTGAGCGAGCGCGAAATCTCGGAGATCTCGTTCACCCGGCTATCGCCGCTGGAACCGGGAATCTGCATCAGCTGCAGGTAGTCGACCATGATCAGGCCGATCTCTCCGTGCTCGCGCGCCAGGCGGCGGGTACGGGCGCGCATCTCGGAAGGCGAGATGCCGGCGGTGTCATCGATGAACAGCTTGCGATCATTAAGCAGGTTGACCGCAGAAGTCAGGCGCGGCCAATCGTCGTCGTCCAGGCGGCCGGCGCGGACCTTGGTCTGGTCGATGCGACCGAGGGACGCGAGCATACGAATCACGATGGATTCGGAGGGCATCTCCAGGGAGTACACCAGGATCGCCTTGTCGCTGCGCATCAGGGCGTTTTCCACCAGGTTCATGGCGAAGGTGGTCTTACCCATGGACGGACGGCCAGCGACGATGATCATGTCGGCCGGCTGCAGGCCACTGGTCAGGTTGTCGAGGTCGTTGAAACCGGTGGACAGGCCGGTGATGGCATCGCCGTTGTTGAACAGCTCGTCGATGCGGTCGATGGCCTTGACCAGGATGTCATTGATGCCCACCGGGCCGCCGGTCTTCGGACGTGCCTCGGCGATCTGGAAGATCAGGCGCTCGGCTTCGTCGAGGATCTCTTCACCGGTCCGCCCCTGGGGCGCATAGGCGCTGTCGGCGATTTCAGTGCTGATGCCGATCAGTTGGCGCAGCGTGGCGCGCTCGCGAATGATCTGGGCATAGGCCTTGATGTTGGCCACCGACGGGGTGTTCTTCGCCAGTTCGCCGAGGTAGGCCAGGCCACCGACCTGGGACAATTGGCCTTCCTTGTCCAGCTGTTCGGACAGGGTGACCACGTCGAACGGCATGTTGCGTTCGGCCAGCTTGAAGATGGCGCGGAAGATCAGCCGATGATCGTGACGATAGAAGTCGCCGTCGGACACCTGGTCGAGCACGCGCTCCCAGGCATTGTTGTCCAGCATCAGGCCCCCGAGGACAGCCTGCTCGGCCTCGATTGAGTGCGGCGGCACCTTCAGGGCGGCGGTTTGCAGGTCGAACTGTTCCGGGGCGGTGATTTCGTTCATGGGCTCGGAAAATTCTCGGACTGGAAAGACATCGGGCACGTCACCGCTTTCGCAATGACGTGCCCGATGTTAGCGAGCCCGCACCTGAGTGCAAGCTCACCTCGACGGCTTGCTTAGCCGGCAACCACGATCAGCTTGACCGCAGCTTCAACGTCGGTGTGCAGGTGCAGAGCAACGTCGTATTCGCCAACTTGACGAATGGTGCCGTTCGGCAGGCGGACTTCGGCCTTGGCAACCGGAACGCCAGCGGCGGTCAGGGCGTCAGCGATGTCGTGGGTGCCGATGGAACCGAACAGCTTGCCTTCGTCGCCGGCGCTGGCAGTGATGGTCACTTCCAGTTCGGACAGCTGGGCAGCGCGGGTTTCGGCAGCAGCCTTCTTATCGGCAGCCTGCTTTTCCAGCTCAGCGCGGCGGGCTTCGAACGCAGCAACGTTCGCAGCGGTAGCAGCGGTGGCCTTGCCTTTCGGCAGCAGGAAGTTACGGCCGTAGCCGGACTTTACGTTCACCTTGTCGCCCAGGTTGCCCAGGTTGGCGATTTTTTCCAGCAGGATGACTTCCATTTGGGTCTTACCTCTTAACTTTTAACCTTCACCGTTCGCGGGACCGGCGCCATTCTTGCGCGCCTTGCGACCGCGAAAATCAATCAGACTGTCGACGATGGCCAAAACCACCAGCAACGGATAGATCAACTGCATGAACAGCAACAGCGACACGTACAAACCGACCAGCCAGAAACCGGCCAGCCCACCCTGCTTCGCCAGACCGTGCACCAGGGCCAGGCCGGCGAAAGCCAGCGGCACGCTGCAGATCGGTGTCAGCATCGCCAGCTCCAGGCCCAGGTTCGGACCCAGCAGCATGGCGGCCAGCAGGCCGAAGGCCAGTGCCGGCGGCAGTTTCAGCGCGCGGAACTCGCTGCCGAAACCACCGGGGTTGTACAGGGCTGCCTGCCAGTAGCGGCCGAGCGTCAGGCTCAGCACGCTGACCAGCTGCAGCAGCGCAGCGATCAGGCCGGTCAGGACCGGCGCGACCATGGCTCCCAGACGCGCTCGCTCGTCATCCGCCAATTGCGAATAGACGCCACCCATCACCTGCGGCATGAGCTTCTGCAGCTCACCCGCCATGGCGGCAATGGGTTCGCGGAACACCGCGCCCAGCACCAGGCCGTACAACAGACCAAGCGCCACGCTGATCATCAGCACCCGCGTCCAGGACACGCTGGAACGCAGTACCAGAGCCAATCCCAGCGCACCGACCAGCACCATCAAGGTGCGCGGCTCGCCGAAATACCACCAGCCAAGAGCTGGCAGCAGGGCCCAGGCAATGATGCCGAGAGCATCGTTCACACCACGCCGCAGCAGCACCAGGCAACCTGCGGCTGCGCTCAGCCAGAACATCAGGGGCAAAGCCGCTGCACCCGCCACCACGAGGGTGGCCTGCATACGGCCGCGCATGATGAATTCCGCCAGAGCGCGCATTGCGATCTATCCCTTACTTAGGTCGACCGACCGAGATCAACGGCCGTGGCTGTCGGTGTAGGGCAGCAGGGCCAGGTAGCGGGCGCGCTTGATAGCGGTAGCCAGCTGACGCTGATACTTGGCTTTGGTGCCGGTGATACGGCTCGGAACGATCTTGCCGGTTTCGGAGACGTATGCCTTCAGGGTGTTGAGATCCTTGAAGTCGATCTCTTTCACGCCTTCAGCGGTGAAACGGCAGAACTTACGACGACGGAAGAAACGTGCCATGAACTTGGCTCCTCAATAGATCCGTGGATTACTCGTCAGCGTTGTCGCTGTCTTCGCCTTCGGCGACAGCGTCAGTCTCAACGCGCTCACGGCGCTCACGGCGCTCGTTGCGGTTTTCCTCGGCCTTGAGCATCTCGGACTGGCCAGTGATGGCTTCGTCGCGACGGATGACCAGGTTACGGATGACGGCGTCGTTGTAGCGGAAGTTGTCTTCCAGCTCGGCGAGGGCTTTGCCGCTGCACTCAACGTTCAGCATCACGTAGTGAGCCTTGTGAACGTTGTTGATGGCGTAGGCCAGCTGACGACGGCCCCAGTCTTCCAGGCGGTGAATCTTGCCACCGTCTTCTTCGATGAGCTTGGTGTAGCGCTCAACCATGCCGCCAACCTGCTCGCTCTGGTCCGGGTGAACCAGGAAGATGATTTCGTAATGACGCATAAATGCTCCTTACGGGTTGTAGCCTGCCAACATAGTGGTCAGGCAAGGAGTGAATATCTCGTTTGGGCTTGCCGGGTCGGGGACGTGCGCGAGCCTGCCCCCACGGCAAGGGGCGACATTCTAGAGAAGGGTCGAATGCCGCGCAAGATGAATTGGTGAAACTTTGAACAGCCCCGGACAGCAGGAAAGCTATCCGGGGCAGGCAGGCCTCAGGGGCGACTGCGGCGCTGGCGCACTGCCTCGAACAGGCAGACGCCGGTGGCCACGGAGACGTTGAGACTGCTGACGCTGCCGGACATGGGCAGCTTGACCAGGTAATCGCAATGCTCGCGAGTCAGGCGGCGCATGCCCTTGCCTTCCGCGCCCATGACCAGCACGGTCGGGCCGGTCATGTCCTGTTCATAGACTTCCTGCTCCGCCTCACCGGCAGTGCCGACTACCCACAAGCCCTTCTTCTGCAGCTTCTCCAGGGTACGCGACAGGTTGGTCACCGCCACCAGCGGCATGACTTCCGCCGCGCCGCAGGCAACCTTGCGCACGGTGGCATTGAGGGTGGCGGACTTGTCCTTTGGCACGATCACGGCCAGCACGCCGGCGGCATCGGCGGTGCGCAGGCAGGCACCGAGGTTGTGCGGATCGGTGACGCCGTCCAGAGCGAGCAGCAAGGGCGCGCCCGGGCTGCGCTCAAGCAGCTCGTCGAGCATGTTCTCGCCCCAGACCTGGCTGGGACTGACCTCGGCTACCACGCCCTGGTGGACACCTTCGGCCCACTCATCCAGCTCGTGGCGATCCTTGTGGCCAACCGCGATGCGATGCTGCCCCGCCAGGTCGAGAAGGACCTGGACCCGCGGATCATGTCGACTTTCCGCCAGCCAGAGCTGCTTGACGCGTTTGGGGTGATGGCGCAGCAGCGCCTCCACGGCATGTACGCCGTAGACCTTTTCCAACTGACTCATTTCTGGACCTTGCTACCAGGCGCCTTGGGTTTTGGCGGACCTTTGCGGTGTTTCGTGGGTTTGCCGGTGGACTTGGCCTTCGCCGCCTTGGATTTTTTCTTCGGCGGCTTGGAGCCTGTCCTGGCGGCATCGTTAGCCGGTTTTTCCAGCGTTTTCTGGGCCGGGCGCGTACCTTTGCTGGCCTTGGCCCCCTGACGGGCCTCGCTGAGCAGCGCCTGTTTCATGGCCCTACTCTTGTCCACATCGGTATTGCCAAGCATGTCTTCTGCCTGGGCGAGCATTTCCGGTGGCACTGCTGGCAACGCCTGGACCTTGCCAGCGCGGTGGCGACGCGGCGCCACGGCTGCCCGCGGCTCCTGCTGGAGGGTTGAAGTATCTCGCTGGGCGTGGCGGGCAGCGCCCTTGGCACCCCGACTGCGGCCCTTGCCGACCTTGGGCTCGGCAGCCTTGGCCTTGCCTTTGACCGGAGCGGACTTGTCGGTGCCGCGATTCTTGCGACCGACCGGTGCGGTGAGGACGTTGTCGGAGAGCTCGAAATCGATCTTGCGCTCGTCCAGATCGACCCGCGCGACCACCACTTCCACCTCGTCGCCCAGGCGGAAACTGCGGCCAGAGCGCTCGCCAGAGAGGCGATGGTGGATGGGATCGAAGTGGTAATAGTCGCCCGGCAATGCGGTCACGTGCACCAGGCCTTCGACATAGATGTCGATCAGCTCGACGAAGATGCCGAAGCCGGTCACTGCCGATATCACACCAGGGAAGGTCTCGCCCACGCGATCACGCATGTACTCGCACTTGAGCCAGTTGGTGACATCGCGGGTCGCTTCGTCAGCACGCCGCTCGGTCATCGAGCACTGCTCACCGAGCTGGACCAGGCGCGCTTCGTCGTACGGGTAGATGCGCGCCTTGGGCATGCTCGCCGCGCCGGCCCGCTGTACATGGGCGCTTTCGCGCTTGGAGCGGATCAGGCTGCGAATGGCGCGATGCACCAGCAGGTCCGGATAGCGCCGGATGGGCGATGTGAAGTGGGTGTAAGCGTCGTAATTGAGGCCGAAGTGCCCCTCGTTGTCCGGGCTGTACACGGCCTGACTGAGGGAGCGCAGCATCACTGTCTGGATCAGGTGAAAGTCCGGACGCTCGCGAATCTGCTCGAGCAGCGCCTGGTAGTCACTCGGCGTCGGCTCGTTCTTGCCGCGATTCAGGGACAGCCCCAGCTCGGCAAGGAACTGTCGCAACTTATCCAGACGCTCGCTCGGCGGACCGTCGTGGACACGGTAGAGCGCCGGAATCTCGTGCTGCATGAGGAAGCGCGCGGTGGCCACGTTGGCGCACAGCATGCATTCCTCGATCAGCTTGTGGGCGTCATTGCGCTGGGTCGGCAGGATTTCGGAGATCTTGCGGTCGGCGCTGAAGACGATGCGGGTTTCCTGGGTCTCGAAGTCGATGGCTCCACGCACCTGGCGCTGCGCCAGCAGGACCTTGTAGAGCTTGTAGAGTTGCTGAAGCGGATTGACCAGATGCGGCAGCTGCCCGGCGAACTGTTCGGCTTCGGCGGAATCCGGGGTTTCCAGGAACTGGCTGACCTTCGTATAGGTAAGCCGCGCATGGGAATGAATGACCGCCTCGTAGAACTCGTACCCGGTCAGCTTGCCGGCGCGGGAAATGGTCATATCGCAGACCATTGCCAGGCGATCCACCAGGGGGTTCAGGGAGCAGAGGCCATTGGAAAGCACCTCGGGCAACATCGGAATGACCTTTTCCGGGAAGTACACCGAGTTACCACGATTGCTCGCTTCTTCATCCAGCGCCGAGCCCACCTTTACATAGTGGGAAACGTCGGCGATGGCGACGACCAGGCGCCAGCCGCCACCCTTGCGGGCCTCGGCATAAACGGCGTCGTCGAAGTCGCGGGCGTCTTCGCCGTCGATGGTGACCAGGGGCAAGTCGCGCAGGTCGATGCGCTTTTCCTTGTCCTTCTCAGCCACCTCGGGCTTCAGCTTGGCCGCTTCCTTGATCACAGCGGCCGGCCATTCGTGCGGAATGTCGTAGCTGCGCAGGGCGACTTCGATCTCCATGCCCGGCGCCATGTATTCGCCCAGCACTTCGATCACTTCGCCCTGGGCCAATCGGAAGTTGCTCGGCCACTGCTCGATCTTCACCTGCACGAACTGGCCGTGCTTGGCCGCACCCTGCTTGCCCTGGGGCACCAGGACTTCCTGCTGGATCTTCGGATTGTCGGCGACTACTCGGGCAATGCCGCTTTCCTCAAAAAAGCGGCCGACCAGGGTTTCGTGGGCGCGCGCGATCACTTCCACCAGGGCACCTTCGCGACGGCCACGGCGATCGACGCCGGAAACCCGCGCCAACGCGCGGTCGCCATCGAACACCAGACGCATCTGCGCGGGGCTGAGGAAGAGGTCTTCGGAAGCGTCGTCAGGAATAAGGAAGCCGAAGCCATCGCGGTGACCACTGATGCGGCCACAGATCAGGTCGAGCTTGTCCACCGGTGCATAGGTCCCGCGACGTGTATAGATAAGCTGGCCATCGCGCTCCATGGCGCGAAGCCGACGACGCAGGGCTTCGAGCTGCTCGTCGGTGGTCAAGCCGAACTCCTCCACCAACTGCTCCCGACTGGCCGGGGCGCCACGTTCGTCGAGGCGCTGCAGGATCAATTCGCGGCTGGGGATGGGGTTCTCGTATTTTTCCGCCTCGCGAGCGGCCTCGGGGTCGAGGTTCTGCCAATCGGCCATTAGGGGGTGATCACCTTTTTATCCATAGAGGTATTTGCCATGTGTCTTATTGAAGCGCGAATTCCGATTGTCGGTCAGCTTAGTCCGAAGAATAATTTTTTTCGCGCTCAGGGGTTTACAACACAAAAGTCGGCTCGTATAGTTCGCGCCCACAGCGTCGCTGAGACGTTGTGAAGGAAGTGAATGAGCAATCATCGCATCCTGAAGTGCCCAGGTGGCGGAATTGGTAGACGCACTAGGTTCAGGTCCTAGCGGTGGCAACACCGTGGAAGTTCGAGTCTTCTCCTGGGCACCACTCTTCAACAAAGCCGAGCTCTGCTCGGCTTTGTGCTTTCTGGCTTCCGGCGATTCCGCGACAGCCACCCGATAAAGAGGCGAGCCTGCGCCCGCCCTCTTCCTTGATCCCTTTACGCCTTGAACTGCCCCAGGCTGGCCTTCAACTGATCAGCCAGGCCGGCGAGCACGCGCCCGCTGCTGGCAGTCGCCGCTACCGCCTCGGCAGCTCGGCTAGCCTCGATATGGATCACATCGACCCGGCCACGCACACCGTCGGCCCCCGTCGCCTGATGCTCCGCCGCACGAGCGGCCGCTTGCACCGCACCATGCACCTGTTCCACGGCCTGCTGGACGCTCTGCTGCAGGCGCTCGCTGTCACGCAGCGCCTCCAGCCCCTCCACCGCACGCTCGCGCGCTTGGGAAATCGCCGACACGGCCTCACGCGCACCGGTCTGCAGGGCCACGATGTGCTCCTGGATATCGCCAGTGGACTGCTGGGTCTTGCTGGCCAGCGCCCGCACCTCATCGGCGACGACGGCAAAACCACGCCCGCTCTCCCCCGCTCTCGCCGCCTCGATGGCTGCGTTCAACGCCAGCAGGTTGGTCTGCTCGGCAATGCCATGAATCACTGACAGCACCATTTCTATCTGCTGACTCTGCCGCGCCAGTCGCTCGATCACTTCGGAACCGTTCTGGACCCGCGCCTCCAGGTTCTCGATCAGGCCGCCCACCTTGCGTGCGATGGCGGCATTGTCCTGTGCCGCCTGACGAATCTCGCCCACCTGACGTAAGGCATCCTGCATCGCCTGGCTTTCAGCCTGGGCTTCCGCCGCCATGCCGGCCAGCGCACTCAGGCTGCCTTCCACCTCACTGCGCTGGCGGTGTGCCGCGGCCTCGGCGGATTGGCTGCGCTCGGAAAGCGCCCGGATTTCCACGCCGGTGCGCTGCGCCACATCCCCCGCTTCACGGACGATGGGCTGCAACTTGTCGACGAAGCGGTTTACCGCAGTGGCCATTTCGCCGACCTCATCACGACTGTCGAGTTTGACGCGACGCGTCAGATCGCCTTCGCCCGCAGCCAGGTCGTTCAGGGCGTTGATCAGCAGACGCAGGCGCACCACCACGCGGCGCCCGAGCACCACAGCCAGCACCAGCAGGACGCCGAGACCGACCAACGCCAATCCCAGACCGATGCGCCAGCGCAGTTCAGCCGCCGCCGACTCTACCGCCTGACGGGTACCCACACTCATGCTGCCAGCAGCTTCTCGGGCCGACTGCAGGCGAGCAGTCAGGACCGCACTGCTCTCATTGGCGGCGCCAGAGAGGCTTTCGCTCACCAGCTCGCCGCCACTGGCGATCAGCGCGGAGAATCGCTGGTCCAGCGCCTTCAACTGCTCCTCCACTGCGGCGGTCGAGACCCCCATGCGCACCTTGCCAATCTCCACGCCATTGGGACTGATGGGCGCGTCCACCAGGTAGACAGAGGGATCGTTGGCCGCTGCATTCAGAACCTTGTCCAGGGCGCGATCACCCTGCCCCTTGGCCAGTAGCGCCTTGATCTGCGGGTTCTCGCGATTGAGGTAACGCGTCAGGTGCTGACCATTGGCATCGTCGTAGACAACGAAAAGCACATTGGGATTGCGCTGGGCACGACGGGCGAACTCGGAAAGGGTAGGCACATCGTTGTCCCACATGGCCCGTGGCGCTACGGCCGCCAGCAATTGGGCCAGGTCGTTGGCCGACTCCTTGAGGCTCTGCTCCAACGTTTGACGCAACTGCCCCTGCTCCTGCTGGAGACGCTCACCCAGAGCCACCCCCAAGCGCTCGCGGGTCTTGGTGGAGAGGGCACTCAAACTACCGGAAACTTCCTGCCCGGCCTGCTCGAGATCGCCCGCCAGGCGCTGGGTGTCGCCACCCAGGCGCACGCCCAGCTCTTCCACCAGCGAGTTCACGGTGCCCCGCGTAAGAGCAACCGCGACCAGCACCTGCACCAGGAGGGCAATGCCCAGCGCAATGAAGACCGGACGAAGCAAACGGCTTTGCAACAAAGACAGGATGGCTGACACGACTTGTGGCTCCTTTACGACCGTTACCGCTATAACGGCGACAACCCGGATTTATAAAGTGCCAGCAAGGTACGTGCCGACCGGTAGCGCGACATTCGCGGTCACGGAAACGACGAAGGGCCGCACATGGCGGCCCTTCGGGGGAGTCAGGAGACTCAGGCGTAGGGGTGACGCAGGACGATCGTCTCGTTACGGTCAGGACCGGTAGAGATGATATCGATGGGCGCACCCACCAGCTCTTCCACGCGCTTGATGTAAGCGCGGGCGTTGGCCGGCAGTTCTTCCAGGCTCTTGGCGCCGACGGTGGATTCGCTCCAGCCCGGCATTTCCTCGTAAACCGGCTGCAGGCCGATGTAGCTGTCGGCATCGGTCGGCGCATCGATCAGAATCTCGCCGTTCTGGTCCTTGTAGCCGGTGCAGATACGGATGGTTTCCAGGCCGTCGAGCACGTCCAGCTTGGTCAGGCATAGGCCCGAGATGCTGTTGATTTCGATGGCGCGACGCAGGATCACGGCATCGAACCAGCCGCAGCGACGGGCGCGACCAGTGGTGGAGCCGAACTCATGACCACGCTTGGCGAGGAAGGCGCCGGTTTCGTCGAACAGCTCGGTCGGGAACGGGCCGGAACCCACACGAGTGGTGTAGGCCTTGGTGATACCGAGGATGTAGTCCAGGTACAGCGGACCGAAGCCAGAGCCGGTGGCGGTACCGCCAGCGGTGGTATTGGAGCTGGTGACGTACGGATAGGTGCCGTGGTCGATGTCCAGCAGCGAGCCTTGCGCGCCTTCGAACATGATGTAGGCGCCTTGCTTGCGCAGCTGGTGCAGGCGCGCAGCGACGTCGAGCATCATCGGCTTGAGCAGCTCGGCGTAGGCCAGAGCCTCATCCAGGGTCTTCTGGAAGTCGACCGCCGGCTCCTTGTAATAGTGCTGCAGAACGAAGTTGTGGTAGTCCAGCAACTCGCCCAGCTTGGCGGCAAAGCGCTCGCGGTGGAACAGGTCGCCGATACGCAGGCCGCGACGAGCGACCTTGTCTTCGTAGGCCGGGCCGATGCCACGACCGGTGGTGCCGATCTTGGCGTCGCCGCGGGCCTTCTCACGAGCCTGGTCCAGGGCCACGTGGTACGGCAGGATCAGGGTGCAAGCCGGGCTGATGCGCAGGCGCTCACGCACCGGCACACCCTTCTCTTCCAGCTTGGTGATTTCGCGCATCAGCGCATCGGGCGCTACCACCACGCCGTTGCCGATCAGGCACTCGACATTTTCGCGCAGGATGCCGGACGGGATCAGGTGCAGCACGGTCTTCTCGCCGTCGATCACCAGGGTGTGACCGGCGTTGTGGCCGCCCTGGTAACGCACTACGGCGGCAGCCTGGTCGGTCAGCAGATCGACGATCTTGCCCTTACCCTCATCACCCCACTGGGTGCCCAGGACTACGACATTCTTACCCATAACACTTGTCCTCTTCGCAGAAGCTCGAAGCCGGCAGCCGCCGGCGGAAAACACGGAAAATCGTTAGCGGCCGGCAGTTCAGCACCGGCCTTGAAACCACGTCCTAGGAAAGCGCCGCCACCTGCCAGCGCCCACCGCCCAGAACGAGCTGACGGTCACAGCCGGCTTCCTGCGCGCTTGCCACTTCCTGGCCCGGCAGGGCCTGCACCACACGCTGACCCTCAGCGCGAAGGCGCTTGACCTCGTACCACAGGTACGGGTCATGGCTATCCGGTGCCCAGATACCGGAAACCTCTTGCTCCAACGACATGCTGCCCAGGGTCACCAGGGTTTTCAGGTCGGTGGAGAAACCGGTAGCGGGACGGGCCCGACCGAAGTCGGCGCCGATGTCGTCGTAGCGACCGCCCTGGGCAATGGACTGCCCAACGCCCGGCACGAAGGCGGCAAAGACGACCCCGGTGTGATAGTGGTAACCGCGCAGCTCACCCAGATCGAAGTACAGCGGCAACTCTGGATAGCGCAGTTCCAGCGCATCGGCGATGGCAATCAGCTCATCCAGCGCGCGGTGAACGTCCTCCGGGGCATCCATCAGAACGCCCTGGGCCAGGTCCAAAACCTCACGCCCACCGCAGAGCTCAGCCAGGGAGCGGAGCATGGAGGCCAGCTCGCGGGGCAGGTCTTCGGTGAGTTCAGCCACCTCGTCCACTGCCTTGCGCTGCAAGGCGTCGAACAGGCTGCGCTCAACCTCGCCGGACAAACCCGCTGCCTTGGCCAAACCGCGATAGATTCCGACATGGCCGAGATCCATATGCACGTCCGGCACAGCAGCCAGCTCGAGCATCTCCAGCATCAGGCTGATGACTTCCACGTCGCTCGCCGGACTGGCGTCGCCGTATAGCTCAGCACCCAGCTGGATCGGGCTGCGCGAAGTGGAGAGCGCTCGCGGCTTCGCATGCAGCACGCTGCCGGCATAGCACAGGCGATTCGGACCTTCGCGGCGCAGGGTATGAGCGTCGATGCGCGCAACCTGTGGCGTGATGTCTGCGCGGAATCCCATCAGATGGCCCGACTGCGGGTCGGTCACCTTAAAGGTGCGCAGGTCGAGGTCCTGACCGGCACCGGTCAGCAGGGACTCGAGATATTCGATGTGCGGAGTGACCACGAAGTCGTAGCCCCAACGCTGGAACAGGTCCAGCACCTGGCGGCGGGCTGCCTCGATGCGTGCCGCTTCGGGCGGCAGTACTTCTTCGATACCGTCTGGCAGCAGCCAGCGATCTACCGTTGCCATTTCGCCAATCCCCTCTCAACCGGGCGGCAAGCCATCAGTGAAGCAGATAAAGGAGGCCGGTCCCCAGCAACATGCTGGACAGGCCCATAAGGCGGAGATGGCGGTCCTTGAACTCTGCCACCCCAAGCACCGCGGCGCGCCAACGGCGCGGATAGAGGAAGGGCAGGATGCCTTCCAGCACCAGCATCAGACAAAACGCAATGCCGAGTTCCTGCCACATGATTCCCGCGGACGCAAAAAAGCCGGGATTTCCCGGCTGACCCATAATAACACGTTTTCCCTGACGGTCACCCCGGCGGACGATGAGCGTCCGCCGGGAGACGTGTGTCAGCGTGCGGCCTTGTCCAAATAGCGGAAGAAATCGCTATTGGGATCCAGCACCATCACGTCGCTCTTGTTGGCGAAGCTTTCACGGTAAGCCTGGAGGCTGCGGTGGAAAGCGTAGAACTCCTGGTCCTGCCCGTATGCCTTGGCGTAGATCGCAGCGGCCTTGGCATCGCCATCACCGCGGGTTTCCTCGGCTTCGCGATAGGCTTCGGCCAGCAGGACACGACGCTGACGGTCGGCGTCTGCACGGATACCTTCAGCCAGCTCCGAACCCTTGGCACGGTGCTCGCGAGCCTCGCGCTCCCGCTCGGTACTCATCCGCTCGAATACGCTGCGGTTGACTTCCTTGGGCAGGTCGATGGCCTTCACCCGCACGTCCACAACCTCGATGCCCAACTCCTTGCTGGCCATGCGATTGAGGGCGGAGGTGATGTCAGCCATCAGCGCATCACGCTCACCAGATACCACTTCATGCAGCGTGCGTTTACCGAACTGGTCGCGCAGGCCTGCCTCCAGGCGGCGGGACAAGCGCTCGTCGGCAATTTGCTTCATGCCGGACGTGGCGGTGTAGAAACGCTCGGCATCAGCCACTCGCCATTTGGCGTAGGCATCCACCATCACCGCCTTCTTCTCAAGGGTGAGGAAGCGCTGTGTCGGCGAGTCCAGGGTCAGCAGACGCGCATCAAACTTGCGCACCTGGTTGACGTACGGAATCTTGAAGTGCAGACCGGGCTGGACATTCGCCTCGACGATGCGGCCAAACTGCAGCAGCACGGCCTTTTCGGTCTGCGACACGATGTACAGGCTGCTCCATAGGAGCAGGGCCACCACCACGCCGCCAATCAGGGCAAACAGCGATTTATTGCTCATCAGCGACTCTCCCTGGAACGCGAATTGCGCTGCTGCAAGTCAGTGGCGACACGCGAACCGAGATCACTGCCGCTCGCGGCGGCCGACGCTGCCGGGGCAACCGGAGCCTGACTGGCACCTCGGTTGTCGATCATTTTGTCCAGCGGCAGGTAGAGCAAGTTGCTTTGCCCATCCTTGCCGGAAACCAGCACTTTGCTGGTATTGGCCAGCACGTCCTGCATGGTTTCGAGGTACAGGCGCTGGCGAGTGACTTCCGGAGCCTTGTGGTACTCAGTGAGCAGCTTGATGAAGCGGTCAGCCTCACCTTCGGCGCGGGCCACGACTTCATCGCGGTAACCGTTGGCATCCTCGATGATGCGCTGGGCCTGACCACGGGCCTCGGGCACCACAGCGTTGGCATAGGCCTCGGCCTGGTTTTTGGCGCGCTGTTCATCCTCTCGCGCACGGATCACGTCATCGAAGGCTTCCTGCACTTCGCGCGGCGCGGCCGCACTCTGCACGTTGACCTGAGTGACGGTGATACCGGTGCGATAGGTGTCGAGGAAGCGCTGCAGGCGCTCCTTGATTTCGCTGGCCATCAGCTCACGACCTTCGGTCAGCACCTGGTCCATCTCGGTGGAACCAACCACATGGCGCAGGGCACTCTCAGTGGCATGCTGCAGGCTGACCTCAGGCTGGTCGACGTTTAGCACGAAGTCCTGGAGGTTGCTGATCTTGTACTGGACGGTGAGCGGTACTTCGACGATGTTCTCGTCCTCGGTGAGCATCTGCCCCTGCTTGCTGTAAGCGCGCTCGCGGGTGACGTTCTCCTGGAACTTGCGATCGATCGGCGGGAAGTAGATGTTCAGGCCAGGGCCGACAGTCTCGTAGTACTTGCCGAAGCGCAGCACCACAGCCTGCTCCTGCTCGTCCACCACATAAACCGCGCTGTACAGCCAGACCACGGCAAGCAGGGCCAGGCCGATGCCAAGCAGGCCGAAACCGCCCGATCTGCCGCCACCTTCGTCGCCGCTGCCACGTTTCTTGCCGCTGCCGAACAATCCGTTCAGGCTGTCCTGCAGCTTGCGGAAGGCCTCGTCCAGGTCCGGTGGCCCTTTGCGGTCGCCGCCACGGCGCCCACCCCAGGGGTCCTGGTTATTCGAGTTGCCACCCGGCTCGTTCCAAGCCATAGCGCTCTCCATACTGATAAAGCAAAGACGCGCCCACGGCGCGCCCGCCCATGCTACCCAAGCCCGCGGCCCGCCGCAAAATCACCTCAGCGGGCTTTATTGCAAAGTGTGTTGCTCGAGAAACTCGCTCGGCTGCCAGCCTTCTCGGCTGACCAGTCGATTCAGCTCAACGCGCGGCAGACGCACCGCTAGTAGCGCATCCCCAGCTTCGTTGTGCTCCTCGGTCTGTACCGCACCCAAGGCAAAGAACTGTGCCCGCAACCGACCAAAACGCTGTGGCAGGCGCAGGGTACCTACGAAGAGGTCATCACCCAGCAGTTCGGCCACAGCCTGTTCCAGCAACTCGAGACCGCTGCCATCACGTGCCGACAGCCAGACCCGCTCGGGCTTGCCGTCTTCGTCGCGCTGAATATGCGGCTCGACGTTCGCCAGCAGGTCGACCTTGTTGTAGACCTCCAGCATAGGCAGGCCTTCGGCACCGATCTCACCCAGCACCGCCAGCACCTGCTCGATCTGCGCCATGCGTTCGGGCTCGTGAGCATCGATCACATGCAGCAGTAGATCGGAGTTGGACGATTCTTCAAGGGTAGCCCGGAAGGCTTCGACCAGCTTGTGCGGCAGGTGGCGAATGAATCCCACCGTGTCGGCCAGGACAATCGGCCCGAGGTCATCCAGCTCGAGCCGGCGCAGGGTCGGGTCGAGGGTGGCGAACAACTGGTCAGCGGCGTAAACCTCAGCAGTGGTCAGCGAATTGAACAGCGTGGACTTGCCAGCGTTCGTGTAGCCGACCAGGGACACCGAGGGGATATCCGCACGCTTGCGCCCACGACGGGCCTGCTCGCGCTGGCTACGGACCTTTTCAAGGCGTTGTTTGATCTGGCGAATGCGCACACGCAGCAAACGACGGTCGGTTTCCAGCTGGGTCTCACCGGGACCGCGCAGGCCGATACCGCCTTTCTGCCGTTCAAGGTGAGTCCAGCCACGCACCAGACGCGTGCTCATATGGTCAAGCTGGGCCAATTCGACTTGCAGCTTGCCTTCATGGGTACGGGCACGCTGGGCGAAGATATCGAGAATCAGACCGGTACGGTCGAGCACCCGGCATTCAAAAGCGCGCTCGAGGTTGCGCTCCTGACTGGGTGTGAGGGTGTGATTGAAGATGACCAGCTCGGCCTTCTCGGCCCTGACCAGGTCATGCAACTCATCGACCTTGCCGCTGCCGATCAGATACTTCGCCGTTGGCTGGTGACGGGAAACAGAGACGAATGCCACTGTATCCGCACCGGCCGAACGAGCAAGCTCCAGGAACTCCTGCGGGTCTTCGCGCGCCTCGGGATCTTGGCCTTCCAGATGAACCAGAATGGCTCGTTCACCACCACCAGGGCGTTCGAAAAACAAAGCAGTCTCCTATCAGGCGTTACCCGGCTCAGCCTGCTCTTGCTCGGAAGCGCTGGGCAGACGTACGGGACGGCTCGGTACCACAGTGGAAATGGCGTGTTTGTAGACCATCTGGCTGACAGTGTTCTTCAGCAGAATCACGAACTGGTCAAAGGATTCGATCTGGCCCTGCAGCTTGATGCCGTTCACCAGATAGATGGAAACCGGTACGCGTTCCTTACGCAGGGTATTCAGGTAAGGGTCTTGTAGCGAATGCCCTTTTGACATGTGCCGCACTCCTTTAGGGAAAAATTTTTAGTTTTCAAATGACAAGAAAGATGACTGGTCCCGCCCTACCCCCAAGGATAGACGGTAACCGGTGAGGTCTCAGTTCAATATGGAGACCGACTTCAGGTATTTCAAGGTACGCGGCAGATTGTCGCAAGCCAGACTGTCCAACCAGTACAGATCGGACCAACTACGCAACCAGGTGAACTGTCGCTTGGCGAGTTGGCGGGTGGCGATGATGCCGCGCTCTTCCATCTCGTTCCGGGTCAGCACGCCATCCAGGTAATCCCATGCCTGGCGATAGCCAACCGCCCTGATTGACGGTAACCCTGCATGCAAGTCGCTTCTGCAACGCAGCGCTTCGACCTCTTCGATGAATCCCTGTTCCAGCATCAGACGAAAACGTTGCGCAATTCTTTCGTGCAACACCTGACGCTGGGCCGGCGCAATAGCCAAGTGCGCGACAGTATACGGCAAATACGCCGTTCCTGGCGCGTTCCCGGCCGTATTTTGGGCAGCTTGCCGCTGTCGGTGGGCGGTCATGGTGAGCCCGCTGACCTTGTAGACTTCAAGCGCCCTTGTCAGACGCTGCGGATCGTTGGGATGGATGCGCGCCGCGGACTCCGGATCGATCGACGTCAACTCCCGATGCAGCGCATCCCAGCCCTCTCGGGCCGCCCGAGCTTCCAGTTCGGCACGCACATCGGGATCGGCGCTGGGCATATCGGCCAACCCCTCCAGTAACGCCTTGTAATAAAGCATGGTGCCGCCCACCAGCAGTGGAATCCGCCCCTTCGCGGTGATTTCTGCCATCGCAGCCAGGGCATCCGCGCGGAATTCGGCCGCCGAATAACTCTCGGCCGGATCGCGGATATCAATAAGGCGATGGGGAAACTCGGCCAGGGTGGCCTTATCCGGCTTGGCGGTACCGATATCCATGCCGCGATAGATCAACGCCGAATCGACGCTGATCAGCTCGCAAGGCAGGGTTCTCGCCAGTTCCAGCGCGAGATCGGTCTTGCCGGCGGCCGTGGGGCCCATGAGGAAGATTGCCGGCGGCAGCCTTTCAGCCATGTTCAGCGACCACGAAGGAACAGTTTATCCAGGTCATCCATGCCCAATTGGGTCCAGGTCGGACGCCCGTGGTTGCATTGGCCGCTGCGCTCCGTGTGTTCCATGTCGCGCAGCAAGGCATTCATTTCCGGCTGGGTCAGGCGACGATTAGCACGCACAGCACCGTGACAGGCCATGGTGCCCAAGAGCTCGTTGAGGTGCGCCTGGATACGGTCGCTCGTGCCATATTCCAGCAGATCAGAAAGCACATCACGCACCAACTGGGATGCCTCTGCCTGCTTCAGCAGGGCCGGGATTTGGCGGATGGCCAGCGTTTCCGGACCCAGGCGCTGCAACTCGAAGCCAAGACGGCGGAACCACTCGCCATGCTCCTCGGCGCAATCCGCCTCGCGCTGGCTGACTGCAATGGATTCCGGCACCAGGAGCGGCTGCCCCTTGAGCCCTTCGCTGGCCATGGCCACCTTCAAGCGCTCATAAGTAATGCGTTCATGGGCCGCATGCATATCCACCAGCACCAGCCCCTGGGCGTTCTCCGCAAGGATGTAGATGCCCTTGAGCTGCGCCAGGGCGTAGCCCAGCGGCGGCACATCACCCTGGGACTCTGGCAGCGCAGCCGGTGCAGAAGCCGTCGACAACGGCGCAAAGAACTCGCGATAGGCACCCTGAGCCTCCGCAATCGGCACGGCTGGTTGCGGACGCGGCACCTGGTAGCCACCAGCAGGCGAATTCCAGGCCGGCTGGGACGACGGGCGCTCCAGGACGCTGGCCGCCAGACTCATTTCGCCCTGGGGCCCGAATTCACCCGCGGCAAGACCACTCGGCCGGACAACCGCGTCGGTAGCAGCAGGCGCAGCGAGCTGGTCCTCTGGACGCACTTCACCCAGGGCGCGGTGCAGGGTGCCGTAGAGGAAGTCATGAACCATGCGGCTATCGCGGAAGCGCACTTCGTGCTTGGTCGGGTGCACATTGACGTCGACCACTGCAGGATCGACCTCGAAGAACAGAACGAAAGTGGGATGCCGGCCGTTGTAGAGGACATCCCGGTAGGCCTGGCGCACAGCGTGGGCCACCAGCTTGTCGCGCACCATGCGGCCATTCACATAGAAGTACTGCAGATCGGCCTGACTACGGGAGAAGGTGGGCAGGCCCACCCAGCCCCAGAGATGCAGGCCATTGCGCTCGACCTCGATGGGCAACGCCTGCTCCAGGAAAGCGGGACCGCATACCGTTGCGACTCGACGAGCTCGGGCGATGGCATCGCGCGCCTCGTGGAGCGCGAAGATGGTCTTGCCGTTGTGCCGCAAATGGAAGGCCACATCGAAGCGCGCCAGGGCCAGGCGCTTGATGACTTCCTGCAGGTGGTCGAACTCTGTTTTCTCGGCACGCAGGAACTTGCGCCGCGCCGGGGTATTGAAGAACAGGTCGCGAACCTCCACCGACGTGCCCACCGGATGCGCGGCGGGCTGGACCCGCGCCTCCATGTCGCGCCCTTCGGTTTCCACCTGCCAGGCCTGGTCGGCATCAGGGGTTCGCGAAGTCATGGTCAGCCGTGCAACGGAACTGATCGACGCCAGTGCTTCACCGCGGAAGCCCAGGCTCATCACCCGCTCCAGGTCTTCCAGGTCGCGAATCTTGCTGGTGGCGTGGCGCGCCAGTGCCAGGGGCAGGTCGTCCGGGGGAATACCGCCGCCGTCGTCGCGAACCCGCAACAGCTTGACGCCACCCTGCTCGACTTCCACGTCGATACGGCGGGCGCCAGCATCCAGGCTGTTTTCCAGAAGCTCCTTGATGACGGAGGCGGGACGTTCGACCACCTCACCGGCGGCAATCTGGTTCGCCAGCCGCGGACTCAGCAGCTGGATGCGCGGCAGTTCGCTCATGGCTGTGCCGCCAGGGTCGCGGCAGGGATGTTCAGGACTTGACCGACCTTGACGTTGTCGTTGGACAGCGAGTTGGCCTTGCGCAGTGTCGCCACGCTCACTTCGTAGCGCTGGGCGATCAGCGCCAGGCTCTCGCCAGACGTGACGATGTGCTCGCGCGGTCCAATGGCGATCTTGCCCTGATCACGCAGCCAGGCGACGTAGGTACCGGGCGGCGGGTTCTGCTGGAAGAATTGCTTCACGCCGGTCTTGATCGAGCGCGCCAAGGCCTGCTGGTGGCTCGGCGATGCCAGCTTCTGGGATTCGTTGTGATTGGAGATGAACCCGGTTTCCACGAGGATCGAGGGAATGTCCGGCGATTTCAGCACCATGAACCCCGCCTGCTCCACCCGCCGCTTGTGCAGCGAAGTGACCTGGCCGACGTTGGAAAGCACCTTCTGCCCGACATTCAGGCTCGAGGACATGGTTGCCGTCATCGACAGGTCGAGCAGCACGCCGGCGAGCATCCGGTCCTTGTCGTCGAGGCTGACACTGCCGTCGCCGCCGATCAGGTCGGAGCGGTTTTCGTTATCGGCCAGCCAGCGCGCGGTTTCCGACGTGGCGCCGCGGTCCGACAGGGCGAATACCGAGGCACCGAAGGCACTGCGACTGGGCGCGGCGTCGGCATGAATGGAAACGAAAAGGTCGGCGCCTTTCTTGCGGGCGATCTCGGTGCGTTTGCGCAACGGGATGAAATAGTCGCCGGTACGCACCAGCTCGGCGCGGAAGCCCTTCTCCTGGCTGATCTGCCGCTGCAGTTCCTTGGCGATGGCCAGGGTCACGTTCTTCTCATGCTGGCCCTTGGGCCCAAGCGCACCGGGGTCCTCGCCACCGTGGCCGGCGTCGATGGCGACCACGATATCGCGCTTGCCACCAGGCGCCGGCGGTAGCTTGCTGGGTGCAGGCTGGGTGGGTGTCACTGGTGGTTGCGGCGTAGTCGGCGCAGTGGCCACCTGAGGCGCGCTGGCCTCGTTGGCGGCGGCTTCCTGATCGAACAGGTCCACCACCAGGCGGTTGCCGTACTGTTGGTTGGGCGCCAGGAAGAAGCTTTTCGGCGTCACGGTGGAAGATACATCGATCACCACCCGCAGATCGCTGGGAGTGCGCTGGGCGGAGCGAACACTGGTGATCGGCGTATTGCTGAGGGACAACTGCTCCAGCTTGGTAGCCAGCTGCGCGCCATTGATATCGATGACGATGCGATTGGGCGCCGTCAGGGTGAATACGGAATGCTGCACCGGTCCTGACAGATCGAAGACCAGACGGGTATTGTCAGGCGCGCGCCAAAGCCGCACCCCGCGGACCTCCGCGGCAGCCAGGACATCAGCGGCGAACGCCGCGAGCAGAACCCCAATCCCGGCAAACAGTGCGCGCGAGCGCATACCCCACCCCATCTTTGTTTTCATGCTCCCAAGGCCAGGGCGGCACACCATGCTTCGCCACGCTTGGTATGTGGCGAAAAACGCAGCGAACGGCCGCCCGCTTGCGGCGTAATGTTAATGTCCAGGTCGGCCTTTGGCAAAATGCCGGCGCCCCGCTGGGGCCACTCGATCAGGCACAAGGCGTCGCCTTCGAAGTAGTCGCGGATACCCAGAAATTCCAGTTCTTCCGGGTCGGCCAGACGATATAGATCGAAATGGAAGGCGCGCTTGTCAGCTATTTCATAAGGCTCGACCAGGGTGAAGGTGGGACTTTTCACCGCCCCGGCATGACCCAACCCCCGCAGGAGGCCGCGAGATAGCGTGGTCTTGCCCGCCCCCAGGTCCCCGTGCAGATAGAGAATGCCGTGCCCTTCGGTCAGGGTCGCCAGACGGGCACCGAGGGCCATCATGGCGTCCTCGCCTTCGGCATACAGAATCACTTCAGGCACGGTGCAAACTCCTCGAGCAACTGACGAATGGTCGGAATCAGATCACAGGCCGCCAGCCCCCGGCCGGCCCGGGCCAGATTCTCGCCCGCATTGGCATGCAGCCAGACCGCAAGACAGGTGGCGGCATAGCCGTCCATTCCCTGCGCCAGCAGGGCGCCGATCAGCCCGGCGAGCACATCGCCAAGCCCTGCCCCGGCCATTACCGGATGACCACGATCACAAAGTGCGAGACGGCCATCAGGGGCCGCCACCAGACTGCCAGCGCCTTTCAGCAGGACGACAGCATTGAATTTCTGCGCCAGCGCGAGGGCCGCGCGTGGCCGATCAGCCTGTACCTCGTCGGTCGGAATACCGAGCAAGCGTGCAGCCTCCCCCGGATGCGGCGTGATCACTGAACCCGCAGGCAGTTGGGCCAGATCGTTCGCCAGCATATTGAGCGCATCGGCGTCCCAGACCTGGGAAGCCTCCAGGCCGACCACGACGCTGAGCAAGCTGCGACCCCAGGCGCCCTGCCCCAGCCCGGGCCCCACCACCAGCACATCAGCCTTTTCGGCCAAGGCCAGCAACTGATTGGCAGAGCTGATCCCGGCGCACATCACTTCCGGACGCCTCGCCAGGGCGGCTGCAACATGCTCCGGCCGGGTCGCCAGGGATACGAGCCCGGCGCCGCTGCGCAGTGCGCTCTCCGCCGACAGCAGTGCCGCTCCGCCCAGTCCGCGATCACCGCCCACGACCAGCAGGTGCCCGAACTGCCCCTTGTGAGCGGTACGCGGCCGCGGCGCCAGGCGTTGCAGACTGCCCACAGCCATGCGCTCGGCGACACGGGGCGTTGCAGCGACCAGAGCGGTATCGGCCTGCAAATCATCGAACACCAGTTCGCCGACCTGGTTTGGCGCATCCGCCGTGAGAAGGCCGAGCTTGAGCCCGATAAAGGTCACCGTCAGATCCGCGCGCACCGCAACACCCAGCACACGACCGGTATCGGCACAGAGGCCGGACGGAATATCCACAGCCAGCACCGGCAGGCCGCTGGCATTGAGCAGGCGGATGGCCTGCGCGTAGGGTTCTCGCACTGCGCCAGCAAGGCCGGTACCCAGCAGCGCATCGACTATTACGCCTTCGAGTACCGCGCATTCGCTCCAGGGCTGGATGGCGATACCGGCGGCAACGGCTTCGTCCCGTGCCAATGCGGCATCGCCAACCAACGCATCGGCAGCGCCCACAGCCAGGACCTTCACCCGCCAGCCGGCACGCAAGGCCAGAGCAGCGACCAGATAACCATCGCCGGCATTATTGCCACGCCCGGCCAGCACGCTGAGGCTGCCTGCCTCCGGCCAGCGTCGACGCAAGGCACGCCAGGTCGCATGGGCGGCGCGCTGCATCAGCTCGAAACCCGGGGTACCCGCCGCAATCAGACGGGCATCGAGGTCCCGCACCTGGGCGGCGCAATGGAGTGAAAGTGGCAGGTCGTCGCGAGAGGAAAGCATCGGATTCGGTTACGGCTGCAAGGTCTGGCAGAATTATATCCACCTCGCCACCGGTTTCCCGCTCCAGCATGACCCTTTCCACGCAAGATCTCGCCTCCCTCGCCCAATCCATCAAGGAATGGGGCCGAGAGCTGGGCTTTCAGCAGGTGGGCATCACCGATGTGGAACTCGGCGAACACGAAAACCATTTGCAGCGATGGCTGGACGCCGGCTACCAGGGCGAGATGGACTATATGGCCGCGCATGGCAGCAAGCGCTCCCACCCTGACGAACTGGTGCCTGGCACCTTGCGTGTGATTTCCCTGCGCATGGATTACCTGCCGGGCGACACGCGCATGGCCAAGGTGCTGGGCCAGCCGGAAAAGGCCTATGTCTCGCGCTACGCCTTGGGCCGCGACTATCACAAGCTGATCCGCAAACGCCTTCAGCACCTGGCCGAACGCATCGAGAAGGCGATAGGTCCGTTCAGCTACCGTGCTTTTGTCGACAGCGCACCGGTACTGGAGAAAGCCATCGCGGAGAAGGCCGGCCTGGGCTGGATCGGCAAGAACACCCTGGTTCTCAATCGCAAAGCCGGCAGCTATTTCTTCCTCGGCGAGCTGTTCGTCGATGCCCCGCTACCGGTCGACGCACCGCACGGCAGCGAACATTGCGGCCGTTGCTCGGCCTGCATGGATATCTGCCCGACCGCCGCGTTCGCAGGCCCCTATCAGCTGGACGCGCGGCGCTGCATCTCCTACCTGACCATCGAATACAAAGGCAGCATTCCCGAAGACCTGCGCCCGCTGATCGGCAATCGGGTATTCGGCTGCGACGACTGCCAGATGGTCTGCCCGTGGAACCGTTTCGCCCGCCCGTCGGGCGAGGGCGATTTCCAGCCTCGCCATGGCCTGGACAATGCCGAACTGGCGGAGCTGTTCCGCTGGAGCGAGGAAGAATTCCTGAGTCGCACCGAAGGCTCGCCCCTGCGCCGCGCCGGCTATGAGCGCTGGCTACGCAATCTGGCAGTGGGGCTGGGCAATGCTCCTTCGAGCATCCCGGTACTGGAGGCGCTCAACCTGCGCCGCGAGCATCCCTCGGCGCTGGTTCGCGAGCATGTGGAGTGGGCGCTTGCCCGACATGGGGCAAGCGGGGCCTGAATCAGATCTTGAAGAAATGCTCGCGGTAGTGCTGCAGCTCCGCGATCGAGTCGCGGATGTCGTCCAATGCCAGGTGGGTGCTGCTCTTTTTCACCCCGTCACGCACTTTTGGCGACCAGCGCGCGGCCAGTTCCTTGACGGTGGAAACGTCCAGGTTGCGGTAGTGGAAGTAGGCTTCCAGCTGCGGCATGTGCCGATAGAGGAAGCGGCGATCCTGGCAGATGCTGTTGCCGCAGATCGGCGACTTGCCCTTGGGCACCCATTGTTCGAGGAAAGTCAGAGTCTGCGCCTCGGCTTCCGCCATGCTGATACGGCTCTCGCGTACGCGCTGGGTCAGACCGCTCTGGCCATGCTGACGGGTGTTCCACTCATCCATGCCGGCAAGCATCTCATCGCTCTGATGGATCGCAATGGTCGGACCTTCGGCCAGGACGTTCAGCTCGCTGTCAGTCACGATGGTGGCCATTTCGATGATGACGTCCGTATCCGGGTTCAGGCCGGTCATTTCCAGATCGATCCAGATCAGGTTCAGGGCATTCTGCATGTTCGGTCTCCAAGGCGAAGCGCGCATTCTAGCTTAGAGCCTGCTGCTACGGGCTGCGTGCTAAACTCGCCCGGTTTTTTCCAAGCGGAACCACCATGGCCAAACGCCAACTTACCCGCCGGCAGAGCTGGCGCATCGAGAAGATTCAGGAGGAGCGCGCCGCCCGCGCAGCCAAGCGGGAGTCGCGCGCACTCGAAGAGCTCGAGGGTGGCGACCTCGGCCCCGAGCAGACGGGCCTGGTAATCGCCCACTTCGGCGTCCAGGTGGAGGTCGAAGCCCTGGACGGCGAGCAGACCGGCGAAGTGGTGCGCTGCCACTTGCGCGCCAACTTGCCACCACTGGTCACCGGCGATCGCGTCGTCTGGCGCCATGGCAACCAGGGCAGCGGCGTGATCGTCGCCCAACTGCCCCGCAGCTCCGAGCTGTGTCGTCCGGACATGCGAGGCGTGCTCAAGCCGGTGGCGGCCAACGTCGACCAGATCGTCATCGTCTTCGCCCCGCTCCCGCATCCGCACGCCAACCTGATCGACCGTTACCTGATCGCTGCCGAGCACGCTGGCATCCACCCGCTGCTGCTGCTGAACAAGGCCGATCTGGTGGATGACGAAAACGCCGCCATGCTCGACGACCTGCTCGGCGTGTATCGCCAGCTGGGCTACCCACTCCTGGAAGTATCGGCGCGCGAAGGCGGCGGCATGGAAGACCTGATGGCCCGGCTCGACGGCCACATCAGCGTGTTCGTCGGCCAGTCCGGCGTGGGCAAGTCGTCGTTGGTCAACAGCCTGTTGCCGGGGGTGGACACACGCGTAGGCGCGCTTTCCGAACTCACCGGCAAGGGCACCCACACCACCACGACGGCGCGCCTGTTCCACTTCCCGGGCGGCGGCGAGCTGATCGACTCCCCCGGTATCCGCGAGTTCGGCCTGGGGCATGTCAGCCGGGGCGATGTCGAGGCCGGCTTCGTCGAGTTCAATGAGCTGCTCGGGACCTGCCGTTTCCGCGATTGCAAGCACGACCGCGAACCTGGATGCGCCCTGCTGAAGGCCCTGGAAGACGGCCGCGTGCATCCGCAGCGAATGGCCAGTTACCGGCACATCCTTTCCAGCCTGCCAACGGACGAGTACTGAGCCAGCAGCCGACCCGCAATAAAAAAGGCCACGCATTGCGTGGCCTTTTAGTTTCTCGGATGGATCACTGCCCCTTGGGCTCGTCCATCTTCAGCACGCCATCCTCGAAGATATTCAGCTTCTCCCGCAGCTCACGCGGCTGGGTGGGCACTGCCGGCTCGTTCGCGGGCGCTTCCGGCGCGCCTCCGCTGGCGGGTGGCTCGGGCTGCACCGGCGGTTCTTCAGGCTTGGCTGCATCGCCCTGCTCACCCTCGATGGCACGCTGGGCCTTCTTGGTCAGGACGATGATGTCGATACGGCGGTTGACCGGGTTGAACGGGTCCTTGCGGTCGAACAACGCCGACGACGCATAACCCACCACCCGCGCCACCTGCTCGTCCGGATAACCACCGGCGATCAGGGTCCGGCGCGCGGCATTGGCGCGACCGGCGGAAAGCTCCCAGTTGCCGAACTCGCCATCACCCGCATAGGGCTTGGCGTCGGTATGCCCGCTGATGCTGATCTTATTCGGCACCGCCTTGATGGTCTCGGCGAGGATCAGCAGGATGTCTTCGAAGTACGGCTGCAGGCGCGCGCTGCCGAGGTCGAACATGGGCCGATTGGCCGCGTCCATGATCTGGATACGCAGGCCGTCCTGGGTGATCTCGAAGAGGATCTGGTCCTTGAACTTGCGCAGCTCGGGGTTCTCTTCGACCTTGTTCTGCAATTCCTGCAGCAGCAATTCCAGGCGTTCCCGCTCGATCTGGTCGGCCAGGGTTTCCACCTGACTGGCATCCACCGGTGCCTTTTCTGTGGAATCGATCGCCGAATCCTGGGAGTCGGGGGCGTCCTTCAACTCCGGATTGAGCGTGCGATCAGGTGCAGGCGTTGGCGTACCACCCAGGTCGATGACATAGGGGCTGGCGCTCTCGGTAAAGCCGATGGGGTCCTTGAAGTAGCCGGAAATGGCCTTCTTCTGCTCGGGAGTGGCCGAAGACATCAGCCACAGCACAAGGAAGAAGGCCATCATCGCCGTGGCGAAGTCGGCGAAGGCAATCTTCCATGCGCCGCCGTGGTGCCCGGCGGCGTAGCGTTTGACGCGCTTGACGATGATCGGCTGATTGTTCTCCATGACTCAGCCTTCAGCTACCACGTACGGCCTGCTCCAGCTCGCTGAAGCTCGGGCGGTGGGCCGGGAACAGCGTCTTGCGGCCGAACTCCACCGCCAGGGACGGCGGCATGCCGGAAGCCGAGGCTACCAGGCAGGCCTTGATGGACTCGAACACGTTCAATTCCTCACGAGCGTCATGCTCCAGGGACACCGCCAGCGGACCGAAAAAGCCGTAAGCCGCAAGAATACCGAGGAAGGTACCCACCAGCGCCGCACCCACGTGCTGGCCCAGCGCTGCCTGCTCGGCCTCGCCCAACATGGCCATGGTGACCACGATGCCGAGTACCGCCGCGACGATACCGAAACCGGGCAGGCCGTCGGCGATGCGGTTGACCGCGTGGGCCGGGTGCTCCAGCTCCTCCTTGAGGCTGGCCAGCTCCATGTCGAACAGGCCTTCCAGTTCGTGGGGCGCCATGTTGCCGGAGGACATGATGCGCAAGTAGTCGCAGATGTAGGCGGTCATCCGCTCATCCTTGAGGATGCCGGGATACTTGCTGAAGATCGGACTGGCGGGAGCGTCCTCGATGTCGGCCTCGATGGCCATCATCCCTTCGCGACGGCTCTTGTTGAGGATTTCGTAGAGCAGGCGCAGCACTTCCAGGTAGAACCCGTGAGTGAAGCGGGAGCCGAACATCTTCAGCGACTTCTTGAACACGATCATTGTCGTGCTGCCGGGGTTGGCCTGCAGGAAGGCACCCAGCGCAGCACCACCGATGATCATTACCTCGAAGGGCTGGATCAGCGCGGCGATCTTGCCGTGGGAAAGGATGTATCCACCGAGCACGCTGGCGAATACGACGATGATGCCGATGATTTTTGCCATAGGAAGGGAGCTTGAAGAGTCAGTAGAAAGGGTTATGAAAAGAGCCCCTTCTAATTATCGGAAGATATGCGCCAGACTATAGCCTGTTCAGGCGAAAAGCCAGATTGGCGGCCCCCTATGTCAACCGCAAAGCCCATGCCACGCAGCCTCGAAGGCTGGATCAAGCACCTCGATGGGGTTCGCCTGCCCGTTCCCGCCGCCGCCCATGAGAAAGTCCGCCGGGCCCTGGGCGACAACCGCCGCTCCCTGCGCGATATCGCCGATCTCACCCAGAACAGCCCCGCACTCGCCCTCAGCCTGCTGCGAGAAGCCAACGCCAGCGGCAATATGCTGAGCAGCCCAGCGGAAAGCCTCGAAGTCGCCCTGAGCCGAATCGGCCTGAAACGCGCGGAAGTGCTGCTCGGCCGCTTGCCGGCCGTGCCGGAAGAAGATATCCCCCACGGCCTGCGACAACTGCAATTGATCAGCCAGCACGCCGCCCAGCAGGCCAATGGACTGTTCGCTGCCCGCCTGGCCCGCCTCTGGCAGGAAATCCACTGGTGCAGCCTGCTGTTCCTTTCTCCACTTTGGCCGTTGCTGGCCAGCCACCCGGAACTCCTCGCTATCTGGGAGAAACGCGTGCTGGGCGAAGGCGAGCCAGCCCGCAAGGTCGAGCGCGAGTTGCTCGGCGTGCCGCTGCTGCGGCTCTGCCAAGCGCTGGCCACGCACTGGAAACTGCCTGACTGGATCATCCAGGGCTATCGCCTGCTGAGCGAAGATCGCCGCCTGCTGGTGCAGGCCCTGCACATCGCCCGCGACAATGAGCATCCGCTGCACCAGCAGCAGCAGCAACTGGACAGCAACCCAACCCTGGCTCGCTGGCTGACCCAGCCGGGCAACACGGTCCTGCTGGCCAACGGCCTGGCGATATCCGCCCATGCTGGCTGGGGCGACGGGCACAGTCTGCGCTGGCAGCGTCTCACCGGCTTGTTCATGAAGGTGCCGCTCGCCGAACTGCAACAGCAGGTCCACCAACACGCAGCGCAAAGCGGACGCCTGCATGCCCGTGGCGACCTCTGGCACCCCGCCGAAGCCCTGCTCTGGCCCTGGAACCAGCATCGCCTGAAACGCGAACCGGCCGCCGCACCGCCGCCCAACAGCGCAGCGCTGGAAGACTGGCGCCGGTTCTGCGGTGAACTGCTCCGCGAACCCAGCCCCTTCACCAACGTCGTGCAACTCTCCGCATGCGCCCGGGACGCCCTGCAAAGCGGTGGCATGCGCCGCGTCCTGCTGTTGCTGGCTGATCGCAATCACAGCCGCTTGCTCGCCCAGCACCAGACGGGGTTGCCGAAAGAAGCCAACGGCCTGCAGTTGGACCCCAGCCAGAGTCAGCTGCTCCGGCGCTTGCTGGCGCAACCCGCTCAGTTGCGCCTGGGGCCTGACAACATGGCGCAATTCTCCGCGCTGTTACCCGGCCAGCTGAAAAGCCTGTTCCCGGGCCACCACATCCTGCTGCGCTCTATCGCCGTGAATGGCCGGGTGGCCATGCTGGTGGTGGCCGACCAGGACGGAGCCCCCTTCGCCGAACTCAGCCTGCGCGCCTTCGCCAAGACCGCGCAGTGCATCGAGCGCGCCCTCGTCAGCTTCGCCAGCCGCGGTCGCTAGGCTTTCCTATACAATCTGTCACTTTGCCCATTCATGGAGGCCTCCATGTCCGCCTTCTCCAACCTGCCGCTGGTGATCGAACCCGCCGCACTGGCGCCCCTGCTGGGTGCTGGTGAATTAATCCTGGTCGACCTCACCAGCGCCGCCCGCTATGCCGCCGGCCACATCCCCGGGGCCCGCTTCGTCGACCCGAAGCGCACCCAACTGGGCCAGCCGCCGGCGCCGGGCCTGCTGCCGGCCAAGGCTGACCTCGAGGCGCTGTTCGGCGAACTGGGCCACCGCGCCGATGCTACCTATGTGGTCTACGACGATGAAGGCGGCGGCTGGGCCGGCCGCTTCATCTGGCTGCTCGATGTCATCGGCCACCAGCGTTATCACTACCTGGATGGCGGCCTGCATGCCTGGCTGGCCGAAGGCCGGGAAACCAGCGATGGCGTTCCGGCTGCGGTCGGCGGCCCGATCCCCCTGACCTTGCATGACGAGCCCACCGCCACTCGCGAGTACATCCAGAGCCGCCTCGGCGCCGCCGACCTGGCCATCTGGGACGCCCGTGGCCCCGGCGAATACAACGGCACCAAGGTGCTGGCCGCCAAGGGCGGGCATATCCCTGGCGCGGTCAACTTCGAGTGGACCGCCGGCATGGATCCGGCACGCGCCATGCGAATTCGCACCGATATGGCCGAGATCCTCCAGTCCCTGGGCATTACCCCGGACAAGGAAATCGTCACCCATTGCCAGACGCACCACCGCTCGGGCTTCACCTACCTGGTCGCCAAGGCCCTGGGCTACCCGCGCGTGAAAGGCTACGCCGGCTCGTGGTCCGAGTGGGGCAACCATCCGGACACCCCGGTCGAGCTCTGAAGCCCCCCATCAAGGAAAACCAATGAAAGAACGCCTCTTCATCATCAGCCAGTACCTGCTGCCGCATAACCTGATTTCGCGCCTGGCCGGCTGCATCGCCGAGTGCCGCGTGCCCTGGTTCAAGAATGCCTTCACCGCCTGGTTCGCCAAGCGCTACCAGGTGAACATGGGCGAAGCGCTGGTCGAGGACCTCACCGCCTACCAGCACTTCAACGACTTCTTCACCCGTGCGCTGAAGCCTGGCGCCCGCCCGCTGGACGAAACTCCCGGCGCCATCCTCTGCCCGGCCGACGGCGCCATCAGCCAGATCGGCCCGATCGAGCACGGCCGCTGCTTCCAGGCCAAGGGGCACAGCTTCAGCGTGCTCGAACTGCTGGGCGGCGACGCTGATCGTGCTGCGCCCTTCATGGGCGGCGAGTTCGCCACGGTGTACCTGTCGCCCAAGGACTACCACCGCGTACATGCGCCCCTGGGTGGAACGCTGCGGGAAATGGTCTATGTGCCTGGCCGTCTGTTCTCGGTGAACCAAAGCACCGCCGAAAACGTGCCCGAACTGTTCGCCCGCAACGAGCGTGTCGTGTGCATCTTCGACACTGAACGCGGCCCGATGGCCGTGGTGCTGGTGGGCGCGATGATCGTCGCCTCGATCGAAACGACCTGGGCCGGCCTGGTCACGCCGCCCAAGCGCGAACTGAAAACCTTCAGCTACGACGAAAGCGCGCGCGCACCCATCACGCTAGAGAAGGGTGATGAGATCGGCCGCTTCAAGCTGGGCTCCACCGCGATCGTCCTGTTCGGGCCGGATCAGGTGAATTGGGCCGAGAGCGCCTGGCCCGGCAGCCAGGTACGCATGGGCCAACTCCTGGCCACCCCGAAGAGCGCCTGACCTGGCGCTCGTCCCGGTCGAACCGCCAGGTTCGGCCGGGGTCGGATCAAGAATGCGGCACAGGTCCACAGGAATCTGCCAACGCCTCTACAGCCCGGCCATGGATAGGCTGCGACCGGGTAAAGATGCTGATAAAGTGCCGAGATTCAACCTTTTCCCCCGTACGAGAATTCGGAGAAACCGATCCGGATGGAGCACCAGAGCCCTCACCTGCTGTTGCGCGTACCCGCGCCTAGCAAACAGAGCCTGTCCTTCTGCGATGCCACCCCTCGTGAGCTGAAACGCTGGATTTCCCACCTGCCCAAGGCCAATCTCGGCGAGACCGCTCGCCAGCTTTATCAGGCACTGGTGGAGCTCAACCAATTCGTCACTCCGACCGAAAACCGCCTGCAACTGCTGGAACTGATGCGCCCTGAGGTGCACTTCGTCTGCCAGCACCTGGAACGCCACTTCCTCGGCCAGTCGATCGTCCTGGATGAGCGTCCGCGCAAGGTCGCCAACCTCTGCCAGGCCCTGCAGAACCATCTGGCGATCGGTTACAAACTGATCATCGTGCAGGAGTCGCCTCGCCCGACCCGCGACCGCGAACGCGCCCAGTTCCTCGCCATCGCCCTGCAGCGCGCAGTGCACAGCCTGAACGGCCCCCTCATCCGCTCCAGCCAGCTCTATTGCCCGGTTCCCGAAGGTCTCTGGCTGGAACTGCACCAGCTCTACCAACTGGCCCAAAGCCGTCAGCTCCATCGCGTGACCGTGCGCGACCCGCTCGCCCGCCATACCGCTGGGCTGAGCGTCGAGCAGACCTACCTGGTCGCCCTGCTGCTGGGTTGCGCCCGCTGCAATCAGATGCGCCAGATCGGTATTGCCCGCCTGGCTGAAATCCTCGAGCCCTGGAGCGCGCTAGTACGCCTGCAGCCGGCGGAACTGCCCTCCAGCCTCTTCGCCGTGGCGCCGCAACTCGATGGGCCGCCGCGCTACAAGTCGCTGTTCCAGGAAGTCGAGCCGCGGACCCTGCTGGGCCTCGATCCGCTGCCGCTGGTGGATGCCATCAAGGAATACCTGCTGCTACCGGCCGAGCAGCGCGGCCAGTCGCGTCTGCCGATGGCCGAGGGCCTGACCCTCGACCTCCTGCAGCATGTGAGTTCGGCGTGGGGCGACATTTCCGAACGCACCTTCCAGCGCAATCCTGGCCAGGGCAGCCTGACCCTGTGCATCGGCATGAGCGCGCTGCATTTCTTCCTCGCTGGCAGCCGCCCCTTCAGCGAAGTGCTCAAGCTGCAGGAAGAGATCGGCCAGGCGGTGTTCGATACGGTCACCAAACAAACCGCCAAAGATATCTGGGCCAACGCTTTCGACGCCCAGCCCGCGCAAGGCTGGCAGCCAGGCATGCCGCTGGAAGAAATCGAGTACTCCAAGCCCGCGGCTGAGAGCGGCGCCCCGCCACCCCAGGCCAGTAGCGCACCGGAAAGCTATCCGACGTTCAATGTCGCCGTGGTCAACCACAGCCCGGGCGGCTACTGCCTGAGCTGGCCGAAGGAAGTTCCCAGCCAGTTGCAGGCCGGCGAACTGCTCGGTGTGCAGGACGCACCCGGCCAGGGCTGGAGCATCGCCGCCGTACGCTGGATTCGCCAGGTACGCGGTGGTGGCACGCAGATGGGCATCGAGCTGGTGGCACCCCAGGCGCAATCCTGTGGCGTGCTACTGCTGCGCAAGGGCGAGCAGAACAGTCACTACCTGCGCGCCCTGCTGCTCCCGGCCATCGGCGCCATTTCCCGCCCCGCCACCCTGATCACTCCGCGACTACCCTTCCAGGAAGGCAACAAGGTGCAGATCAATCTGCATGGCGACGAGCACCGTGCCGTCCTGACCCGGCGCCTCACCAGTACGGGCAGTTTCAACCAATTCGAGTACCGGACTTTCGAGCAGCCGACACCTCCACAAGGGAAACCGGCTACCGGTTCGGGAACCCAGCCACAGGGTGGCGAGGAAGATTTTGACTCACTATGGAAGTCACTGTAGATTCCGGACTCACCACCATTCGTCGCCTATTCGCGCTCGTTCGGCGCTAAGCACAGGCCATGGCCATCGAAAAGAAAACGATCCGTCTGCTGATCCTGGAAGACTCGCAGAACGAAGCCGAGCGCCTGGTCAGCCTGTTCCGCAACTCCGGTCGCGCGACGCGAGTCCATCGCATCGTTTCCGCCGACGATCTCAATGAAGTTCTGCAGCAGAGCTGGGACCTCCTGATAGCCGCGCCAAGCAGCGAGCACCTGAGCCCCGGCGAAGCCCTCGGCAGCATTCGACGCCAGTCCAAGGACATCCCCTTCATCCAGCTGGTTCAGGACAACGACTCCGACCTCATCACCGAGGCCCTGGCCCTGGGTGCGCAGGACGCCCTGCCCCAAGGCGAGGATGAACGGCTGGTGCTGGTGGCCAACCGCGAGCTGGCCAACCTCGAGCAACGCCGCGCCCGTCGCGCAGCCGAGGTCAGCCTGCGGGAAGCGGAGAAACGCTGCCAGTTGCTGCTGGACAGCTCGGTCGACGCCATCGCCTACGTGCACGACGGCATGCACATCTATGCCAACCGCGCCTACGTGGAGATGTTCGGCTACGACGACGGCGACGAACTCGAAGGCATGCCGATGATCGACCTGATCGCGGGCGCCGACCAGGCCGGATTCAAGGACTTCCTGAAGAACTACCGCGAAGGCGAAGGCAGTGGCGAGCTCACCTGCAGCGGCTGCAAGGTCGACGGCCAGAGCTTCCAGGCACGCATGAACTTCTCCCCCGCCACCTACGATGGCGAGCCGTGTATCCAGGTGGTGATCCGCGCCGAAACCGACAACACCGAACTGGAAGAGAAACTTCGCGAGATCAGCAGCCAGGACCTGGTCACCGGCCTGTTCAACCGCTCCCACTTCAACGAGATGCTCGACGCCGCTGCCGAACGCGCGGTCAAGGCGAGTCAGCCATCGAGCCTCGCGTACATCCGCGTCGCACGTTATTCCAGCCTGCTGGCCGAAATCGGCATCGCCGGCGTCGACCTGCTGCTCACGGATCTCGCCAACCTGCTGCGCGCCCACTTCGCCGGCGATGCGCAACTCGCCCGTTACGGCGACGACGTCTTCAGCGTCCTGCAGCAGGGAATCACGCCGGAACAGGCCGCAGAAGGACTGCAGGGCCTGCTGAAGAAGATCGACATCCATCTGTTCGACGTCAGCAGCCGTACCGTGCAGCTCAATCTGTGCATCGGTGTCGCCGGCCTCAGTGAAACCACGCCCAAGGCCCAGGACGTGGTGGACCGCGCCCACCGCTGTGCCGACGAGCTGGACGACGCCAACGGCCTCAAGCTTTACAACCCTGCCGACGAACTCGCGGCGGCGGCCAACCGGGGCAGCCTCGTGGCCATGGTCCAGCAGGCCCTGGAGAACAACAGCTTCCGCCTGCTGTTCCAGCCGATCATCAGCCTGCGCGGCGACAGTTTCGAGCACTATGAAGTGCTGCTGCGCCTGCTCAACCCGCAAGGCGCGGAAGTGCCGCCGGTTGACTTCCTCGACGCGGCGAAGGACGCCGGACTCGCCGAGAAGATCGACCGCTGGGTGATCCTCAATTCCATCAAGTTGCTCGCCGAACACCGCACAAAGGGTCACAACACGCGGCTCTTCGTCCATCTCTCGGGCGCCAGCCTGCAGGACCAGACCCTGCTGCCCTGGCTCAGCGTGGCACTGAAAGCGGCGCGACTGCCGTCCGACGCGCTGATCTTCCAGTTCAGCGAACCGGATGCCATCGCCTACCTGAAACAGGCCAAGGCGCTGACCCAAGGTCTCGCCGAGCTGCACTGCCAGGTGGCGCTCAGCCAGTTCGGCTGTGCCCTCAACCCGTTCAACACCCTCAAGCATCTCTCCATCGACTTCGTGAAAGTGGACGGCTCCTTCACCCAGGACCTCAGCCGCGCGGAGAACCAGGAGGTCCTCAAGACCCTGCTGGCCAGCCTGCATGCCCAGGCCAAGCTGACCATCGTGCCCTTCGTCGAGACTGCCAGCGTGCTGGCGACCCTCTGGCAGGCCGGCGTCAACTACATCCAGGGCTATTACCTGCAAGGGCCCAGCCAGGCGATGGACTACGACTTCTCGTCCGGAGACGAGTAACCCGCCAGCAACGAAAAAGCCGCCCGAAGGCGGCTTTTTCATGTCCGGCTCGACGATCAGTCCTTGCCGTCGCGGTCGCGGAAACCGAGCAGATAAAGGATGCCGTCCAGGCCGAGGGTGGAGATGGCCTGTTTGGCCGATTGCTTGACCAGCGGCTTGGCACGGAAGGCCACGCCCAGCCCCGCCAGCCCCAGCATCGGCAGGTCGTTGGCGCCATCGCCGACGGCGATCGTCTGTTCCAGACGCAAGCCTTCCTTCTGCGCCAGCTCGCGCAGCAGATCGGCCTTGCGCTGGGCGTCGACGATAGGCTCGATGGCCACGCCGGTCAGCTTGCCGTCGACGATCTCCAGCTCGTTGGCGAATACATAGTCAATGCCCAGCTTTGCCTGCAGTTGCTTGGCGAAGTAGCTGAAGCCACCGGAGAGGATCGCAGTCTTGTAGCCCAAGCGCTTGAGCTCGGCGAACAGGGTTTCTGCCCCTTCGGTCAATCGCAGGGATGCGCCTATTTCTTCCAGCACATCCTCGGACAGTCCCTTGAGCAGCCCCAGGCGTTCCTTGAAGCTGGCGCGGAAGTCCAGCTCGCCACGCATGGCACGCTCGGTAATCTCGGCGACCTGCTCGCCCACGCCAGCGGCCTTGGCGAGCTCGTCGATCACCTCGGCTTCGATCAGGGTCGAATCCATGTCGAACACTGCCAGGCGGCGGTTGCGGCGGAACAAGGAGTCGCGCTGGAAGGCGATGTCGACGTTCAGCTCCTGGGCCACGCTGAGGAATTCGGCGCGCAGGGCCACGGGGTCCGCCGGTTCGCCGCGAACGGAGAACTCGATGCAGCCCTTGCCTTGGTCAGCTGGCGTATCCAGCGGCATGCGTCCCGACAGACGGTCGATGTGATCGATGTTGAGGCCGTACTTGGCGGTAATCGAGCTCACCCGCTGCAGCTGCTCGGCGGTCACCTTGCGGGTCAGCAAGGTGACGATGTAGCGGCTCTTGCCCTGGCCATCGACCCACTGCTGGTAATCCGCTTCGGGAACAGGGGTGAAACGCACCTGCTGGTCCAGCTTGTAGGCGGTGAACAGCACGTCCTTCAGCACGGCGGAGGCCCCGGCGTTATCCGGGATTTCCACCAGGATGCCGAACGACAAGGTGTCGTGAATTACCGCCTGGCCGATGTCCAGGATATTCACGCCGCCCTGGGCCAGAGCACCGGTAATGGCCGCGGTCAGGCCGGGGCGGTCCTCGCCAGTGATGTTGATCAGGACAATTTCGCGCAAGGCGCACCTCACTCAACGCATGAAAAGGCGCACATTCTACCCACTTTCGCAGCACTCGCAGCATGCTCGGCGCTTTGCCCTGCAAGGGGCGCTCGCTATACTGCGCCACAATTTCGTCCGAGAAGAGCCGCGCTCTGTGAACCGGCCCACGCCTGTCAAACCCGACAATTTCTTCCTGCTGATCTTCCACGCCCTGCGCCAGCGCCGCGTGCCGATCGCCCTGCGCATCGCCAGCCACAGCCTACTCCTGGTGGCGCTGGCACTGGTGATCTACGCCTGGGTCATGGGCATGCAGTTCAAGCAGGCCATGCAGCAGCAGGCCGACGCCCTGGGCCAGAGCCTGACGGCGCAGACCGCCGCGTCGGCCACGGAGCTGCTGGTGTCCAACGACATCCTCAGCCTCAACGTGCTGCTCAACAACCTGGTGAAGAATCCGCTGGTGGCCCACGCTGCCATCTACAGCGTGGACAACCGCATCCTCGCCGAAGCCGGTTCGCGTCCAAAGCAGGGCCTGCTGGGCGAGACCGAGGGCTTGTATTCCACACCCATCACCTTCCAGGAAGTGATTGCCGGCCACCTGCGCCTGAGCCTGGACATGGACCAGTTCCAGCAGCCCATGACCATCAGCCTGCAGAGTATGGGGCTGCTCAGCCTGATCCTGCTGGCGTTGACCCTGTCCTTGAGCCTGCGCCTCGGCCGCCATATCTCCACGCCGCTGCTGCAACTGCGCGTATGGCTGCGCGACCCCGACGACCCCGCCCCGGGGGCCGGACGCCAGGACGAAATCGGCGATCTCGCCCGCCAGCTGCAATCCCGCCTCGTACCGGAGAAACCGGAACCCGAGCCGGAGCTGGAGCTGGAGCCCATCCCCGAAATGGACTTCGCCGAGGCCGACGAAGACTATCCGGACGAGGAACAGGACGAGCAGGATCACTTCGAAGTCCGCGACCTGCGTGATGAAAGCTTCGATGGCGAAGACGAAACGCCGAGCAAGCTGTTCACCCCGGACGACGAAGACCCCTTCTCCGACCTGCGCGAGGAAGCGGCCGAACCGACCCCGGCTCCCGCCCCGATCGCAGAGCAAGAGCCTCAGAACAGTGCCGTCCTGGCCATCCAGCTGGGCGCCCAGGATCAGTTGCGCCGCCTGCCGCGGACGCGATTGATGGACCTGCTGCAACGCTATCGCGACTGCCTCGACCACGCCGCCCGCCTTTATCACGGCCAGTTGCTGACCCTGAACGACGGCAGCAGCCTGATGCTGTTTCACAGCCAGGACGGCGGCGAGGACTACCTCACCCACGCTCTCTGCTGCGGCGAGCTCATGCGTGCCCTTGGCCACGCCCTGCAGATCGAGGTCGCCGACAGCGGCATCACCCTGCAACTGCAACTGGGCCTTACCCTGGGCGATGACCTTTCCAACCTCGGCCAGGGCGATCTCCTGCTCAATGACACCACCCAGAACGCTCTGGCACTGAGCCAGCACAGCCGCAACCTGCTGCTGGTGGAGCGCGCCATCGCCGACGACGAACTGGTTCGTCAGCGCGCACGTATCCGCTCCATCACCAGCCCGGAAGGTGCCTGCTGCGTCGAACGCCTGCTGGAACCTTATCCCTCGCTGCTTGAGCGCCAACTGGCGCGCATGCATGAAGCCCGTGCGCATTGAATGCACGAAAGACGAAAAAGCCCGCTTGATGCGGGCTTTTTCTTGCCTGCGACGCCCAGGAGCGTAGGGTGCGCTGTGCGCACCGACTTCAGGAATCCGCTTCGACACTCCGTAAGACCGCGCTGGTGCGCACGGCGCACCCTACCCGCTTGGCTTCAGCCCCGGGGACGACGAATAATAAGAACTCCCGGCGAACACGCATGAAAAAGCCCGCATCAAGCGGGCTTTTTCACAATTCAGCGATCAGAAGCGGAAGACTTCCACATCCGTGCGCACCGGAGCCGCCATGGGAATCTTCGGCGGCTGAGGATCCTTGGCCTTGGCCGGGGCCGCAGTTGCAGGCTTGCGCGGCGCCTCGACGACAACCGGCTGGCCTTCCAGCGGTTTAACCGCAGCAGCCAGTTGCTCGGCCAGTTGCTGCAGCAATTTGCTCTGCGCGCGCACCTGGTCAGCAGCGGTACCGGCATGGGCCTCTTCCAGACGCACCAGGCGGCTGTCACGCAGCTGGCCGGCACGATCCAGCAGGCGCCATTGGGCTTCCAGTACAGCCGGGCGTTGCGGGCCCGAGTCCAGTCGGCTGATGGTCAGCAGGACCTGCACTTCAGGGGTGAAGCCAGGATTGCCCGGTGCCAGCACCAGGCGTTGGCTGTCCAGGCGCCAGGACAGCTGACGCAGCAGCACCTGATCGATATCCGCCGCCAGGCTGCCGGCCCAGCGACCATCCGGTGCGGCGGTCAGGGTGCCGTCGGCCTGGCGCTGCAGGAGGGTTTCGCGCTGAAGATAGTCGGCCACGGTCACCGGACCGAGCAGAACTTGCATCCCAGCCTTCTTGGAGGGCACCTCCGGGGTGCCCGCGTCCAGCTGGAACATCGGAATAGGGGGGCTATGTACGCAGCCGGTAAGCCCAAGCAGGCTCACCAGCATCAATGCCACGGGGAAACGCAAAGTCATCAATCTCACCCACGGCCGCCTTGTGGGCAGCCTGCAGTCGAATTCATTCGTCTTGGCCATCATCAGGGAATGGCGAGGGGACATATCATCCGTCAATGTGACGCAGGACTCCATAGCCCCACGTCAATTCGCCGCCGTCAGCGTCAGGCCAGCGGTTCCACCTGCAGTGCATCGACCCGCTGGAAGCCACGCGGCAGCTTGTTGCCACGGCGTCCACGCTCGCCCTTGTAGTGCTCCAGATCATCCGCCTTGAGCGAAAGGGTGCGCTTTCCGGCCTGAAGGACCAAGGTTGCACCGACCGGCAGCACCGCCAGGTCGGTAAGATATTCCTCGCGGCTGGCCACGCGATCGCCGGGGATACCGATGATCTTGTTGCCCTTGCCCTTGGCCAGCTGGGGCAGGTCGGCCACCTTGAACAGCAGCAGACGACCTTCGGTGGTCACCGCTGCCAACCAGTCTTCTTCGACGCTCTGCACGGGCCGTGGGGCGACCACCTTGGCCCCATTGGGCAGGCTGAGCAGGGTCTTGCCGGCCTTGTTCTTGGCCTGAAGGTCGGCACCTTTTACCACGAAGCCGTAACCGGCATCCGAGGCGATGACGTAGGTGGCATCATCTTCTGGCAGCATCACGCAGTCGAAGCTGGCACCCGGAGGCGGCGTCAGGCGGCCGGTGAGCGGCTCGCCCTGGCCTCGCGCCGAGGGCAGCGAATGGGCCGCCAGCGAGTAGCTGCGCCCTGTGGAATCGATGAACACCGCATATTGGTTCGAGCGCCCGGGAGCGGCCGCCTTGAAGCCGTCACCCGCCTTGTAGGACAGGCCGGTGGCATCGATATCGTGGCCTTTGGCGCAGCGCACCCAACCTTTTTCGGACAACACGACCGTCACCGGCTCAGTGGGCATCAGCTCAGTTTCCGACAAGGCGCGAGCCTCGGCACGGGCAACTATCGGCGAACGACGGTCGTCGCCGTAGGTTTCGGCATCCTTGATCAGCTCGTCTCGCACCAGCTTCTTCAGCTTGGCATCGCTACCCAGCAGGGCCAGCAGCTTCTTCTGCTCTTTCAGCAATTCATCCTGCTCGCCACGAATCTTCATTTCCTCGAGGCGCGCCAGCTGACGCAGGCGGGTGTCGAGGATGTAGTCCGCCTGGATTTCGCTGAGCTCGAAGCGCGCCATCAGCACCGGCTTGGGCTGGTCTTCGGTGCGGATGATGTGAATCACTTCGTCCAGGTTGAGGAAGGCAACCAGCAAGCCGTCCAAGAGGTGCAGGCGTTTCTCCACCTTGTCCAGACGGAACTGCAGGCGACGGCGCACCGTGCCGATGCGATAGGTCAGCCATTCGCTGAGCAGGGTGCGCAGGTCCTTGACCTGGGGCTTGCCGTCCAGACCGATGACGTTGGTGTTGACCCGATAGCTGGATTCCAGGTCGGTGGTGGCGAACAGGTGCTGCATGAGTTCATCGGCGTCCACTCGGTTGGAACGCGGGATGATGACGATGCGGGTCGGGTTCTCGTGGTCCGATTCGTCACGCAGGTCGGCCACCATCGGCAGCTTCTTGGCCTGCATCTGGCCAGCGATCTGCTCAAGCACCTTGGAGCCCGAAACCTGGTGCGGCAGCGCGGTGACGACGATATCGCCGTCCTCCACGCGGTACACGGCACGCATGCGCACCGAGCCACGACCGGACTCGTAGATCTTCAGCAGTTCGGCACGGGGCGTGATCACCTCGGCCTCGGTGGGGAAGTCCGGGCCGAGAATGTGTTCGCAGAGTTGCTCGACAGTTGCGCTCGGCTCGTCCAACAGGCGCACGCAGGCGGCGGCGACTTCCCGCAGGTTGTGCGGCGGTACGTCAGTGGCCATGCCCACGGCAATGCCGGTGGTGCCGTTGAGCAGCAGGTTGGGCAAACGCGCCGGCAGGGTCGCTGGCTCATTCAGGGTGCCGTCGAAGTTCGGCACCCAATCCACTGTGCCCTGGCCCAGTTCGGACAGCAGGACTTCCGAATAGCGCGACAGGCGCGCCTCGGTGTAACGCATGGCGGCGAAGGACTTGGGATCGTCCGGGGCACCCCAGTTGCCCTGCCCGTCGACCAGCGTATAGCGGTAGCTGAAGGGCTGGGCCATCAGCACCATTGCTTCATAGCAGGCGGAGTCACCATGGGGGTGGAACTTGCCGAGCACGTCACCGACGGTACGCGCGGACTTCTTGTGCTTGGAATCGGCGTCCAGTCCCAGTTCGCTCATCGCGTAGATGATGCGGCGCTGTACGGGTTTCAGACCGTCGCCGATATGCGGCAGGGCGCGGTCCATGATCACGTACATGGAATAGTTGAGGTAGGCCTGTTCGGTGAAGTCGGCCAGGGAGCGGCGCTCAACGCCTTCCAGGCTCAAATCGAGGGATTCGCTCATGCGTGCCTCACGGAGAAGTGACTTGGCGCAGCACCAGGGTGCCGTCGCGCTGGGTGAATTCGAGTTGTTTGAGGGCGCTCATGCCAAGCAGCACCTCTTCGCCGTCCATGCCCGGCACGATGATCGCCGGCACCAGGGTCAGGCGGATGTCTCCCAGGCGCAGGTCCTGCAGCTGGGTACGGTGGCCGGTGACTCGGCCGTTGGCGGTGCTCAGGGTGACCGCCGCGCCGGGTTTCAGCCCAAGGCGTTCAGCCAGCCGAGCCGGTACGGCCACCTGGGTGGCGCCGGTATCGAGCAGGAAGGTCACGCCCTGGCCGTCGATACGGCCGTCGAGCAGGTAATGCCCCTGGCGGCTGCTGGCCAGGCGCACTTCCACATAGCCGTCGCCCTGCACCGACTCGGGTGCACGATTGGGATTGTGCTGGAGGTCCTCCCAGACGCCGAAGTAACGCGTGGCCAGGATCAGGCCGATGCCCCAGGCGAGCACCAGCATGACCCTTCCTACACGTTTGCCCGGCGTCTGCGTGGTCATTTCGCGCTCCAGCCGCCCTTCGGCGCGGTGAAGCGCCAAACGATGGGACGCCGTTCGCCGTCGCCGCGGGCCTTGCCGCCGTTGTCGAGGCCGATCCAGGCCCCTTCGGCATCTATCCACAGACCCTCGGCCACCCCGAAAGGCACACCGTATCGGCGGGTATCGGCCAGCGCTTCCTCGGCGAAGGACCAGCAGCGCTCGACTTCGCCATTGCTCAGCTTGCGCCGGCAAACCTGATGCGCCAGGCGCTCCAGGGTGAAGAGCTTCTCTTCGTGGAAGGCGACGTCGGAGAAATCCCGCGGCATCTGTTGCTCACTGCCGATGGGTGCCGGCGGACGTTCGGTACCCCCCTCGCTGAAGATCACGCAACCGCCGGTGCAATTCCAGGTGGACTGCTGCTTGTGGACCACCATCAGCCCCCGGCGCTCGCGTTCAGCGGCCAGCCAGAGGCGCTCGCCCTTGGGATCGACGGCAATGCCTTCAAGCAGAGCATTGAAGTGCAGCAGCATGCCACTGGCGCGAGCCTGACGGATCAGATTGTCCGGCAGCAGCAGCCAGTTGGGTTCACCGGACACCGGCAGCTGCAGCACCGCCGCATTGGCCTCGCTCACCAGGTAGCGATTGCCGGCGGCATCGCAGCTGATGCCTTCGAAATCCAGGTCGTTGCCCCGCAGCAGGCTGATGGCCCAGGAACGTGCGCGCACCCCCCAGGGCAGGCTGCTCTGTGGGGGTGGCGGCGCATGGAAGGTCTCGGCTTCGGCCTGGAGTACGCCACCTATGGGTTTGAGTCGGTAAAGCTGGCTGTCCGACCGATCGGAAACCGCCACCAGGTCGTCACCGCAGCGGGCCAATCCTGAGAGATTGCCCTGGCGCATGCCTTCTACCGGGTATTCGAAGGCCAGCCTCAGTTGTTCCGGATCGTCGGCGGCCCAGAGCGGTGCACAGGACAACAAGCCGAGGAGGAAAAAGACTCCCCTCACGCCATGACCTCGGCCAGGTTGCCCTTGGATTCCAGCCAGGACTTGCGATCACCGGCGCGCTTCTTCGCCAGCAGCATGTCCATGACTTCCAGCGTGCCTTCCGCGTCCTCGAGGGTCAGCTGGACCAGGCGACGTGTGTTCGGGTCCATGGTGGTTTCGCGCAGCTGCGGCGGGTTCATCTCGCCCAGGCCCTTGAATCGTGTGACCTGCGGTTTGCCACGCTTCTTCTCGGCCACCAGGCGATCAAGAATGCCGTCGCGCTCGGCTTCGTCCAGGGCGTAGTAGATCTCCTTGCCCAGGTCGATACGGAACAGCGGCGGCATCGCCACATAGACGTGCCCGGCTTCCACCAGCTGGCGGAAGTGGCGCACGAACAGCGCGCACAGCAGCGTGGCGATGTGCAGGCCGTCGGAGTCGGCGTCGGCAAGGATGCAGACCTTGCCATAGCGCAGCTGGCTGAGATCGGTCGCGCCAGGATCGACGCCGATGGCAACGGCGATGTCATGCACTTCCTGGGAGGCCAGCACTTCGCCGCCGTCCACTTCCCAGGTGTTCAGGATCTTGCCTCGCAGCGGCATGATTGCCTGGAATTCCTTGTCCCGCGCTTGCTTGGCCGAACCGCCGGCGGAGTCACCCTCCACCAGGAAGAGTTCGGAACGCATCGGGTCCTGGCCCGCACAGTCCGCCAGCTTGCCGGGCAACGCCGGCCCCTGGGTGATCTTCTTGCGCTCGACCTTCTTGCCCGCCTTGAGACGGCGGCCGGCGTTGCTGATCGCCAGCTCCGCCAATTGCATGCCCAGGTCCGGGTGCTCGTTGAGCCAGAGGCTGAAGGCATCCTTGACCACGCCGGAGACGAAGGCCGCCGCCTCGCGGGAGGACAGGCGTTCCTTGGTCTGGCCGGAGAACTGCGGCTCCTGCATTTTCATCGAGAGGACGAAAGCGATGCGTTCCCAGACGTCCTCGGGCGCCAGCTTGACGCCGCGCGGCAGCAGGTTGCGGAACTCGCAGAACTCGCGCATGGCGTCCAGCAGGCCCTGCCGCAGGCCGTTGACATGGGTACCGCCCTGAGCGGTCGGGATCAGGTTGACGTAGCTTTCCTGGACGCTGTCGCCACCTTCGGGCAGCCAGAGCAGCGCCCAGTCCACCGCCTCCTTATTACCCGCCAGGCTGCCGCAGAAGGGCTCGCTCGGCAGTCGCTCGAACTCGCTGACGGCATCCACCAGGTAGGAACGCAGGCCATCTTCGTAATGCCATTCGACACGCTCGCCGCTGGCCTTGTCTTCGAAGGTGACGGAAAGACCCGGACAAAGGACGGCCTTGGCCTTGAGCACATGCTTGAGGCGGCTGACGGAGAATTTGTGGGAGTCGAAATACTTGGCATCCGGCCAGAAATGCACACTGGTACCGGTGTTGCGCTTGCCGACGCTGCCGATGACGTCCAGCTCGCTGGCCTTGAAGCCATCGGCGAAGGTCATCATGTATTCGCTGCCCTCACGCTTCACCCGCACTTCGACGCGGGTGGACAGGGCGTTCACCACCGAGATGCCCACGCCATGGAGACCACCGGAGAACTGGTAGTTCTTGTTCGAGAACTTGCCGCCGGCGTGCAGCTTGGTGAGGATCAGTTCGACACCGGGCACCCCTTCCTCGGGGTGGATATCCACCGGCATGCCGCGGCCATCGTCGATGACCTGCAGCGAGTTGTCCTCATGGAGGATCACCTGAACGCTGCGGGCGTGGCCTGCCAGGGCCTCGTCCACGCTGTTGTCGATGACTTCCTGGGCCAGGTGGTTGGGTCGGGAGGTGTCGGTGTACATGCCCGGGCGCTTGCGCACCGGGTCGAGGCCGGAGAGGACTTCGATGGCATCCGCGTTGTAAGTAGCCATGGATTCCCTTTCAGTCAGAGGTCGGAAAAGTCGATGTCACGCCACAACTGCGCGGGAAAGCCGGCAAAGGCCAGCAAGGCGGGCAGATGGGCAGGGAAGTTCTGGAAACCGTGGTCGCCGCCCGCTTCGATACGCAAGGCGCAGGCGCGGTAGTAACGCTCAGCCTGGCGGTAATCGAGGGTTTCATCGGCCGTCTGCAACCACACCTGGTAACGGGCCGGGTCCTGTGGGGGCGGCACTTCCAGTTCGGCCAGCGCCATCACATGCTCCAGCGTCAGCTCCCAGATTTCGTCGCTGTAATAGTTTTTCTGTGGGCCAAGCTGGCCGTCGAACAACCGATGCGGGGCGACCGCGGGGTTGATCAGCACGGCCTTCAGGCCGTGGCGTTCGGCCAGGTGGGTCGCATAGTAGCCGCCCAGTGAGCTGCCGACCAGCACCGGGCGCCCCAGTTCGGCGATAGCCGCCTCGAGCTGGCCGAGGGCCAGTCGCGGATGATGATGCAGGGCCGGAACCCGCAGGCGTTCGGCCAGGCCGAGGCGCTGCATGAGCGTGCCGAGCTGGCGCGCCTTGAGCGATGACGGCGAGCTGTTGAAGCCGTGGATATAAAGGAGGCTGGGTTGCGAGCTGGACACGCGGTTTCCTGGCAGATCGAGGGAAAGTTGTACTTCTTGCCGTGCCGCGGCGCGAAGGTCAATAACCCTTGATGCTGTAGTCCACTTCGAAGGTGATCCCGGTGACGCGCGAAACGCCGGTTTCCACACGGCCATCCCGGGTCAGGCGCAGCCAGCGATAGCCCGGCGCCTCGTTACCCACGCAGAAATCCTCGCTGCCCGGCGCGAACTGCACGCAGGTGGATGGCGACGCCAGCAGGCGTACGCCATTGCGGAGCTGGTCGAACTCCTGGTGAACGTGGCCCCAGAGCAGCGCCCGCACCTGTGGATAACGATCCAGCACGGCGAACAGGCTGTCGGGGTTGCGTACACCGATCGGGTCCATCCAGGTGCAGCCGATGGGCACCGGATGATGATGGAAGCTGACCAGCACATGGCGCTCGCCGGCTCCTTCGAGGGCGCTTTCCAGAAATGCCAGCTGCTCGGCGGGGAAATGTCCGGGCACCGCGCCGGCGATGGTGGAATCCAGCAAAACCAGACGCCAATGGGGGAAATCGACGATGGGTTCCAGCTCGGCGGTGCCAGCGCACACATCACGCATCACCGGAACTTCATCGTGATTGCCCGGGAACCAGCGGGCAGGCGCGGGAATGACCGCGGTCAGATCACGGAATGCTTCGTAGGACTCGACCGAGCCGTCCTGGGACAAGTCGCCCGTAGCCAGTACCAGGTCGATGTGCGGCTGCTCCCGGAGCACCTGGTCGATCACCCGCTGCAAGCTGTCGCGGGTTTCCATGCCCAGCAGCTTGCCGTCCGCCTCGGCGAACAGGTGGCTGTCGGACAGCTGCACCAGCAGCACCGACTCGTCAGCGGCAGGGGGGACTGGATTGGGCAAGGCCTTCTCCTCGGGCAAGATGTTCCGATTATGGTTTTGCGCGCGCAATGGGTAAACCCGCGAAGCGGGAATGGTTCACAGTTAGCGGCTGCGGATCAACCTGGCCGACCAGTCGCAGGCTCTTGCAGACAAAAGCAGGACCTGCAGGAAAGGCCGTCGATCGCGGGGGGCGTCCGCCCAGAGATCAGAGGACGACCGGTTCCAGCTCGTGGCCACAAGCCAGGCAATGGCTCAGCCACTCACCGAGGAAGAGATTGAGCTGACTCTTCTCATCAGGCTGGTGCATGTCGGCGTTGGGATAGGAATACACGCTGCGGAATCGCCGTGCATTCTCGGCACCGACCACTTCCGCCATGCGCGCGTCATGGTAGACGCGCACTTCCAGCTGCGGCGACGGCAGCCAGGGCAGACTGTGCTCCTGGCGCACCTGCAGCGTGGTGGTATAGGGGCAGGCTTCGACCACTTCCAGGGCCAATACCCCGAGCAGGCGCTCGCCCTGGCTCAGCGCGACGCGTCGGGAACCCCGCACCTCACGCATCTGCGGAAGCAGACGCATCAAGCGCGCGTAGTTCGCCTCACAGGCTGCTTGCAGCCCGATGAGATCGACCCGGTAGCGATCGCGCAACAGATTCACGTCCACAACCCCCTGACTTCAGCACGGTTCAGCGCCAGCCACTGCAGGGCCAGCATACTCGCGGCATTGTCCAGCCGCCCTTCACGCATCAGGGCCAGGGCGTCTTCCAGCGGCAGCACATGCACGCGGATATCTTCGCCCTCCTCCGCCAGCCCGTGTACGCCTCCCGCACCGCTGCTGTCGCAACGTCCGAGGTACAGGTGCACACGCTCGTTGGAGCCCCCTGGTGAAGGATAGTAGGTGGTGATCGGCCACAGCGAAGTCAACTGCAGATCGGCTTCTTCGACGGCTTCCCGACGGGCGACCTCTTCCGGTTCCTCGTCCTTGTCGATCAACCCCGCCACCAGCTCCAGCAGCCACGGGCTTTCGCTCTTGCCGAAGGCACCGACGCGGAATTGTTCGATCAGCACCACCGCATCCCGTTGCGGATCATAGGGCAGCACACAGACAGCATCGTGACGGACGAAAAGTTCCCGATGGATGACCGGCCCCATGTCGCCGGAGAACAAGCGATGGCGCAGGCTCAGGCGGTCCAGGCGGTAGAAACCCTGGAAACAGGTTTCTCGTTCGACGATCTCGACAGCGTCGGGGCCCGGCTTGAAGGTTTCGGTCATGGGTGGGTCTCACTGCTGCGGAAGGCTTCGATTCGCGCATCCTACCCCTTGGTCGAGCAGGCTGCAGCCTCTTTGCAGACGGGGCACGGACTGGGAAGATGCGCGGCGAAAAGCTGCCCGGGAAACGCGAACTCACGGCCCCGATGGCAGTCGAAGCCTGCACTTTTTCGGAATCCGCACCTGAATGATGAAGCCGATGCCCCTCGCCCGACTCCTCGCCGCCGCCAGCCTCGGCGTCCTGCTCAGCGCCTGCCAGATGCTGCCCGGCGGCAGCGCCAAACTGGAACCGCAGCGCCACGCCTGGGAACACCTGAAGCCCGGCTGCCAGGGTGAAGCCTGTCCACTGGTGAACATCGACACCATCAGCTTCGCCGACGAGCCGCAGCTCAATTCACTGATCAATCAGCGACTGCTGAAAATGACCCAGAACGGCCCCGGCGAGCCGCTTCCGGCGTCGCTCGAATCCTATGAGAGGGACTTCCTCGCCAGCGCCGAACCGGGCTGGAGCAGCTACCTGCAAGCCAAGGTGCTGGAGCAGCACGACAAGCTCTTGCTGGTGGAGCTGTCCAGCTACCTCTTCACCGGTGGCGCCCATGGCATGCCCGGACGCGGCTTCATCAACTACGACCGCAAGCTTGAGAAGCCGCTGAGCCTTGGCGACATGTTGCTGCCCGGCCAGGAAGAGGCCTTCTGGAAAGTCGCCGAGCAGGCCCACCTTCGCTGGCTGGCGACCAACAAGTTCGACCAGGACCCCGACTTCATCAAGACCTGGCCGTTCGAACGCACCGCCAATGTGGGCCTCGGCTACGGTGCGATGCTGCTCAAATACGACGTGTACAGCATCGCGCCCTACTCCAGCGGGCACCCGGAGATTCGCATCCCCTACCCGCAGCTCAACGGAATACTGAAGCCCCAGTATTTCCCCGGACGCGGCTGAAGCGTCCCAGCAACAATTGCAACCCGCCGGCTGCCAGCAGTGCCGGCAGGGTTGCACCCAGCTCCGGCCAACGATTGGCCAGCAGGTGGTAGATCGCGACGCCGCAACCCCAGGCCACCAGCGTGTCCCAGCGCAATGCCACGCGCGGCGCCAGTTCGGCGCGGCGGCGACGCAGGACGAAGTGATCCACCAGCACCACACCGAACAGCGGCGCGAATACCGAGCCGATCAGCAGCAGGAAGTTCTGGTACTCGGCCAACGGCGCGAACCAGGCGACCAGGGTGCAGAGCAAACCGATGGCCAGCGCCAGTTGCTCGACCTTCAGCGGCAGCAGGATACCGCTGGACACTGCCGCCGAGTGGATATCGGCAAAGGCCTTTTCCGACTCGTCCAGCAGGATCAGCAGAAGCGGTATTCCCATGCCCGCGCCGGCCAGGGCCAGCAGCAGTGCGTTGGCATCGGCGCCCTCGGCGAACGCCAGGGTGTAGGCCACGCCCAGCCCCATCAGCCACAGGCAACCGATGAAGAAGCCCAGGGCCGAACCGGCGAAGACGCCGCCACCACGACGGCCGAAGCGCGAGTAGTCGGCGATCAGCGGCAGCCAGGAAAGCGGCATGGCGATGGCGATATCGAAGCCCAGGGCGAAGCTCATCGAGCCATCGCCAGCTCGCGCCATCAGGGCCGAGAAATCAGCGCGGTTGAACAGGTCCCAGGTCAGCCAGACACAGGCGCCCAGCAGCAGCCAGATGCCCCAGCGGCGCAGGATGCGTCGCACGAAGGCGAGCGGGCCGGCGACCGCGAGCAAGGTGGCCAGGGCGCCGAACACCAGGGTCCAGAGGGTGGGTGAAGCCCACAGGCTGCCCTCGCCCAGGCCACGACTGACCAGCAGGCTGGCCGCGTCGCGCATCACGATGATCTCGAAGGCGCCCCAGCCCACGAGTTGCAGCAGATTGAGGAAGGCTGGCAAGGTCGCGCCCGCCGAGCCGAGGCTGAGCTTCATCGACGCCATGGAGGCAAGGCCGGTATCGCTGCCGATCATCGCGGCCGCACCCAGCAGCAGCACGCCGACTCCGACGCCTAGCAGTATCGCCAGCAGTGCGTCGCTGGCACCGAGGCCAGGCGCCAGGAGCGCGCCGGTCTGCAGCACCATCAGGCCAAGGCCGAGGGAGAACCAGAGGGAAAACAGATCGCGCGTGCCGAGAACGCGCTGGTCGAAGGCGACCGGGATGGACGGCGAGTAGCTGGTCGGGGTGTTCACGTTGGCAGTTGCCCTGATGGACTGTAGTTATGAATTGGCCACAAACCGGAAAGCCGGGCACGAGGCCCGGCTTCCAGCGTGGGGATGACAGGTCAGTGCCTGTTCATCGCTCCGGAGCTGACGCTCACACTTGCTTGTAGATTACCGATCCCTCGTCCTTGAAGCGCCCGGACTGCTCGGCGAAGCCGGCCTCGATGGCCTTCTGTTCGTCGGTCAGGCCATTTTCCTTGGCGTAGTCACGCACTTCCTGGGTGATTTTCATGGAGCAGAACTTCGGTCCGCACATGGAGCAGAAGTGCGCCACCTTGGCCGAATCCTTCGGCAGGGTTTCGTCGTGGAAGGACCGCGCGGTGTCCGGGTCCAGGCCGAGGTTGAACTGATCCTCCCAGCGGAACTCGAAGCGCGCCTTGGACAAGGCGTTGTCGCGGATCTGCGCGCCCGGATGCCCCTTGGCCAGGTCGGCCGCGTGGGCGGCGATCTTGTAGGTGATGATGCCGGTCTTCACGTCATCCTTGTTCGGCAGACCCAGGTGCTCCTTCGGGGTCACGTAGCAGAGCATGGCGCAACCGAACCAGCCGATCATCGCGGCGCCGATGCCGGAGGTGATGTGGTCGTAACCGGGGGCGATGTCGGTGGTCAGCGGGCCGAGGGTGTAGAACGGCGCCTCGTCGCAGCATTCCAGCTGCTTGTCCATGTTCTCCTTGATCAGGTGCATCGGCACGTGGCCGGGGCCCTCGATCATGGTCTGTACATCGTGCTTCCAGGCGATCTTGGTCAGCTCGCCGAGGGTTTCCAGCTCGCCGAACTGGGCGGCGTCGTTGGCATCGGCAATGGAACCCGGACGCAGGCCATCGCCGAGCGAGAAGCTGACGTCGTAGGCCTTCATGATTTCGCAGATTTCCTCGAAGTGGGTGTAGAGGAAGTTCTCCTTGTGGTGAGCCAGGCACCACTTGGCCATGATCGAACCGCCGCGCGAAACGATGCCGGTCACGCGTTTGGCGGTCAGCGGCACATAGCGCAGCAGTACGCCGGCGTGGATGGTGAAGTAGTCCACGCCCTGCTCGGCCTGTTCGATCAGGGTGTCGCGGAACAGCTCCCAGTTCAGGTCTTCGGCGATGCCGCCAACCTTCTCCAGGGCCTGGTAGACCGGCACGGTGCCGATCGGTACCGGCGAGTTGCGGATGATCCACTCGCGGGTTTCATGGATGTGCTTGCCGGTGGACAGGTCCATCACGGTGTCCGAACCCCAGCGGATGCCCCAGGTCAGCTTGGCCACTTCTTCTTCGATGGACGAACCCAGTGCCGAGTTGCCGATGTTGCCGTTGATCTTCACCAGGAAGTTACGGCCGATGATCATCGGCTCCAGTTCCACGTGGTTGATGTTCGCCGGGATGATGGCGCGGCCTCGGGCGATTTCCTCGCGGACGAACTCCGGGGTGATTTCCTTCGGGATGCTGGCGCCGAAGCTCTGCCCCGGATGTTGCTCCTTGAGCAGGCCGGCGGCGCGTGCCTCGGCCAGTTTCATGTTCTCGCGGATGGCGACGTATTCCATCTCGGGCGTGATGATGCCCTGCTTCGCGTAGTGCATCTGGGTGACGTTGCGCCCGGCCTTGGCGCGACGCGGGTTGCGCACATGGGCGAAACGCATGGCCGACAACTCGGCATCGGCCAGGCGACGCTGGCCGAACTCGGAGGTCAGGCCCGGCAGGCGCTCGATGTCGTTGCGGTCTTCGATCCAGGGCGAACGCACGTCGGCCAGGCCCTTGCGCACATCGATGCTGACGCTCGGGTCGGTGTACGGACCAGACGTGTCATAGACAGTGACCGGGGCATTGATCTCGCCACCGAAGGCGGTGGGCGTCACATCCAGGCTGATTTCGCGCATGGGCACGCGGATATCCGGGCGGGAGCCCTGCGCATAGACTTTCTGCGAACGGGGGAAAGGCTGGATGGATTGCTGGTCGACCTGGGCGCTTTCGCTCAGGTTCTTTTGTTGTTTTGCGGTCATCGGGCTGGCTCCTGGGATGATGTCGGAGCGAACCTGAAAGAGAGTGCACCGGGACTGGTGCCGAGAGGGGCCTCCCGGAATGCGGGATGGGGAGGCACATCTTGTTCCCTACGCAGGCTTTAACCTGATCAGGTTCAACGGGATCCGGAACTCTCCGATCTCAGCCTCCGATTCGAGGCACCCCGACAAGAACTCGCGCAGTCTAAACAAGCTCACCCGAGAAAACCAACCCGGTGGTCAGAATAATGTGACCAGCGCGTCGACAAGTGACGCAAGTACCTCAACCGGAAAGGATTGTTGCAGGCAGGCAACATAGCTTGTCGCAAACTACACTGAGGCCGCTGCCAGGGCGTCTTGACCCGCCCCCAGCGCCCCCGTAGCCTTGCCCGACACCTCAGTATCCAGGATTGATCATGCTGCGCAGACTCTCGCTGGCCATCGCCGTGGCTTCCGCCTTTGCCGGAACCGCCTGGGCCGTAGATGCCCCCCTGTCAGCCAAGACGGACCTCGTGACCGTCTACAAGGACGCCGTCGACAACAACGCTGACCTCGCCGCTTCCCGCGCCAACTACGAAGCGCAACGCGAGGCCGTACCCCAGGCTCGTTCCGGCCTGCTGCCGCAGATAAACGGCGGCGCCACGTCCAACGACACCCGGACCAAGCTGGACGACCCCTCCAACACCTTTTCGCGCAGCGGCATCGCTTACCAGGCGACCCTGAGCCAGCCGATCTTCCGGGCCGACCGCTGGTTCCAGCTGAAGGCCGCGGAGTCCCTCACCGAGCAGGCCGCGCTGGACTTCTCCGCGACTCAGCAGGATCTGATCCTGCAGACTGCGGAATCCTACTTCTCCGTGCTGCGTGCCCAGGACAACCTGGCCTCCACCAAGGCCGAGGAAGCAGCGTTCAAGCGCCAGCTCGACCAGGCCAACGAGCGCTTCGATGTAGGCCTGTCGGACAAGACCGACGTGCTGGAAGCCCAGGCCGGTTATGACACCTCCCGTGCCAACCGGATAATCGCCGAGCGCAACGTGGAAGACGCCTTCCAGGCGCTGGTGACCCTGACCAACCGCGAGTACCCCTCCATCGAGGGCATTCGCCACACCCTGCCGGTCGTGGTACCCGCCCCGAACGATGCGAAGGCATGGGTCGACACCGCTGCCCAGCAGAACCTCAACCTGCAGGCCGCCAACTACGCCGTCGACGCCGCCGAAGAAACCCTGCGCCAGCGCAAGGCCGGCCACGCGCCGACCCTGGATGCGGTGGCCAGCTACCAGAAGGGCGACAACGACAGCCTCGGTTTCAGCAACACCGCGGGCAGCACGCGGCAGAACATCAGTGGCGACGTGGAGCAGCGCAGCATCGGCCTGCAGCTGAACATTCCTATCTACAGCGGCGGCCTGACCAGCTCGCAAGTGCGCGAGTCCTATCAGCGCCTGAACCAGACCGAGCAGCAACGTGAAAGCCTGCGCCGCAACATTGTGCAGAACACCCGCAACTTCCACCGCGCGGTGAATACCGACGTGGAACAGGTGAAAGCACGCAAGCAGTCGATCATCTCCAACCAGAGCGCACTGGAAGCCACCGAGATCGGCTACCAGGTGGGTACCCGCAACATCGTCGACGTGCTCGACGCCCAGCGCCAGCTGTACAGCTCGGTGCGTGACTACAACAACGCGCGCTATGACTACATCCTCGACAACCTGCGTCTGAAGCAGGCTGCCGGCACCCTGAGTCCGGGCGACCTGGAAGCGCTGGCCGCATTCCTCAAGCCCGACTACAACCCGGACAAGGACTTCCTCCCGCCGGATCTGGCCAAGGCAGCAGAAGCCAGCCTGAAAGGCGACCCGGAGTACTGAGTTCCGCTCCACACGAAAAAGCCCGGCATGAATGCCGGGCTTTTTTCATTGGATTTGTCCCGTCCTGAATAAGGTTTACACCTTTGCCCTTATTTTCAGGAGCGCTCCATGGCAGAAGGTGTACGACGTAGCCAGCGCGATTACA